>CAZYYJ010000051.1:0-38609 GCA_964651595.1 uncultured Pseudomonadales bacterium | reverse complement strand
CTGCTTATATGACTTCAAATGCGGAAGCTGTTGGTCCGGGTACGAAGACCCGGCGGCTTTCGGTACGCTGGCCTATTTCGATCTGCTGCGCACGTTCGAAAACTCGCCGACCGGAGCCCCCAAAGATCAGTTTCACTTCACCTTCGATACGGAAGCCTGGGTGCAACTGTCCCAGTCCGGTGTGTCATCGGGCTACGGCATAGAGTTCGAGATTTCCGGCAGCGGGGCTGCCCGCGAAATCTACGTTGCCTTTGTCGTCGCCGGATCGCCGGCCGATGCGGAAGGCGTCGTACGCGGCCTGGCTGTGCAGAGCATCGACGGCGCGGCTGCCAATGCCACCTCCGCCGCCAACATCGACACCTTGAACGCCGGCCTGTTTCCGGACAACGACGGTGAGTCGCACAGTTTCGTCTTCACGGATCTGGACGGCAGCAACGCGCGAACCGTCACCCTGGTGTCCGCCGCCATCACGGAAGATCCGGTGCCCGCCAGCACGGTCATCGACACGCCGGGCGGACCGGTGGGCTACATGCTCTTCAACACACACATCGCCACCGCCGAAGCGCGCCTCGTGGAAGAAATCGAAAACCTGGCGGCGCAGAACATTGCCGAGCTGGTGCTGGACCTGCGCTACAACGGCGGTGGCTTCCTGGACATTGCCAACGAGCTGGCCTTCATGATCGCGGGCCCGGGTGTGAGTGGACAGGTATTCGACGAAACCCAGTTCAACGACAAGCATCCGACGGTCAACCCGGTCACCAACCGGACGCTGAATCCCACACCGTTCCACACTACGACGCAGGGCTTTACCCTCACGGCAAACCAGCCCCTGCCCACGCTGGCCCTGGCACAGAATCGCGTGTTCGTGCTCAGCGGCCCGGACACGTGCTCTGCCAGCGAAGCCATCATCAACGGACTGCGTGGCGTAGACGTGGAAGTGATCCTGATCGGCGAGCCCACCTGCGGCAAACCGTACGGCTTCTACCCCACCGACAACTGCGGCACCACCTACTTTACGATTCAGTTCCGCGGCGTGAACGCGAAGGGTTTCGGCGACTACAGCGATGGTTTCGTACCCACCGAGAGCCCTGTAGAAGCGTTCGAGCTGCCCGGTTGCGAGGTCGCAGACGATTTCAGCGCCCAGCTCGGCGATCCGGCCGAGGCCCGCCTGGCCACCGCCCTCGGGTACATCGACACCGGTGACTGCAGTGCGGCCCCGGTGAGGGCAGCCAGCGTGGCAGACAAAGCCGTGGGGCTGCGGCGGTCCATCTCGGATCTTGCGTCACCGCAACGCATGCCGGGCAGCGTCAAACGCGCTCTGTAACCGCTCTACCGCGCGCTGCGGGCCGCAAAAGCGGCGCGCCATCCCTGTGACACCTGTCACCCAAGCGCACACCGGTGTCCCCCTATACTCGGCCTGTCTGACAAAGAACATGAGGTTCGTCATGCGCAGCATGATTCTGCTGGGGACCGCCCTGCTTCTAGGCGCCTGTGCCGCAAAACCTTCCATGACCGAAAATCAGTGCCACGCCGGCGACTGGGAAAGCATCGGTATGCGCGACGGCTCGCTGGGCATGACCAGCTCGCGCATCCTCCTGCACCAGGAAGCATGCGGCGAATACGGCATCGTACCCAACCGTAACGCCTACCTTGCAGGCTACCAGGACGGGCTCGTGAGTTACTGCACGGCCGATAACGGCTTTCAGCTCGGCGCATCGGGCAAGGCCCTCAATACGGTCTGCCAGCAGGACCTGCGCGAGCCGTTCGCCTCGGCCCACGCTGACGGTCGGGAGGTGTTTCTGGCCCGCCGCGAAGTGAACCGGCTGGCGCAGACCCTCAGCGGTCACGAGCGTCGCCTGGTCACCATCAAAGAAGAAATGGCCGGGGTCACTGCGGCACAGTTGCAGCCTGAGCTGACCGCCGAAGAGCGCCTGCGCCTGCTCGCACGCCTGGAGGCCCTGGCGGAAGAACGCGCGCAGCTCAAGGACGAAATTCCCGAGCTGGAACACGCCCTGCGCCTCGCCGAGGATCAGCTTGCTGCCATCGAGCAGACCCTGGCTGCGCGCTGAGCAACCGCGCCGCGCTCTGACGCGCTGACCTGCACGCCCGGGCGTGCAGGACGTTCCCTCCCAACCGGCGCACGCCGCCCCCTTCCGCACCCTTCCGCACCCTTCCGGGCGCGGCGCCCTGCTGTTGCTAAACTTCGTGTAAGACGGCCGGCGGAACCAACGCAAGCGCGGGCGGTCGCAGTAAGGCGCGCAACCAAAGGGAGCAACCTATGAAGGCGTCAGATCTATTTGTGCGGTGCCTGGAAGCCGAAGGCGTAGAGTATATTTTCGGCGTGCCCGGCGAAGAAAACGCCGACTTCATGATGTCGCTGGAAACCTCGGAGCAGATCCGTTTCATTCTCACGCGGCACGAGCAGGGTGCCGCCTTCATGGCCGAAATCTACGGCCGCCTCACCGGCAATCCTGCTGGCTGCCTGGGCACGCTGGGTCCCGGCGCGACCAACCTCATCACCGGCGTCGCCGACGGCAACATGGACCGTGCCCCCATGCTGGTGCTGACAGGCCAGGGCGCCACGCAGCGTCTGCACAAAGAGTCGCACCAGGTCATGGACGTGGTGGGCATGTTCGAACCCGTGACGAAGTGGGCGGAGACAGTCCGGCATCCCGACACGATTCCGGAAATCATCCGCAAGGCCGTACGCCTCGCCCGCGGGGAAAAACCCGGTGCGGTGCACATCGAGCTTGCCGAAGATCTCGCCAAGCTGGAGGCGAGCGCCGAGCCCATGGCGCCGATCCGTTACCGGCGCCCCGTGCCCGACGAGAAGATCGTCAACCGGGCCATGGACCTTTTGAAACAGGCTCGCAAGCCCGTGATCATTGCCGGCAACGGCTGTATCCGTCGTCGTGCGGCCACCCAGCTGCGCGCGTTCTGCGACGCCACCGGTATCGGCGTGATCAGCACGTTCATGGCCAAGGGCGCCGTGGACATGGACGCCGACTACTGCCTGTATACCGTGGGCCTCGGCACGAAAGACCGGATGAATCTGGTCATCGACGAGGCGGACCTCGTGATCACGCTGGGCTTCGACATGGTCGAGTACCATCCGCGTCTGTGGAATCCCGGCCGCGACAAGACCATTCTGCACGCCGATTTCCTGCCCGCGGAAATCGACGAGCACTACCACCCCGAAGTGGAAGTGGTAGGCGATCTCGCGCATTTTCTGTGGATGCTGAACGAGCGCACCGGCGAGTTGCCCGGCAGCTACGAGCTGGAGGGCCAGCGTGCCGCCCGCGCGGCCATGGCGGCCGACCTCGCCGAATACGCTGACGACGACCAGCCGGGACGCATCCGTCCACAGAAAGCGCTGTGGGACTGCCGCCAGGTCATGGGCCCGGAAGACATCCTGCTCTCGGACGTAGGCGCCCATAAAATGTGGATTGCCAGACACTATCACTGCCACGAGCCCAACACGTGCCTCATCCCCAACGGCTTCTGTTCCATGGGCTTCGCTCTGCCCGGCGCCATTGCCGCAGCCATGGTTCATCCCGATCGCCGTATTCTCGGCATCTGCGGCGACGCCGGTTTCCTCATGAACGTGCAGGAGATGGAGACGGCGAAACGCCTCGGTTCGAACATCGTCATGCTGGTGTGGGAAGACAACGCATACGGGCTCATCGCCTGGAAGCAGGAAAATGAATTCGGCCGCCATACTGATCTCGCGTTCACCAACCCCGACTGGATGGGGCTGGCTGCCTGTTTCGGGTGGCACGGTTTCCGCTGTGAGAACTCGAGCGAGCTGGCCCGCACGTTGGAGAACGCCTTCGAGGCAGAAGGACCGAGCCTCGTCGTGATTCCCATCGACTACCGTGAGAACGGTCTGCTCACCGCCAAGCTCGGCGAGATCACCGCGAGTCTCTAGTCTCCTCCGCGGCCCCGCGGCTACAATGAGCGCGGGAACCGGGAGACCTGCATGATCGAGTACATGGCCCGCACGCGGGCGTACTACGGCGCTCAGGGGTATGCGCCCTACGAATGGGCGCACAACGAGACCGTACCGTTCACCGCCCTGACAAAGGCCCTGAACGAGAGCACCGTCGCGCTCATCACCACCGCTGCACCGCACCGTGCCGAGCTCGGTGATCAGGGTCCCGGCGCGGCATACAACGCAGCCGCCAAGTTCTATGAGGTCTTTGCCGCACCCGTGGCACCCCCACCGGACCTGCGCATTTCTCACATCGGTTACGACCGCGTGCACTGCAAAGCCGAAGATCCGCGCACCTGGCTGCCAGTCGATGCCCTCCAGGCGGCTGCAGACAGCGGCCGCATCGGCGGTCTGGCGCCGGAGCTCATTGGTGTGCCCACAAACCGCTCGCAGCGGCGCACCCTGGAAAACGATGCGCCCGACGCGCTGGCGCACTGCGAGCGCCTGCGCGCCGACGTCGCCCTGCTGGTGCCTACGTGACCCGTGTGTCATCAGACGGTCAGTCTGATCGCCCGTCATCTCGAGACCCACGGTATCCCAACGGTTGTCATGGGCTGCGCGCGAGACATCGTGGAGCACGCCGGCGTGCCCCGCTTCTGGTGGAGCAACTTCCCGCTGGGGCACTCCGCCGGCAAGCCTTTCGACGAAGCCTCCCAGCGCGCCACGCTGAGTGGCGCCCTGCAGCTGTTTGAGGCAGCCGTCCAGGCGCCCACCACGGCGGTGTCTCCGCAACGCTGGGCGGAGGATGACGCCTGGCAGACCGACTTCATGGACGTGAGTAGATTGTCCGCGGACGCGGTGGAAAAGCTGAAACAGGAGCACGAAAACGTGCGTGCCATGAAGGACGTCCGCTGAGCGCGCCTCTGCGCACCCTCGTTGTTGTGCTGCTGTTGCTGCCAGGCGCAGCCGCGGCACAGGCGCTACCGTCCGTGACCGAGCTGGCGGACACCCTCGAAACGCTGCGCGCGGAACTGGATCTGCCGGGACTGCGCGCCGCCATCCGCACCGACGACGCCCTCGTCGAGGCCGCTACCGGCTGGTCCGATGTGGAGGCGCGTATCCCTCTGGACACCACCATGGGCATGCCCGGAGGCAGCACCGGCAAAACCTTCGTTGCCGCCACCGCCATGCGTCTGGTGGAGCGGGACATCATCGAGGTTTCCGATCCCATCAGCCTGTACGTGGGCGATCAGGGCTGGTATCGCCGGATAGCAGGCGCTGAGAACATCACCATCGAGCACCTCCTCACTCACACCGCCGGGGTGCCGGACCACGTAGACGATCTGGATTTTGCCCTGTCCATGGTCTGGCGGCGCCTCACCAGCCGCGGCAACCTCTACAGCCCGCGGGAGTTGATTGCCTTCGTGGAAGACAACGGCCTCCTCTTCGAGCCAGGCACGGCATATACCTACACGGACACGGGCTATCTCATGCTGGGCCTGGTGCTTGAAGCTGCCGCAGTGCAACCGTACTACGAGATGCTGCGGGAGCTGATCCTCGAGCCGCACGACATCGAGGCACGCCCCGCGCTGTCCGACGCCATGCCGAACGTCAGTCCCGGTTACGTGGACACCACGCTGCTGACCCTGCTGGGCGGCCTGGCTGGCAAAACCATCGAGAATGGCCGCATGCGCCTGCATCCGCTCACCGAATGGACCGGCGGCGGACTCACCACCACGCCCCAGGCGCTGGCTGACTTCTATCACAAGCTAGCCAACGGGATGATTGTCAGCGCTGAAACTTTCAGCCGCATGCGCCAGGGCGGGTACAAGGACGCCACCCGCAACAATCACTATGGCTACGGACTATTCGTCGACGATGAACGCGTGGGCCACGGCGGCTGGTTTCCCGGTTACTCCACCAGCGCCCGCCACTACGACGCGGCCGGGAACGTCGACGATCTCACAATCGCGGTGCAGGCGAACACTGACAGAGAGTTTTCCCACGGGCGCATACAGCAGGCGCTCTACGCACTGGTGGCAGCTCAGGCGCCGCGGTGATCTGACCGGGCTGCGGCCAGACTTGCCGCCGGATTCCCCCACAGCACCTTCAGACCAAGCCACATGTCCCACACGGTGATCGCCCCGATCACCAGCACGCTGGCGCGCACGATTCGGTCCACGTTCCGCAGGGCCTCGCCGCTCAGCGCATCCGCGGGCGCCACAACCACGAGCACGTCCGCCGCGAGCAGCACGACACCCAGGCCCAGAAGGGCGGCGTTCAACACAATCTCGAGCACCTGCGACGACCACTGCCACAGACCCTTTAGCAGCACGTAAAGATGCAGCGCGAAACAGGCACCGAACACGATGTTCAACGGCCAGAAGTAAGTATCCCATACCGGCGCGAGCATCAGCCCGGCATCCAGAACCGGCAGAACGTTGGTGAGCACAACCACATCGTTCCACCAGAGGAGGAAGATGCCCTCCGTCACCAGATTGGTCGCCACGTCCCCGGCCCGGGGCACACCAATGGCTGTGAGACCATGCTTGCGGGGCGACCAGCGTTCGTACCAGTCGAGACGCTCACCGCCGGCCTCCAGCGCGACGAACACCCCCAGCACAGCGGCAGTGGCCCAGAAGAGCAGCTCCACCGTCGTCCAGACGAGTTCCATGGGGCCCAGGGTCCAGCCCTGCACCTGTGCTGCGCCCAGCGCCATCAGCACCAGCGCGGCAAGGGCGACCACCCACACCACCTTCAGCGTGCGCAGAAAGGCGGGATACAGCGTCGGCCCAATCAGATAGCGCTGCGGCAGGTACCGCGCGGCGGCTTTGTAGGGATGGCCAAAGCGCGCAACAACGGCGTACTCGTCGTCTGCCGTGGCGTCCCGGCCTGCCTGCTCAGCCTCAGCCTGCACCTCTTCGGCGAGGGATTCGAAGAGATCTTCGGCAATTTCAGCTCTGTCTCCCGGCGGCAGGTATTGCGCCACTTCTTTCACGTAACTGTCGACGATCTCCACGCTTCTCACTCCTTGGCGACGGCATCAGAGCCGCCACCGGTCAGGTTTTCCAGGGTTCCGCTGAGCGCCCGCCAATCCATCAGCAGCTGCTGATAGACGGCCTCGCCGAGCGGCGACAGCCTGTAAAATCGCTTGCGCCGCCGGCCTTCCTCGCGCCACTCGCTCGTCAACAACGACTGCTTTTCCAGGCGCCGGATCAGCGGGTACAACGTGCCTTCTTCCACCGGGAGACCGCGCTCCGCGAGCGTTTTGCGCAGCGAATATCCGTAGTGCTCACGCTGAAGCTGGCTCAGCACGGCCAGCACCAGGGCGCCGCGGCGGATCTCGGAATTGAGCTTGTCCACCATGTCGCCGGCCGCACCCGCGGCTGCATCGTCAATGGTCATCGCATGCTGTGTCGTGCATCATGTGTGTCGCATACTATGTATTGCATAGTATAGGTGTCAACAGCCATCTTCCACCTCGCAGTCGACTGCGCCATACTCGCTGCCTGGCCTGATACTCGTGCCTCCCCCCTCCACCGGGAAAGTACTCAACGTGCGGAGTTTCTCTACATCTAACCAGTCTGTTTCGAGCTGAACGCATAAGGAGGGGTTGCCACCACGGCTCGCAATAGGAGGTTGGCATGAATCTGTCTGCACCCATCTACCGTCTGAAACGCCGCGCGCGGCTTCTGTCCCGCTCACAAGGCATAACACACACCGAAGCCCTCGACGCCGTGGCGCGCGAGGAAGGCTTCACGTCCTGGAGTCTGCTGGCCAGTCAGGCCTCTGCTTCGCACCCGGTCAAAGACCTCGGCGCAAAGCTGGCGGCTGGTGACCTCATGCTGCTGGGAGCCCGTCCGGGCCACGGCAAAACGCTCCTGAGCCTGGAGCTCGCCATCGAAGCCATGAAAGGCGGCAGGCACAGCGCGTTCTTCACGCTGGAAGCCACCGCCACGGAAGTTGTCGAACGTTTTACCGCGCTTGGCGCGCGCCCGACCGATTTCGCCGAGCGTTTCTATCTCGACAGCTCCGATGACATCTCGGCTTCGTACATCGCGGCACGGCTGCAGGACGCAGAGCGTGACACGCTGGTGGTGGTGGACTATCTGCAGCTTCTGGACCAGAAACGCGACAATCCACCCCTTGCCACACAGGTTGCACAGCTACGAGAGTTTGCGCGGGAACGCGGTCTGATTGTGGTGCTGCTGTCGCAGATCCATCGCAGCTACGACCCCACGCAACGCCCCGTGCCGGAGCTTGTCGACGTGCGTCTGCCAAACCCGCTCGATCTGTCGCTGTTCGACAAAACCTGCTTCATGCACGACGGCGAGCTGACGTTCGCCACCGTGGCCTGACAACAGGGCTGATCAGTCGAGGATGTCCGCGAGGCGGTCCACCACGCGGACATCGTCCCTGGTCATGGACCAGTAAGGCACCCGCTTCCAGATTGCCGCGAGACCTGCCCCGCGGGCGCCCTCGATATCGGCTGTGGGGTGGTCGCCGACAAACGCGGTCGTCGCCGCGGTGGCCCCGCACCTTTGCAGGGCCCGCGCGAAGATGGCCGGATGGGGTTTTTTCAGCCCTTCGGCTTCGGAGACGACCACGGTATCGAAGAACTCCCGTATCCCCAGCGCATCGATCTTTGCCAGCTGGCGCTCTGTGCGGCCATTGGTGACCACGCCCATCCGCGCGCCCCGCTCGCGAAGCGCGTGGAGGGTAACGCGCGTATCGTCCGGCAGCGTGCAGAACGCATCGTAGCTGTCCCAGAAATGCTCCAGGAGCCGCTGCTGCAGTGACCGGCTGAGCTCGAGCTCACCCCCGAGCGTGGCGTAGAGCGCTTCTTTGGGGAAATAACCGTGCTCGTCCAGCGCCAGGGTGCGCGCCACGTACCACTGCGGATCCACCCCCGCCAGCTCCTCCCGAAAGGCGTCGAACTGCGCAGCGAAAAGCTCGCCTACGAGCGCATCGCGATCGTACAGCGTGCCGTCGAGATCGAAGAGATAAACCGGGTAGGTCACGGCATCGAGGTCAGTAATGGTCTGGACAATGGGGCCTGGCGTGCACGGCAAACAGCGCGGCGGCCCGCGCTGTTGCCGCCGGCGACCCTTCAAGCAATCCCCAGCCACGGAGTTCGTACGCGCTGTACATGCCGGTATACAGTGCCGACAGCGCAGTTACGGACAGCGTCACGTCAGCATCCCCGGCGCTTTCCCGCACCTCCACGGCCGCGCCGTCCGTGCTCACGCTCCACGTGCCGTTGTTCCACGGTGCCAGATCGTCGCCGCCCACCGAAAGCGTGAGCGCACCCTCTCCCGGATAACCTCTCCCGGCCAGCGCTGTCGGCACATCGACGATGCGGATCCAGCTCCCTTCGTCGTCGCGGCTGTGCAGCAGACGCGGTTCCGCCAGCGCCACCGGCGCCGGGTCGTCCATGGGCGCGTTAGGCCAGCGGATGCGCCCCACGAGATCGTGACCGGCAAGAAAATTCCACAGGGCGACGTAGGCGCCCGCATCCAGCCAGACGAGATCGCGAATCTCTATTTCCTGCTGCCGTGCCGCGTGCTCGACCTTGCCGGCGCGCAGCGTGTAGACCACGTAACCGCGGGGTATTCCGTCGCGTTCAGCCACCGCCAGATAGACAGGACCACCCGCTGCCGTTTCCTGGAACGCGTTGTTCCGCCACAACGCCTGAGAGCGGTGCAGGTAACCGGTGCGTTGAGCGATGAACTCACGGTACAACGGCTTCGCCACATCGAGCGCGTCCGGCAGCATCACCCGCCGCACCGTGGCGTCCGCCTGCCAGTCCCGGTTGAAGTTGACGTCCACGATGTCGATCTCGTAGCGCCTCATCACACCCGCCGGTGCGTACCCGTAGCGCTGGTAGATGGCAGCCTGCGATGCCCACAACCCGGCGAGGCTCTGCCCCTGCTCGCGCTGGCGCGCCAGCGATTCGGTGACGATGCGACGCACAATTCCCTGGCGGCGGTACTCAGGCAAGGTGCCCACGGCCGTGACACCCGCAAAGGCCAGCGCGGCACCGTTGGCTCGCACGGTGAATGGAAACCACGCGTAAGAGGTTGCCAGCACCGGGCCGTCGAAGGCGCACAACGTCCACTCCGGGTTTATGGAGGTCGCCGTGATGTTGTCCGGGCCATCGCCGAAGCTGCCGCCGTAGACGTAAGAAGCCATCCACCCCACCTGCTCCATCTCGGCAGCCTCGGCGGGGCGGATCTCGATGGCCATCTGTCAGTCGTCGGCCAGCAGCACGAGCGTACCGGTCGTGGACAACGACCCGCCGGTACCGTTCACCACGCAGGTGCGTGCGTTTACCTGTTTGCCCGGATCACCGTGCACGCCGTCTTCGGCGGTTCCGGACAGTTGCCGGTAAGCTTCGATCAGCAGCGGCATGCCGTACATGCCGCTGTGATTGAACGACAGCCCGCCGCCGTTGGTGTTGATGGGCAGCCGGCCGCCCGGCGCTGCATGACCGTCTTTCCAGAGAAGATGGCCTTCGCCCGGTTTTGCCAGGCCCAGCATCTCCGCGGTGATGGCCGCGGTGATGGTGAAGCTGTCGTAGATCAAAGCCAGCTCCATGTCTTCGGGTCCCAGACCGGCCATCGTATAGGCGGTGGCCGCCGACCGTGCGGCGGAGGTCGCCGTGAAATCTTCCATCTCCAGCATGTTGGAGTGGCCCATGCTTTCGCCGGCGCCGGCGATCCAGACGGGCCTGGTGCGCAAGCCCGCCGCCACCTTCGGGCTGGTGACGAAGATGGCCCCGCCATGATCCGCCACCATGCAGCAATGCAGGATGGTCAACGGCCAGGCAATGAGGCGCGATTCTTCCACCTGCTGCACAGTGATGGGCCCACCGAAGGGATGCTTCTCTTTCGAGTACATGGCGGCGCGCGGATTGAGGGTGGCCCAGTCCCGCGTGACCTTGGCAATATGGGCGTAGTCTTCGCGGGTGGTGCCGTAGCGGTGCATGTGCCGCACCATGGCATGCGCATAACCGGCAGGCGCGCTGCCGACGCCGTACGCCATGGTCATCTCTGTCGCCGGAGACGTGGCCCCGCCGCCACGACCGTAGTTGCCGCTGCCGCGACCGCCGATGTGCCGCGCGGAATGACCGTTTTCGCCGTGGCTGATCAGCGCCACGTCGATGATGCCCGCATGAATGGCGGCCAGGGCATGATGCACGTGCATCTCGAACGAGCAGCCACCCACGGCGGTGGTATCGATGAACTTCGGTTGAATGCCGAGATGCTCACACAGCTCCGACGACCAGCCGGTGGAGAACACCCCGTCGATCTGCGAAATGGCGATACCGGTCTGATCGCTGAGATTCTTGATGGCTTCGATATGCAGCTGCAACGCCGTGACGGGCGTATCCAGAAAACCGATTTCGTTCGCTTCCGCCGCGCCGACGATGGCGGCCGCTTTGTACAATGCTCCCGGCATATCAGCCCTCTCCTTCCACAACCCGCCAGAACGGAATGAACGTCTCGTCATCCGCCTGCTCGAACTCCACACGGACAGCGGCGCCGATCTCGATCTCTTCCGGCTTCTCTGCGTCCACCCCCCGCAGCACCGTCAGCATGCGGTCGCCTTCCTTGAGGTCGATATAGGCGGTGACGTAGGGGGCTTCCTTGGCCCACGGGCCAAAGGCGAGATGCTGCACCGCGTAGGTGTGGATCGTGCCCTCGCCGCTGCCTTCGACCCACTCCAGATTCGTGGAGTGGCAGAAGGGGCAGATGTGACGCGGGTACCAGTGCACGCGGTTGCAATCCTGACAGCGGGGCAACATCAGGCGCCCGGCCTTGGCACCGTCCCAGAACGGCTGCGTGTGCGTCCCGCGAGCGGGAATGGGTTTGTCGTAGCTCATGAGTACTCCCCTGTTTCAACCGCTATGGTAACCGGTAGCGCCACCGCTTGCGTAACCGGCGCGGCGACGCGCTCAAAGATCGACGGTTACTGCGATCGGTGCCAGCTCGTATCTGGCCGTGCGGGAAAAAAAGCCCGGATCGAAGACCACGTAGCCGCCCACCTCGAAGGAGAGCTGCTGCACGTCGTTGTCTACCACCACCGTCTGCACGAAGGCCTGGTTGCCGACGAGATCTGCGGTATCGCGGCGCACCTGCCAACGGGCGGCGTTGGAGGCCTGACCGGTCGCCTGGATGAGCGGCGTGGAAAACGCCATGCGGAGGCTGAGGTTGCCGACCACGTTCGACGACGCGCCCAGGCGCACCTCGGCCCCAAGCCCCAGCTGCACCGCGTCCGCACCGAGATCTACCGCCGGCAGCGCCGCGGCTGCCTGACCATCGATGCCAAGACCCGTTTCCAGGGTACCGTCCACCGCCAGACCGGCGTGTTCCTTCGACAGCGACCCTGGCACCAGGTCGACGATGGTGCCCCCTTCCGCAAACGTCGTGTGAAACCCGATCCGCTCGATGCCACTCGCGCGCTCGTCCGCAATGATGCCGAGCGCGTGGGTCACCAGATAGGCTTTGCCGTCCATGGCGCCCACGGACGGCGGCACGGCCTGCCCCTGGCGCTGGAAAAGATCAGCCAGCGCTACCGCGTAGGGGCGATTAGCAATGCTGACGTGATAATGATCGGGCAGCTCTTTCGCTCCGGAGCGCAGAGTTCGTTCGCCTGGACCGGACCGTGTGGCCACCTCTGCCGGCGCCAGCGCGGCTGCACACTGCTGCATGTTCAGATCCGGCACCCTCTGCCTCCCTGCGCGTTACGTGGTGCGTAAGCTTACAGCGATTTATACGCGCCTGCCGCGGGAGCCCCCTGGCGACGCCGCGGCATCTGCGCAACACTGCCTGGCATCAGGAGACAGCGTATGCAGAATTCAACGCTCATCGTGCCCGCCACACCCGCTCACGTGCCGGCGCTGGGCGCGCTTGCCCGGCGCACGTACACCGATGCCTATGGCGAGGAGATGAATACGCACGCGTTGCAGGCGCACCTCGAGGTCGCGTTGACCGACGAGGCCATCAGGCGCTGGCTCGCCACGGGTTTCGTGTGGCTGGCCCGCGCGCCTGAGCCCGGCGGCAGGCTGCTGGGGTTCGTGCAGCTCGGCCTCGTGGAACCCGCTTACAGCGCCAGCGTGAGCACCTGCGCCGTGTGCGCCACGGACGCGCAGATCCACCGCCTGTACATTCTGAGCACACATCAGAACGAGGGGCTGGGCACACGTCTCCTGCAGACAGGGCTGGATGCGTTCCACGCGCACCCGGCCGCGACGCGCCGCCAGCTGTTCATCGACGTATGGGAAAACAACCACGGCGCGCAGCGGCTTTATGCGCGCCACGGCTTCGAGAAAGTGGGCGCCCACCCCGAGCGTGACGAGCAGGGCCACATTGTCGGTCACGACCTCGTGCTTCGTCTCCGCCCCTGAGACAACGGGCGCGGCCACGGGCGTGCTACGATCACGCTCGATAGTCACAGCGGAGTAGCGACGGTGCGCGGACGCGAAATTTTCATGCGCAGCCTGCTGGCGCATCAGGCCAACCACATTTTCGGGAACCCCGGCACCACCGAAAACCCGCTCCTGGAAAGCCTCGCGGACAATCCGGACATCAACTACACCGTCGCGCTGCACGAAGGGGTCGCCGTGGGGGCTGCGGGCGGCTACGCCCAGGCGAGTGGACGCACCGCCATTGCAAACGTGCACGTCGCGCCCGGCCTCGGCAACGCCATCGGCATGCTGTATTTCTGCCTGAAGACCCGCGTGCCGGTCATTGCCACGGCCGGTCAGCAGGACACCCGCATGCGCCTGCGGGAACCGCTCCTGCGCCATGACCTGGTAGCCATGGCAGCCCCCGTGACGAAGTGGGCCGCTGAGCCCCAGAGCGCTGACGAGATCGGTCCGATCATGCGCCGCGCCTTTCAGATCGCCAACGAGCATCCGCGCGGCCCCGTGTTCCTCTCGTTGCCGAACAACGTCATGGAGCAGACGGTGAGCCAGGCGTTCCGCGAGCAGGATCTGCGCAGCGCCACCTTGCACACCGACGCCACCGCCAACCCGACGGCGCTGCAGTCTGTGGCCGAAGCGATCGTGGAAAGCGAACGGATCTGCGTGCTGGCAGGGGACGACGTGGTGTACTTCAATGCCACCGAGGCCCTCATGGCCCTGGTGGACAGCATCGGCGCCACTGTGTACCTGGATCTGATTCCGGCGACGCTGCCGGTGCCGCCCAACCACCCCGGCTATCGGGGACGGCTGCCTCAGGACGCAGCCCAGCTTCATGGTCTGCTGGCGCAGTTCGACCTCGTGTTGAGCGTCGGCGGCGTGACGCTGGAAGAAATCTGGTACGACGCTCAACCGGCGTTGCCGGAACGTACGCGGTTCATGCAGATCGAAACCACCCCGGCCATGCTCGCGCGCGCTCATCGCATCGATACGGGCATCGCCGGGCATCTCGCACAGAGTCTAGGCACCATCCACGAGCAGGTGCGCGCGCTGGCAGACACTGAAGCGGCCGGCTTCACCGCGCAGGCTGCAGCCCGCAAAGCTGCGCTGGAAGATCAACAGCGCGCCGACCGCGAGGCGGCCGCGGAACGCCGCGACAAGCTCGCCGGGCTCACCCCCATGACACCCCTGGAGGCGCTGCTGGAGCTTGCGCCGTGGGTGCCCGACAACGCGGTCATCGTGGACGAAGCCATCACCGCGTCACCGCAACTGGAGGCAGCATTCCCGGCCCTGGGCCCCGATCAGTTCTATGGCGGGCGCGGGGGCGGCATCGGCCTCGGCCTTGCCGGCGTGATCGGAGTTGCCACGGCTGCGCCCGAGCGGCGTACCGTGGTGATTTCCGGAGACGGCTCGGCCATGTACAGCATCCAGGCACTGTGGAGCGCAGCCCACCATGGCCTGAACATCCTGTTCGTCATTCTCGCCAACGGCGAATACCGCGTGCTGAAACACAACCTCGACGCGCACCGGGCGCGCTTTGATGCCCCCAGCGATCGCCCCTACCCCAACATGGACCTCGCCGATCCCACCCTGACCTTCGTGGACCTGGCACGGGGTATGGGTGTGCCCGGCATGCGCGCCACCAGCGCGGCAGAGGTGCGCACAGCAGGACAGACCGCGGCCGAGACAGCCGGGCCTTATCTCATCGAGCTGGCGGTGCAGGGGAAGCGCTAAGCAGGCGCCCCGGGACGCCCCGGATACCGGGCGTTGGGCGGCTCCAGCACGGCCAGCTTGCGCGCCGTCATGTCCGCGTACGCGCGGTAATCATCCGGGTCGAAGAAATCTGCCGACCAGGCTGCACCGTGGGGAGAGAACTTGTAAAACACCGTCTGGCGCGGATCGTCCACATTCCACGGCAGGGTGCCGTGTGTCAGCGCCTCGGTGAAGACGATGGCATCCCCCGGTGTGGCGGCGATGCGCCGTAACCAGGGCGCCACGTCTGCAGACACGTTGCTCAGGTCGCGCCAGGCATCGTCGAAAGCCACCTGACTCCGATGTGACCCCGGTATGCAGACAAAGCCGCCGTCGTTGCCATGGGTGTCGTAAAGCTCGAAAGATACCGCCACCAGGCCGTTGAAGAACTCCCCGTCTTCGTAGCGGAAGAACTGGGAACCGCCGGAGTCTGCCCAGCCGCCATGCAGCTGCCCCCCGGCGAAGCCGCGCTTCACATGAGTGTGCACGTTGATGTGGTCCAGGCGGTAGGTGGGGTGAGGCTCTCTCCCCTTCGCGTTATGGAAGCGACGACGGAACGCGTGATTACCCACCAGGGCTTCCAGCACCGGCGCAAGGGTCGGCAGGTCCAGCAACTCCCGCCACACGGCATCCCAGTGCAAGGGATTGTGCGCTTTCGCGACCGGATCGAACTGCTCCGTGGGCTGCGCGAGCGTCGCGCGCAACCGCGCGACCTGATCTTCGCTCAGCACACCCGGCAGCACGAGGTAGCCGAAGGTGTCGAAGGCATAGCGTTGGGACTGCGACAAACCGTCATGCATCGGGGCCTGCCGCCCGTCGGGCTGCCAGCTCATGCAGAATCTCCTGATGACGGGCTTTGTTGCTGCGGTAATTTCCTCAGAAGTATACGGCCCCCGGCGGCGCCCTCGGCAGCACCGCCCATGGCGAAGCTCAGTTTTGTACGCAGACGCAGAGAGACGCGATCGTCTTCGCGTATCGTCACCTCAGCGGCTTCGGCCATGCCCGACTCCTGTTCCCCGGGGTCCGGTATACCCGAACCGCGAGGGCATGCCAAACCACGGCCCGTTGCACGCGCGCCCGGGGCTGCGTCAAACTGCTGCGAAGATTTTGCGGAGATCTGCCTGGGCATGAGCGACGAAGACGCGGCCCCACCACAACAAGCCGCGCTGACCGGCGTGCGCGTTCTGGACCTGACACAGGGGCCCGCGGGAGGCCTGGCTACAATGATCCTCGCCGACTTCGGCGCTGAGGTGCTGGCTGTACAGACCCCCGACGAAAACCCGTTCGCCGATCTGCCTGCCCGGCGCATGTGGCAGCGCGGCAAAGCCATGCTCAGCCTGACGCTCGAAGTGGCCGCCGACCGGGAACGCTTCGAGCAGCTGTGCGCCGGTGCAGACGTGCTGGTAACCAGTCGCTCGGCTCAGGACCTGGCCCGGTACGACCTTACGCCCGCAGCCCTGCGCCAACGTCATCCCGGGCTCGTCTGCGCCCATATCACCGGCTTCGGCAATACCGGCAGCCGTGCCGGGGTTGCCGCCTACGAGCACGTGGCCGCAGCCCTCAGTGGCCGTATGCAGACCTTTGCCGGCATCGTCGACCGTCCCGGACCGGTGTTTTCGGCACTGCAGGTGGGCACCCACGCCACGGCCCAGAGCACGGCCACGGGCGTGCTGGCCGCACTGTTCCGGCGCAACGCGAACGGCGGCTCCGGCTGCCTGGTAGAGACAAGCCTGCTGCAGGGCATGCTGCCCTACGAGCAGGGCCCCATGATCGCGGGCCAGTTCGAACGGTTCGCGCAACTCTACGCGGCCGGTGCCACCCCCGAGCCGCCCATGCCCAGCCTCTTCTACCATCCCGCCCAGGCTGGCGATGGCCAGTGGCTGCAGTTCGGCAACCTCCTGCCGCACCTTTTCGACAACTTCCTGCTGGTCACAGAGCTGATGGACGTCGTAGCCGACGCCGATTTCGACGCCAAGCAATTGCTGCTGCGTGACCCGGCAAAACACGAAGCGTTCCGGGAGCGCATGCTCAGCCGCATCCAGGCCAGAGATTCCGCCGCCTGGGTGGACGCGTGCATCGACAACGGCGGCGTCGTCGCCACCCGGTACCAGACCACCCAGCAAGCGCTGGAGGATCCGGACATCGTTGCCAACGGCCACGTGATCGAAACTGCCCCCGGCGAGCGCCAGCTGGGTCCGCTGGCACGCCTCACGGCAACGCCCGCGCAGATTCCCGCAACACCCGAACCGGCTTCCGCTATCGCCGCCAGCTGGACCGCCACACCTCGACCAACGCCCGTTCCCGCGGCGGAGGTTCTGCCCCTGCAGGGCGTGAAAGTGCTGGAGATCGCAACCATCATAGCCGCGCCGCTCGGGGCCTCTTTCCTGGCCGACGCGGGCGCGGATGTCACCAAAATAGAGCAGATCGGCGGCGATCCTTATCGCGGCCTGGCCATGGGTGTCGGCTCCGCGCGCGTGAACGCCGGCAAACGCAGCGTGTCGGTGAACCTGAAAAGCCCGGAAGGCCAGGCAATTGTGCAGCGCCTGGCGCAGGATGCCGATATTCTGATTCACAACTTCCGACCGGGCGTACCGGAACGGCTGGGCCTCGGCTACGAGACGCTGGCGGCAGCCAACCCACGCCTCGTGTATCTGCAGAGCAATGGCTACGGTCCTGATGGACCCGGCGCGCAGCGCCCGTCCACGCATCCGATTCCCGGCGCAGCAATGGGCGGCGTTTACCACCAGTTCGGCGAGCGGGTACCGCTGAAGACACTGCCCATGGACGAGCTTCGTACATGGACACGCCGCCTGATGAGAGCCAACGAGGTGAACCCCGATCCCAACACGGCGCTGGTGATCGCAACGGCGTGCCTGCTGGGGCTGAACGCGCGCGATCGCACCGGGCGCGGGCAACGCATTCTCGTAGATATGTTCGGCGCGAACGCCTACGCCAATGCGGATGATTTCCTGCACTACCCCGACAAAGCACCCCGGCGACAACCCGACCCGGAGTTACTTGGCCTTTCGCCCACCTATCGCCTGTATCAGTGCGCGCAGGAGAGCTGGCTCTTCGTCGCGCTGCTGACCGGCGCCGAACGGGCGCGCTTTGCAGATACCGTGCAGGCGGCGACGATCGATCGCCATCTGCTGGACCGCGACGACGACACCACCGCCGCGGCATTGTCGGCCTTGTTTACAACCCGCCATGCTGACGAGTGGGACAGGCTGCTGTCGCGGGAAGGCCTTGGCTGCGTGAGAGCTGACGGCCCACCACCGTCACGCTTCTGGCTGGACGACGAACACAGCCGCACCCTGGGTCTCACCGCCGAAGTCACCCATCCGGCCTGGGGCACCTACCGACGACACGGCCCGAACGTTTTCTACGATGGCAACGCCCGCATGGAACCGCCGCCCACCGCCGGGCAGCACAACGAGACCGTTCTCGCCGACGTCGGCATGGACGCAACTACCGTGCAGAAGCTGATTCAGGCAGGTGTGCTGTGGACCGAAGCGCTGGAAGACGCACCATGATCGCCGCAACGCGGTGGAAAATAGCTGGTGCTTACGCCTAATCCCGCATTGCCAGCAGATTGAGCATCGACTGGCCTTCGATGCGAGCCAGAAGCTCACGGGCGCGATGTTTCTGGCTGGGCGGAAGTTTGCCTGCCAGCCAGTGTTCGTAGCTTTCCAGAATCTGCTGAGCTGTCGATCGATAGGGGTCCCCACCGCGGATCGCCAGCCCGATGATCTCGAACCACAGCATCAACACGCTCCGGTCGAGCTCGCTCTGCTTTTCGACATCGGTTAGCGCGGCCAGAATTTGGGACGCGGATGCGCGGCTTTGGGGGATCAACTCGTCCAGCGAGATGGTCATGCCCTCGGCGAGCAGTAACAGCGCCTGAGCAATCAGATCCTCTTTCGTTTCGAAGTAGTACATCAGCATGCGGTCGCTGATGCCGGCGCTCGCGGCAAGGGCACGAATCCCGCTGTTCTCGAAGCCGTTGGCAACGAGATGCTGAGCGACGCGCTGCACAATCTCTTCGCGTTTGATGCGGGTGGCGAGTGTATCCGGGCTCACTGACGTTCCTCGAAAGCTTGCGTCATTCTAGAGTGTAGCGTACGCTACGTTCAACGTAGCAATTGCTACAAACATAACGCACGGAGGACCCGATGAGTCAAACATCACCTGCACAGGTGGCTCATGCCTTTCTCGACGCCATGGAACGCATGGATTTCGACGCCGGCCTTCAGTTCGTTGCCGAAGATGTCGTATACATCAACAGTCCGGGAACCACCGTGCGAGGACACAGCGGCGTGAGGGAAGTGCTGGAACCTTTCTTTGCCCCCATCGAGGAGAACGAGTTTGTCCTCGAGCGCACCGCGGTGGACGGCAATGTCGTGTTCGTGCAGCGTCTGGACCGACACCGCATCCCCCAGGGCTGGTTCGAATTGCCCGTTACCGGAGTGATGGAAATCACCGGTGGAAAGATCACTTACTGGCGGGAGTATTTCGACGTGCAGACCATCGAAACTGCGCTCACCGACCTTCTGGGGAACGCCTGATGACCGGCCTGCGGCTCCTTCTTGCAGCGATTCTCGCTACGGTCACGCTCTATACCGTTCCCGTTGCCCTCCAGCACGGTATCAACCTCTTCCCGTTTTTCTTCGGCGACATCGCTGCCATGGGCTGGCCGGGGCAGTTCAACGTGGACTTTCTGGGATTCCTCACCCTGTCAGCTGTATGGACCGCATGGCGCAACCGTTTCACCGGCACCGGTATGGGCCTGGGGGTGCTGGCATTTTTCTTCGGTGCGCCGTTCCTCACCACCTACCTTCTCTTCTTGAGCTATCGCACGAACGGGGACATTCCGGCAATGCTTCTCGGGCCCGAGCGAGGCAGCGCATGACCTGGCCCCAGCCGAAGATCGCCACAACCCATCTCGGTGAGATCGAATACCGCGACATCGGCGAAGGCCCACCCATCGTTTTCCTGCATCTCGTCCTGGCGGAAGCTTCTCACTGGGACAAGATGCCGGCGCTTCTCAGCGGCCGGTTTCGCTGTATCTTTCCGACCCTGCCAATGGGTGCCCACAGCATTCCGGCACGTAGCGACGCCGATCTCTCGGTGGACGGCCTGGCCCGCGCGATCGTCGAGCTGATCGAACAGCTGCACCTCAACCAGGTGACACTCGTCGGCAACGACAGCGGAGGTGCGATCAGCCAGGTCATCGCTGCCAACTACCCCGCTGCCATTGCGCGGGTCGTGCTCACCAACTGCGACATGTACGACGACTTTCCACCCAGCCTGTTTGCCTATTTCAAACTGCTGCCGCACCTGCCCGGCGGCTTGAAACTGACCGGTCACGCGCTGAAGATCCGTGCGTTCTGGGGGCTGCCCTTTGTGTTCGGACGGCTCACCAACGTGGTTGATCCGGTGAAAATCGATCGTTGGGCCGATGCGCTGCTGGCCGATGCGAAGGTCCGGGAAGATGCCGCAAAAGTACTGCAGGGTTTCGGTCCCGCGGTCACGAACGAGGCTGCATCCGCGCTGAAGACAACGGAGCTGCCGATCCTGGTCGCCTGGGGCGAAGACGACCGCGCGTTCAAACCGGCGCTGGCAGAACGGTTCGTGCGGGAGGTGCCCACCGCCGAGCTTGCCTGGATCAAGCAATGCAAAACGCTGGTCTGCTGGGATCAGCCGGAGGCGCTGGCGAAGCTCATCGAGGGGTTCGTGCAGCGAACCTGATGCGCTGACGCCTCAGCCGCGGGATGCGGCGTTGTTGACCCGCTTTGTATCCGGGACTGCTAGACTGCTCTCAGGAGGGTCTATGCACGCAATGGTCATCGGCAGCGGCGGACTCACAGCCGCCGACGTCCCCGTGCCGCAACCGGACAGCCATCAGATGCTGGTGAAGGTGCGCTACGCCGCGCTGAACCGGGCCGATCTCGCCATGGCGGCAGGCCACAAGCACGGCGCTGCGGGCGGCCATGGCGCCATAGGCGGTCTGGAATGGTCGGGGGAGGTTGTGGAGGTCGGTGACGCCATCGCCGGCTTCAAAGCCGGCGACCCGGTGATGGGCTCCGGGGCCGGAGCCTATGCCGAGTACGTGCTGGCCGACCCCGCGCGATGTCATCCTATCCCGGCGTTCGGTCGCGAACCCGGCTACGACTACGCCGCGGCGGCCACGCTGCCTGTGGCTCTACAGACCATGCACGATGCCATCGTCACGAACGCCGCGCTGCAGCCCGGCGAGTCGCTGCTGGTGCAGGGCGCCAGCTCGGGGGTGGGCATCTTTGCGCTGCAGCTGGCCAAGTGGCTGGGCGCGGCCCTCGTGATCGGCAGCTCCACCAGCAGCGCGCGCCGCAAAAAGCTGCAGGCTCACGGCGCTGACACGGTCATCGACAGCCGCAACGAAGACTGGCCGGAGGAGGTCAAGGCAGCCACGCAGGGCCATGGCGTAGACGTCATCATCGATCAGGTGTCGGGCTATGTCATGAATGACAACATGCGTGCCGCCGCCCTCTGCGGACGCATCGTCAATGTCGGCCGTCTCGGCGGCATGCAGGGCAACTTCGACTTCGACCTGCACGCCCGCAAACGACTACGCTATGTCGGCGTCACCTTCCGCACGCGGACCGCCGAAGAGGTGCGGGCGATCAATGACGCCGTGCGCCGGGATCTCTGGCCGGCGCTGGAACAGCGTGTGTTCGACATTCCCGTCGACCGCGTCTTTTCCCTGGAGGACGCTGCCGACGCGCAAGCATACATGCGTGCCAACAAACACTTCGGCAAGGTGCTGCTCGCTCCATGAACCAGCGCGTGTCACGCGACACGACGCCGGATCCGTACACCGTCAAGGACGGCCTTGCGCACGCGCCGCCGACAACGCTGGGCGAGCGCGTCAAATACCTCGGTCCCAGCCTCATCATCACCGGTGCGGTCATCGGCTCGGGCGAGCTGGTGCTGACAACCAGCCTCGGCGCCGCTGCGGGTTTCTCGCTGCTGTGGTGGTTGCTCTTGTCATGCTGGTGTAAATCGCTGGTACAGGCGGAGCTCGCGCGTTACACCATAGCCAGCGGCGATACGTACATGCGCGCCATGAATCGCCTGCCGGGACGCATCGGCCCGGTGACCTGGCCGATCTGGCTGGGGCTGGTCGCTTACGTACCGGGCACCATGGGGCTCGGCGGAATCATCGGCGGTGCCGGCGAGTCCCTGTCGTTTCTGGCCTCGCTGGCCAACTTGGAAGTGAGCGGAACCGTTGGCACCGGCGTTGTCGCGGCCCTTGCCTCGCTGATCTTGAGCACAGGTTCCTACCGCTGGCTGGAACGCGTGAGCCTACCGCTGGTGCTGGCGTTCACGGCAGCCACGCTCATCTGCGCCATTGCCATGCAGTTCACCCAGTACCAGGTGAGCGTCGGCGAGATCGTGAGCGGCCTGACACCGAACGTCGACATGTTCGTGGCGTTCGCTGCGCTCGCGCTGGCCGCCTACGGCTACACCGGCACCACGTCCGGCGACCGCAGCGCCTACACCTACTGGTGCATCGAAAAAGGTTATCCCAGCTTTGTCGGTGCCGAACGCAGCGGCGCACATTGGGAGAAACATGCCCGCGGCTGGATGAAAGTGATGCACACGGACATTCTGCTGGCGCTGGCCATCGTCACGTGCGCAACCATTCCCTACTATGTTCTCGGCGCAGGCGTGCTCCACCAGATGGGCCTCGCACCGGAGGGCAGCGATGCCACCATCGCCGCGCTGTCCAACATATTCACGCAGACTCTGGGACAGTGGGCTGTGTGGATCTTCAGCGCTGGGGCGTTTTTCATTCTGTTTTCCACGGTGCTGTCGGGTGTAGGCGCTGCCGGTCGCGCCATCCCGGACTACTTCATCGAGATGGGCGCCTTCCCGCGCTCACGCGTCGATCTGCGCATCACCATCATCCGCTGGTACCTGGGACTGTTGCCGATCGTGGCGTTTCTCATCTACCTGTTCATGCCGAACTTCGTGGTGCTGATCATGATTGGCGGGATCACGTCGGCGGTGTTTCTGCCCATTCAGAGCGGCGCTACTTTGTGGCTGCAGTCCCGCCGCATGGACCCCCGGATCCGCCCCCGGGCGGTCATGCGTACGGCCCTGTGGCTCATCTTCTTCTTCGAAGCGTCCATGGCCGCCCTGGTGCTGTGGTTCGTGGTTCTCGCCCCGCTCCGCTGAGGAAGCGGCAAGCGTCGGTTCAGTCGACGACGCGCTTGAACTTCGGCGGGCGGCGTTCCACGAAAGAATTGACCCCTTCCTTGAAGTCGTCCCGCTCCAGGCTCTGAGCCATCCAGGTGTTGCTTTCCCGCATGGCATCTCCCAGCGACATATTCATGTGCCGGTACACCTGCGCCTTGATCGTCTTGATGGACTCCGGCGCCGCCGCCTCCGCGAGCATGCGGATGTAGTCTCCGGCCTCCTCCAACGACTTTCCTTCGTCGCAAAGCCGGTCCGCGAGGCCCAGGCGCTCTGCCTCGTCACCCAGAAACTTACGACCGCTCCACAGAATGTCCAGCGCCCGGGCAGGCCCCAGTAACCGCGGCAGCACCCAGCTGGAACCATGCTCGGCAATCAGGCCTCGATTCACGAACGCCGTGGTGAACTTCGCCTGCCGTTCCACGAAGCGCATGTCGCACAGACAGGCAAACACGAACCCAAGGCCGGCACATGCACCATTGATGGCCGCTATCAACGGCTTGCGGATCGACAGCAGGTAAGAAAAGGTCACTTCGAAATCAGGGCCCATCGCCGGGTTACCGGGGTTGGCGTCGAACTGGCTGAGATCTTCCCTGCCGCCCCGCTCCCCCGACGCTGTGGCCTGTAAACCGCCGATATCAGCGCCCGCGCAGAAACCTCTGCCCGCACCGGTGAGCACTATGCCCACCACGTTCTCATCGCTTTCCGCCGCGGCAAGGGCATGTTTCAACTCTGCCTGCATGCGCCCGGTGATGGCATTCAGGGCGTCCGGCCGGTTGAGCGTGATGACAGCCACCGGATCGTTTACGTCGTATCTGATGTGTTCGTACATGGTTCTCCCCATAGGTCTCTAAACAAGCCTCTGCTAGTGTATGAGCTTTGAGGGAGGGCGTCATGACAGAACTGCACTACCAGGGAGCCCTGGAACTGGCTCAGCGTATCCGGGACGGAGCGCTTTCATCGGTGGAGCTCACCAACCATTTCATCGCGCGCATCGAAGCGCTGGACGGCGAGGTCAATGCGGTTGTGGTGCGCACTTTCGACGCTGCCCGGGAAGCGGCGGCGGCAGCGGATGCGGCCCTGGCAGACGGCCGGATCCTGGGCCCGCTGCATGGCGTGCCCATGACCATAAAAGAGTCATACGTTATGGCCGGGACACCGTCCACCTGGGGCATCGAGGACTTCCGGGACAACGTTGCCGACGAGGATGGCCTGGCAGTTAAACGATTTCGAAGCGCCGGCGCGCACTTCCTGGGCAAAACCAACGTGCCCGTGGATCTCGCAGACTTCCAGAGCTACAACCCCATCTATGGCACCACCGGCAATCCCTACGATACGTCCCGTACGCCCGGCGGGTCGTCGGGGGGCAGTTCGGCTGCCCTCGCCGCCGGTTTCAGCGCTCTGGAAGCCGGCTCTGATATCGGTGGCTCTATCCGCAACCCGGCACACTTCTGCGGCGTGTACGGTCACAAACCTACGTACGGCATCATCCCCATGCAGGGCCACGAACTGGTGGCAAACATTCCCGAGGCAGATCTCGCAGTGTGCGGCCCGCTGGCGCGCACGGCCGACGATCTTGCCCAGGCGCTGGCGATCATGGCGGGACCGGCAACGCGCGAGGCCGTCGGCTGGCAACTCGCGTTGCCTCCGGCAGATTTCAAGGACCTGAACGAGCTGCGCGTTGCGATCTGGGCGACCGACGAAATGGCGCCCGTCAGCGGTGAAATTCAGGCCCGCGCGCACGCCGTGGCCGAGGTGCTTGCTGAGGCCGGGGCCACGGTTTCCGATACCGCGCGCCCGGATTTCGACAAAGCGTTTGCGCAGGCCAACTATCGCACGCTGCTGGCGTCGGTGATGACCGCCGCCATGACGCCGGAGCAGGTAGCCGCGGCGCAGGCGGTCGTGGACAACCTGGATCCTGCCGACACGTCCCAGGAAGCGGTCAGCGCCCGCGCCGCTGTGCTTTCCCACCGCGAATGGATCCGCAGCAATACCAAACGCGAGAAGCTGCGCCTCGCCTGGCAGGCGTTCTTTGAAGACTGGGACATCCTCGTCTGTCCGCAGATGGCCACAACTGCGTTTCCGCATGACCACAGTGACATGATCACCCGCACGCTGATGGTGGACAACGAAGAGCAGCCGTATTTTCAGCAGCTCTTCTGGGCAGGCATGGTGGTAAACGCCTATCTCCCAAGCACCGTGTATCCAACCGGGCTGTCGTCTGACGGGTTGCCAATCGGTCTGCAGGCGGTAACGGCGCCGTACCGGGACTACCGGGCGATCGAGTTTGCCCGGCAGATCACCGAGCGGATTGGAGGCTTCAGCCCGCCGCCGTCACTTCCGTAGCGCGCAGAAACGGACCGTCCACACACAAGCGACGACCGTCCGGAGCAGCACAGGCGCCGCAGATGCCGACACCGCACTTGGTGAGATAGTCGATGGCGCTGTAGATCTGATGGTCGGCGCAGAACCGCCGTTGCACGGCCTCGGCTGCATGCACCATGGGTTCGGGCCCGCAGTTGAAGAACACCAGCCGCTCGAGCGCAGCGGTCGGCAGACCGGCAAGGTGCGCCGCCAGCGCTTCCGTGATGGTGCCCTGAAACCCCTCCGAGCCGTCGTCCGTCGCGGTATGCAGCGTGGCAACCTGTGCACACTCGTCGCGAAAATACAGCCGATCCGCCGTGCGGGCACCCAGAAACACCTCGGCGCGCTCACGGGTTGCCGGCGGCAGGTCGCGCACGAGCTGATATACGGCAGCCAGCCCCGTGCCGCCCGCAACGGCAATCACATGCTGGTCGTCATCCACGAGGGCGGGCAAACCGTGGGGTCCGCGAACGTACGCCTCTGTGCCGGGCGCCAGCTGATTCAGCGCTTCGGTGAACTCACCCACCTCGATGACCACCAGCGAGAACGGGTCATCCGTCAGCGCAGAAAACGGCTTTTCGCCAACCCCGGGCACCCAGAGAAAGACGAACTCACCGGCTGCAATGTCGATGGCACGATCGAAGGTGAGGATGTGGATATCGTCGGTGACCGCCTGATTCTCCACCAGGGTCACTGCCGTAAAATTCATGTCCAGGTCGTACTGCACGAGTTGCTCAGCCTGCTCCGTCGCGGCCGCGAGATCGTGCGTCAGCGCCTCGAAATAGCCACCGATCTCCGCACTCGTCATACCCACCAGCGCCGACCCGACACCTACCACGTCAGCCCCGGCCGCCTGAAAGGCCCGCACATCGGCGGCACTGCTCACGCCGCCGCAACCAATAATGGGTACATCCACCACCGACCGCACGTCCTGCACACACTTCAAGCCCAGCGGCAGTACCCCTTTCCCCGACATGCCGCCGAGGCCATTGCTCAGCACCGGCGAGCCATGCGCCGTAAAGAGGCCCGGACCTACCGTGTTGATCGCGCACAGGGCATCGGCACCCCCGGCCACGGCGGCCTCGGCAATGACACGGATGTCGTCCACGTTGGGTGTGAGCTTGGGAATCACCGGCACGTCCACGGCATCTTTCACAGCCGCGGTGATGTTTTTTACCAGCTCAGGATCCTGGCCCATGGCCATGCCGTAGCCGCTCGCATGCGGACATGAGAGGTTCAGCTCCAGGCCGTCTGCAAACGGCGCAAGCTGCTGTGCAACGCTGACAAACTCGTCCACGCTACCGCCGAAGATGGAGATCAGCAGGTAACGGTCTTCCGGCACCAGCAGGTCCGCAAAGAGCTCAGCCGACCGCGCGGCGCCGGGATTGGTGAGTCCCACCGCATTGACGAAGCAGCCCGGGGCGTACTGGCTCAGCACGGGCTCACGATTACCCAGGCGTGGCTCGGGGCCAATGCTCTTCGTGGTGAGCACGCCAACCTGTGGTACGTGGCGGAAAAAATACTCGATGATGGGCACCGCAGTGGTGACGATACCCGAAGGGATGGTGAAAGGTCCTGAAACGGTTTTACCGAGAAACGTGCTGCTCAAGCCAATGTCCGGCGAAAAAGCGTAGTTTACCCGTGCCGCGGCCCCTTTGCCTGCCCGCGCGGTTTCTGCTGCAATGGCGGCCGATCAACGGACACCACGGGGGAGCGATGGGGGCAACGATCAACAGGGAAGGCGCGCTGGCCGGTAAGGTAGCTGTCGTCACGGGCGCCAGCCGGGGCATCGGCGCTGCCGTGGCATACCGCTATGCTCAGGAAGGTGCGCGAATTGTCGTGTCAGCGCGCACGCTGGAAGACGGGGATCATGTGCTGGCAGGGGGTATCAACGCCGTTGCTGCCACCATCCGCGACGCCGGCGGCGAAGCCACCGCTGTCCGTGCCGACCTGGCGCTCAGCGACCACCGTGAGCAGCTCATTGCAGAAGCAGAGGCCGCCTTCGGTCCCGTGGACATTCTTGTCAACAATGGCGCCGTCACGTACTACGCCCCCGTGCACGAGTTCACCGCAAAACGTTATCACCTGATGATGGAGGTGCAGGTGTACGCTGCTTTCCACCTCGCCCAGATGGTGCTGCCCGGCATGCTGGAACGCCGCTCGGGACGCATTCTCAACGTCTCCTCCCACGCGGCCATACATCCCCCCAAAGACGCGGGTGGCCGGGGCGGGACCGTCTATGGCATGTGCAAGGCTGCGCTGGAGCGGTTCTCCACCGGCCTGGCCGCCGAGGTCTACGACGCCAACATCGGCGTCAACGTGATTTCTCCGGGACTGGTAGCAACCCCCGGGGCGGTCTATCACAACCTGGTCACCGAAGAGTCGCAGCATCGGGTTACACCGGTCGAGCACATGGCGGAAGCCTGTCTGCATCTGGTATGCGGTGACGCACAGGCGCTGACCGGGATGGTCACCTACGCCGCCGACATGATGGCCGACTACGCGCTCCAACCCGCAGAGCTGCTGGCGACCTAGCCGGCCTCCCTCGACGACAGCAACGTTCTGATCTTCGCGACCAGACTGGCCTGGGTATAGGGCTTGCTCAGAAAGCCATCCACGTCCGACTGCGGCTCCACGTCCGCGCCGCTGACCAGCAGCACCGGCAACCCCGGCCGTGCACGCTTTGCCTCCGCGGCAATCTGTTCGCCCAGCATGCCGGGCATGGACTGATCGGTGATGAGGATGTCGATGCGCGTCGAGTTGGAGCGCACGAGATTGAGGGCGTCCTCGCCGTTGCCTGCCGTGAGCACCGTGTAACCCAGCTGCGTGAGCCCTTCCATGGCGATCTGCGCCACCTCGGGCTCGTCGTCGACAAAGAGAATGGTCTCCGAGCCGTCCAGATCGTCATCCAGCGTTTCCCGGGCGGAGACCGTCTGTTCGTCAACCACCACGGGACGGAACTCCGCATAACACGGCAGTGTCACCTCGAAGCGCGTGCCGCGGCCCACCTGGCTCTGCACGTCGATGACACCTTTCAGGCTGGTGACGATACCGTGCACCACAGACAGCCCGAGTCCCGTGCCTTCACCTTCCATGCGGGTCGTGAAGAAGGGCTCGTAGATACGCGAGCGCGTGTACTCGTCCATGCCGGGGCCCGTGTCCGCAACAACCAGCCGGACATGCAGCCCCGGCTGCAGCGTGCGGCTTTCGCGCGCCGTTTGTGTATCCACCTGCCAGTGGAACGCATGCACCTCGAGCGTGCCGCCGCCCTCGCTCATGGACTGGCAGGCGTTTGTGCACAGATTCAGCACGATCTGGCTGATCTGCGCGGCATCCGCCAGCACGGGGCCACAATCAGGCTCGATATCTTCCACGAGGCGCACGCCTTCAGGAATACCGGGCCGAACCAGCTGCATGGCTTCACCCACAGCCTGGGAAAAATTGGTGGGTACCGGGGTCATGTTGGCGACACGGCCGAACGTGAGCACGCGGTGCACGATCTCTTTCGCGCGTTCGACGGCGCTTTCCGACTTGGTGAGGTAGTCGAGCGCGTCCGCGTCGTTGCCCACCGAGCGTTTTGCCAGTTCCTGGTAACCGAGGATCGCGCCGAGAATGTTGTTGAAGTCGTGGGCCACTCCGCGGGCCAGCGTGCCCAGCGCTTCCATCTTCTGCGCATCGCGCAGCTGCGATTCGAGCTTGCGCATCTGGGTGACATCGCTGCCCGATAGCAACCAGCCCCCCTCGCCCTCCGGATCATCGGGCAGACGGATCGTGTGCCAGGCAATCAACCGCTCGTGGCCCACCCGCGGCTGCAGCCGCGTCTCCGTGTAGCTGTAGGCATCGACGTCGTCGAGCACTTTGCTCATGATGTCGCGTTCGTCTTCCGGAACGAAGTCACGGCAGAAGTCCCGCCCGACGATGTCGTCCTCGTCGGTCGCCAGGAGCCGCATGCCTTTCTGATTGACCATGCGCACGCGGCCGTGCGGATCGAGGGCGAGAATCACCACCTCCACCACGTCGAGATAACCCTGCGCGCGGGCTTTTTCCTGCCGCAGCTCAACCGTTTTGGCCTGCCGCGCTTCCATCTCGGCCCGCAACGACGCGTTCATGCGCGCCATCGCTTCCGCCCGCTGTCCCCGGCGATGCCACGCCCGAACGAGCAGCAGCAGACCCAGGGCCACTGCCAGCGCGTAGAGGCTGTACGCCCATCCGGTGGCCCAGGGAGCCGACGCCACCGTCAACGGTACGCTCAGGGTCACATCACCCCAGGCGCCGTGCCGCGTGGCTGCGCGCACTTTGAACAGGTACTCACCGGGCTCGAGGTTGGTGTACGTGGCCCGGCTCAGATTGCCATCGTCTACCCAGGTGTTGTCGAAGCCCTCCAGCCAGTGCTGGTAGCGGATCTGCCCGGGGGACGAAAAATCCAGCGCCGCGTACTCGAACGTCACGATCGTATCGTCGTGGCGCAACGCCACACTGGGCGCCGCACGATCGAACGCCGTCGGCACATTGAGCGTGCGTGTTTCTGTCAGCACCACGTCGGGCGCCTGCGCCGGCGCGTCGTCCAGCTGCGGGCGCAGCACCGTAAATCCCATGGTGCCGCCAAACAGCAGGCGGCCGAAACCGTTGCGGTAAGCGGCGGCGAAATTGAATTCGTTGCCGAGCAGGCCGTCGTCACGGGTGAAGCGACGTACGTCTTCCAGCCGCGCATGAGGGCCATCCACCACCAGCGACAGGCGGGCCAGGCCCCGATCGCTGCTGATCCACATACGTCCCTGCGCATCGGGAAGCAGCCCGTAAACCACCTGGCTGGGCAGGCCATGCGCCACGCCGAAGTGACGCAGCTCGAAGACGCCGCGGGCACGGTCTTCAGCCAGCCACACGCTCAGGCCGGCGTTGCTGGTGGCGATCCACAGATGGCCCGCCGCATCCTCGCTGACCAGCCAGGCGTTACCGCTGGACAAGCCGCTCGGCACGGACGCATCGTAAGACCATCGTTGCATGCGCCCCGTTGCCGGATCGTACGCACACAGGCCACCACCGTGCGTGCCGAACCACAGCTTGCCGGCACGGTCCTCGAAAATGGACAGGATCTGGTGGTGGCAGGCATCACCTTCTGCACCGGTGCCAAGCTGCTCGAACCGTTGCAGCGTTGCGTCGAAACGGTTGATGCCGCCGCCATGGGTACCTACCCAGAGGTGGCCTAACCGATCTTCCAGAAGACTGGTGACCGCGTCGCTGGTGAGCGATCCCGGCGTGGTCGGATCGTGGCGATAGCGTGTCCAGCGTCCGGTGACGGGCTCGTAGCGGTTCAGGCCCGCCGTCAGCGTCCCTGCCCAGAGATGTCCCTGCCGGTCCTGGGCGAGGGCCATGACCCGGTCGTCGCTGAGGCTGTTGCTGTCCGCGGGATCGTGCCGCAGCACCTCGACGTTGCGCTGATCCACGTCCACGAGATTCACACCGCCGCCGTAGGTAGCCACCCAGAAACGTCGCTGGTCGTGGGTCGCGAACCCGCCCACCCAGTTTTCCGACAGGGATCGGGCCGGATCCGGCTGCTTGGCAAAATTGACGAACGGCATGCCGCGGGCGTCCCAGAGCCCCACGCCGCGCTGAGTGCCTACCCACACCAACCCGTTGCGGTCCTGAAACAGGGCCGTGACGTGATCGTCTATGAGGCTCGACACCCGCCCCGGGTCATGCCGGTGCGTGACCAGACGGCCATGCCGGTCCAGCCGTTGCAGCCCGGCGGTATCGTGGCCCACCCAGAGATGGCCGTCGCGATCGATGAATACCAGCCGCAATGTCTGCGAAGCCAGCGCGGCCGGTGCTGCCACCGGTTCGCCTGACGCCGGATCGAGGCCCAGCAGGCCCCGGTCTGCGGTCGCCATCCACAGAGGACCGTCGCCGCCCCCGGCGATGGCGCGCACATCCACGTTTGCAGACAGCATGTCGGCCCGGACGAAGCGGTCCAGTGCCGCGTCGTGGCGATACACGCCGCCGGGCGACGTCCCGGCCCACAGCGTGCCGAACGAATCTACGTGCAGCGCCCGCACCGCGTTGCTCCTGAGGGCGCTGTTGCCGGTATGAAAGCGCTGACTTGCGCCGGTGACCGGATCAATCCGCGTGGCGCCAAGGCCCTCGCTGCCGACCCAGATCATGCCGTCGGCCGCCTCTGCGATGGAACGGATACGCTTGCCTGCGTCGGGGTAGCGCACGAACCGGTCGGTGGCCTGATCGTAACGTGCCAGCCCGGAGTTGATGGTACCTACCCAGATGTCGCCCCGGCTGTCGACGGCAAGCGTCCAGATCCAGCTGCCCGGCAAACTGTGCGGGTCGGCGCGGTCGTGCACGTAGGTGCGGAACCGGCGGCCGTCGTAGCGATTGAGACCGTTCTGGGTACCCAGCCACACGAAACCCTGGTGGTCCTGCACGATGGCGTTGACAGTCTCCTGCGAGAGACCGTCCTCCACCGTCAGGTGGCGGAAGCGTGCAGCATGATCGGCGAGGCCATCGCCGTGAGCGAGGGGCGCAACAAGCGCGCTCAACAAGGCGGCGACGAGCAGCTGCCTGCACCGTGCCCGTGCCTGTCGAAGGCCGGAAAACGCCTGCGGCGCTGTCGTCATGTGGTGAGCCTAGAAGTGATAGTCATCCCCGGCCCCCTCCCCAGACACCGCTACAGCCGGGGGCGCGTCCATCTCTCTCCAACGCCTCCATCCTAACGTTCCGCAAGCCATTGAAAAAGCGCTATTTGTTTCACGAACCCGCCACCACCGCTGGCCCCCGCCCGGCCGGTTCCGCTACGATGCCTGCAGTCACGGGGAGGACGGACATGGGATCGAAACACACCTTTGCAAGCGCGCTGCTTGCCGCCGCGCTTGCCGCCGCGCTTGCCGCCGCGCTTGCCGCCGCGCTCACCAGCCCGGGCGCGTTCGCTCAAACAGCACCAGCCGAAGAATGCACCCCCAGCCGCTGGGGCGCCGACGACGAAATCGGCAACGCAAACCTCATCCAGCCGGCATCCGTGCTGGCGGCCGCCGGGCTGATCAAAACCGGCGTCACCTACAGCCTCGGCATCACCATCGACAGCAGCACACCCGCGTTCGCGCCAAGGGGTCTGTCTCTGCAGGTGGTCCAGCCCGGGCAGCAGGAGAGCGCGCGGCCCAACGCCGGCATGACCTACAACGACGACGTCTTCCAGGGCTGGTTCGGCATCGGTTCGCAGCTCGATGGCCTGGGACATCTGGGTTTCGACGGCATGTATTACAACTGCAACCACGCCCGCGATTTCGCCAACATCAGCGGCCTCACGCGAATGGGTATCGAAAAGGTACCGCCCATCGTCGCCCGGGGCATAGTGCTGGACATGGCCGGCCACAAAGGCAAAGCCTTCCTGGAAGCTGGAGAGATCTTCACTGCCGCGGACGTGCGAGCCGTGGAAAAAAGCCAGGGTACCCCCATCCGCGAAGGCGACGTCGTGCTGTTTCACACGGGCTGGACCGACGCCAAGCTGGAAAGCGACCCGGAGGCGTGGGTGAGCGGCGAACCCGGGCAGGCTGAGGACGTGGCCGAGTATCTCGCCAGCAAGAACGTCGTCGCAGCAGGCGCAGACACCTGGGGGCTCGATCCGTCACCGCCGGAGCACGCCGACCGGCCCTTTCAGGGCCACGTGATCCTGCTGAAGGAGAACGGCATCTACATCCTGGAAACCATGAACACCGGCCCGCTCGTGCGCGATGGCGCTTTCGAGTTTCTGTTTGTGCTGGGTCAGGCCAAGGTGCGCGGCGCCGTGCAGATGTTCATCAACCCGATCGCAATCCGGTAGCGCTCACGGTTCTTCGGAGAGCGCCTGCAGGAAGTTGAGCACCGCTGAATTGGTTTCTCCCGGTGCTTCCTGCTGCACCCAGTGCCCCACCCCCGGGATCAGCACCACATCCCGCAGGTCGGGCACGCTCTCCGCCATGCGCGCGCGCAGCGCTGCAACATCGGCCCCGCCGATCACCACATCCTGGTCTCCAGCGACAAACAGCGTTGGCCGCCGGATCACCGGCTCGACGTCGGCCGTGATCTCCCAGTTGCGATCAAAATTCCGGTAGTAGTTCACCCCGCCCCGGAAACCCCGCTGGGAGAACTGCCGCACGTAGTAGTCCAGGTCCGCCTGCGTGAGCCAGGACGGTAGTCCCTGAGCGGCTCCCAGGCGAGGTATCCACCCGCCAGCGCTGCGCTTCGGGTCTGTCACTGCCGGTGCATCGCGCGGCGAATCCGGCGACAGGTACAAACGGGAAAGCAGCCCGTAAGGATCGGCATCGTATTCCGCCTCCGCAACACCGCCCGGCTCGTTGTGATACACGATGTAAAAGAAGTTCTCGCCCGTCCGCGCACGCATGCCCTGCAGCGGTGGCGCGGGTCCGCGTCCGCCGTACGGCACGCTCATCAGCACCAGGCTGCGAAAGCGCGCGGGGTGCAACAGAACAGCGTGTGCCGCAACGATGGCGCCCCAGTCGTGGCCGATCATGTGCGCGGCCTCGAGGCCCAGCGCATCGAGCACACCCACCATATCCGCGGCCAGCACGCGAATGTTGTAGGCATCCACCTCCGCAGGGGCGTCCGTACCGCCATAGCCACGCATGTCCGGCGCAATGACCCGGTACCCCGCCGCGGCAAGCGCCGTGAGCTGGTGGCGCCACGAGTACCAGCTCTCCGGCCAGCCGTGGGCGAGCAGCACCGCCGGGCCCTCGCCCAGTTCCATGACCCGCATGCGAATGCCATTGACGTCGAGGTATTGCATTTTGATGCCGGGCAGCAACGCGCGCTCCTCGGCGCCGGCCGGGGCCTGCCCATGGCTGTACGCCGCCACGCAGCAGAGCAGGCTCACGCTCAACCATCGGCGCAGCGTGGTTGCATTTGTCATCACTGATCTCCTCCCGTGAATCTCCTACTTGTAGCAAGCCGCGTCGGCAACGTCGAGGCCCGCGTATGGGGTATGATCGGCGCAAGGGACGTGAGGGGAGACACGATGCTACTTGAGCCTTACCGCGTGCTCGATCTGACGCACACTCATGGGGCACTGTGCGCACAGGTGTTTGCGGATCTCGGCGCCGACGTCATACAGATAGAACCGCCCGGCGGTGCCCCGGGAAGGCAGCTCGGACCGTTCTACCAGGACCGGCAGGACGGCGAACACTCGCTCACATGGTGGGCTCACGCGCGGGGGAAACGCAGCATCGTGCTGGACCTCGACGCGGAGCGCGAGACGTTCCTGGCGCTGGCGGCTGATGCCGATTTTCTCATCGAAGCAGAAGCCCCCGGCAGCCTCGCCGCCCGCGGCCTGGACCAGGCGACGCTTGCAGCGCAGAACCCTCGTCTCATCCATGTATCGCTGACACCGTACGGCAGCGATGGCCCGAAAGCCGGCTGGGCAGCCACCGATCTCACACTGCTGGCAAGCGCCGGACCCATGGCACTGACCGGCGACGAAGACTTACCCCCCTTGCGCGTAAGCGTGCCGCAGGCCTGGCAACACGCCGCCATGGAAGGCGTCGCTGGTGCCCTTGCAGCGCTGCACGCGCGGCACGAAACGGGCCTCGGCCAGCACGTGGACGTTTCCGCCCAACAGGCGCTTACGCTGGCCACTCAGGGCAACATCCTGGCTGCCGCCGTCAATGAGGCCACAATCACGCGCACAGCCGGCGGCATGAAAGCCGGCGATCTGCGCATTCGCCTCACGTATCCTGCGCGCGACGGCTTCGTGTCCATCACTCATATCTTCGGCGCCACGGTTGGGCCGGCAACCCGGCGGCTGATGGAATACGTGCATGACGAGGGTTTCTGCGATGCGGCCACGCGCGACAAGGACTGGGTCGCCTACGGTCTGCACCTGGCCACCGGCGAAGAGCCCATCGAAGAGTTCGAACGGGTAAAGGCATGCGTTGCCGCCTGCACCGCAAGCAAAACCAAGGACGAACTGCTGGCGGCTGCCATGGAACGGCGCCTGCTGCTCGCGCCCATGACCACCATCGAAGACGTGGTGAAAAGTGAGCAGTACGCGGCCCGGGAGTTTTTCCGCGCCCCGGAGGGCGATGGTGCCAGCGCCGCTATCGCTTACCCCGGCGCTTTCGCCAGGTTCAGCAGAACGCCGCTGCTGCCGACACGGCGCCCGCCACGGCTTGACGAGCACCGCGACGAGATTCTCGCCGAATTGGCCGGGCGCAGCAGCGCCAACCCGCCTGCAACCGGTACGGGGCGTCACGATAGACTGCCGTTAGAAGGTGTGAAGGTTCTGGACTTCATGTGGGCCCTGGCTGGGCCCGGATGCACGCGCATCCTCGCCGACTGCGGGGCGACCGTGATCCGCGTCGAATCATCCAGCAAGCTCGACGTCTGCCGCACCATCCGGCCTTTCATGGACAGCGACGAGTCGCCGGAAAAATCCGCCGTGTTTCATTCGACAAACGCCGGCAAACGCATGCTCACGCTGGACCTGACCAAACCCGAAGGCATCGCGGTGGCGAAAGACCTCGTGCGCTGGGCCGACGTCGTTACCGAATCGTTTTCTCCCCGTGCCATGCAGGCTTTCGGCCTCGACTACGCGTCCCTGGCCGCCATCAACCCCGACCTCATCATGCTCAGCACCTGTCTCATGGGGCAGACCGGCCCCCTTGCCAGCTTCGCCGGTTACGGCAATCTGGCGGCCGCGGTGACGGGCTTCTATGAGGTGACGGGCTGGGCCGACCGCGCACCGGCCGGTCCGTTCGGCGCGTACACCGACTACATCGCACCGCGCTTCAACGCCGCGGCAGTGCTGGCCGCGCTGGACCACCGCCGCCGCACGGGCGAAGGGCAGTACATCGATCTGGCCCAGGCAGAGGCAGCCATGCACTTCCTCGCGCCGGCAATTCTGGACTACACCGCAAACGGTCATGTCTTTTCGCGCATGGGCAACCGCGATGGCAATTTTGCGCCGCAAGGTGTCTATGCCGTAGCCGGCGAGGACCGCCACCTTGCCCTCGGCTGTGAAACGGATGCGCAATGGCAGGCTCTGTCAGAGCAGGTACCGGGACTGGCCGATTGCGCCTCCGGCCTGGACACCGCTGCTGGTCGTCGTGCCGCCCAGGATGCTCTGGACGCGCAGCTTGCGAGTTTCATGGCAGATCAGGACGGGGCGGCCCTGGAAGCCACCCTGCAGGCGGCCGGTGTGCCTGCAGCCCTGGTGCAGAACAGTCCCGAGCTGGTGCAGGACCCGCAGCTCAGTCACCGCGGGCATTTTGTGCAGATCAGCCACCAAGAGGGTGGGCACTCCACCATCGAAGGACCGCGCTTCCACCTGTCACGCTCACCGCTGCACACGGAGACGAGTGCACCCACCTTCGCGCGCGACATGATGTATGTGCTGAACGACGTGCTGGGCTACGACGACGAGCGCCTCGCAGCCCTGCTGGTCGCGGGCGTGCTGGAATGAGCACACCCGCTCGAAGCGCGGGTCAGTCGGACGACGGGAGCTTTTTGGTTTCTTTGCCCATGAGCATCTGTCCATCCACGCCGAAGGACCCGGCGCCTGCTTTGACACACAACAGCTCTATGGTCTCTGCCTCGTTCACGTAGCGCTTGCCCATGAGGCATTCGTACATGTGCTCGGCGTTCGCTTCAGCACCGTCCGGCGCGGCCTCGTCCATGCCTACCATGGGTACGCCGCCGCAGGTGACTTCCACGCCAGTCCCTTTGACCACCATGGCTTCACCATCGCAAACAACGCTCTTGAGTCTCAAACCAGGCTTGATCTCAGGCACTTCTCCCACTCCTCACTGTTCGACCGAGGCCGCATTGTGCAGAGCCCGCTCCGGGTTTTCAAACACCACCCCGACCTGGAGCCCGAGCTTGCAGGGCAGCGCCGGCCTTGTCAGGCTAGCGGAGATTCATCGACCAGGAGCCCACCGTGGCGGAAGCAGACCCGACTGCCGGATTCGTTCTCAACCAGACGATGCTGCGCATCAAGGATCCAGCGCGCACCCTGCCGTTCTATCAGGACGTGCTGGGCATGACCCTCATCGAGCGCTTCGATTTTCCCGCCATGGCGTTCAGCCTGTATTTCCTGGGTTACCCTCAGGAAACTCCCCCGGCCGACCCCGCCGAGCGCGCACGGTGGCTCTTCGACCAGCCCGCGCTGCTCGAGCTGACCCACAACCACGGCACCGAAGCCGACCCCGACTTCGCCCATCACAACGGCAACGAAGAGCCCCGCGGTTTCGGCCACATCGGCATCTCCGTACCCGACGTGTACGCAGCCTGCGACCGCTTTGAAACCCTCGGCGTCGAATTCGTGAAGCGCCCCGACGACGGCAACATGAAAGGCCTGGGCTTCATCCGCGACCCCGATGGCTACTGGATCGAGATCCTGTCCAGCAGCGGCCTGGCAAACCTGATTCTGGGCGACTAATTGCGGCCCAGCCAACCCAACGAGGAAACCCCTATGGCTCTACCCCAAGACATCAACCCCGTGAACAGCGAACTCATGGACACCCTGGTGAAAGCCTCGCAGATGGATTGGATCCAGACGGCGGACAAAGCCTACATGAAGGTGTTGTATACCGGCGCAGAGTCCGGCGCGTGGGCTGTTCTGTTGAAATGGCTGAAAGGCTACGTCGCCGGTCCCCACAAACATCTGAGCGGTTCCCACACCTTCATTCTCAAAGGCAAATTGAAGGTACGCGACGGGGTTCTGGATGCCGGCGACTACGTGTACGAGCCGAACGGCATGCTGCACGGGGCGACCGAGGCCCTGGAAGACACCGAGTATCTGTTCATCTGCAACGGTCCCGTGCTGTTCTTCGACGACGACAGCTTCACCGGCTACCTGGGCTGGGAGCAGCTCACGGCCATGCAGGGCAACGGCGCACCGTCAGCCTAGGG
>CAZYYJ010000050.1:0-38919 GCA_964651595.1 uncultured Pseudomonadales bacterium | reverse complement strand
CCATAGGGCCTGTGGGCATCATCACGCCCTGGAACACCCCCTTCATGCTGGCCACCTGGAAGATAGCTCCAGCGCTGGCCGCAGGCTGCACGGTGGTGCACAAGCCCGCGGAGCTGTCGCCCCTGTCCGCCATGCTGCTGGCGGAAATCGCCAGCGATGCGGGCATTCCCCCGGGGGTGTGGAACACCGTGAACGGCTTCGGCGAGGTGGCCGGCAAACGGCTCACGGAACATCCGGCCATCAAGGCCGTGGCCCTGGTGGGCGAAAGCGCCACCGGCAGCCACATCATGCGCCAGGCGGCAGCTACGCTGAAACGGGTGCACTTCGAGCTGGGCGGCAAGAACCCCGTGATCGTGTTCGACGACGCCGACTTCGCCCGCGCGCTGGACGCCGTGGTGTTCATGATCTACAGCCTGAACGGTCAGCGCTGTACGTCCAGCTCACGCCTGCTGGTGCAGAACGGCATCAAAGACCGCTTCATGGCGGCGCTGGCTGAACGCGTCGCCGCCCTGCGCGTGGGGCACCCGCTGGATCCGGACACGGAAGTTGGCCCCCTGGTCAGTCGCGATCACTTCGCGAAGGTCATGAGCTACATGGATGCGGCCCGCGCAGAGGGCGCCACCATCGCCGTAGGTGGCAAAATCCCGGCCGAGCCCGGCGATGGCAATTACGTGTGTCCTACCCTGTTCACCGATGCCGACAACACCATGCGCATCGCCCGCGAGGAGATTTTCGGTCCCGTGTTGACCGCCATGAGCTTTGCCACCGAGGACGAGGCCGTGGCCCTCGCCAACGACACCCCCTACGGTCTCGCCGCATATGTGTGGACAGGTGATGCCGGGCGCACCATGCGCCTCGCCCAGAGCCTCGACGCCGGCATGTTGTGGTTCAACTCAGAGAATAACCGCAACCTGCCTTCACCGTTCGGCGGCATGAAAGCCAGCGGCGTCGGTCGCGATGGCGGCGACTACAGCTTCGACTTCTACATGGAAACCAAGAACGTCTGCGTGGCCCACGACGTGCACAACGTGCCCGTGCTGGGACGCTGAGGAGAACACCGCATGGGCAAACTCGCCTACGCCGCCAAGATCACCCACGTGCCATCCATGTACCTGTCCGAGCTGGACGGTCCTCACAAAGGCTGCCGTGAGCACGCGATCAACGGTCACCGGGAGATTGCGCGGCGTTGTCGCGCTGCCGGTGTGGACACCATTGTCGTTTTCGACACGCACTGGCTGGTGAACAGCGGCTATCACATCAACAACGCGCCGCACTTCGAAGGCGTGTACACCAGCAACGAGCTGCCCCACTTCATCAGGAACATGCCCTACGAGTACGACGGCAACACCAATCTCGGGCAGCTCATTGCCGACGCGGCAACGGCAGCGGGCGTGCGCACCCGCGCGCATCACGACACCACGCTGCCGCTGGAATACGGCACGCTGGTGCCCATGCGCTACATGAACGAAGACAGACACTTCAAGGTTGTGTCGGTAGCAGCCCTGCTCACGGTGCACAATCTCGACGACAGCGCCACGTTCGGCCGGGCGCTGCGCGACGCCGTAGAGCAGCACTACGACGGCACCGTGGCCATTTTCGCCTCCGGTTCGCTGTCTCATCGTTTTGCCCAGAACGGCACCGCCGACGACTACATGCACAAGGTGTGGTCACCGTTTCTGGAGGAATTTGACCAGCACGTCATCGACATGTGGACAAACGGTGCATGGCCGGCCTTCTGCGAGCTGCTGCCGGAGTATGCCGAGAAGTGTCACGGCGAAGGCCACATGCACGACACGGCCATGCTGCTGGGCGCGCTCGGCTGGCGCGACTACACCGGCAAGGCCGAGGTCATCAGTCCCTACTTCGGCAGCTCGGGCACGGGACAGATCAACGTGGAATTTCCAGTCACGTGAAGCTCTCTCCGGAACAGGTCACCGATGCCGCCCGTCGCCTTTACGAGGCGGAAAAGAACCGGCAGCAGATCAGTGCGCTCACCCAGGATCTGGCCATGGACATGGACGACGCGTACGCCGTGCAGAAAGCCTGGATCGACCAGCGCCTCGAGGATGGGGAACGCATCATCGGCTACAAGATCGGCCTCACCTCGAAGAGCATGCAACTGGCCATGAACATCGACACGCCCGACTACGGCGTGCTCACGGACGTCATGAGCTTCGAAAGCGGCGCCACCCTGGCTGCCGGCGACTTTCTCGACCCACGCATCGAAACCGAATTCGCTTTCGTGCTGAACCAGCCCCTCTTCGGCGAAGACGTTACGGTCGACGACGTGATGGCTGCCACCGACTACATCCAGCCGGCGCTGGAGCTGATTTCCGCGCGCAGCACACGCGTCGACCCGGCCACGGGCTACACGCGCACCGTCTTCGACACCATCGCTGACAACGCCGCTAACGCCGGGGTCATTACCGGCGGAGAGAAGATGGACCCGCAAGCGGTCGATCTGCCGTGGGCCGGGGCCATCCTCTGCAGGAACGGCGAGATCGAAGATACCGGTCTGGGCGCCGCCGTGATGGGCCACCCGGCGCACGGCATCCGCTGGGTCTGCAAGCGCTTCGCGCCTCACGGCATCAGTCTGCAGCCAGGGCAGCTCATCCTGTCCGGTTCGTTCACGCGGCCTGTCCCGGTCGCCGCCGGCGACCACATCACGGCCGACTACGGCCCGTTCGGCGCCATCGAAGTCACGTTCGCCTGACGCTCTGAGCGGCACCCAGCACCGCCTGGTGAGGTTTCACCACCTTCAGCACGATCGATGACGTGGCATCGCGCACCCCTGGCATACGCAGCAGCTCGTCGTCGAGAAAGCGGGCCAGGCTTTCGAGATCTTCCGCGACCACCTCGAGCATGAAGTCGATAGCGCCGGATACCATATGCACGCTCTGCACCTGTTCGTGACCCACGAGCTGCGCGCGCAGTGCCTCAGCCCCCGCAGTGTCCTGCCGCTCGACATTGACGGTGACAAAGGCTTTCACCGTATTGCCCACTTCCCGGTCGTTCAGTCGCAGCGTGAACGCGTCGATGACCCCCGCCGCCACCATCTGCTCGACCCGGCGCTGCACCGCACTCGGAGACAGGTGCACAGCCTCCGCCAGTCGGGTCCAGCTGATACGCGCATCCAGGGTCAGACGGCGAAGAATGTCGCGATCAAAGCTGTCCATGCAGGAATATTAAAGAATTTTTCATATAGATTCGATATTTCTGCATAGATTTCCATTTTATATCGACTTTTCACAGAAAATCGTACCTTACGCACACTTATGCTTCGCTCACATTCACCAGCTCAGGCAGCGGTTATGAGCAACGCAGCGAACAACGTCTACAACCTCGATCAGAGCACTGGCATCCGACGCCGCTCACACCTGAAGAAGATCGACCACGTCTCCTACGCGGTGGCACAGGGCAACATCGAGAAGTGGGCCTGGTTTCATATCGAGGTGGAAGGCGGCACCCTGATCAAGCGCATCGACGACGCGCGTCCGGGCGATCCGAACAGCAGCATGAAGATCTGGTGCATCGACTTCGGCGACTTCGGTATTGCGCTCATCGAGGGCATTGATCGCGCCGAAACCTCCCAGGTAACGAGCTTCGTGGAAAAGCACGGCGATCACAGCTGCCAGCACGTGGCCTACGAGTGCCACGACCTGGATCGCTTCGTCGGCCACATGAAGTCCATGGGGGGACATCCCCGCGGTGACGTGCTGGTGCAGGACGACGGCTTCGGCATGCTCAAGCAGATGTTCGCCAAAGGTTACGCCTCCGGCCACGCCGGTGAAGCCACCTTCCCCGAGTATTGCGAACGACCGGATCCCACGCGCACCGATCAGGACGTGGAGATTACTTTCTCCAACAAAGCCGGCGGCGAGTTCTACAAGCAGGTTCAGGACGCCATCACGGACGGCGACGAGGCCCCTTTCTTCGATTTTCATCGTATGCCGGCAGACTGGCAGGTGCCCGAGGAAACGTCGAAGGCGTAAGCCCCGCGTTTCCCATTGCCGCGTTCGCGCGCACTCGCCTTGACGCTGCGCTTGGCGTAGGGTTGACGGTGCGCCAAGTGTTGAGGGGAACGCATGGATCTGCACGGCTTCACACCCGCGGCTCAGGAACTGCTCGGCCCCGGGGGGCTTTACGAGGTGCGGCAGGCATCCATCGGCGGCGTCGAGCTGCCGGTATTCCACAATGCACCGCTGCACCTGCGGGAGCTGTACCAGGGTGCGCTGGAGCACGCCAACGACACGTTCTACGTGTACGAGGACGAGCGCTACACCTTTGCGGAAGCCTGGCGGGAAACCGAACGCGTGATGTCCGCACTGCATGCGCTGGGCGTCGCACCCGGCGACCGCGTCGGCATCTCCATGCGCAATTTCCCCGAGTGGGTGTTCGCCTTCATGGGCATCACTTCCATGGGCGCGGTAGCGGTGGCCATGAACGCCTGGTGGACCGGCAGCGAGATGGTGTACGGCATCGAGGACAGCGGTTTGAAAACGCTGTTTGTCGACCGCGAACGGCTCGAGCACTTATCGCCCTATCTGGACGCCCTTGCGCTCAACGTCGTTGCCGTGCGCACCGAACAGTCGAGCGGCACCGGCGTTGTGCCCTGGGAGCAGTTCATCACCTCCGGCGACGGCCGCATGCACGCGCCGAACCTCGAGCCCGATGCGCCCGCCACCATTCTCTACACGTCCGGATCCACCTCCAGGCCCAAGGGCGTGCTGTCTTCACACCGCGCCATCATCCACTCGCTGCTGGGCTGGGAGGCATCTGCTGCCATCGCCCGCGCGGATGCCGGACGCCGCCAGCGTCCGCGCGAACGGCAACCGTGCATGATCATCACCGTGCCGCTGTTTCACGTGACCGGCCTGAACGGTCAGCTGTTACCGAGCCTGAGAAACGGCCGCAAGGTGGTGGCCATGTTCAAGTGGGAGGCCGAGAAGGCCCTGGCCATTATCGAGCGGGAGGGGGTCACACACTTCAGCGGCGTGCCCACCATGGCCTACGAGCTGGTGAATCACCCCGATTACGATAACTACGACCTCAGCACGCTGCGCAGCATCGGCGGCGGCGGTGCTGCCATGACCCCGAAACACTCCAAGCGTATCGAAGAGCGCAGCAGCAACCGTACCCGCGCGAGCGCCGCCTATGCCATGACCGAAACCAATGGCCTGGCTGCGTCGAACGCAGGCGCGGATCTGCAGACCCGGCCGGACAGCTGCGGGCGCCCGCTGCGGCCGCTGGTCGACATCCGCATTCTCGACCGGCAGCACCAGGAACTGCCCCGCGGCAGCACCGGCGAAATCTGCATCAGAGGCCCCATGAACTTCACCGAGTACTGGAACCGCCCCGAGGATACGGCAGCCACGCTGCAGGACGGCTGGGTGCACACAGGCGATCTCGGCCACATGGACGAGGACGGCTTCATCTTCATCACCGGGCGCGCCAAGGAGATGATCATCCGAGGCGGCGAGAACATCGGCTGCCAGGAGGTGGAGGCAGCCATCTACGAAAATCCGAAGGTTGCCGAATGCGTTGTGTTCGGCATTCCGGATGACCGCCTGGGCGAAACGGTGGCGGCCGTGATCATGGTGAAAGCCGGCGAGATTCTCACCGGCGGCGACGTGCAATCCCACGTGGCCGACCGGCTCGCCCGCTTCAAGGTGCCCGCCCGGGTATGGGTACGCAAAGAGCAGCTACCCCGCACCGCGTCCGGCAAGATCTTCAAGCTGGGCATCCGCGAGGCTGTGCTGAAGGAGCTCGGTCCGTCAGCCGGCGTTGCCGCCGGCTGACAAAGCCGTTCAGGCGGCGATCACCTCGCCGGCCAGTTTCTCCATGCCTTCCGCCGGGTTGGCCCCCAGAGCGGGCAGCGGCACCACTGCGCGGTGCACGCCAATGTCAGCCAGCGCACCAACGGCATCAGCGCCCCCACGACCCGGCCACATCACGGTGATTTCGATCTCGTTGAAATCGCGCTGCTCGCGGTCACACGCCGCGCGCAGCTCATCGAGCTGCCCTTTGATCTCCGCCGGATCCGAGCCCGGCACGTACCAGCCGTTGCCATAGCGGGCAATGCGCTCGTAGATCTTGCCTTTGTTACCACCCATGATCAGCGGCAGCGGTGCCTGCGCGGGTAGCGGGTAGCTTTTGAAGCCCGTCCAGTTCAGGAATTCGCTCTGGTGTTCAACCACATCGCCCGACCAGACCTTCCGCATGGCCTGCACGTAGTCGTCGAAACGCGCCCCGCGCCGCTCGAACGGCACGCCCATGGCCTCGAATTCCTCGCGCAGCCAGCCGATACCGATGCCGAGCATGAGGCGTCCTCCAGACAGCGCATCCAGACTGGCCGCCTGCTTGGCGAGGAACAGCGGGTTGGCCTGCGAGAGAATGTTCACGCCGGTACCCAGGCGCAGCGTCTTCGTGGCGCCGGCAATCAGCGTCAACGCGATGAGCGGGTCGTTGAACGGCGTTTCCGGTTCTGCACCCATCTTGCCGGAATCGTTGTAGGGATACTTCGACGCGTAGTCCATGGGCACGATGACGTGCTCGAAGGTCCACACCGACTCGTAACCGAGCTGCTCGGCGCGCTGCGCCATACCTACCATCATGCCGGCGTCGGTGATGCCGATGTTGATGGGAATGAGGCCAATTTTCATGGTGACTCCTTGAATTGCGAACGGGCCATTCTACATGGCAGGCTGGCGCTTTCGCGCCGTACGGGGCTGAAAGGTTGGAACGACTGTTCGTGTATGGCTCTCTGCAGCCGGGCGGAAGCAACGAGCATGTGCTGGCGGGGGTCGACGGCCACTGGGAACGCGCCTCCGTGCGGGGCAGGCTGGTGGACTCCGGCTGGGGCTCTGCGCTCGGCTTTCCGGGGCTCATACCCGACGACGACGGCGACATTGTCGACGGATGGCTGTTCACGTCGGCGGCGCTGCTGCCCCGCTGGGCAGACCTCGATGCGTTTGAAGGGGCGGAGTACGAGCGGCGCATTGTCCCTGTTGCCCTCCCATCCGGCGAGACGGTGACGGCGCAGGTCTACGCGTTGCGGGACGCGGGAACGGCGCCGCCCTGACCCAGGCACGGGGCATCAGCGCATGCCCGTCAGTCCTCCCAGGCCACCAGCAGCTCCCGCGGCCCGCGGAAGGTCATGTTCCGCGAAAACTCCAGCGTCTGCTCTTCCACGAGATGGAGCCCGGGCACGCGTCGCGCGAGGGCTTCAAGGGCAATCTGGCCTTCCAGCCGCGCGAGCCGCGCGCCCAGGCAGAAGTGAATACCGTGGCCGAACGACACGTGGCGGTTGGCATTGCCGCGATCGATATCGAAGTCACCGGCGGCGTCGAAAACCTCCGGATCGCGGTTCGCCGAGCCGAGGCTCACGAAAACCCGTGTGCCTTTCGGGATCTGCACACCCTTCAGCTCCGTGTCCTGTGTCGCCACGCGCCGCCAGCTCGTCTGGGGAGAATCGAAGCGCAACACCTCTTCCAGCGCATTGGGGATCAACGAGGGGTCGCTGCACAGCCGCTGCCAGCGGGCACGGTCGGGCAGAACGTTCAGAAGCGCGAGCGACAGGAAGTTGCTGACAATCTCGTGCCCTGCGAACGACAGGCCGTAGATGATGGATTCCACCTCCCGCCGCGTCAGCCCTTCGGGATCTTCCTCGTGCGCCGCCAGCAGCTCGGACGTGAGGTCGTCTGCCGGGTGCTCCGCCCGCATGGCGACGAATTCGCGGCAATAGCGCCAGTACTTCAACATGTTGCCGGCAATTTCCACCTGCTGCTCGTCGCTGGGCTGCCCCCAGGTGAAGATGAGGCGGTTCGATGTCCAGTAGATGAGCTGATCGTCATCGGCATCCGGAAAACCGATGAAGCGGAAAATCACCTGCCCCGGCATGGGGTGGGCGAGCGAAGACACGAACTCCGCCGGGCTGCCGTTGCGCAGCATCTGATCGATGAGTCGATCGGTTGTGGCCTGGATGTAGGGTTCGAGCATTTTCATGCGCCGCGCATTGAAGCCGTCCCGCGTGAATTTGCGAATGCGCGTGTGCGCAGGCTGCTGGCAGTTGGACATGACCGCCTGCGGGTTGTAATCGGCTGCGCCCAGCACCGCCTGCGCAGCCTCGCAGACCGGAAACACAGGGTCCTGCACGTTGGCCGACGAAAACACCTCATGGTTCTTCAGCACCTCCACCACGTTGTCCATGCCGGTGACCACGAGATAGCCGAGCTTCGGCGCATAGAAGATGGGCGTCTGCGCGCTCAACAGATCAAGCTGTGGATAGGGTGTCTGCAGGTATGCGTCGTCGAAGGGCGTGAATTCCGCATTGAAAGGACATCCCGCCGGCTCCGCAACCGGCGGCGCGCTGATCTTGTGGTAGGCATCGCTCATGCCTGCGCCTGCCGCAAGGCCTCGATCTGCTCCCAGCCGAAATAGGCATTGAAGCCGTTGTCATCAAAAAACAGTACGGGGCCGTCAGCGATGTTCAGGTGCACCGTATCTTCCAGCGCCAGCGTTTCTTCGTGGATCACACCGTTGGCTTCGTAGATATAGTCCCCGGCGTTCAATTCCTTGTCGCGCAGCTGGAGCTTGCCGGAAACCACGAAGGCGTGGATTGCGCCCAGGTGCTTGTGCGCGGGGGCCTTGTAGCCGGCTTTCCATTTCAGCAGCACGGCCCAGCCCCCCGAGTCGGGGCTGGTCCAGAGCGGTTTCACGAACGCATTGCCGTTGGGATCTGTGGCGATCCAGCCGGCGTCGTCATCGCCCGGCACGAAGATGTCCTCGATGGGAATGGGGGCCTTGATGTAGTTCCTGACGTCCACGCTCTCCTCCTCTGCAGCGGAAATGATCGCCCCCGGCTCAACCGGCGACAGGCTGCTTCGAGCTTACCCGCGCACCAGACCGCGCAGCAAACGCGGCGAGCGCGCAAAACCGATGGCTGCCGCGACCCGCAACGCCGAACCCAGGGGATATGGCAGGGTATGGATACCGCCGTGCACGCGGATAGCGCCTGGCACCGGCAACTCCGGGTGCAGCCAGTCGTGCAGCGCGAGCAGGCCGTTCAGACACCGCGACTGGCGGGGCACCAGTGTCTCGATACCGAAAGCAGCCGCGCCACCAAAAGCGGCCGCGAACACCGGGTGATCCAGCGATCGCGTACGCGTGATCGCAGCCGTGTTGGCCGACACCCGCAACCGCTGGGGACTGTCTACCCCCAGCTGACCGTGCGTCGCCCAGGTCTGCGCGGTAGCTATCTTGCCGAGGTATTGCGCTGCCTGATAGCTGCCACCCTGTATGGACACCACCGTGCGAGTTGCAGCCGCTTCGTCGTCAACCGCACAGCCGCCACCCCGGCCGAGCAGCCGCGTGAGGTCGGCACCCGCTTCCCAGACCGGCCTCGCCGAACGACGGGCGCTCATCGCCGCCCGATCTGCAGCGGACATCGCCGTGGGCGTCGTGGGGGAAACAAGCATGGTCACGCTGCTGAGCAGGTCTGCCGGCAACGCGTCCACCAGAGCGTTCATGACGCCGGTCAACCGCAACTCCCGCGCCTGACCGGGCGCATAGGCATAGAGGCCAACGTCCAGCGGCGTGCCGTCTGCGAAGGCAATCAGCGTCGCCAGCACCTCCCGGGGCTGCGTGAGCAGATCCACGCCGGTGCCGGGCCAGAACAACCGCCCTGCCAGTTCTTTCGACGTGAGCCAGTCTTGTGGCGGCGGCGCGGTATCCAGCCACAGCACGTCCGCGCCAGCCTCCAGCCAGTGTCGCGTGGGGGCCATTTCCGCGCCCGCACCGAGCATGGCGATCCTGCGCCCAGGCAGCGCCAGCACCCCACCGTTGAGGGCATGGACGCTGAGCCAGTCGAGCGCTTCGCTGGCGGCCGCTGTGATGATGCCGCGATTGGCCAGCAGTGCGCCCAGCTCGGTCAGGCGCTCGGCGTCCCACCGCTCGCCCCTGTAGACGAAGCTTGGCCGCCACCCGGCCTGGCCCGGAAGCTGGCAAGATTCCAGCGGGAACGCATCGGCCGTCTGCTGCAGCGCCTCGTGAAGCGCACAATCGGTCTCCGCCTGCTGCCAGCGCACGAACGGACGCAGCGCCAGAGCAAGGTGCCGGGCAATGTCGCCGCCAGCGCCACTCGCAACCCGTGCGGCTTCGAAGCGCGGCAGCGCTTCCGGATAGGTCTTGCGGAACACGTCCGCATCCGCAGGAAATGCCGCACTGCGCAAGGCATCGGGGAACTGGTTGACGGCCCCTGCCAGCACGTCGCGCAGCAGCGCCAGCGCCGTGCGGCCGCCGGCCAGCTGAACCTGGCCTCGGGCTGCCTGATCAGTCACGCAAGGCCGACCGCGGCCGCACTGACATCCCAGAGTTGTTCTCGAAGAGCTGCATCGTCCGCAAGCGGCGATGCGTCAGCGCGCTCACCCTGGTCGTAGTAGCTGCCGGTGACCTCCGCCAGCGACGCATCGCTGGCCAGCATTACCGTGGTTCTGGCGCCTTTTTCCGGCGCCATGAACATCAGCCCGATGATCTTGCGCACGAGCCAGGGCAGGTCGCGCACGATGTCGGTGGCAACCGCGCCGGGATGCAGCACGTTCGAAGTGACCCCCGTGCCTGCCAGGCGTTTCGCGAGCTCTACCCCGAACAGCACGTTGGCGAGCTTCGACTGGTTGTAGGCAGTCTGCGCGTTGTATTTCTCCATCCCTTTGAACGCGTCGAAATCGATGGCGCCTTTCTTGTGCAGCGTGGACGACACTGTGACGATCCGCGCCGGCGCACTGCTTTTCAGCACGTCCAGCAGCAGATTCGTGAGAAGAAACGGGGCGAGATGATTAACGCCAATCTGCATCTCGTAGCCGTCATCGGTCAGCCGCTGCTTACCGGGAAAGGTGCCTGCGTTGTTGATGAGCACGTCGAGACGGTCGTAGCGCGCCTGCACCGCCGCGGCGAGCGCACGTACGCTGGTGAAGCTGGCCAGGTCAACCGGCAGATTCACCGCTTCCACCTGGGAGACCGTATTGATTTCCGCAAGTGCCTGCGTGGTTTTGTCGCTGTCCCGGCAGGCCAGAACCACCTCGGCCCCGAGGCGGGCAAGCTCGACGGACGCCACCAGACCAATGCCGCTGTTGCCCCCTGTCATGAGTACCCGTTTGCCCTGCATCTTTTTCTCCCCCTGATTCGCGATCCTGATATTCTCACGGCTCGCTCTCCGAGGTCGACCAAGATGCCACTGGAACCGGGCCCCATGCGGGTGGAACACAACTTTTTTACATCCAAGGCAGAAGTGCTGGCCGATATTGCCGCGCAGGATCTGTGGCCCACCACGTATGTATCGGACCGCATGGATGAGCTGCCCCTGCACTGGCACGACGTGGACAACTGCGGCTACGTGCTGGCAGGCAAAAGCTATGTGCTGGACGAGAACGGCGACCGCGTGCCGCTGGGACCGGGCGACAAGCTGGTTATCCCGGCCGGAGCGGTGCATGCCGAAGGCGAAGTGACCGAGCGAATGGTCTACATCGTGGGCATCCCGGAGCCGGCCAACCTCTTCGAACGCCTCACACTGCTGGATCCGGGCGACAGCCCTCTGCGCGACGCCGGCTGACGTGAGCGACCACATCCGGATTGCGTACGCACACGTGCCGCGCTTTGCGCCGGGAGACCCGGACGCGCTCGCGCATCTGGACCAGCAGGGTTTTGTGGTGTTCGCCGGAGCCCTGAGTCCCGCAGAAAGCGAAACGGCCATGGAGCTCCTCTGGGACTACCTCGAGGAACTGGGTACCGGCATTGATCGCACCGATGCCGCGACCTGGGACGACGACCGCTGGCCCACCGCCGTGCACGGCGCAATTCTCCCCAGCTACGGTATCGGTCACAGCCGTGCGCAGTGGTATATCCGCGACAGCGCCCGCGTGAAGCAGTGTTTTGCCCAGGTCTGGCACACCGAAGACCTGCTCGTGAGCTTCGATGGCGTCACGATCTGGCGCCCCTGGACCTACAATGCCGCCTGGCGCACCAACGAAGGGGCAAGCTGGCTGCACATCGATCAGCACCCGCTGGGCCGGCCAGGCAGACACTGTGTTCAGGGACTGGTCAATCTGCTGCCGACCTCACCCGCCACCGGCGGCAACGTCATCGTCCCCGGCAGCCACCGGTTGTTCGAACGCATTCCAGAGCTCTACAAGGATCGGCTGGCGCGCATCCACCCCAGCATCGATCACTTCCGCTTTCCCAACGACGACCCGCAACTCGCCTCGTTCCAGCAACCCATCATGGCGCACCTGGAAGCCGGAGACCTGCTGCTGTGGGATTCGCGCACTGTCCATTGCAGCGCACCCGGGCAGGAAACGCCTGCGCCCGAAGCAGAGTTGCTGCGCGCTGCCAGCCTGATCTGCATGATGCCGAGAGCCGCGTCGAACGCAGAGGTGATTGCGCAACGCAAAGCCGCCGTCGCCACCCGCACGTCCACCACCAACTGGAGCGACCGGTTCATCAACGCAGACGAGTTTCCGCAGATCGTCGCGGTGCCGGACCGCGACAGGTACCGCTGGCCCGACGTGCCGCAGTTGAACCATCGCCAGTTGCAGCTGGTAGGCTGGACCGAAGAAGAGCTGGCCGAGCAGTCGGCCTAGCGAGCGCGGGAGCGAGAGGAGAGGAGAGGAGACCATGGATAAACAATTTGGTGACGTTCACATCAGCGACGCAGGCGGCTTCGTTGCCCTGGCAGAGATTCAGCGCGGACCCAACAACTTCTTCGACCAGGCATTGATCGCCAGCCTGGCTGACGCCTTCGAAGCGCTCGACGAAGACCCGGACTGCCGCGTTATCGTGCTGGCCTCGGAAGGCAAACACTTCTGCGCCGGCGCAAACTTCGGCTCCAGCGATGATCGCGAAGAACGGGCCAGTCGCACCGCTGAAGACGGCAACCCGCTCTACCGGGAAGCCGTGCGACTGTTCCGCAACAAAAAGCAGGTGATTGCCGCCGTCCAGGGCGCAGCGGTCGGCGGCGGTTTCGGTCTCGCCATGATGCCCGACTTTCGCGTCGCCTGCCCCGAAGCGCGTTTCACGGCCAACTTCGTCAAGCTCGGCTTCACGCCCGGCTTCGGGCTCACGCACACGCTGGCCCGCATCATCGGCGAACAGGCCGCCACCGACATGTTTTACACCGGACGCCGAATCGGCGGCGAAGAAGCCCACACGCTTGGCATCGTCGACCGTCTTGTGCCCCAGGCAGAAGTGCGGGACGCGGCCATCGCTTACGCAAAAGAGATCGCCGAGAATGCACCGCTGGCATTGATCTCCCTGCGGGCGCAGATGCGGGGCGACCTCGCGGACGCCGTGAAGAAAGCCACGGATCGCGAAGGCTTCGAGCAGTTTCACCTGCAACGCACCAACGATCACAAAGAGGGTGTCAAAGCCGTCGCTGAGCGGCGGCCGGGCAACTTCACCGGTTCTTAAGCGGCATCGCCAGCGGCTACGCGATCACAGGCCAGCCGCAGGCGCCGGGCGGCCTCCGCAAAATCGTCGGGCGATGTCCAGGGATACGCGATCCGGAGATGCCGTGACTCTCCCTCCGGCGTGAATCCGCGGCCGTCATTCACCGCAATGCCTTCGCTCACAGCCGTGCGCCACACCGCTTCCCGGTCGAGCCCGTCTTTCAGGCGCGCCCAGATGTAGAAACCCCCTTCAGGCGGCTGCCAGTCGAGGTACGCCGCCAGCCCCGCCTGCAGCATCGCCTCGTGCAGCAGGTCCCGCTTGCGGCGGTACACCCCGCGCACCTTCTCCACGTGTCCCTCGAAGTGTCCCTGGTCAAGAAACTCGCCGAACGTGCGCAAACCGAACTGATTCTGGCCCATGCCGAAGCGCATGCGCGAGAACAGCGCCAGCAGTTCCGGGCGTGCGTGCACATAGCCGACGCGGATACCCGTGGCCACGGTTTTCGAGAAGGAACCGACGGTGATCACTCCCCAGCCTTCCGCCAGCGTCGACAGCGCCGGCGGGGGCGGCGCATCGAACCACAACTCCCGGTACGCCTCGTCATCCAGCACCATCGCATCATGGGCGCAGGCAAGCGCCAGCAGCCGCTCCCGGCGGGCCGGCGACAAGGTCGCCCCTGACGGGTTCTGAAAGGCCGATATCGTGTAAATCAGCTTTACCCGTCGGCGTTGCGCGGCAAGCGTCTGCAACAGCGCTTCCAGGGCATCCACGTCCAGACCGTGCGCGTCCACGGGCACACAGCGCACCTCTGCCCCGACACCACGGAAGTTGTGCAGCGTGCCCATGTACGTGGGTGTCTCGGCCACGATCACATCCCCGGGATCGATGAGCGAGCGCACCACGAGGTCTATGGCACCCGCAGACCCGTTCGTAAGCTGAAACCAGTCGGGGGCCACCGCAAACCCTTCGAGCGTGGAGCGGTGTGCCGCCAGCCAGTTACGAATGCCTTCGGGCCCCATGCCAAAGCCGTAGCGGAAGGCAAGATCGCCGGGGCGGGACAGAATGACATCCGCAGCGTTCGCCAGCGCTGCCTTGGGCAGCGATTCGGCATCGGGGATCCCCACCGCCAGATACAGCAGGTTGCGCCTGGGCGTCACGTCCGCCGGCAGGTCCCATTCACCGGCAGAGCCGTACAGCGGGGCCGACAGGGCGTTGGCGATTTCCACGGGCGAGCGATCACGCCAGCGCGCGGCCAGAGCGTCTACGAGGGTGGGATCGGTCATAGGCGGCCTTCTCTCTCTGGCGCAACCGTAACCAAGAAGAACCCGCGCGTACACTCACGACGGCGAACGCTGGACAAAGCTGCAGCTGGGCCACGGCATCCGCTACGAGTGTGCCATGGCGCCGCACGACGTTGCCCCCCTACTTCAGCTACGAGCCTGGCACCGGCCGACCAGGCTATGTTGACGCGCTTGTCAGTGTGATCACAACGAGCTTGCCGTTCAGCCAGTCTGGCAACCATTCGGGCACGGTGGGTCGTAACCGGCTGAAAATGTCGGCCGTGTAGGCAGGGTCGTCCAGCTTCGTCACCGCATGGCCCGTAAACTCTTCGCCCTTGATGAACATCGTCACGGGTTGCCCGTCGCCTTCGAACTCACGCCACCAGCGGCCGTCGATGCCCATGAACACGAGATTGTCTTCGATCAGGTAGTTGACCGGATACATGCGACCATCCGCGAGCGTCAGCAACATGGTTTTCGCTGCCCGTTCGCCACCGGGATCGGCCCGGATCTGCTCCGCCACCCTGGCGTTCGTAGCGTCGACGGTGACCGCACGGTAGCCGACCAGCAGCACGATGAGACTGACAATGACAATCGCTGCCCACTTCAATACTTGCATGTGCTTCCTCAGGTTCTCGCTTCGATATAGTCCGGGTTGATCTCGAACGCCAGCACAAAATCGTACCGCTGGCCCGGCGTGTCGTCATCGCCACCCTGCCAGCCATGCCACGGGTACTGCACGGCGCCGTTCTCGCGAAACATGGGACGCCCCGTGGCATCGCGGTCGTAAAAAGGACCATGCTCGTCCCCGAGACCCATGGGGTGACGCACGCGATCCGGGGCGCCGGGTTTGCTGGTGACGTACATGCCGCTCGCCGGAGTAGCGGCGGCCAGCACCCAGTGCACCTCCGCAAACGCCGGCCCCTGCGCTGACGGCGCATGCCCGTGGTTGTGCGTGGACAGATCCACCCCTTTACCGCAGGTCCACGGGTTGACGTACGCCACCTCGATGCCACGCTCGTCGAGCAGGTGGAAGCCATTTGCCATGTGACAGTCTTTGCCATCGAAGAAGTCGATGACACCGGCAAATTTCTCGTCGAAGCGCTGCCACTGAAGACATTCGGATCGTTCTCCTGCAAAACGCAATGCCGCCATATCGCTCAAGTCGCGCGGCGCGTCCTCCGCCAGCGTGGCAAGCGCAAACAGGGCCCCGTCACGCCCCGCAACCAACTCGTCCGTGGCAACGTGTGTCGCACGCACCTCGAACGGGGCGGCCAGGCAAGTGCGGTCTATATTTGTAAGCTCGCCCAGCACAACTTTTGCGAAATGTTCGCCGTCGGGCAGCTTGAACGCGGCACCCGGCGGCAGCCGCACGAAGCGCACGCCACGGCCCGCGGCTGTCCAGGATGGAGACTGCTGCACCGTGGCGCCCGCCCCCAGGTTGAAATGCAGGTTGATGCCGCCGCGCGGATTGTCGGTGTTGAGGCGGATGTTGCTTTGCGCCATGGCTCGCCCCTAGTGCGGCCGCTGCGCAAGATGCTGGCGCAGGAGGTCTTTCCCGTAGTCGTTCCCGTTCGGGGTGCGCACCACCGCGTGGATGTGCCGGCGTGTTGGCGCTGACGACTCGCTGAGCGCCACGGGACTCTGATGATCGAACTCGATCATGATCACCGGGCTCTGGATGCGGTAGTAGAACACCGCGTCCTCGCCCGTGCCGCCCACCCAGGCAAACCAGGTATCGTCCCAATGCCGGAGGATCTCCGCCATGTGTACGTCGGCATGTTCGGGACGCAGGTTGTCCACGAACACCCGGATGAGCTGCTCGGCAAGGCGACGCTGCTCGCCATTCACCCCGGCAAGGGCCAGGCCCTCCAGGGGAACCACGGCGTTGTCCTGAAAAAACTCGCCGAGATTGTTGTTGCCTGTTTTTTCGGCAGCAATGATCGCCTCGTTCTGCTGAGCGGCCGAGAGACCGTTTATCAGCGCGAGGCCCAACGCCTGCTCGGTCTGCAGAATGCGGGTACCCGCATACTTGCCCGTCTCTGCGGACACCGGCTCGCCTCCCAGAAACGTGGGCGTCATCACCACCTGATCACCCAGCACAAAAAAATTGATGATCAGATGATGCCCCTCGAACTGCCAGCCCCACGGCTGCGTCGCGGACGGCTCACCCATGATCGAGATCCAGTACAGGTGTTCGCCGTACTGGTCATGATCGTTCATCAGTTCAGCGAGGTGCTCTTCGAGGCGCGTGACATCGCGCGCCAGCTCGTAGCCCTTGGTGCTCAAACCCGCAGCGATCAAGGCCCAGACGGCTTCCCGCTGCGTCGCGCTCATCTCTGCGAACCCCACCCCCTGGCGCGGCGGAAAGTGCATGTTGGCCCATCGCCGCCACTCATCATCGTCAACGGCAAAGACGGCCCGCGCGCGCTGCTCCTGCGACAACGAGGCGAGCAGGGCTGTCGCCGCGGTTATCACCGGTTCCGTGGACACGCCTGTCGGCGCAAGCCGGAAGAGTCCCTGGCGGGCAACGCCGTCGGTGGTCACTCCCACGAAGTCACCGATGGCCATGTGTTCCGCCATCGGCCAGAGCAACTTCAGCGTCTGCATGGGGCGCAGCATCATCACGCCCACCGCCAGTGCCAGTACCGCTACGACGATCCCGAGGCCAACAAAGAACTTTTTCATGCTGCTTGCTCCCCTAGCAGTAGCTTTCCCGCCGACAACGCTCGTAGATCTGCGTCGCGCGTGCGTAAGGATCCGGAAACGCCTCCCGCAGTGCCTTTGAACGGATCTCCAGGCTCACATCCAGGTCCGATCGGCACACGGCCGCGATGTCATCGCGTCTGGCCTCCCCTTCTCCCAGCGGACAACGTGCGTCCACGGCGGCTTCAATGTACGCGGTGCCGGTGAGCGACGCTGACGATTGCCAGAAGTCGCATGCCTGCACGTAACCGAACTCGGAGCTGGTCAGTGCCGGCAAAGCGTCCCCGGCACGATTCAGATGCATCAGATCAATGAGGATGGCCGCCGCCGGATGATCGACGGCATCGATGAATTCCCGCGCGGCCGCCAGGGAACGAACGCGGGTGAACTCACCGAACTCGAGATTGATGCGCACATCAGCGCCGGCCATCGCGCACAGATCGCGGAACTGCCCAACGCCGTCTTCCAGCTTGTCAGCCAGCGATACCACCAGCACGTTCGGGGCACCGAGCTCCAGCGCAACTTCAACCAGCAATTTCTGCGCGTCGTTAGCACGCGCGCCTTCGCGCAGCCACAGGGCCTCCACATCGACGAGCTCAACCCCCGTCTCGTCCAGCGCCGTGCGCACCTTCGCCAGCGCGCCGCTGTCCCACGTGGTGGCTGGATCCACCCACATGCCGCAGGCGCGAAAACCGGCTGCCTGGGCGATACGCGGAATCTCCCACGGCGCCGCATCCGGCACGCAACCCGCAGCGAGCGCCCACATCGGCGTCGACCTTTCCCGCATCATCCGCGTGTTCCCCCCTTCCGGCCCGCTCTACTTTAACCGGTGACGCAGGTACGATAGTCGCCAGGACAACGATTTAGAAGACGCAACCATGAACGAGACTTCGAACGAAGAAATTCAACGTATCCTCGACGTGCAACGGGCCAGCTACCTCGCCGAAGGTGTCGTCCCTAACGAAGTACGCCACGAGCGCCTCGAGCGCGCCGTCAACGTGCTCAAAAACCACGAAACGCGTCTCGTGGAAGCCATGAGCGCAGATTTCGGGCACCGCAGCGAACACCAGTCGCTGTTCACGGATATTGCCGGGTCCATCGGGCCCCTGCGCCACGCGCAGAAACATCTCGCGAAATGGAACAAGCCGGCCAAGCGCAAGGCGGGTTTTCCTCTGAACCTGCTTGGCGCCAAAGCGCGCGTGGAGTACCAGCCCCTGGGCGTGGTGGGCGTGATCAGCCCCTGGAATTTCCCCGTAAACCTCACCTTTACCCCGCTTGCAGGCATTCTGTCCGCCGGCAATCGCTGCATGATCAAGCCCAGCGAATACACCCCGGCAACGTCCGAGGCCATGAAAGAAGCCATCGAGTCGGAATTCGACGAAACCGAGATTGCCGTCATCACCGGCGGACCGCAGACGGGTGCCGACTTTGCCGGCACTGCCTTCGACCATCTTCTGTTCACCGGGGCAACGTCCATTGCCAAGCACGTCATGCGGGCCGCGTCAGAAAACCTCGTGCCGGTCACCCTCGAGCTCGGCGGCAAATCGCCTGTCGTGGTCGGTCGCAGTGCCGACATGGACAAGACCGCGGACGCGATCATGGCCGGCAAAATGATGAACGCCGGGCAGATCTGCCTGGCGCCGGACTACGTGTTCGTGCCCACCGACAAAATGCGAGAGTTTGTCGCCTCCAGTCAGAAAGCCGTGGAAAAGATGTACCCCACACTGCTCGACAATCCCGACTACACCTCCGTGGTCAATGAACGCCACTACGAGCGCATCACGGGCTACGTGAACGAAGCTCGCGAGAAAGGCGCCGAGGTGGTTGAGATCAATCCGGCCGGCGAAGATTTCCGTCAGCAACCCAGCCACAAGATCCCACCCACGCTGGTGATCGATCCGGACGATGATCTGGCGGTTATGCAGGACGAGATCTTCGGCCCGGTCATGCCGGTGAAAAGCTACGACACCGTGAGCGACGCCGTTGACTTCATCAATCATCGCGACCGGCCGCTGGGGCTGTACTACTTCGGCGCCGACCAGGCGGAGGAAGAGCACGTGCTCTCCCACACCACCTCCGGCGGGGTGACCGTGAACGACGTGGTCATGCACGTGGCGCAGGAAGATCTGCCGTTCGGCGGCGTAGGCCCGTCGGGCATGGGGGCTTATCACGGCCTGGACGGGTTCAAGACGTTCAGCCATGCAAAGGCTGTTTTCACGCAGACCAAGCTGCCCATTGCGGAAATGGCGGGGCTGCGTCCGCCCTACGGGGAGAAGCTGCTGAAAGCAGTGCGTCAGCAGATGCGGTAGGCGCTAAGCCCCGCAGCGGCGGTTGATCGATGGTATCCAATCGAATACCATTGCACAATGATACACGCATCAACCACCAGTGCCGCCGGCGAGACGATCCGCCACGCCCGCACCCGGCGGGGCTTGACGCTGCGCGCGCTGGCCACCAGAGCGCGCACCTCGCACGCCACCATCAGCGCCTACGAGAGCGGCAGCAAGGTTCCGTCCGTGGATACGTTTCTACGCCTGCTCGACGCCTGTGACTACGGCGTGGAGTTCACACTGCGGCCCCGTGTGCGCGAACGCCATGGCCTGGCGCGCGGCGAAGAGCTCGCTCAGGCGCTGAAACTGGCCGAGCAGTTTCCGGCCAGGCCGGCACGTCATCTGAGCTTTCCGAAACTCGCCGACCTGGCGCCGTGACCGATCTGGTCGAGAAGATCCGCCGCCTCCACGACGCCCTGGCAGCTGCGGAGATTCCCCACGCTTTCGGTGGCGCCCTTGCGCTGGCCTGGTGCACCAATGCTGCCCGCGGCACCATCGACATCGACGTGAATCTCTTCGTCGGCGGTGAAGGAATCGATGCAGCCCTTGCGGCCCTGCCTGACGGTGTAGCCTGGGATAAGGACGACCGGCAACGGCTCGACCGCGACCTGCAGCACCGCCTGTGGTGGGATCACACGCCGGTGGACGTGTTTTTCAACAGCACGCAGTACCATGACGCGCTGGCCCAGCGCGTTCGCTGGGAACAGTTTGCCGGTGGCTCGCTGCCGTTTCTGAGCTGCGTCGACCTGGCCGTTTTCAAAGCGCTGTTCGACCGCACCAAAGACTGGGCCGATCTCGAAGCCATGCAGGAGGCCGGCACCCTCGACTACGGCTACGTCCGGGAGCTCGTCACATCCTTCGTGGGCAGCGACGACGGGCGCCTTAAGCGGCTCGACGAGGTGGCCGCCATGGGGCCGGTCAATTGAGCAGCGTGAACGTCACTCCCGCGTTCTGCGGCAACCGCTCCAGCAGCTGATCACCCATGGCGCTGGCCGGTGTCCAGAAGCCGCCACCGACAGCAAGTTCGTCCTGCGCCAGGCATACGGCGCATTCACCCAGCATCTTGGCCGTGGAGCCATAACCGGGATCGCGATCACCGCGTACTTCGAGACGCACGTCTTTGCTGGCGTCATCGGGATGTTTGCCAACCAGCTCGATATGGAAGTAGCCGCGTTCCTGCGCCGACTTCGACGGTCCGTCACCGGGCTTGGGGCCGATGGACTTCAGAAACGACCGCGTGGGCGCAAAACCTGCCAGCGCGTTCATGGTCATCATGCCCATGCTCAAACCGGTGGCGGGCAGCGCCCCGAAACGTCCCCCCGGCATCAGAGTGGCCTCCTCGTAACGGAAATCGCGTCCGTAGCGATAGTTCAGCAGCGCGTTGCTGCGCCGCACCACCCGCGTATTGATGGCGCCCATGACAAACGGCCCCACCCAGGCGTCGAAGTCTTCGTCCCAGTCGGGGGTCATGCGGTCGGGACCGTCCAGTCCCGAGCGCTCGCCGTCAGGATTGAGGGCGTAAGGGTCTTCGATCGCACGGCGGATCGACGGATCACTCTCCGCCTGCTCCATCATGGTGATCATCGAGTCGAAGGTACCGCCGCTGAAGCCCCCGGACGCGCCATGGACACGGTACTTCACCCGCGCCGGCGGGCAGTCGTGGCGTTGCAGCATCTCCCGCACGACATAATAGGCGCCGAGATCTGAGGGCACACTGTCGAAGCCACAAGTGTGCACGATGCGCGCGCCACTCGCCTCGGCCGCCGTCTGGTGCTGGCGGATCATCGCCTGCATCCAGTGCACCTCACCCGTGAGGTCGCAGTAATGCGTGCCGGCCGCCGCGCACGCAGCCACAAGCTCGCTGCCGTACTTTGCATAAGGACCGACAGTGGTCAGCACCACGCGGGCTTTCGGCACCAGCTCTGCGAGTTGCCCGGCGTCGTGGCTGTCCGCAACGTGGATCGAGGGGCCCTGTTCGCCCCCCAGGTCCCGGGCAACGGTTTCCAGCTTGGCCTGGTTACGCCCGCCCAGGCCCCAGGTCAGGTTGCCGGCGCCGTACTGCTGCTGCATGTACTCGGCCACGATCTGGCCGGTGAAACCCGTCGCGCCCCAGATCAGAACGTCTATCTCGCGTGGTGTTGTGCTGTCCGTCATGAGTTATCCCTGTCCTTCTACGTTCGCCTGCGCTGCCGCGATACGCGCCACCGGCACGCGGTAGGGACTGCACGAGACGTAGTCCAGTCCCTGGTCGTGGCAGAAACGTATCGAGCGCGGGTCGCCGCCGTGCTCGCCGCAGATGCCGTACTTGATGCCCTTTTTCCGCGCGCTGGAATCGGCGATGGCCGTCTCGATGAGGCGTCCCACAGCACGCTGGTCCAGCGACACGAACGGATCTGTTTCAATGAGTTTCTTGTCGAGGTACTCGGGCACGAACTTACCCGCATCGTCGCGCGAGAAGCCGTAGGTCATCTGCGTGAGATCGTTGGTGCCGAAGCTCATGAACTCTACCGCCGGCGCCATCCGATCAGCCCCCAGGCAGGCGCGCGGGGTCTCCATCATGGTGCCGATTTTGTAGGGGATCGAAGCCCCCTTCCTGCTCAGCATCTCGTGAATCACCCGTTCAATGATCTCGTTCACGAGGCGTATCTCGCGCACGTTCACCACCAGCGGAATCATGATCTCCGGAAAGGGGCGGTAGCCCTGCTCCGTCGCTTCGATGGCCGCTCCGATGATTGCGCGCACCTGCATTTCCGTGATCTCCGGATACACCACCGACAGGCGGCAGCCCCGGAAACCCAGCATTGGATTCACCTCTGCAAGGTTCTCGGTAATTTCACGGATTTTCTCCAGCGGCTTACCAATGGCGTCAGCCATCGCGGCCATGTCCGCGTCCGTGTGGGGCAGAAACTCGTGCAACGGCGGATCCAGCAGGCGGATCGTGACCGGCAGGCCATCCATCACCCGGTACAGCGCCAGCATGTCCGCATGCTGAAACTCGAGCAGCTTGTCGAGGCTCGCCTGCCGCTCCTCCTTCGACTCGGCGAGGATCATCGCGCGCATTTCGAGAATGCGCTCCGTTTCGAAAAACATGTGCTCGGTGCGACACAAGCCAATGCCTTCGGCCCCCAGCTCACGCGCCCGCTGCGCGTCTTCTTCGGTGTCTGCGTTGGCCCGCACTTTCAGACGTCGGTGCTTGTCGGCCCAGGACAGCAGCACCTGAAAATCTTCGCTGGCGCTGGCTTCGGTCTTGGGAATGTCGCCCAGCATCACCTCCCCTGCGGTGCCGTCCAGCGTGATGACATCGCCGCGCCTGATCACCACACCGTCGCTGGTGGTTGCGGTGCCCGCCTCGTAGTCGATGGTGAGATCGCCGCAACCGGTAATGGCGCACACGCCCATGCCGCGGGCCACCACCGCAGCGTGAGAGGTCATGCCCCCGAGCTCGGTGAGAATGCCCTCTGCGGCGCGCATGCCGTGGATGTCCTCGGGTGTGGTTTCCCGTCGCACCAGCAGCACGAGCGTGCCGTCGGCAGCCACTTCCACCGCCTCGTCGGCGGAGAACACCACGTGTCCGGTGGCGCCCCCGGGGCTTGCGGGCAGACCACGGGCCACGATGTCTTTCTTGGCCGCCGGATCCACCATGGGATGCAGAAATGCCTCCACGTGTTCCGGTGAGACGCGCAGCAGCGCTTCCTTCTCGTCGATGAGCCCTTCGTTGACCATGTCCACGGCTATCTTTACCGACGCGCGCCCTGTGCGCTTGCCGCTGCGCGTCTGCAGCATGTAAAACTTGCCTTCCTGGATGGTGAACTCTATGTCCTGCATGTCACGGTAGTGCTTTTCCAGAAGCGCCTGTGTCTCGAACAGCTCGCTGTACACCTCCGGCATGCGTGCTTCCAGCGCGCCGATCGGTTCCGGCGTGCGTATGCCGGCCACCACGTCTTCGCCTGCGGCGTTGAACAGCACCTCGCCGAAGAAGCGGCTGTCGCCGTTCGACGGATCGCGCGTGAACGCCACCCCCGAGCCGGAGTCGTCGCCGAAGTTGCCGAACACCATGGCCTGCACGTTCACCGCCGTGCCGAGGGCTTCGGAAATGTTGTTCATTTCCCGGTACACGTGGGCCCGCGGGGAATACCAGGAGAGAAACACGGCTTCCACCGCGCGCTTGAGCTGCTCGAACGGGTCCTGCGGAAAGTCCGTGATGCGCCGGAACTCCTGGATCACGGCCTGCCAGTCTTCCGCGTCGAGATCTACGTCCAGCACTTTGTCGTGCTCACGCTTGTAGGCACTGATCGCATGCTCGAACTTCGCCCCGTCCACGCCCAGCACCACGTCGGCAAACATCTGGATGAACCGCCGGTAGGAGTCGTAGGCAAAGCGTGGATTGCCGGTTTTCTTCGCCAGCCCTTCCACGATCTCGTCGTTGAGCCCCAGGTTGAGAATGGTGTCCATCATGCCCGGCATGGATACCGGCGCGCCTGAGCGCACCGAGAACAGCAGCGGGTTGTCCGGATCGCCGAAACGCGCTCCCATGCGCTTTTCCACGAGGTCGAGGGCCACGCGGTACTCCTGCTCCAGCAGAGTCGGCAGCGTGTTGCCCCGCTCGAAAAACTCGAGACACGTCGGGGTGGTGATGACAAAGCCGAACGGCACGGGCAGGCCCAGGCTGGTCATCTCACACAGGTTGGCGCCTTTGCCGCCCAGGAGGTCGCGGTCGTCTTTGCCGCCTTCGTTGAAGAGGTATACGCGTTTTGCCATGCGCCGTGAGCCGGATGAAGATGCGCCGAGTATAACAAGCGTATTTAATAGGCAGCGACGTTACATCCACCCCGCGAGACACCGCGATGAAGCTGGCCATCGAAATTCCACCCCTGCGCCCCGACACCCTGCAGCTCACCACCGAGTGGGTGCAGCTTGCCGAGCGCCTTGGTATCACCATGGCGTTTGCCGCCGAAGCGTGGTGGAGCGACGCCGCGACACCACTGGCCTATCTGGCCGACAAGACCGAACGCATTCGCCTGGCTACCGGCATCATGCAGACCACCGCACGCACCCCTGCCATGGCCGCCATGACCGCGCTGACCCTGCACGACCTCAGCGGCGGGCGCTTCGTGCTGGGCCTGGGCGCCAGCGGACCGCAGGTGGTGGAAGGCCTGCACGGCGTGCCTTACGCGAAGCCATTGACGCGCCTGCGCGAGACGGTGGATATCTGCCGCATGATCTTTGCCGGCGAGAAGGTGCGCTACGACGGCAGCGTGTACCAGTTGCCTCTGCCGGACAGCGAAGGCAAAGCCATCCGGATCAGCCACGACCCCGTGCACATTCCCGTTTACCTCGCCACCCTGGGCCCCGCTTCTCTGCGTTACACGGGCGCTGCAGCCGATGGGTGGCTCGGCACCTCGTTCTCGCCGGACCACCCGGATGCGCACCTGCAGTTTCTTGCCGCCGGCGCCGCCGAAGCCGGGCGCACCCTGGATGATCTCGACCTCTGTGTCTCCGTGCGTGTGGAGATCGGCGATGACGTGGAGGCGATGATCGCCCGGCGCAAACAGGGTGTGGCGTTCAACATGGGCGGCATGGGTTCAGCCACCACCAACTTCTACAACGACGCGTTCAAACGTGCGGGTTATGAAGACGACGCCAGGGCCATCCAGGCTCTGTGGCTGGACGGCAAACGCGATGCCGCAGCCGCACGCGTACCCGACGTCATGGTGACGGAGTTTCAGGCCCTGGGCACCCGCGAGATGGTGCGCGAACGCTTGCGCAGGTACCGCGACGTGGGCATCAATACACTGAAACTGGGCCTCGACAGCGCCGGTCCCCTCGGGCCCGCGCGTTTCGAGCTGCTGGAGAACATCGTCGACCTTCTGGAGGAACTCTGATGAAGCTGTACATGGTGCCGCTCGCGCCCAACCCCACCAAGGTGATGCTCTACATCGCGGAACGCGCCGAGGAAGGCGTGACCATGGAGATCGAGCAGATTGTCGTGAACACCGTGAAGGGGCGCCACAAGGAGCCTGAGCACATCGCGCGCAATCCCTTTGGCACGGTGCCGGCCCTGGCGCTGGATGACGGCAGCTTCCTGGTGGAATCGCTGGCCATCATTCAGTACCTCGAAGACCGCTATCCGGAGCAGCCGCTGATCGCTGGCACGCCGGAGGAGAAAGGCCACGCACGGGACGTGGAGCGCATTGTCGACCTTCGCCTGGCCGGTCCCATGGGCGCCTACGGCCATGCAGTGAATTCGCCGCTGGGATACCCCCGTGACGACGACAAGGCCGCACAACTCGAAAAGGCCATGCAGGCGCCGCTCGACTATCTCGAGAACCTGCTCGCCGACGGCCGCCCGCTGCTGCTCGGCAGTCGCGTATCGATCGCCGATTGCACGCTGGCCGCGTCGCTGCAGTTCGTGCGCTACGTCGAGCAGGACGTGTTCGGTAACCGCCCGGGGCTGCGCGCTTGGGACGAGCGCTATCGCCAGCGGCCGGCGGCGCAGAAGGTGCTGAAGTGGTAGGCTAACGGTCCGTGGGGATGAGCATGGCAACACTTACCGTTACACCTGTTCCAGGCAAGACGTTCGGTGCGACGGTCACCGGCGTAGAGCTGGAGACCCTCACCGACGGGCAGTTCCGCGAGCTTCACGCGGCCTTTCTCGAGCACGGCTTTCTGCTTTTTCCGGATCAGCATCTCACCGAGGCAGGCAACATCCGCTTCGGCGAACGTTTCGGCGCTCTGGAATTCGGCGCGATGCCCATGGCAAACCAGGCACGCAACGACGACGGTACGTGGGGCGAGGTGATACCGCTCACCTCTCAGCGCATGCGCACGAACGTGGGCAACGAAGCCTGGCACACCGATTCCACCTACATGCCCATCAGCAGCAAGTGCGCCATGCTGTCTGCCGTCACGGTTCCTTCTGAAGGGGGCGCCACCGAGCTGGCTGACGCGCGCGCTGCTTACGCCGCGCTGGATGAAGCCACAAAAACGCGTATCGCCGACCTGGCCGCCTATCACTCGACGCAGTTCTCCCAGGCCAACGACGTCGGCGATTTCCCGCCCGAGAAAGCCGGCACCATCTACCATGGCGAGGCCTATCTGCGTCCACTGGTAAAGGTGCATCCGGAGACCGGCACCAGAAATCTCTTCGTGGGTCGCCACGCCTTCGGCATCCCCGGCCTTGACCGGCACGAGAGCCGGGCCCTGCTCCAGTCCCTGGTCGAATTCATCGTGTCCGAGCCGAGCCGCGTCTGTACGCACCGCTGGCAAGCGGGCGATACCCTGATCTGGGACAACCGGGCCCTGCTGCATCGGGCCATGCCCTACGACTACGCGCAGCCGCGTGTGCTGATCGGCACGCGGGTAGCCGGCGATCCGGCCTCGGAGCTGGCCTACTATCCCGACGACGCCCGGGCCGCAGCCGGGCGCCAGGCGCTGGCCGAAGAGCTGGCCATCCTGCGCGCCGAGACCGCAGACCGTGCCTTCGGCGGCACTACCGTGACCAGAGAGACGGCACCATGAGCGACTCGTCTGCCTACACCCATGCGATGGACGATTTTCCGGTGCGCCCCCTGCGGTTCGATTTTGACGCCATCGAATCGCACGACCCCGTGTGGAGCCGCTCCAACCCGGAATTTGCGCTGTTCATCAATGCTCTGGGTGTGCACGTACCCCATTTCGAACGCTTTCTCGTCAAGGTGATGCGCGAGTACCGCGACGAGCTGGACGATGAACGCCTGGTACGCGACGTGCGCGCCATCATCGGCCAGGAAGCGCACCACGCCTTCAACTTCGTGGCGTGGACAAAACACCTGGCACGCCGCTATCCCGGTATCGACCGCATCGACGCCGCTGCGCAGACGTACTTCAGCGACGCTCTGGCACGCGACAAGCGCTTCAAAATCGGTTTCACGGCGGGTTACGAGACGTTCACCTTTCTCGCGGGCATCATCATCCTCGACCGCTACGAGGAGCTCATGGCGGATGCCGACCCGGTGCTGCGCGCGCTGTGGGTCTGGCATCAGGTTGAAGAGGTCGAACATGGGGCGGTGGCCTACGAGTTCTACCAGGCCTTCTACGGCGAACACGAGTGGTACCGTAAGGCGATGGTGCTGTACGCCTTCGCGCACATCAGCTGGGAAACCTTCAAGGCATACCGCCGCATGCTGCCCGTGGAGGGCTACTACACCTCCCCGGCTCGCGCCTGGAGAGGCTGGAAGTTCTTTGCCGGCTTTGCCTTTGACCTGGCCCGCTCCGCCTTGCCGGTCTTGAAACGCGGCTACCATCCACGCAACCACCCGGTGGCGTGCGCATCGCAGAACCGCATTGCCGTTGGCTGGCGCGAATACGAGCGCAGCGGCGGCAATGCGCACGAGCTGTCCGATGCGGTGATGGCGCGGCTCAAATGAACGCAACGGAACGCCTCAGCAATCTCGTCATCGGCCACGGCATGCTGGTACTGCTGATTGGTCTGCTGGCCGGTTTCGGGCTGGTGTTCTCGCTCATGGAGGCGGTGGCCCTGTGGCCCCTGCCGGCCTGGGAGGTGTCCATACCCGGTACCACCCGCGGGTGGCAGGCCGCGCATGTCGGGGGCATCCTCAACGGCGTGATGATGGCCGGCGTAGCACTGCTGATGACGCGCCTCGAGCTTTCGCGCACCCGCGCGCTGTGGGTAGGCTGGGGCATGATCGTCACCGGCTGGGGTAACACCGTGTTTTACCTGGCCGGCAATCTGTCGCAGAACCGTGGCCTGTCCATGGGAGATACCCCGTTCGGTCCTGCCGATATCTGGGGCGCACTCTCCTTCCTGGGCGGTGCGAGCGCGATGTTTCTCACCATAGCGGCGGCTGTCATTCTTGCGCTCGCCGCGTTCGAAAGGGCTAGAGGCTGAGGAGGTAGAGATGGCCTGGTGGAAGATTCTGCTGATTGCCATCGCGGTGCTCATCACCGGGGGCATCGGCGTGGCCTGGTATGTCATGAACTACGTGGAATTCGACATCTACGTACCGATGTTCGCCGACAACTGCGCCAGCTGTCACGGGGAGCAGCTCGACGGCACGGCACAGGGACCGGCTCTCGTGGGCGTGGGCTTGCGGCACGGCGACACGGTCGCTGCGATGCAGGACAGTATCCGCAAGCTGCATCCGCAGCTTGGCCAGCCCGCCTTCGCCGAAACACTCACGGACGTGCAGACCAAGGGACTCGCAATTTACATCGGCGAGCGCCGCATGGGCCAGCGGTTCACGGAGTTTCAGTTCAGCAGGGATCTGGTGGTGCCCGACGGCGAGCTCGCCACCGAAGAGCACAGCTTCCGCATAGAAACGGTTGTCGACGGCCTTTCTCCCCTCATCTTCTCTATCGAGCCCATGCCCGACGGATCGCTGCTGGTCACAGAGAAAGAACGTGGCCTGTCCGTGGTGTCCCCCGAAGGTGTGCAGTCACCGCTGATCGAAGGCACACCCGCGCTGGGCAGCTCCGTCGACGTCATGGGCATACAGTATGGCTGGGGCTGGTTGCTCGATGTGGCGTTACACCCGGACTACGAGGAGAACGGCTGGGTGTATCTGCACTACACCGATCTGTGTGAAGAGGAGTGCGAAGGCGACCTGGTGGGCTCAGCGTCCATGAATCGAGTGGATCGCGCGCACATCGTCGACGGCAAGTGGGTGGATGTGCAGACCATCTGGCAGGCGCCGCGCGAGTTCTACGCGCGCACCGCTGACACCGGCGCCGGTGGCCGCCTCACGTTCGACGACGACGGGCACGTGTTTCTCTCCGTGGGCATCAAGCTCGAAAACCAGCAGGACATGACACCGCAGGATCTGACCAACCCCTACGGCAAAATCCACCGTGTGAACGACGATGGTTCCATCCCGGTCGACAATCCCTACGCGGCTTCGCCGAACGGCGCCCTGCCCAGCATCTGGACCTACGGCCACCGCAGTCCCCAGGGGCTGGAATGGCACGCGGAACGCAAACGCGCCTGGAACTCGGAGATGGGCGCCCGCGGCGGCGACGAGCTCAACGAGCTGAAACCCGGCCGCAACTACGGCTGGCCGTTTCATTCGCTGGGCCTCGAGTACGAAGGGGTGGAGGTAGCCCGCTACAAGCGCAACGCACTGGAGTTCGACGACACCGATGTCGAGCAGACCCTGGTGGACATCACGCCCTCCCCGGCCATCTCCAGCTTCGTTTTCTACGAGGGCAACCGCTTTCCGGCGTGGCAGGACAACGTGCTGATCGGCTCGCTCAAAGGCTGTTCGCTGTACCGCATGGTCTTCGACGGCAACAAGCTGGTGCATCGCGAAACGCTCATCAGCGACCTGGCCCGCATCCGTGACGTGGAGATCGGTTACGACGGGCTGCCGTATCTGCTGCTGGAGAACGAAAGCGGCAGCCGCATCGTGCGCCTCGTTCCTGCAGAACCCGCCGTCGCCGCGCGGTAGCCATCACCATGCACCTGTCCCGCTACCTGCTCGCGCTGGCGAGCCTCCTGAGCGTCAGCGCGTGTCAAACGCCCGGGCCCCAGCTGCCAGCCTACGACCTCGCCATCACCAACGTGACCACGGTGGACGCTCACGCCGGCAGCACCGCCAACCAGACGGTGCTGATTGCCGGCGAGCGCATAGCCGCGGTGCTGCCCGGGAGCACACGGGTTGCGCGGGATGTCCGACACCTGGACGGCAGCGGCCGGTTCCTCACGCCCGGCCTGTGGGACCTGCACGTGCACATCACGTACGAACCGGCGCTCGCCGCAACGTTCCCGTCACTGCTGCTCGACTACGGCATCACCAGTGTGCGCGACACCGGCGGTGTGCTGCCCGTGCTGCTGCCGGCGGTTGAACGCTGGCGTACCAGCGCCGAGCCGACACCCCACCTCTACTTCAGCGGGCCGCTCCTCGACGGGCGCATGGTGGTGTACGACGGCAACGACCGCCCGTTGATCGGTGTCGCTAACGCCACCCCCGCGGCCGCGCGGCAGCAGGTAGCGCGGTTGAAACAAGCTGGCGCAAGCTTCATCAAGATCTACGAGATGGTCGAAGACGATGTGTTCGATGCGCTGGTGGCCGCGGCCGCCGAGGCGCAGCTACCGATCGCAGCGCACGTCCCGCTGGCCGTGGCGCCATTACGGGCGGGCCCCCAGCTCGGCTCGCTGGAGCATCTGCGCAATCTGGAGCTTGCCTGCAGCGACATCGCGGACGACCTGCTGACGGCCCGGCGCGCCCGCATCGAAGATGCCCCCGCCGGCAGTGGTTTCACGCTGCGCAGCGCCCTGCACGCCGCCCAGCGCGAACGCGCTTATCAACATCTCGATCTGGCCAGCCCTGGCTGCCAGGCGGTGCTGGATGCCTTCGCCGGCACGGTGCAGGTGCCAACGCTGCGCCTCAACACCCTCAATCGATTCTCGCCGGCACAGCGCGACGATTGGGCCGAGGCCCTGACGGCGCTGCCTGCCCCGATCGCTACCGCATGGCAGCGCAATGCTGAGCGCTTTGCCGAGCGCGTCACGCCCCTTGGCGTGACCTTCGCCGACGCCAGCATGGAAATCACCCGGACGATCGCCGCCAGGGGCGGCACAATCGGCGCCGGGACGGACACGCCGATCGGGCAGTCGATTCCCGGCTATGCGCTGCACACGGAGCTGGAACGCATGGTGGATGCAGGCCTGTCGCCAAGGCAGGCCCTGGCCGCGGCAACCCTGGCCCCCGCCACTTTCTTCCGATGGCCGGAGCTTGAGCAGGGTCGCGTCGCTGCCGGTCATCCAGCAGACCTGCTGCTGCTGGACGGCAATCCCCTCGACGACATCCGCCATACCCGGGAGATTCGCAACGTCATCCTCCGCGGAGCCATTGTGAGGAGTTTCGATGAACCCTGACCTCGCTTCCTTGGCGCAGAGCGCGGCAGACCTGCTGAAAGCCGGCAACCAGACCGTTGCGGTGGCGGAGTCCTCCACGGCGGGGCTGATATCAGCATGCCTGCTGGCTGTCCCCGGCGCGTCTGCGTACTTCAAAGGCGGCTCCGTCGTCTACACACTGGAGGCCCGCAAAGAACTGCTGCGTATTCGTCGCGAGGACGTGGCCGGCATGGAACCGCTGACCGAAGCCATGGTGCTGGCGTTCGCGCGGCGCGCGCGCGAGCAGTTGGACGCGGTCTGGGGTGTGGCCGAGCTGGGGGTAGCCGGTCCCACCGGTGCCCGCTACGGTCACCCGCCCGGCATCAGCGTGATCGGCATCGCCGGACCCGACGAGCGCAGCCTGCTGCTGGAGACCGGAGACAACAACCGCGAACGCAACATGTGGGCATTCACGGAAGCCGCTTTGAACCTTCTGTCTGACGCGTTGCGCGCTCGACAGGGCTGATAACTCGGAGACAGTCGATGGCTCTTGCGCAGCTGAACAACCTGGAACTGGCCTACGAAACCTACGGCGACCCCGGCGGCGAACCGCTGCTGCTGGTGCACGGCCTTGGTGTGCAACTGACCGCGTGGTCGCCGGCGCTGATCGATGCGCTGGTGGCACGCAACTTCCACGTGGTGGCCTACGACAACCGCGACGTCGGCCTGTCCAGCAAATTCGACGCCTGGGGGCCTGCCGACATTCCTGAGGCTTTTCGCCAGGCCCGGGCCCGGGAACCCGTCAGCGCACCCTACACGCTGGAAGACATGGCTGACGACGGCATCGCGCTGCTGGCTGCGTTGAACGTCACGAGAGCCCATGTGCTGGGCCTGTCCAACGGTGGCGCCATCGCTCAGCTCATGGCCATCCGTCATCCACGCACGGTGGCTTCGCTGGTTTCCGTGATGGCCACTTCAGGACGCCGCGGCCTGCCGCGACCCACAGAAGCAGCCCAGGCCTGGCTGAACACGCCGCGCAATCCCGAAGGTACGCGCGACGGTGCCATCCAGGAAGCACTGGAGAGCGCGGCATTGCTCGGCAGCCCTGGCTTTCCGGCGGACGAAAGCGCTATCAGAGCCGCTGCCGCACGCGCCTACGACCGCAGCTTCCATCCCGACGGGAACAGTCGCCACCTGCTCGCAAGCATTGCCTCCGGAGATTCGCGGGTAGCCGGTCTTGCCGACATCACCAGCCCGACGCTGGTGATTCACGGCGCGGACGACCCCCTCGTACCGCTCGCTCAGGGAGAGGACGTGCACCGGTCCGTGCCCGATGCGCAGATGCTGGTCATCGAAGGCATGGCACACGATGTGCCCGACGGCGCAGTGCCGCAGATTGCCGACGCGGTGCTGGCCAACGCTGAGCGGGCCCTGCTTACTGACCGTTAGCGCAATTCGGCGGAAACCGCGTCTTCTAGAGAGGACGTACAACGGATTCCGCCATGTCACCGCTGCAACGAGGCGTATCTCCCCGCGCCATCATCGGCCTCTGCCTGCTTCTGGCGGGCTGGGTGACGAACACCTGGGCGAACGATGCCGACACGAAACGTTACCAGGGTGTGCTCATGGGAGAGCACATAGCGGGATTTACCGGCGGTATCTTTGCGCCCGGTTTTGCCGGTACGTTGTTCGAACTGGCGGCCTACACCGCCGACCTGGGGCTGCGTCACACGCCGGCCGTGTTCACCGCTCCCGGCGACTTCACGGTGGACCCCAACACCGTGGATCAGTGCGGGTACCTGTTCAACACCACCCCGAGCGGCACGCGCAGTGGCGCCACCCTGAGCGAAGACACGTCCCGCTACTTTTTCGTCAACTACGATCCCCTGCAAAGCACCGCCTTCGGCGACCTCGGCGCACCGTCGGTAACGCACCCGCAAGCGCAGGTGAACGTTTCCGTGAGCAACCCCGCGCTGGAGCTGGCACGCCCGCTGCTGGGTTCCGGCTATCACTCGTTTGCATGGCAGGCGCAGAACAGCCTCAACGTGCCCATGGACGTGCTGCTGCCGCTGGCGCTGATACCCACGACCGCATATGGCGAGAGCGTGCTGTCCCGCAAGTTCGTGGTGAACTCGTGGACCCAGAAAAAGGCGATCAAACTGTTTTTCGAGATCGCGCTGAACGCCGGCCTCGTGGCGCTGGAAGACCAGGTGCTGGAACCCCAGGAATGGTGGGCCAAGACGTCGATCGATCTGTCCAGCACCATCGACACCGAGCTGCAGGTTGTGAAGGTGTGGGACCAGCACGTACCGTTTATCGTCGATCCGGCCAATGGCGACAGCGTCATCACCAGCCAGGACATTGTGCTGGAGGCCACCGATTTCGGCGGCGTGCGCTTCGAACGCGTGGAAGCGCAGCTGCGTGAGAAGTTTGCCGCTCGGGATCACTGCGCCAAGCAACTGCTGGTGACGACATCCACAAACCCCCGGGCGCTCTTTCCCATCACCACCGATCCTGCAGATCCGGTCGTCAGCGAGGTGCCCTGGACCGTGCAGGAGCAGTTCAACGGCCCCTACAAACCCGGCTCGGCCCAGGGCGCGTTCGAAGAGCAGCTCGGCGAAACGGTGCAGCTCAACTTCGTTCAGCGCATTCGTGTGGAAGACACCCAGGCGCCCCTGTTGCGCGCCCCGGCCGGGACGGCCATCGTCTCAGCTGGCCCCGTGGCGCTTTCGCAGGATGATCCCTATCGTTTCGGTCGGCCACTCGTTGCCGATCTCGCCGACCCCGCCCCGCAGGTCACCCAATGGGGAGGCGGGGCATGGCCCGCTGAGCTGGCGGTAGGCCAGCGCTACTTCAACCACTGGTCCGCCACTGACAATGCCGGTAACACCACAACCGCACCCGCGGACAACCCGCAGGCACTGACCCAGGTCATCACCGTGAAGGCGCCGGGCACAAACACGGCGCCCACCGCAACACCGACATCTGCTCGGACCATCACGGCGCAGGGGGTGGAAATTCAGCTGCGCGGCACCGACAACGACATCATCAGCGGCATACCCGACCCGCTGGAGTTCCGCATTGCGCGCCAGCCGGACAACGGCCAGTTCGAGGCGCCTCTGCTGCCGTTCTTCATTGAAGACTACCGCCTCACGCCCCTCGGCGAGCGGGAAGATGGCGATGAGCTGTCGCGGACCAGCCCGCTGGGCGATCTCGCGGCCGGAATGCTCGATACCGCCGACCGCGGCGCCTATCTCAATCAGAGCATCTGCCTGGATGCCGACAGCGAATTCGACAACGTCATTCCCGTGGACTTCGTGTACCGCCCGCGGCATGTCTACGTGGACGACCAGGACATCCACTGGATTCTCGACCACGTCTGGATCTGTGGCGAAGGAGAAGACCCGCGCGCCTTCCCGGAGTACTCGCAGCTGGCTCCCATTCACCGGCTCTCCAAATGGACCGCGGATGGTGAGTTCCTGGACCAGCTGGTGCTTGGATTCACCGAGAGCCCCGACTACGGTAACGATGAGCTCTTCGACGAGTACGGCCGGCCCGCGGGCTATCTGTTCGTCGACCAGAACGAGCAGTTCTGGATCCCCATGGGCAATACCAGCCAGTTCGAGGGGATCGACTTCATTTACCGCTACATCGTGGTCGGCCGCGATCTGGAAAACCCCCTCTTCATCGGCACCAACCCCAGCACCACGCTCGGCTGGTGGGTGCCGGGCGCCGCCGCCGACGTTGACGAGGAGGTCTACTACGAGCTGCGCGCGCACCCCCTGAGTCGTTTCGGGCAACCCTACAACCCCGCCAACCGCCGCGACCGCATTGCCATGCGCCCCTCCCAGTACGAGGCTTTCGGTATCGGCGAGCAGGACGTGATCTTCAAATGGAACGAAGACGGCGCTGTCTCGCTGCTGGCCGAGGACATCACCACAGACAGCGAAGGCTATCTGTACGTGGCCGACTCTCTGAACCACCGGGTACACAAGTTTGCCCCCGCGTCGCGAAACACCGACGACGAGGTGGAGATGGGTGCGTACCTGGGCTGGATGGGGCGCTGCACCGCCAATCGCCTGGACCCCTTCGGCGTGCCCTACAGCGCCTGCGACGTACAGCGCCAGATCAGCCGCGGCTTCGCCTGTTCCGATGCGCGCTGCGAAAACACGGCCGGACCCGGAAACGAACCCGGGCAGTTCAATCGTCCCGTCAGCGTCGCCTTCAACAGCAAAGACATTCTGTACGTTGCCGATTTCGAAAACGCCCGCGTGCAGCGTTTCGGCCGCGACGGCGTGTTCGCGGGACAGGCAAAATCGACCGGCACGGGTATCAACACCGGAGAAGACCCGGGCTTCATGCTGGGCAACTTCGGCAAACCCGAGAAGGTGAGCGTCAACAACACGTCGCTGTACGTGATGGCCCTGAACGACGAGTTCGGCGATTTCTTCGTGCATTCGTACAAGAGTCTGCCGTTCTACGACATCACCAACGACAGCGCGAAGGTGACCTACGTCTCCGACCTCAGCTTCGCTCAGGCTGTCGACTCTTTCGAGTTCTACACCAACGATGGCATTGATCGCAGCCCGCCGGCGCTGGTCAGCGTGACGGTGGATCGGGCCTTTCGACCTCCCGAAGACCTGCACACGCTGTGTTACGTCAGCGTCGCACGGGACGAGGAGCGGCCCTGCGAAATGCTGGAAGACGAAGAACTACTGATCGAGCTCAGGGCAGCCGATCCGGATGGTTTCGTCAGCACCGGCGGTCTGGACCAGCTCACCTTCAGCATTATCGAACCCACGCGCTTCGGCACGCTGGAACCGCTGCCGCAGTACAACCAGGACAATTCGGCCCTGTACCGCTATACGCCCGATGCACACTACAACGGCGTTGATGGCTTCATCTGGTCCGTCAGCGACGGCGTGGACACCGCTGCGCAGACACCCGCGGAGGTGATCCCCATCGAGGCCGTGCCGGACGACGTCGTCATCGACATCGAGGCAAATCAGGTGGTCGCCCGGGGCTTTCCGGCAATCTTCAGCATCGATTTTGCTGATCCCGATGCACGCATGAGCGAGCAACCGGAACTGGCTGGCATTGCCACCAGCGGCTACAGCACCACGGCGCCCGCCTTTGCCAACTCCGGTGCCGAGGACCTGAACGGTCGCAACGTCTCGCCACAGGTGAACACGTTGCCGGGCGAAGGCAAGCTGCTGTTCAAGCACACCTTCGACGCAGTGGGCCTGTACCCGCTCAGCGTGGATATGGTCAACGTCCCGCAGGGCCACACCACCCGCGCCAGCGAGCTGCTGGCTGTCATCGACACCACCGTGGTGCGGGCCTTTCGCAACGCGGACGACGGGCTGGTACCCGGCATACCGCTGCCCGTCGCCGTCGTGATCGAGAACATGCAGCCCGAGGGTTGGAGCGGGTTCACGGCCACCGGCATAGAGGTCACGATCGAAAAGCCGGAACGTCTGGCGTTTCTCGACGTAGACCCGCGTTGCGTTCCGGGCGAAACCACGCTTCTCTGCGCAGTTCCGGCGCTGCCACCCGGCGAGTCGACGACGCTCACATTCATCGTGCAGATCAGCCTCGACGATGCCGCAGAGAAACGGGTGTACGATCTGCTGGTGGACGTGCAGGACGATGCACCGGACACTTCCCGAGATACCCGTTCGCTGATTTCCCTGGTGGTCGCCGACGCCGACGAAGACGGCACCATCGACGTGCTCGATGCCTATGAGAGCGATCCGGCCTGGCAGGACGATACGGACGGTGACGGTCTGGCTGACGGGTGGGAGCTCGAATACGGCCTGGATCCCATGGTCGCCGACGACACGAATGCCGACGCCGATGGTGACGGTCGCACCCTGATCGAGGAGTTTACGGGCGGCACATCGCCCTTGCTCACGCAGGTGAGCGCTCTGGATCGCGGCAGAACGATGATGCCACCGGGCACGCCCCAGCAGGGACGCTTCGGGCTGGGGCTGGCCGGAAGCGACCTGAACGACGACGGCTACGCGGATATTGTCATCGGCGCGTCCAGGCAGAACGGCGCCGGCGAGGTCTACGTGGCATATGGCTCGGCCGGCGGCGCCGAAGATCCCGTGCTCACGTTCACCTCTCCCGGGGAAAACGACTTCGGCGTCAACGTGGCAGTCGCTGATTTTGACGACGACAATCTGCCGGACGTGGTTGTGGGCGCAAACAACCGCGTGTACGTGTACTTCAACAACGGACGTCTTTACGACCAGCACGATCTCAGCCTGGCGGTAACGTCCACTAGCGGCGTCCGCCACCCGCGTTTCGCTACCGGTGATCTGGACAACGATGGGCGCGTGGACCTGCTGGTGCAGACCGGTCTGGGCGGCACCACCACGCAGTTTCAGCTGTACCTTTCGTCGCTCGGTCTCTTCGACGCTGCCCCCCAGACGTTCACCGTCACAGATGTTTACCTGGGACACAGCGCCGTGATTGCCGACCTGGACGGCGACCAGCTGAACGATCTCGTTGTCGGCGGGGGCAGCGGCGCGGGACGCGTTCGCGGCTATCGTGGCGCCGACAATACCTGGCTCGCAGCCAGCGGCCTGTCTGCGGCCTTCACGATGGGTCCGCCGCAGGTAGACATCTCCCGCTTCGGTTTTACGCTGGCCGTGACCGACGTGGGCGCCAATGGCACGCAGGACCTCATCGTGGGCGGGTACGGGGGCCGGGGCAGCCTGAGCCTTTTCCGCGCAGAAACCAGCTACTGGGCGGGCCTCCCTGCCGCAGAGATAATCTTCGGCATGCACGCGGCTGGGCCCGGGCAGGGAGATTTCGGCGACCAGCTCGGGGTGGGCCTGGCCGCCGGCAACGTGAGCCGCGGTGCCGACCCGGACGTGATCGGGGGCTCCAACCGGGCTGGCGAGTTCGACGAGGGCCGCGTTACCCGCTATGCCACGTCCTCCCAGGGTCTGCGCCGCGAGGAGACCTACCTCGGGCAGTTCCCGTACGACCTGCTCGGCTACCGGGTGGCGATTCCCGGGGACATCGACGGCGATGGCGTGGCGGACGTTGTCGCATCGGCCCCGGATCTCGACACCGGCGAGGGTTCCCCGCCGGGCGGCCACGTGCGGGTTGTCTATCATCGCGACCGCGCTACCGACGCCGAGGACGGCGACCGGATCGGCCTTCTACTGGACAACTGCCCGCAGCTGTCGAACCCGGATCAGGCAGACCTGGACGGCGACGGCACGGGCGACATCTGCGACACGGACCAGGATGGCGATGGCGTCGCGAACGCCGCAGACAACTGCCCCCGGGTCAGCAACCCTTCGCAGCTCGACACCGATGG
>CAZYYJ010000049.1:0-38943 GCA_964651595.1 uncultured Pseudomonadales bacterium | reverse complement strand
GTGATATGTGCAAACGGTGTGCTCAGCGAGCTTCAGTTCGCTGCAGAACACGCCGCCCGTGGCGCGCACGCTGTGCTCCATGGGGGTGGTGATGCGCAGTTCGTGTGACCACACCTCGGTGTCGGTGCCGGAATTGACGAACATGGTAGGCGCCTGACACACCCCGCTGGGAGCGGCGCCCCCCGGGTAGGACACTGAGCCGTCGCAGATGTAGTAAGGCAGATACTGGCCTACGAAGAGATAGTCGGTGTAGTCGACGATCTGATCGGTTTCGCGATCGGTAAAGGCGCCGGTGTACAGCACTTCCAGCGCCGCGACGCGGCCTTCGATGGTCCACGCATAGTTGGTGAACTCGTCTTCCACCTTGTCGTTGGCAAAACGCTGGATCTCGTTCTCGCCGAGATCAGGGTCGGAGAAGAAGACCCCGTCAGTGTCCAGGGTCTGCTGCATCACGGACGCGCTGACGCTCCAGTCTTCGTTCACGTCCCACAACGCACTCAGGCGACCGCCCTGGTAGGTGGTTTCGTTGAAGTTGCTCTCGCGGCGCGAGTTGGCGTCGAGGAACGTCACGCCGCTCAGATCCGCGCCGGCCTGGAAGCCGCCTCGCGTTCCGGACACGGGCTCGCCGTTGTCACGCACGGTGCCCGCGGGACGGAAACGGGCGCTTTCGCTCACGTTGCGGGTGCCGGGCACTGAGTCGACCCAGCCGCCCTGCGTATCGGTGTAGCCGACAAAACGCAGCGCGAAGGTGTCGCTGGCGGCGAGGTTGACGACCGCTTCCAGGTTGTAACTTTCGTCGCCGTCTTTGGTGTACGCGGTGCCTGCGTCCACGCTGCCGTAGGTGCCGGTGGTGTCAGGCTTGTTGGTGATCAGGCGGACGTTGCCGGCTTGAGAGCTTGCGCCGAATAGCGTGCCCTGCGGTCCTGCGAGCACCTCGATGCGGTTCAGGTCAGCCGCGTACACATCCAGGTTGCGCCCGGGCTGGGAGAGTGGCTGCTCGTCGAGATAGAACGCCACGTTGGGCGCCAGGCCAGCCACCCCCGCGGTGGTGAGGTTGGGTGTGGTGGAGGCCAACCCGCGGATGTAGATCGTGTTCTGCCCCGGCCCGCTGCCGCCAGCCGTGACGCCGGGCAGTTGTATCAGGTAGTCCTCGAAGTTCGTGATGCCGAGGTCGTCCATGGCGTCCTCGGTGAGCGCCTGCACCGCTACGGGCACGTCCTGCAGGGGCACGGCCCGTTTGGTGGCTGTGACCACCACCTCTTCGATAGCGCGCGATTCCTCCGCAGCAGCACCGCTGGCGGCGGTTGCAGCCATGGCGGTTAGAACGGCTTGATTGATTTTGGTGCGTTGAAATCGCAAAAGATCCCCTCCAATGATTTGCGTACAAACCAATTTGTTGTTTGATTCTGGCGGTTTGTCCCCGTAAATCCCCCGGGAACGGGGCGAATTCTACACAAAATGGAGAAAAAATGAACGCGACCGGCAGATCCGAATTGGTCTTTCTTTTGGGTTGAAAAGTTTACGGAGCAAACGAATCTTTCAATTTTCTCCGCCAGGAATCGCGCTTACCATAGCGGTCCCTTCGCCTGTGGTGCGTGTTTGAGGTGTCTGAGGTCGATCAAGAAGAGCAGGTGTTGATCAATCTGCGTCGTATCATCCGTGCAACCGATCTGTATTCCCGTCGCCTGAGCAAGGAAGTGGGCCTCACGGCCCCGCAGTTACTCATCCTGCAGGCCATTCGCGCGCTGGGCGCCGTGTCCATATCGAAGCTCTCCAGCGAAGTCAGCCTCAGCCAGGGTACGGTCACGACGATTATCGACCGACTGGAAGCGCGCAGCCTCGTGACCCGTCATCGCAGTACCCAGGACAAGCGCGTTGTGCACGCCACGCTCACGCTGGAAGGTGAGGCCATGGTGAAGGAAGCGCCCACGCCATTGCAGGACATGTTCAGCAAGCGCTTCGAAGCGCTGGAAAGCTGGGAGAAGTCGATGATTGTGGCGGCCCTGCAGCGGGTGGCCAGCATGATGAACGCCGAAGACATCGATGCGTCACCCATGCTGCACGTGGGTGGTGCCGTGGAGCAGGTAAACGGTCAGTGAGCGATCTGCGCGACGAATATGTGGAAGGTGGCTGCCACTGCGGCGCCGTGCGTTTCCGGATTCGCCTGCGCGATCACAAGGCGCTGGCGTGCAACTGCTCCATGTGCGCGATGAAAGGCATGATCAACGTGATCGTTGCGGCTGAAGACTTCGAGTTGCTCGCCGGGGCTGAGCAGCTTGCCACCTATCGGTTCAACACCGGTGTCGCCCGGCATAACTTCTGCCGGACGTGCGGCATCCATCCTTTCACGCGGCCGCGATCGCACCCGGACGGGTACGATGTCAACGCCCGCTGCCTGGATGGCGGCAGCGGATTTCTCGAGGTTGAGCCCTTCGACGGACAGAACTGGGAGCAGAGCGTCGATTCGATCCGCTGAGCGCGTTTACTCAGTGAGAACGCTCTCGAAGGTTTCCAGCTCCGGATGGCCGAGATAGGTGCCCTTGGGAGCGCTGGCCTGAGCGTGGGCTTTGCGGAACGCATCAGATTCCGTCCAGGCTTCGAACGCTGCGCGATCTTCCCAGATGGAATGTGACGCATACAGGGTGTAGGCCTCGTTCGCGGCGCCTTTCAACAGCTGAAAGGCTTTGAAGCCGGGAACGGTCGCCAGGTGGCTGTCGCGCTCGCGCCACACATTCTCGAAGCCGTCTTCGAAGCCGGGGGTGATTTTGAAACGATTCATGGCGATGAACATGGTGTTCTCCTCTGGTCAGTTGGTATGTACGGTGATTCTCTGCAGTGTCTCGTGGTGTTCCACGAGCATAGGGGTTGCGTAGACCTGCGATAGCAGTTGCGCCTCCAGCACTTCGGCAGGCGGACCATGTCTGACCAGCGCACCCCGGCGCAGCAGAAAGATCTCGTCTGCGAAACGCGCCGCCAGATTGAGATCATGCAGCACGACCACCATGCCGATCTGGGCGCCGGTCGCCTCGCGTGCGAGGCTCAGCACGAGAAGCTCGTGAGCGACATCCAGGCTCGCCGTAGGCTCGTCCAGCAGCAGAAAACGGGGTTGCGTTGCCGGCTCCAGCGGCGAGAGCTGCAGCAATGCGCGCGCAAACTGTACCCGTTGCTGTTCGCCACCGGAGAGCGTGTTGAACCGTCGCCCCAGCAGGTTCTGGATTCCACAGCGGTGCACGATGTGCTCGAGCGCCTCCTTCAGCGGTGGGCCTGACGACTGTACCCAGCCCATGTGCAGCACCTCTTCCACAGAAAAATCGAAGACGATGTGACTGCCCTGAGTCATGACCGCTCGAAGGTGCGCCCGTTCCTCCAGGCTGACCGATGCCAGAGGCGTCTCGTTGCATAACACGGAGCCGCAGCTGGGTTTCAATTCGCCGCTCAGCAGGCGCAGCAGTGTGGTCTTGCCAGCCCCGTTCGGACCGACGATGGCGCTCACGCGCCCGGCTGCAAAGGTGGCGTTCACGCCGTCCAGCAGGCGTGCCTGACCACGTTCGAAAACGAGGCTGTTCGCCTGCAGGCTCACGCTGGACGCATCCGCGCAATCAGCCAGAGAAAAAACGGCGCCCCGATGGCGCTGGTGACGAGGCTGACGGGCAATTCTGCGGGGGTGATGATCGTCCGGGCAATCAGATCGGCGGTGACCATGATGGCCGCGCCCAGGAAGATCGAGCCTGGGAGCAGCAGACGATGGGCCGGTCCTATCAGCAGGCGCACGAGGTGCGGCACAACCAGCCCGACAAAGGCAATGATGCCGGAAAGCGCGACACCGGCGCCGACGGCGGCCGCGGCCGTGAGGATGACCACGCGTTTCAGCCTGTCGACGTCCACGCCGAGGAAGGAGGCTTCGGCCTCGCCGAGCTGCAGCAGGTCGAGACCACGGCCGTAGCGCAGCAACCAGGCACTGGCGCAGACCATGATCGCAACCGCTGGCAGCGTCGTTGCCCAGCCGGCGCGGCCGAAACTGCCCATCATCCAGAATACGAGGGTGCGCAGCTGCTGATCGTCGCTGAGATACTGAAACGCCCCGATACCCACTGTGGCCAGCGCGTTCACTGCGATACCCACCAGCAGCAGCGTGACCATGCTGAACTGTCCGAACCACGCCGCGAAGCTGTAAAGAAAGGCGGTGACGAGCAGGGCGCCCGCCACCGCCATAAGCGGCAACGCGAAGGGTATTGCCGGCTCTGGTAGAGCCAGCGCGTCGCCAAGAACAATGAACGCTATGGCGCCCAGGGCAGCGCCCGCCGAGACGCCGATAAGCCCCGGGTCTGCCAGCGGATTCCGAAACAGCCCCTGCAACGCGGCGCCTGCGAGCGCCAGCACGCCACCCACGAAGGCGGCCAGCACCACGCGCGGCGCCCGAATGTCGACGAACACCGTGCGTTCCAGCGCGCTTGCTTCCAGTGTCAGCAGTTCCCACAGCGAAAGGGGAATGGCGCCCACATTCACCGCTGCCACGAGCGCTGCAAACAGCACGGCCAGCAACAGCCACAGCTTGCGGGCGTGTCCGGACCGTTGCGAGGTGAACTCCGGGGCGTTGACGCTCTCGGAAACGCTCATTGCCCACCGAGGTCGCTGAACGATTCCGCTAAGGTGACTGCTGTCGACAGCGTGCGGGGGCCGAAGCCGAGCAGGGACATGCCGTCCACATCGATGAGGTGGCCGTGGCGGCCGGCCTGTGTCAGCTTCACGCTTGGGTTTGCGAGCACGGCTTGCCGGCCGCCCGCGGACGCTATGCCCCGCGTTGGCATCACCAGAACGTCCGGGTTCATCTGCACCATGGATTCCAGCGAGATCGGCTTCCAGCCCTGGAAAGCTGCGAACACATTGCTGGCGCCCGCCATGGCCAGCACACCTTCTGCAGAAGTATCTGCGCCGCCGCCAAGCGGTACGCCTTCCGTCAGATTCAGCAGTATCGCGGCGCGGACGTCGGTCCGCCCCAGCGTAGCGAGCCGGGCTACCTGTGTATTCATGCGGGCTTTCAGGCGGTCGACGGCCTCATCCGGGGCGTCGATAACCTGTGCCACGCAGTCCACTTTCGCGAAGATGCCTTCGATGGTGTGAACCTCCGGAACGATGACAAGGGGCAGGCCGGCGGCTGCCATCTGCGCCAGTACCTCGGGGGGACCGGTGTCGTGCTCGCCGAGCACCAGCGTTGGATTCAGGGCGAGCAGACCCTCCGCGGAAACGGCCCGAACGTAGCCGAGAGAAGGCAGTCCGGTGGCGGCTACCGGGTAGTTGGATGTTCGATCCACCGCAACCAGACGATCTTCCATGCCGAGTTCGTAGATGATCTCGGTGATGGAACCGCCGGCCACGGCAATGCGCGAGGCGTCAGCGGCTGGCGCCTGACAGGCGCGGGCGTAGGCGGTGACGGGGCTGGCTGCCACCACGACGAGCCATGACAGATGGAGAAGCGAGCGCATCATCAGAATACGACCTTGACCGTCGCGCCAGCGTTGAACCCGGGTTGCGTGAAACGCTCGAGGGCGTCGCTGTCGATGGACGCAGTATCGGCCCAGCGGATGTACTCACGATCGGTGAGGTTGAACAGCCCGACGTTCACGGTGATGTTTTCGGTGACGTCAACGTACGCGAGCAGGTCGATGATGCCGTACCCGGAGGTTTCGGGACGGATACTGCCGGTGGGGATATCGCTGCCATCCTTGCCTTTAACCAGCGTTGCCACGAGCTGCCCACCCCATCGGCTACTCTCAGCCTCGTAAGCGATGCCGAGTACACCGGTGAGCGGGTTGATGGTTTCCAGGGGTTCGTCGAGGTCGGTGTCCTCTCCATCCGCGTAAGCGATCGCGTAGCGCACAGAGAAACCGCGGAGCGCATCGGCCAGCGGCTCCAGGCGAAGCTCCCCGTTCAACTCCACGCCGTCAATTTCCACGGCCGCGCGATTGATGGATTTGAAGACGAGGAATCCGTCCACCGGATCTCTGAAGCCGAACTGGGCAAACTCCGGCGCAAGGGCGCGGGAATCGATGAAGTCTTCGTATTCGTTGCTGAACGCAGCCAGGCTCAAATTGCCAAGGGTGCCGGTCCAGCGAACGCCAACCTCCACACCCTGGCTGGTTTCGGAAACGAGATCGGGATTAGCGATGGCCTTGTACTGGCCGAGAGGGTTGGTGAAGCCGATGTTCACGTCGTCGTAGGGGGGTGCCCGAAAACCTTCGCTGTAGCGGGCGAACGCCGACCAGCCTTCGTTGAACAGATACACCGCCGAGAAAGACAGTGTCAGCTCCGCATCGTCGTAGTCGGCCGGAGTTTCCGACCCTGGATTGCCGCCGAGGTAAACCGCGTCGGCGTTGGTGTCGGCGTCGAACTGGTCGTAGCGCGCGCCGGGCGTGAGGCGCAGCGCGCCATCCAGGAGCTCGATCTCGTCCTGCGCGAAATAGGCGAGCTGGGTGACCTCCGTGAGTGGGAAATCGCGAGTGGGAAACGGTGAAAATTCGAACTGGGGAACGCCGGCCGCATTGAACGTACCGCCATCCCGCAGGGACTGATTGTCGGTTTTGTAGTAGTCGATGCCGTAGGTGAGCGTGTGCGAAAGCCCGCCCGTGGCAAACGTCGAGCCGGCCTGCAGATAGGCCCCTTCAATCTCCTGTTCGAACTCCGAGTAGCGGAAGCGGCTGAGGGGCCCGGCCGTGGGACTGGTACGGGTTTCGTTGGTGAGTTGCTCGCTGAACGACGTCTGCTGATACAGCTGCACTGAAATGTGGTCGACGAGGGCATCTTCTGTTTCGTATGCGTACGCGAGAGACCACTTTTCCCGCTCTCGCGCGTCGGTGGCGTCCCGGGTGTTGATAATCGTGGGCGGGCCGAAGGGACTCGTCAGAACAGAGCCGTAGTCCGACAGAATGCGTGCGTCTGAATTCTGCTCGAATAGATCGTAGCCGAGCAGGAAGGTGTGGCCTTCAGCGGGTGAAAACTCGAGTTTCAAGGCAATGTTGTCCACTTCAATGTCCTGTGGATCTGCTTCTTCGCGAGCGCCGGCGACGCCGCCGCTGCTGCCGGCCGTTTCGGTTTCTTCGCCGTCGCGGTAGGTATAGGTGAGCAGCGCGGCGACCGTATCGTTGCCGGCTGCCAGCGTTGCGGTGCCTGCGACGCTGTTGTCGTCGCTGGAGTAACCGCCGTTGACGCCCGCGTAGAACGGATTGTCGTCGCCAACGTAGCTGAACGGCTTGCGGGTAGTGAAAGAAACCACCCCGCCCAGCGCGTCGCTGCCATACAGCGACGAGATGGGGCCGCGGGCGATTTCGACGATTTCGACGCTGTCTACGTCAACGAAGTCTCTGCGCGAATCGAGAAACGGACCGAAGCTGAACTCGTCGGGCACACGCACCCCGTCGACGATGGTAAGGACACGGTCACCTTCGATGCCGCGAATGTTGAATCCGGACAGCCCGAAGCGACTGCCGGTCCCGGCGACGCTTACGCCCGGTTCGTAGCGCACCAGGTCGGCAATGTCGCGCGTAAGCGTCCGTTCGATCTCTTCGGCGGATATGACCGAGACGGTGGCGCCCACCTGCTTCAACGATCTCTCCGTGCGGGTACCTACGACGGTGACGACCTCTTCCTCGAGGGTGGCTGTGCTCTCGTCAGCCAGGGCGGTCGTTGGAGAGGCTGAGGCAAGCCCGGTGACAAGCACTGCTGCGGCCAGACGTGTGGGTAAAGGCATGACTGATCTCTTGAATGAAAAGCGAAATGATAATAATTCGCATTTACATCAAAGTAAAACTGCCCGAAGGATTTTTAGGTCCCGATACGCCCCCCTGCGGAGAGCTAGAGCAGATCCGCCAGAAGATTCGCGCGAGCCATGAAGCTCGTCACGGCTATCTGCAGGCGCACCACCTTGCGTGGCAAGTCGATGGTCTCCGGCAGATAGGTTGGCGGGTCGCTGGAAAGATTGCGGATGCGAACAGAGCAGTCGAGGTTGCGACAGATGTAGTTGCCGATGGTGCGGCGTCCGTCGCTGCCGCTGACCTGGGTGCTGAACATCGCCGTACCGCGGCCGCGGTAAACGTGGTGACACCACGAGCACATGTTGGTGCGCGGCCGGGCGCTGGTGTTCACCATGCGGCGCAGAATGATGCCGCGAGGCTCCCCCTGCACGCGCATGACGGCGTAGCCCAGATGGCCGCTGGGGTGTATCCAGCCGAAGTAGTCCAGCACCCCCCAGTCGACGTTCGTAAGATCCGGGAGGTGCAGCTCGGCGGCGCCGCGTTGCGCGCGCGCCGCTTTGAGAGCCTGCTGCAGATCGTCGGTGCTTAAGGGCTGCAGAGCGCGGTCCTAGCGATCGCCGAACATGTCGCCGAGGCCGCCGAGGGCGGAACCTTCGCCTTTGTCGCGGCCGGGGCCTGCGGCCTTGATGACCCGCTCGGCCAGGCGTGAGAACGGCAGGCTCTGCAGCCACACAGTGCCCGTTCCACGCAGCGTAGCGAGGAACAGACCTTCGCCACCGAACACCATGGACTTGAGGCCGCCGGCACGCTCGATGTCGTAGTCGATGCCCGGGGTGAAGGCCGCGATGCAGCCGGTATCCACGCGCAGCGTTTCCCCTTTCAGCTCACGCTGTATCACGGTGCCGCCAATGTGGATGAAGGCTTTGCCGTCGCCTTTCAGGCGCTGCAGGATGAAACCTTCGCCGCCAAAGAAACCGGCTCCCAGCTTGCGGTGGAAGGCAATGTCCAGGTTGGTGCCGAAGGCGGCACAGAGAAACGCGTCCTTCTGACAGGTGAGCTCCCCGCCGATCTGGGCCAGGTCGATGGGGATGATCTTGCCCGGGTAGGGTGCGGCGAACGCCACGCGCTTCTTGCCGCTGCCCTGGTTGGTGAAGTGCGTCATGAAAATCGACTCGCCCGTGAGCACGCGCTTACCGATGTCGAAGATCGCGTCGAGCATGCCGCCGCCGGGATTGGAGCCGTCGCCCATCTTCGTTTCGAAATTGATGCCGTCTTCCATGTAGTTCATGGCGCCGGCTTCGGCGATGACCGTTTCGCTGGGATCCAGCTCCACCTCGACGATCTGCATGTCGTCGCCGAAAATTTCGTAGTCCACCTCGTGGGAGATCATGGCCGCTCCTTGCGCCGTTGCGTTCGGCGAATTTTACGCGCTAACGCTGGGGCGCGCACTGACCTCGCCGTGCCAGCGCCAGAGATTGGCAAGGTCCGCCTGCGGTTTCAGGTCAACCAGACGCGTGGCGAAGTCGATGGCCACCACGGCGGAAATGTCTGCGATGGTGAAACGGTCGCCTGCAACAAACGCGCGGGATGCCAGTTCGTTGTCCAGCAATGCATAGAAAGCCCGGGCGAGGTGCTCGCCGCGTTCGCGGGCGGCTTCGATGGGTTTGACAATACCCATCTGCGCCACGATGGGCCCGTTCACCCAGGCGATGCCGATCTGAGAGAACAGTTCCAGCTCGATACGACGGTGGTGCATTTCGACGATGGCCGCTTCGACACCTGGCTCACCGAAGAGATTCGGCTCTGGCACCACGTGCTCTAAGTAACGGGAGATAGCCACCGACTCGCCAATGCAGGTGCCATCATCCAGCTCCAGCACGGGTATCTTGCCGCTGGGGTGCTTGGCGAGAAATTCGGGCGTTTTGTGCTCGCGCTTGGTCATGTCGGTATGTACCAGCTCGAGCTCGATGCCCTTTTCCGCGGCGAAGATCTTTACGCGGCGGGGATTCGGGGCGCCGGGATAGTCGTAGAGTTTCATGGGAGTTACCTAAAAAGAAAGAGCGTACCTTAGCGGGGCGTGGCCGCGAGTGCGAACAGGTGGACGCCCCGGGGCCTTTGCGATACAAGAACATCGTCTGAGTAATAATGGAGATGCTCAGGATGCGTGTTCTACCGGTGACGGCCCTCTGTAGCTGGCTGTTTCTGACCGGGTGTGTACAGACGGTGCCCGAGTTTCCTTTGTCCGCGCAGCAGCAGGACGCGCTGCAGGCGGTGCTGGACGAAGTTGCCGACACCCTGGACGCGTCCCGACTGCGTCCTCAGCGCGGACTGGTGGAAACCGCGCTGGCGCTGAAGGAAGAAGAGATTGCCGATCTCCTCACAAAAGAGCAGTACGTGAGGTACGACAGGGACTATCGGTCGCATCTCGTAGACCGGCTATTGCAGGAATGGCGCTCACCCTGACTCAATCGTTGGCGAGGCGAGCCGGATCTCTTCCCGCGATCACTGAATCCGGTCCGGCGTATTCAGAAGCTCGATATCGCCCTGGCGCCACGCGCCGAACCGCACACGAAACTCGATGCCCCAGGTACGCGGGGATGTGGTTTCCACGAGGCGGCCGAAATTCGCGGTTGTGCGCATGTCGATCACGCCGAGCTCGTTGGTGATGTTCTTCACAAATGCGCCAACGCGATAGCGGCCGGCGGGGCTGTCCCAGATGGCCCGCAGGTCCCAACGTTCGAACGATGGGGCTCTGTTGATCGGCACGTCCACGATGTTGTGCAGTTGCTCGTCCACATAGGCGTAGGATGCCAGCACGTCCACGGAGCCCCGACGGCCGAGCGGAATGTTGTAGAGGCTCCAGACTGTCAGCTTGTGCTCGGGGGAACGTGTCAGCGGTGCCCCTCGTGCGTTGATTGTCTCGGTCGTGGCCCGATCGCTCCAGATGTTCCCCGCGAGCCCGATGATCTCGTCGCTGGTGATTTCGGTGTCCATGTAGCTGTACACCGCACCGAGGGTGAGGCCTGTTGCTGCAGCCCACACAACTTCCAGCTCCGCCCCGTGGTTGGTCGAGGTGTCGACGTTTGCCACGCCGTTGTCGAACTGAGCGATCAGGGTGGGATCGTCGGGACAGAAATTGAAGATGCAGCCGAAGTCGTCCGCATCCACGAAGATGCTCGACTGGATCTGCTGGTCCTTGTAGTCGTAGACATAGGCGTGCGCGTTGACACGCAGGCGTCCGTTGGCAGTGGTTGTCTTCAGGCCCACTTCGTAGGCCAGCAGTTCTTCTTCGTCGAACGGAAAGCGTTGCCCGAGGCCGAGATTGAAACCGCCCGGGCGGTAGCCTGTGTTGATCGACAGGTAAGCCAGCGTGTCTGCTGCCGGGCGCCAATTGAGGCCTGCGCGCCACGCCACGTTCCTCCACACGTCGGACAGGTCCAGACCGTCGACACCTTCGAAAGGAAGTCCGTTGTGGCGAAGTGGCTCGCCGTTCGGCAGGCCGGTGGCAGGATCGGTGGTGAGAAAGGTGTTCAACTCATCGAGCGGCAGTCCCCCCAGGTCGAAGGCGCTCTCTACCTGGATGTAGCGCCGAGCCCGGGCGCGTTTTCTGTCCCGGGAGAGACGCAGACCGGCAACCAGTTCCCATGCATCGCTGAGCTCGACGCTCATCTGCCCAAATGCTGCCCGGGAAGCGATGCGGCTTTCGGAGTCGTACCAGAAGTAGGTGCCCAGCGGATCTCCATCGGAAAGGAAGAACTCGGTTGGTCCGCCGACGAACTCGTTCTGCCAGCCGGGGCCGGGGGCTGCTTCCAGACCGCTTGGGTCCAGAAAACTGCCATAGCTCGGGCGAGCGGAGAACGAACCCAGGTGGGCAGGATCGCGGAAGGCGGTGGCAAGCTCGTGCTCGCGGTCTGCGAAGTAGAGGCCGGCGACAAAGTTGATGCGTCCGTCGAGGTTCGAAACCAGTTGCAGTTCGTGAGAGGTCAAACGCCCGGGTTCCTCCGCCCAGAGATGATCCCGGCTGATGACTTCGTCGCCGGGGACGCGGCAATCGGGCGCCGCGCAGGTGTTCCGACCACCGGGCAGGCTGGCCCAGTTGATGATGTTGCGACCCCCGCCGGAGGAATGCGCACCGAGATAGCGCAGCGTGAAGCGCCCGTAGCCGAAGTGCCATTTCGTATCCACCATGCCCTGACTGAAGCGCACCTGGTATTCCGGCTTCACGTTGGGGTAGGCCCAGTTTTCGAGGTCACCGCCGCGGCCGTTGCCGTTGATCGGCAGTTGTTGATTTGCGTTCGGATTCAGTACGCGTCCGAAGAACTGGTTGGAGTAGTCGGAAAAGCAGTTGGGCACGCCGGGCAGGCATGGCGACGATGGCCGCGTGCTTCGGTCAGTTTCGCCTTCGCCAATGAAGAGCGGTTCGCGCGGTGTGGCCGCGACGTAGCGGTAGCTGTAGCGCGTGCGCAGCTCGAAGTTGTCCGCAGGCGTGAATTCCAGCGTGAAGGCTGCGTTGTTGTCTTCGAACCGTCCCGTATCGCTCACCGGGGTCTGTCCGGGGGCGGCGCGCGACGATCGGTCAGCGCCCTGATGGGCCGCAACGCCCACCAGGCGGAAGGCAAGACGGTCTTTGATCAACGGGCCGCTGACCACGCCGTGAAACTCACCCATGTTGTTCGCGCCGCCGCGGGTGAGGATCTCGCCGAACCATTCGCGGGAGGGCGCGTTGGTGACGTAATTCACCACGCCGCCGATGGCGTTCTGTCCATACAGCGTGCCTTGCGGCCCCCGTAAGACTTCGATGCGCTCCACGTCGTAGAAGCGGTTCTCGGTGCCCTGAAAAATGGCCTCTTCCGCGTAGATCCCATCGATGTAGGTGATTACGCCGGGTTCTGCCCCTGCGTTGCGGAAGTTGCGGCCCACACCGCGGATGTTCAGGTCCAGGATCGTCCGGCTGAACGAGGGAATGAAGAGCGCAAGGTCGTCCATGTCGCGCACGGCACTGTCCTGAATGAATGTCTGGGTCATGGCCGACATGGCAACGGGCGTGTCCTGCACGTCCGCTTCGACCTTTTCGGCAGTGACAATGATCTCTTCCAGGTGTGGCGCGCCGCGCGTCATCGGCGATGCTGCGAGCAGGGCGCAGAGCAGAAGGAAGCTACGTGGTTGTGTTTGCATACAGCCTTTCCTACATCACCCGCGCGTCGTCCATGATCTCAACGTCTCGCTGGTGCCAGTTGCCGAAGCGCACGCGGAACTCGAGCCCCCACGCCCGCGGTGGGGTGGTGTCGGCAATCCGCGTGAAGTTGTTGAACCCGAAACGCATCTCGACGATGCCGAGCTCGTTGGCGATGTTCTTGACGAACGCCGCAATGCGGTAGCGTCCCGTTGGACTGTCCCAGGTGGCCCGGGCGTCCCATCGGTGATAGGCCGGTGCCTGGTTGATACGATAGTTGAGCACGTCGTAGTAGCGCTCGCCCATATACGCATAGGCGCCGAAGAAATTGATGCGGCCCCGATCGCCGAGAGGCAGCGTGTAGTTGCCCCAGAACGTCAGCTTGTCGCGCGGAGAGCGATTGAGGTCGTTGCCGCGGGTGTTGACCTGCTCGATCACGTCGTTGCGCCGCCAGGGATTGTTTTCTGTGGACACAAAGAAATCGCTGGTGATCTCCGTGCGCATGTAGCTGTACATCGCCCCGAGCTTCAACTGTGGTGTAGCGTTCCACTGGCCTTCCAGCTCGATGCCCCAGTTGGTTGCCGTGGGCACGTTGCGGGTGGTCAGCAGGGCCGTCGCTACGAAATCTGTGCCCTCCGGGCATAGGACGTTCTGACAGAACTCTGCCCCGGCGACGTCCTGGTAGCTTTCCACCTGATGATCATCGTAGTCGTAGAAATATGCTGCGGCGCTGACGAAGCCGCGTCCATCGGGATCGCTCGCCTTCCACCCCAGTTCGTATGCGAGAATTTCTTCGTCGTCATAAGGAAGCGGATTCGAACCGACCAGGTTGAACCCACCGGAGCGGAAGCCGCGTGTCAGCGAGCCGTACACCAGGCTCGACGGGCCAGGCTTCCAGTCGATGCCCAGGTGCCAGCTGAGACGCTCCCAGCTGTCGGCCAGTTCCAGCCCGCCGAGAATCTCGAGGGGCAGGCCCGCGAGACGTAGAGGATCGCCGTTGTACTGTCCCGTCTGCGGATCCGTGGTGAGCTGCTGGTTGAGCTGTGCCAGGGGTGTGCCCAGATCGACGTCGACGTAGTTCCAGCGACGTTCGTGGCCCTCTTTTTCATCGCGGGACCAGCGCAGACCCACAGATGCGGACCAGCGCTCGTTGATTTCGTACCGCACGCGTCCATAGACGGCATAGTTGAGCACATCCGACTGCGCAATGACCTCATTCCACGTTCCATACGAGGTGCCGCCGAAGAGAAAAACTTCGGCAGGCGCGTTGATGGCTATGTTGTGGGGGCCAGGGCCCGGACCATCGGGCACCAGCCCCAGTTCTCCATAGCTCGGCGTGCGTGTGTAGGTGCCCAGGTGCGCCGGGTCTCTGCCCTTGAAGGGAGTGATGTTCACGGAGCGGAAGAAGAACAGGCCGCCCACTACGGTCAACGGCCCGTCGAGGTTCGTCACCAACTGGAGCTCGTGGGAGGTCAGCGGTCTGTAGTCTTCCACGGTGTCCAGGCGATCCTGAGTGATGGGAACGCTGCCCGGGCCGAGACCAGGCGTGCAGCGCGGTGGCATACATCGGTTTCTGCCACCGGCGGACGATAACCATACGCCGTCGAGCCACGCCCTCAGCCGATTGTGGGCGCCGAGGTAGCGTAGCGTGGCCCGGTCTTCCCAGAGGTACAGGCGGGCGTCCAGCATGAATTGACGCACCTTGAGGCCGTAGTCGGGTTTGAAATCGGGATAGGCGACGTTGTCCAGGTCTTCGCCGTAGCCGTTGCCGCTGACCGGTAGGTTCTGATGAGCGTTCGGATTCAGGGCCGGAATGGCGTGAAAGCCCAGCGACTCGTTGAAACAGTCGACACCCTCCGGAAAACAGGGCGCGGAGCTGCGCTGGTCGCGGTTATCGATACCTTCTCCGATGAGCAGGGGATGGCGGGGCGTGGTTCTTGCGTAGCGCCGGTTGAAACGCAGCGTGGCGTCGAAATAGTCGCTGGGTGTCCAGTCCAGCGTGAGCGCCACGTTGTGGTCTTCGACGCGCCCGGTGTCGCCGATGGGTTCGAGCCCCGGCACCGCGCGGGAAGGACGGTCCCCGCCCTGCTGGGCCGACACACCGACGAGGCGGGCCTTCAGCACGCCGTCGATCAGCGGACCGCTCAGAACCCCATAGAAATCGCCACGGTTATGGGCACCGCCAACGACGCGCGTCTCGGCAAAAAACTCATTGGTGGGCGGGTTGGTGACGATGTTCACGGAGCCGCCGGCTACGCCCCGTCCGTTGAGCGTGCCTTGCGGGCCCCGCTGCACTTCGATGCGCTGCACGTCGTAGTAGCGGTTTTCCGTCGCAAAGTTCATCACTTCCGGGCTGTACACGCCATTCATGTAGCCCGCGACACCGGGGTCGCCACCGGTGCTCATGAAGTTTCTGCCAACGCCGCGGATCGTGACGTTGAAGTTGTCTCTCGTGAAAGAAGGCATGTACAGCGTGAGATCGTCGGGATCCGTGAGCCCGAAATCCTCGATACGTTGGTGCGAGAGCGCCGTGACTGCGGCCGGCGTGTCCCGCACACGCTGTTGCAGACGGTCTTCGACCACAATCACTTCTTCGACGAGCCGTTCGTCCGACGCGCCCTCGGCGGTAGCTGACATGGCACCAAACACCAGAAAAACGCTGCAAGGGATGCGCACTTTGCTCCTCCGTCTCAACCTGCCGAGCCGGGCAGGACAAACACTGGAACGTCGCTACCTCGCTCCAGCGATTCCAGCACCTGGGCGCGATAGCGTGCCTTCAGGTCCTCATAAGCTGGCCAGTAGTCCTGCGGCAGCACCCGTCGAACTTCCCGATCACGTCCGTTGATTGCCCGCGTCGCCCGGCGTGCTTTCTCGGCCGGGTCCCCGGTCCGGCGCTCGAAGCCTGCCGGCAGATGGCGAGAATCGCGCTCGCGCGTCGCCCGCTTCAGGTCCTGATAGACCTTGGCAAGAATTTTCTCGAGTGCCTTGCGCTCCTCCGGGCTGAGCAGATCGTGCAGCGCCTGGTTGATCTCTTCCGGCGTTGCGTCACCTTCCAGGGTGCCCGCGAAGAAATCGAGAATGCGCTGGTACGTTGCGATCAGCGCTTCGGTTTCGGACACGCGGTTGAGGTTGGTGACCCCGATCACGTGCTCAGCGAAGTTCTGCGGCGACTTCTCGATGAGTTGCCGGTGAACCGGCTGCGCCGCCTCGCTGACGATCAATGCGGGTGTGCGCAGCCGGTCTGCATCCTGCACGAGGTCGTCGAGCCATGGCACCCGTGTGGCATCGCGGCTGCGCAGCAGAGACGTCGCGAAAGGGCGGGCCGGATTGGTGCTGGGGGCCAGTTCGTCCAGCGTGAACTGGCCGTCGGCGGCAACCACGCAGCGGAACGCCTCCGGATGGCGCATCACCGTCAGCAGCGCGCTGTAGGCACCACGACCGGCGCCGAACAGGCAGACCTTGCGCACGTCAGCCAGCTCCTGTTGCCCCACCCACTTCATCGCGTCGATGATGTCGTTGTCGGTCCAGCGGTCCAGCTCCGCCTCGCTGCCGGTGGTGTAGCGCTGGCCGTAACCGGGCGCGCCGCGCGTGTTGATCTGCAATACGGCGTAACCCGCGTTCGCGAACATCTGCGCCTTGGCGTCATAACCCCACTGAAAACGGTCGGAAAACGGGTGCTTCTGCGTGATCACCACAATGGGCGGGGTGTCGCTGGTGTTCTTCGGCAGCGTGAGGTAGCCGTAGATCTCGAAGTTGTCGCGCGTTGGAATCTGCACGGGCACGGTGGCGACCAGATCGTCGTCTTCCAGCCAGTCGATCTGTCTGAGCAGATCTTCAGCCTTGCGGGTCTGCAGGTTCACCACGTAATACGTGCCCGGGTTCTTGTCGCTGTACACCTTCACCACCGCTTCCCGCTGACCGTCGGTGAAGCTGGTGATGGCGATGTCGCTGTCCGGGTAAGCGGCACGCAGCGCTTTGTGCGTGCGGGCAAAGGCACTCTCCTCGTCGTGGTAGTACCAGCTCGGGAAGCCCGCAGAGAAGCTCGCTGCGAGAAGCGTGCCGTTGCGTCCCCGTACCAGCTCGTGAATGTCGGCCACCTTGTCGCGGAACAGCGATTTCACCTCGCCGTTGCGTTGCAGGCGCGAGATACCCAGCGTGTCCACCAGATTGTCCAGGGCCATGATGTCGCCGTTGGTATCGAAACCGATAGGGGTGGCCCCGAGGTCGAAGTACTGGCTGAAGTACTTGATCTCCTGCCATTCGTCGCCGGCGCCGGTTTCGAAGATCGATACCAGGCCGGAATCGATGCCCGTGAACATCACCCGTCCGGCGGTACCATCCGCCACGAATTCACCCTGTTCGCTGGGCGCTGTCACCAGCACCTCGCTCGTGCCGGTGAAGATGTTCAGGCGCTCCAGTACCGGCGCATTGGCCAGGGCGCAGCCTTCGCCGCACGCGACCGCGGTGTACCCGTCGCCTTCTCTGGCCGCTGCCAGCACTTCGGTGGTGAGGCCGAGGGCGTCCTGGGTGCGCGCGTAAAGACTCGTATCCGCGCTGTCGGCCGGTGCGTAGCTGTGCCTGGCGACAACCACGTGGGCTTCGTCTGCCGGCAGAACGCTGACGACCTGATAGAGCTGTGCGCCGTCAGTGCCCCTGCTGCGGCGCAGATAGCCGTTTTTCTTCCCGTCGATACCGAAACCCAGCAGCGCGCCCGTAGGCAGCGGACGATCGTGGCCTGCAAGCACCACGGCCGGTTCTATGAGAAGCCGACCTGCGTTGGCCCAGCGGAAGGTGTGGAAACGCTGACCGATCGGGCTGGAGACACCGGTGACGATGCTGTTGTCGGCCCGCTTCACGACGTACAGCGTGTCTCGGGCCTCGCGGCGCAGCATGGCGAGATGCTCGCCGTCCGGGGAGATCTGAATGTCGATCAGCGGCGCGGGCCGTACGAAGTCGGCCATAGAGGCGGCGAGCGACGGGACACCGAAGGCTGCCAGCAGCACGGCGATGGTCAGTTTGAGGTGGAGGCGGTTCATTCCACATCTCCCAGATCGTCGAAGCTCTGAATGTCCACGTCTTCCAGCGAGGGGAACTCGGTGGTCACTGGTTGCTCCGGGCTTTGATCGAACAGTTGTTGCAGCGACGGTTTGGGGTCGTCGGGCGAAGGTGGGGTGAGCTGAAGCGTGGGCAGATCTGCTTCGAAGCTGCGCACGATACCCAGCGCGGCTTCTACCGCAATCTCGTCTTCCGCGTTGAAGGCGTCGTCCAGCGTGCGGTTGTACAGCTCCGACCACTGCTGATAGAGCGTATCCATGGCCACGAGCTCTATGGTTACCCGGATGCGGGGCCCGCTTTTACGCACCGTGCCCGCAACGATGTACGCCACGCCCAGCTGCTCACCGATTTCACGGATATCCAGATCGGAGTCCCGATAGGCAAAGGAGGCCGACGTGCCGACCGCCTGCAGGCCCTCCACACGTTGCAGCCTGGTGATCAGCACGGCGGGTATGTCGTTGGCAAGGTCGGCGAGATCACCGTTGGCAGACATGTCCAGAAAGCTGAGGGCGGCAATGGATCGTGGGTGCTCAGGCTCCCCGCGGTTCAACAGCAACGCGGTCACCGCGAGCACGAGCACCGCTGCGATGACGCCGAGAGCCAGCCACAGCCAGGGCGGTCGGCGCGTTGCGTCGACCGCCGCCGTCGGTGCGGCAGCAGGGGGTGGTGCCGGCAGCCTGGCTTCGGCCGCTTCCATGGCGGTTGCCTTCGGCGGCTTCGCGTCCGGTTCCCGTTCGTAATCTTCCACGGGCTGCAGCAGGCGATAGCCACGCTTCGGCAGCGTCTCTATGTAGGTGGAGTTGCGGGCCGAATCGTCGAAGGCTTTGCGCAGACGGCGGATCACCTGGTGAACGACATTGTCGCCCACGATGGCACCGGGCCAGCTGCGGTCGAGCAGCTCTTCGGTGGAAATGAGGCTGCCATCGGCTTCCACCAGATGCAGCAGCACACTCACGTCCTTGGGTTCCAGCAACCGGGCATCGTCGCCGCGGGTCAGACGCTGGGTGGAAATATCCAGCACCCAGTCGCCGATACGCATGGCCTGGCTGCCGGTGCGTTGATCGGGGTTTTCTCCGGCAGCTGCCTCCTGCAGGGCGGTTGCGAGGCGGTTGCCGTACCGTTCGGGGGTCAACTCGTGCTTCAGGATCGCCTGGCGATGGCTCAGCAACAGCCGCAACGCGGCAGGTACAGCGGTCTGCTGCGCGTGCACGGCCTGCACACTGCATGACTGCTCCACCGCAAACACCACTTCGCGGCGGCAGTGTTCGCTGGCCACCGAGTGGGGGGTTACGTAGTAGAGAAACACGCTGCAGCGCTCGATCGCATCTGCGATGGCAGCGTTCCATTCCGATCCTGGCGTGATGCCGTCGTCGTACCAGACTAGAAAACCCTGGCTCTGCAGGCGCCTTATTTCAGGGTAAACGAGTTCCCTGTCCGCGTGTGAATAACACACGAAGACAAATGGATCCGGTCCCGCGCTGGCTGGCAAGGGCTTTTCCATAGCTGCGCAAGAAGAGGCTTGTTCTTATCGAGCGCACTTGCGTAGCCCTCGAATTTTACTTTTTTGCTTTCCTCTTCAGGCCTTGTCTGGTCCAAGCCGACTTGCGCCCTCCACGGCTAAGTATCTGTTTTTCGAACGAAAAGACAACCCACATGGGTGCCTTCAGACCGATATCAGACCGATGTAAGACGGATATCAGGACGATTTCTGCCCGATCGACGACCTTGGACTCCGCCAAACGGCACCCACACGAAACCACGGAGCGTTAGCCATGAAAGTCATTCCCTCTCTCATCACCGGCATTGTCCTCACCGCTGCTTCCGGCGCAGCCATCGCCGAAACCTTCGAAGCCAAGAGCAGCCGGTCTTACGCCAACGCGGTTGGCGCCAAGCTGATCGCCGGTTGCGTAGACGCTATCGAAGATCACCACGAGCGTGAGGCGCGGCTGTTTCTCAACAAGAAAGGCGTTCTCGCAACCGAAGATGGTCAGCGCGTCTTCTCGATCCAGGGCTGGGTGTGGAAAGACGGCGATCGCGTTCGTGCTCTGCACGACTGCTCGGTCACTGCCGCTGGTGGCCTGGTGGTGAGCATCGGCTACCCGGAACAGAACGTTGCTGCCAACGAGGAAGCGGGCAAATCCCCCCGCGGTTAGCGGCAGGTTTAGGCAGTCTCAGTTAACGCGCCCTCCAACCGTGATGCTGAGACCCTCGGGTGTCACGCCCACCGCGTGACACCCTTTTTTCGTTTCGGCCATGGTGACTGCGGATCTTCCGTGCGCACCCTTGCCAAGCCCCGGGTCTTTGAGAGATGGTGTGTCAAACAATCTCCTGGGGAATCCACATGAGCGATCTGCCAGCCAGTGCGCGGCAACTGCAATCCACCGTCACCAGTGAAGGCAAACTCGAGCTGAAGCTCGCAGACGTGCCGATCAAGGCGCCCAAGCCCGACGAGGTGGTGGTGCAGATACACGCCTCACCCATCAACCCGTCCGATCTGGGTCTGCTGCTGGGGATGGCTGACGTCAGCACGGCGGTGCAGGGCGGCTCCGACGATTCGCCCACGGTGACAGCGGACGTGCCGGAAGGTTTGCTGCGCCATATGAAGGCGCGCCTCGACATGGCCATGCCCGTGGGCAACGAAGGTGGCGGCGTGGTGGTTGCCGCCGGCGAAGGCGACGAAGCGCAGGCGCTGCTCGGCAAAACCGTCGGTGCCCTGGGTGGCGCGATGTATGGTGAGTACCGCACCCTCAAGTATCACCAGTGTCTGGCCATGAACGAGGGGGTGGCGCCGCGCGACGCCGCTGCATGCTTCGTGAACCCGCTCACCGCGCTTGGCATGGTGGACACCATGCGCCTCGAAGGCTATCAGGGCCTCATCCATACGGCAGCGGCCTCGAATCTGGGGCAGATGCTGAACAAGATCTGCCTCAACGAAGGCGTGCCGCTCGTCAACGTGGTGCGCAAAGCCGAGCAGGCGGAGCTGCTGGCCGGTATCGGCGCAAAGCACGTGGTCAACTCGAGTGACGATGACTTTCGCAAGAACCTCATCGCCGCTATCGCTGAGAACGGCGCTTACCTCGCGTTCGACGCCACGGGCGGCGGCGAACTGGCGGACCAGATTCTCGCTTCCATGGAAGCCGCAGCCATCAGCACCGCCACGGAATACAGCCGCTATGGCTCGGACCAGCACAAGCAGGTGTACATCTACGGCGGTCTCGATCGCAATCCCACGGTGCTGAAGCGCAGCTACGGCATGTCCTGGGGTGTGGGAGGCTGGCTGCTGACGCCGTTTCTGCAGCGCGTGGGCCGGGAGCGCGACGCGGAGCTGCGACAGAAGGTGGCGGATGAAATCCACACCACGTTCGCAAGTCACTACGGCAAAGAGATCTCTCTCGCCGAGGCGCTTCAGCTCGACAACCTGTCCGTGTACGCGCAGCAGGCCACAGGTCTCAAATATCTGATCAACCCGTCGGCCTGAGCCGACGACAGGGGAGGGGAACATGCAGATACGTCCATGGCTGGCCGGCCTGGTGCTGGCCGTTGCCGCTTGCAGTGGGGAAGCGCCGCCGCCGGCAGCACCAGCAGCTGCCGAACCGGAAGCAACGGCTAGCGCCGTCGCGCCGACCATAGCAGGCAACCCGCTGAAGAACGCCTACTTCGGTGACACGCACATTCACACCGTGCTGTCATTCGATGCCTACATCATGGGTACGCGCCGCACGCCGGACGACGCCTACGAATTTGCCAAGGGCGCGGCCATCGAGCATGCGTCGGGTTTCATGATGCAGATGAAGAAGCCGCTCGATTTTCTGGCAGTGTCCGATCATGCCTTCTATCTGGGCATGATGCGCGAGCTGGGCAACGAGAGTGGGCCGTACGGCAATCACAGGCTGGCGGAGACCATCCGGGGCGCCACCAGCGCCGAGGGATCGGTGCGGGCCTTCGCCGCGGCGCTGGGGCATCTCGGTGCCCGCCAGCCCGGAAGCGAAGACGACCTGGACGACCGCGATGTGCAGCGCTCGGCCTGGCAGGAGATCATCGCGGCCGCAGAGCGGCACAACGATCCCGGCAACTTCACGACGTTTGTGGGCTACGAGTACACCGCCTCCGGTCCGGAACTGGAAAACCTGCATCGCAACGTCATTTTCAGAAACGACAAGGTACCGGCGGCACCGTTCAGTCGCCTGGATTCCACCAATCCGGAAGACCTGTGGGCGTGGATGGACGGCAACCGTGCAGATGGCATGGAGAGCATAGCCATCCCGCATAACTCCAACGGCTCCAACGGCTGGATGTTTGCCCTCAACTATTTCATGAGCGACAAGCCGCTGGACGCAGCCTATGCGGAGCTCAGAATGCGCAACGAGCCCATTGTGGAAAACGCGCAGGTGAAAGGCACGTCGGACACGCATCCGCTGCTGAGCCCCAACGACGAATGGGCGGACTTCGACATCATGCCCATCCGGGTGGCCAGCACGCTGCCGTCGCAACCGCAGGGCAGCTACGTGCGCGAAGCGCTGCTCAATGGCATCAAGCTGCAGGAAGAGCAGGGCTTCAATCCGTTCAAGGTCGGCGTCATTGCTGCGTCCGACACGCACAACGCGGCAGGCTCTTTCGAAGAGGACAACTACTGGGCGAAAACGGGCTACATGGATATCGAACCGCACCTGCGGGGCTCGGTGCCGATCCCGGATTCGGACCCGAACAATCCGGAGTACGCGCAGGGAGCTTCCAGCTATTGGGGCCCCGCGGGCCTCGCAGGGGTTTGGGCAGAGTCGAATACGCGCGACGCCATTTTCGATGGTTTTCGCCGCAAGGAAACGTTCTCCACGAGCGGCCCGCACATCAAGGTGCGCTTCTTCGGGGGCTATGGCATCGACGAAGGCATCGCGGATGACCCGGAAGCGGTGGCCAAAGCGTATGCGGGCGGCGTACCCATGGGTGGTGACCTTGCGGGTGAGGCGGGCGGGAGCCCGGTGTTTTACGTCTGGGCCAGCCGCGATCCCGACACCCATCCGCTGCAGCGGCTGCAGATTGTCAAAGGCTGGGTGGAAGAGGGCGAACCGAAGGAAGCCGTGATCGACATTGCCTGCTCGGACGGGCTCACGGTGGACCCGGCCACCAATCGCTGTCCCGATAACGGCGCGCTGGTGAACACCAACACGTGCGCCACCACGCCGGACAAAGGTGACGCAGAGCTCCAGGCTACCTGGCGCGACCCGGCCTTCGACCCGGATCAGCATGCGTTCTATTACGTACGCGTGCTGGAGAATCCGAGCTGCCGCTGGTCTACCTGGGACGCGGTGCGCGCGGGCGTTGCTCCCAACCCGGCCATGCGCGCCACGCAGCAGGACCGGGCCTGGTCGTCACCGATCTGGATCACGCCTGCCGGCGCGTAAGCCTCGCGCTTGCTGAGCGTGGTCAGGGCGAGCCGCGCTCTGCTTCCATCCTGGCCTGCAGGTATGCCTCGAAGGCGCGCAACTTCGCGCTTGATCCCGTCATGCGCAGCACGCCGCGAAGCGCGCGCAGTTCCCGGGACTGGTACAACTCGGTAAATGAATCGAAGCGTTTCTCGCGGCCGTTGACGGTCAACACCGGTTCCGCGAACTCCAAGGCAATCTCGGCCATCAGCGCAGGATCGAGCTCGGCACTTCCCTCGTCGTTTTCTGCCGTGCCGTCGCGGCCTGCATGGTAGAGGTCGAAAGCGGTCTTCATCAGCACCAGCAACAGCAGCCCCGCCAGCGGCTCCTGCAGGGTACCCAGAACAAAGCCACTGCCCATGATGGCAAGGTGCAGCACCAGGATGCGCCGGTAAGGCGCCACCATCAGGCCCCTGACGGCACCGCGAGGCCGTGAGTTCCCGGCGGCCTGTTGCGCTGGCGCGGTTGCCTCGCTGGGCGGCGCCACCGCGTGCAGCACCACGAGCGCCACGATGCCGATGAGCACAACCAGGTTGTCCAGCTGCAGGCGCACGGCTTCGTGTAGCGCCACGTCTGCGGGAAAGTCGCCGAATAAGCTGACCACGAAGGTCCCGTGACCCCAGCAGAACATGCCGTAGTGGAAAAAGAAGAACACGGCCATGAAGGGGAAGATCAGGTCCTGTGGACCGGCGTACCTGCGTACCACCATGCGGCCGATGGTGAAAACGCCGATGACGACGTTCTCCATCCAGTACAGAAACACGATATCGAACACCGACCAGCCGAAGAACAGCACGCCGAACACGGGCGTTGCGTTCAGCAGCACCATGGCGAGCACCTGCCCCAGGGTCAGCTTGTCGAGGACCTTGTGCATCGGTGTCCTGCCGGGCCGGGGGTGCTTAGGTTGCGCTGGCCACCCCGGCCGTGTCCGCGCGCTGTGGCTTTTCGTCGCCGCTGATGCCCAGGTCGCTACCGGCATCCATGGCAATTTCGTAAGAGCGCAGTCGCGCGCTGTGATCGTAGATCTGCGACACGATGATCAGCTCGTCCGCGCCGGTCTGTGCCACGAAATCACGCATCGCCGTGGCCACCTGATCGCGCGTGCCCACCGCCGAGCAGTGGCTCACCTGACTGAGCATGGCCTGCTCCTGGGGGCCGAGGTTTGCGTCGAAGTCGCGCTTGGGTGGCGGCAGCGGGCCCGGATTCCCGAAACGCAGCTTCAGAAACGCCTGCAGGCTGGACGTGCGCAGGTACACCGCTTCTTCTTCGCTGTCGGCGGCGCAGACGTTGTAGCCGAGCATCACGTGCGGTTCCGCAAGCTGGTCCGACGGGTCGAACTCTTTGCGGTAGATTTCGATGGCGTCCATCATCGCCTGGGGCGCGAAGTGGGATGCAAAGGCGAACGGCAGACCGAGAACGGCGGCAAGCTGTGCGCCGAAGAGGCTGGAGCCGAGAATGTACAGCGGCACCTTTGCGCCCATGCCGGGCACGGCATGGATGCGTTGCCCATCCTGTTTCTCTGCGAGAAACGCTTTCAGCTCCAGCACGTCCTGAGGAAACTGATTGGGGTCGGAATGCAGCGTGCGGCGCAGAGCGTGGGCGGTAGCACCGTCGGTGCCCGGCGCGCGGCCGAGACCGAGGTCGATGCGTCCCGGATACAGGGCTTCCAGCGTGCCGAACTGCTCGGCAATGACCAGTGGCGCATGGTTCGGCAGCATGATGCCACCGGCGCCCACGCGGATGCGGCTGGTGCCACCGGCTACATGGCCGATCACGACAGAAGTGGCTGCGCTCGCGATGCCCTGCATGTTGTGGTGCTCGGCCAGCCAGTACCGGTGGTAGCCGAGGTTTTCCGCGTGGCGCGCCAGATCCAGGGTGTTGGTGAGCGCCTGTCGGGCGTCACCGCCCTCGACGATGGGTGAGAGATCCAGGACGGACAGCTTGGTCATCTACTGCGGGCCAATGTTGCGTGTCGCAGATTGTATTTGAATCGGGCCAGCGTGTAAGGTCGCAGCGTCTTTTCAGGCAAGGCAGGTAACCCAGGTTGACCGATTTCGGGGATAGCATCGATCTCATCGACGAGGTGCTCAGCACGGCGCGCTCGGTACGGCGCAAGCTCGACTTCGACCGGCCCGTGGAACGGCAGGTGCTGCTGGATGCCATCAACGTCGCGGTGCAGGCGCCGACCGGCATCGGCGGCGAGAGCTGGCGGTTTGTGGTGGTGGACGAAGCACGACGCAAAGCGCGCATTGCAGAGCTTTACAGCGAAACACTGCTTGGGCTGCTGGCTGATCGCGGTATGCCGCTCAAAGCGACGCACAGGGCGCTCATCGAGCGCATGCCGGACATCCCTGCGCTGGTGTTCGTGTGCTACACCGCACCTCCCATCGCCCAGGGCTGGTCGCCCGACACGGTCGGCAGCCAGGTCGGCTACTACGGCTCCATTCTGCCGGCTGCCTGGTCGCTGATGCTGGCGCTGCGCGCCCGGGGCATCGGCACCACTTGGACGTCGCTGTTGAGTGCCCGCCAGGCGGAAGTGGCAGAGGTTATCGCCATGCCGGACGAGTGTGTGCAGATGGTGATGCTGCCCGTGGCCTACACCAAGGATGCCGTGCTCAAACGGGCCGAGCGCCTGCCGGCGGAAGCGGTTACCTATTGGAATGCCTGGGGCGATCAGGGATAGTCGAGGCAGCACAACCGGGAAGAGGAGAATGTGATGGGCATGGCAGAAGACCGCATTGCTTGCCAGGACGTAATGGCCAGATACGCCGCCGGCGTAGACGATCGTGATATGGATTTATACCGCAGCTGCTTTGCGGACGACGTTGAGGTCGTTGGTTTCGGCGACACCACCGTGCATGGCGGCGATGCCTGGCGCGACTACGTTGTTACCGCGCTGGAACGCTTCGGCCCTACGCAGCACATGATGGGCCCTCAGCTTGCCACCATCGACGGTGACGATGCACGCTGCCGCACCGACGTTCAGGCGATGCATTACCTGAAAGAGCCTCAGGGCAGCACGCTGACCTTGTGGGCGACTTACCTCACGAACATGCGGCGAATCGAAGGCGAGTGGAAAATTGTGCGCCACGAGCTCGTTTCCCGCGGCACCAAAATAGATCCGGCGCCTTAGGCGCCGGATGCAGCCAGCTACTTCGGGGTGGGTCCGCCCGCACCGGTGAATTCCGGGTCGGGCTCGTTGCCCAGGAAGATGCTGCCGAGGTCCTGATACAGCGGGTGCGCCACCCAGCGGTGCGTGGCGCAGCCGTGCGCGTCGCGGAGCTTGCGCTCCAGCGGACTGTACATGCGCATACCGCTGGTGCCGGCGGTGTTGTGCAGCAGATCCACCACTTTCATGCATTCGTTGGCGCCGTAGGTGCACGCCAGACGGGCGTTGATGGTGGTTTCCGCACCGGGCACCGGTGCGCCGGCTTTCAGCTCGTCCTCGATGTCTTCCATGGCCTGCATGACGTAGCTGCGTGCCGCCCGGTAGGTGGCCACCGCTTCGCCCATGCGCGACTGGGCCATGGGCCGTTTGGCCAGCGTGGAGGCCGACAGCATGGGGATCTTGTTCTGCGCGAGGTCCGAGAATGCCTCGATGGCACCTTTGGCGACGCCTAGGGCAATGGCCACCTTGTTGTAAGACAGGCGCAGCGGTACCGGCATGCGGTACACGGGGTTTTCGTAGTGTGCCGGCAGCGCGAAGAGGTCCACACCCACGTGCTCGGGTCGCACGTAGGCGCCGTCGGCTTTCACGTCGTTGCTGCCAGAGCCGCGCAGGCCGGCCACGTCCCACGTGTCGATGATCTCCCACTCGTCGCGGTGCATCATCCACAGCTTGAAGGTCGGCGCTCCTTCGTCGGTCAGCTCCGGCTCGTCGCTGCCGGGTTTCATGAGCGGTGCGCCCATGAAACACCAGGTGGCGTTGTGGCAGCCGCTGATGAACGTGCTCTGGCCCCACACGCGCACGCCGCCGTCCTCGGTGCGCTCCGCGCGTGGCGGTGTCGTGCCGGGGCCGCCGCCGCCGCACATCACCACCCGGGGATTGTCGAGGTAGATCGCTTTCGCCACGTCCGGGTCCATGCCACCCACGGCCATGGCGTTGATTTCCGAGCCGAGCATGACGTTCCAGGCCACCGAGGCGTCGATGGCGGCCATGGCCTCGAGAATGGCGATGGTGTCCATGGAGCTTGCATCGTCACCGCCCAGTTCTTTCGGCAGGGCAAAACGGAAGAACCCTTCGTCGATCAGCTTGTTCACGTGATCGTCGGGAAGGCGGCGCATTTCCTGCGCTTTGTCGCCGGCGGCGGCGATCTCGTCGCGCAGGTTTTCGATCTGCTGCAGGCGGCGCGCCAGCGCCGTGGTCTTCAGGGTCTGTTCCATGGGTCTCTCCCGGTTACACAGAGACGGCTGGATCGCGATCAGTTATTCGCGCCCAGCACGTCGGTTTGCATGGCATACAGTGGATCATCCGGTTTTCGCCCGCTGCGTGCAAGATTGCCCAGCGTCGGGCCGCTGAAGTCGGCCGTCGTGTTCATGTTCTGGTTCCAGTCCATCACCACTCGGCGGAAACGCATCTTCCACACACCGTCGCGGCGCTGCAGGTGGTCCACGTAGCGGCCGAAATAGGTCATCTCCGTGTCGGGCGCGCCATCTTCGCCCGGCAGGAAGTGATACGCGGTCACGTACGACTCCGCCACGGCTTCGTCACCCTGGATGTCCACCAGCAGGTTCGACACCTGATGATGGGTCGAGCGGTAGCGTTTGATGCCGGCGGCTAGCATGGTGCAGAACTCGTGCGCGTTGCCGTCGAAAGCGCCGTACGCCACCTCCGCTTCGGGCCAGTAAGCGCTCTTCAGCAGGGTCTCATCGGCACGGTCCACGCCGCGGCAGTGCTTGAACAGCACATCCTGTATGGCGAGCTGGTCTGCAATGTGCCCGCTGTCGCGGACCTGCCCGGTGTCGTTCTCAGCCATCTGCGTCTCCTTCGTGGTGTGCCACCAGCGGGGTATTGTCGATACGCGGTCGTGCGGGATCGCGAATCTCGTAGATCTCTATCACGTTACCGAACGGGTCGCGGCCGTACACGGCAGCGCTGTCGCCGAACTCTGCCGGCGGCCCCACAAACTGCATGCCGGCGGCGGAGAGCCGGGCGTGCTCAGCTTCGATGTCCGTAACCTCGAGGGCAAAATGCGGGTAGCCGAAGTCGGGGGGATCGGCGCGGAGATCGCGCGGAGCTGGAGACGAGTACTGCCACAGCTCGATGTAAGCGTTTCCGCCGCGCAGCATCGCCATCTCCGCGGCAGGTTCCTCGATGCCGATGGCTGCGGTCACTAGCGGGTTGGGGCCCGAGAAATCGGTGCGCTGCACCTCCTCGAAGCCCAGTACGTCGCGGTAGAAGGCGAGGCCGGCCTGGAAGTCGGGTACGCCGATGGCGACATGGTGAATGCCGACAATCATGTTTCTCTCCTTTGGTGTGTGTCTGACAGAAGGTGACAGTTTGCGTGGCCCCCGGGCACGCTCTGGCGCGGCGGCGGGGTGGTGCCGCAGGCAGCCAGCGCGTCCGGACAGCGCGGGTGAAAGCGGCATCCGGCTGGTGGATGGCGCACGCTCGGCACTTCCCCGACGATGAGCGGCTGGGGACGCTCCGCTTCAACGACCGGGTTGGCCACCGGCACGGCGGCAAGCAACGTGCGTGTGTAAGGATGTTGCGGAGCCGCAAACAGCGCGTCGCGGTCGCGCAGCTCCACGATCTGACCAAGGTACATCACCGCGATACGGTCGCTGACATGACGCACCACCGACAGGTCGTGAGCAATGAACAGGTACGCCAGGCCCAGCTCGCGCTGCAGCGTCATCAGCAGATTGATCACCTGGGCCTGTATGGACACGTCCAGCGCCGAGACCGCCTCGTCGCAGATCACCAGGTCCGGCTCCAGGGCCAGGGCCCGGGCAATGCCGATGCGCTGCCGCTGGCCGCCGGAGAACTCGTGCGGATAGCGGTCTGCCATGGCCGGCAGCAGACCCACCAGATCCAGCAGCTCGGCAACCCGCGCAGCGTAGTCGTGACGCGTCTGGTGGGGCATGTGCACGCGCAGCGGCTCGCCCACGATGTCGCGTACCTTCATGCGGGGATTCAGCGAGCCGAAGGGGTCCTGATACACCATCTGCATGCGTGGACGCAGGGGACGCAGGGCGGCGCGCGAGAGGTGGGAAATGTCCTGGCCCGCAAACACGATGGTGCCTTCCGTGAGGTCCAGCATGCGCAGCACGGCGAGCGCGGTGGTGGACTTGCCGCATCCGCTTTCGCCGACCAGGCTCAGGGTCTCGCCGCGGTACAGCTCGAAGCTGACTCCGTCCACGGCTTTGACCGTGCCCACAACCCGGCTGAACAGCACACCCTCGGTGACGGGGAAGTGCACCTTGAGGCCCTGCACACTCAGCAGCGTGTCACCCATGCTGCGCCGCCTCCCTTGCCACCAGGCATGCATGCGCGTGGCCCGGTGTCATCGGCAGCAGCGGCGGCCGGGCAGCCCGACACGCGTCCATGGCCTGGTCGCAGCGGGGCTCGAAGGGACACCCGGGTGGCAGGCGGGCGAGATCAGGGGGCTGCCCCTCGATGGTGGGCAACAGGCTCGTGACGGGACCGTCGAGACTGGGTATGGAGGCCATCAGCCCATGCGTGTAAGGGTGCTGCGGATTGGCGTACAGCGTTCGGGCATCGGCCGTCTCCATGATGCGGCCGGCGTACATCACCGCCACGCGGTCCGCATAGCGGGCGACCACGCCCAGGTCGTGGGTGATCAGCATCAATGCAGCGCCGGTTGCCTGCGTGAGGGATTTCAGCAGCGCCAGAATCTGTGCCTGGACAGTGACATCCAGGGCCGTGGTGGGCTCGTCGGCGATGATCAGCTTGGGGCTGCAGGCCAGGGCCATGGCAATCATCACCCGCTGGCGCATGCCGCCGGAAAGCTGATGGGGGTATTCCGCGAGGCGCGCGCCCGGATCGGGGATGGCCACCTGTCGCAGCAGCTCTTCCGCTTGCGTGAGCGCGGCGGACCATGCCATGCCCCGGTGCAGCACGAGCGGCTCGGCCACCTGGCGGCCGACCGTGATCACCGGGTTCAACGACGACATCGGTTCCTGAAAGATCATGCTGATACTGTTTCCACGGATAGCACGCATCTGCGCGGCCGACAGCGGCGCCAGGTCTTCTCCGTCGAAGCGTATGCAACCACGGTCGATGCGGCCGGCTTCCCCCAGCAGGCGCAGAATCGCCAAGGCTGTCACGCTCTTGCCGGAACCGCTTTCGCCAACGATGGCCAGCGTCTCGCCGGCTTCTACGGTCAGATCCACCGACTGCACGGCCGTTAACCGGCCGTCTTCCGTGCGGAAGCTGACGCTCAGATCTTCGATGGCCAGCAGGCTCACCGTGCACCCCGCATCCGTGGATCGAGGAGGTCGCGCAGCGCGTCACCAAATACGTTGATGGCATAGACCACGATCGTGAGACACAACCCGGGCGCGAGGGCCAGCCACGGGTTCATGTACATGTACGTGCGCCCCGTGCCGCTCAACATGCTGCCCCACGTAGGGTCGGGCGGCGGGATGCCCAGGCCCAGAAACGACAGCCCCGCCTCGGCGAGAATCGTGGCACCGACGCGGGTGGTGAACAGCACGATGACCACGGGCATCACGTTGGGCAGGATATGGCGCCAGAGAATGCGCAGGGTGCTTGCGCCTACCGACTGGGCCGCGTGGGTGTACATGGACTCTTTCACGGTGATTACGGCGCCCCGCACGATGCGCGACCCGGCGATGCCATAGAGGCAGCCGAGAATGATGATGATCTGCGGCATGCCGGGGCCGACGATGGACACCACAACGATCAGCAGCACCAGATCGGGAAAGGTCATCCAGGCGTCCACGAAGCGCTGCGTGAGCATGTCGGCGCGGCCGCCGAAATAGCCGGAGGCGACGCCGATGACAATGGAGATGACGGTAGCGAGGCCGGCCGCCATGAAACCGACCACCATCGATAGCTGGGCGCCGATCAGCACGCGCGACAGCAGATCGCGACCGAGGTGGTCGGTGCCGAACCAGTGCGCCCACGAGGGGCCTTCGAGGCGCACGTGGAGATTCGTTTCGTTCATGCCGTAAGGCGCCAGCAGGTCGGCAAAGATGCCGCACAGCAGAAACAGGGCAAAGATCAGCCCGCCAACGGCACCGAAGCGTTTGTCGCGCCACAGCCGTCGGGCAAAGGCCGCAAGGGGGTGCTGGCGCGGCGCTACCGACGGGTCGGCGGCGCTGGCGGGAGAGAGCGTCGCCTCGCTCACTGGTGACGCACCTTGGGATCGAGAAAGCCGTAGCTGAGATCCACCAGCAGATTGATCAGCAGCACGCCGACGCCCACCACGAGAAAGATGCCGGACACCACCGGATAGTCACGCTGGAACACCGCTTCCAGCAGCAGCAGGCCCATGCCGGGCACCACAAAAATCTGCTCCAGGATCACCGCGCCGCCGATCAGCAGGGGTGCCTGCAGGCCAATGAGAGTCACTACCGGGATGAGGCCGTTCCTGAGCGCGTGGCGCACGATCATCAGGTGCTCCGAGAGGCCCTTCGCCCGCGCAGTGCGTATGTAGTCCTGCCGCAGCACCTCCAGCATCATGGTGCGGGTCATGCGCATCGTCACGGCGGACATGGACAGCCCCAGGAGGATCGCCGGCACCAGCATGTGCGAGAGGTTGGCGATGGGGTCGGTGAAAAACGGCGTGTATTCCAGCGGTGGCGACCACCGCCACCACACGGACGGGAACACCATCACGAGCGTGCCCAGCCAGAAGCTCGGCACCGCCAGCATCACCAGCGAGAAGGAACGCGCGATGTAGTCCCCGGGGGTGTCCTGGCGGATTGCGGAATAGATGCCGATGGGAATGGCCACGGTCAACGCCACCAGCAACGCGAGCAGCCCCAGCTCGAAGGTGATGGGCAGCGTCGCGGCGAGCTGTTCGGTGACTGGCGTGTTCTGCCACAGCGAATGGCCCAGATCTCCCCGGAGCGCATTGCCCACCCATTCGAGATACTGCGTCAACACCGGCTGGTCGAGTCCCAGCGCCGCTTCGATGCGCTCCCGATCCTGCGTAGTGGCAATGTCGTTCTGCGCCAGCATCAGATCGATGATGTCGCCGGGAATGAGACGCATGGAAACGAAGACGATGAGGCTGGCGAAGAACAGCGTGGGAAGCAGGGCCAGCAACCGGCGCGCGATGTATGCCTGCATATGGCGGGCGCCTCCCCTCGCCCCCTACCGGTTTATCTGAACCACGTCTCCGGCATGTTCTTCTGCACCAGCTCTGTGATGCTCACGGTGTTTATACCCCGCTCCTGACCCACTTCCAAAGCAAAATTGGAACTGGCGGTGGTACGCGTGAAGATCTGCACGTTGGGGTACTGGCTTTTCAACCACAGCGCGGTGCGCAGGTTTTCCTGCTCCTGCCCCGTGCCGAGAATGATGGTGGGCACCTCCTGGCTGAGATCCACCTGCTCGGCCAGGGCGTCCCACACACCGGGATGGGAAATGTCCCCCTCGAGGACCGTGCGCTGCACGTCGGGCAGCATGCGGCGTTGCTCGTCCACCACCAGCACGCGCCGGTCGGCGTCCTTGTCGATCACCACCACCTGGGCGATCTCCTCGTGCGCATGGGCCTGCAACTCTTCCAGCACCGACTGGCCGAAGCGGCCGAAGCCGGCCATCACCACCACGTCACGGCTGACGGTGCTGTGGAACTGGTGCAGCAGGTCCTTGTGCACAAAACCCGTTGCGGCAAGGTGATAGGTGTTGAAGATTTCGATGTTGCCGGCCAGCTCGGTCTGCTGCACCGCGCGCATGAAGCGCAGGTTGTGACAGCGCAGAATGATGCGGTCGGCCAGCCACGGCGCCAGGCGCAGGATCTTGGTGGCGGCCTCGAAGGACTGGAAGTCGTTCTCGCCCAGCAGCACCACGCGCTTGCAGCGTTTCAGGCGCAGCTGGCGCAGCAGATACTCGTGCGTGAGATCACCCACCAGCACCGTTGCACCGAACATCTGCCGCAGCTCCTCGGCGTGCACCGGGTCGAAGTGATTGTCCACCACCACCACCCGGGTCTTGTCGCTGTGCTCGCGCAGGAGGCGCAGGTAACCGTTCGCCAGCGAGCTCGCGCCGAACACGATGGTGTGATCGGTGATGTTGCGCAGCTGCCAGCGCCCCGGCGCCACGACGTGCGCGATGGTTTCGATCACTGCGGTTGCGGTGAGCATCGGCGCGCCGAAATAGGCGATCCAGAGGATGGTCTGGGCCCACAATGGGCCGCCGTTCGGCGTGCCTATGTCGAGGCCACCCACCACGAAGAGGCCGAGGGCGTAGTAAGCCTTGGTGAAGGCGGTGGCGGTCTCCACATAGGGCCGCTCGCTTACCGTGGCGCCGCCGAGAAAGCCGATGAAGCCGCACAGAAATGCCAGGCCGGCGGCCAGCCAGCGCCAGTTGACGGAGCGGTTGCTGAGGGGGTTCACCAGATGGTGCCTCCACGGGCGAGAGCGGTGTCATCCGCCCGATGAGTGGTGTTAAATGAGTTGGTAATTGTAAAGGTAAGAGGCGGGGATGGCAGACTACACAACCATCGAGTATCACCTGGCTGACAGCGGCGTGGCGGAAATCGTGCTGGCAAAGCCCGATACGCGCAATGCGCAGAACAAGCGCATGCTCTACGAGCTGAACGATGCGTTCGATCGGGTAGGTCGTGACAAGGCGGTGAAGGTGGCTGTGCTCACGGCGCAGGGACCCCATTTCTCGTCCGGGCACGACATGGGCGACCGCGAACCCTTCCGTGACGTTTATGCCGACTTCGACCCCGTTACCAACTGGGGTGCGTTCGATGCGCCGGGCCAGGAGGGCCACCAGTCGTTCGAGGAAGAGCTTTATCTGGGTCTGTGCTGGCGCTGGCGCAACCTGCCGAAGCCCACCATTGCCGCGGTGCAGGGGAAAACCATAGCGGCGGGGCTCATGCTGGCCTGGGTGTGCGACATCATCATTGCCAGCGAAGACGCCACCTTCTCTGATCCCGTGGTCGCCTTCGGCGTCAACGGTGTCGAATACTTCGGCCACCCGTGGGAATTCGGCGTCCGCAAGGCGAAAGAGCTGCTGTTTACCGGGGGCATCATGTCAGCGGCGGAAGCGAAAAGCTGTGGTATGGTCAATCACGTGGTGCCGCTTGATGAGCTGCGCGACTTTGCCATGCAGATGGCGGAGCGCATTGCCAAGCGGCCGTCCATGGGCCTGCGGCTTGCGAAACAGAGCGTGAATCAGGCGCAGGATGCGCAGGGGATCTGGTCGGCGCTGCAGTCGGCCATGTCGCTGCAGCAGCTGGGGCATGCGAACGCGCGCATCGTGCACGGCGTGCCGGTAGACCCGGAAGGTGCCAAGACCATTCGCGAAGACGCGAAGAGAGCATAGCTGGCTTGTCGCCAGCCGCAGCGTGCTCAGAACAGGCTGTCGAGCCTGCCGCTGCGCAGCAGCGCGAACACATCCATGGTCAGCGCCACGCCGCAATGCAGCATGACGCCTGGCCAGATCGACCGCGTGTGCAGGGCCAGCGCGCCCAGCAGCAGTCCTGCGACGATGGCGCCCAGCGCCTCGGGCATGGGTTTGTAAATGTGCAGCAGCGCATAGGGCACCATCATCATGCCGATGGCGGCAGCACCGAAGCGGGTCTCCAGGCGAAACAGCAACGGCCCGCGGAAAAAGAACTCCACGCAGAAAAACTGGGTGAGGTAGATGACTTCGAAGGCCAGCCAGCGCTGCCACGACGTGGGGTCGTACAGTGGATAGAAGAACCGAAAGCTGTCGGTCCCTGCCGCAATCCACAGCACGGGCACCATGACTGCCGTGAACGCAAGGTAGACCGGCAGATGCTCTGCCACATGACGGGCACCGAAGCCCCATGTCTGCCTCGCTGGCGGACGCAGCGGCAGGGCCCAGAGGTACAGGCAGGGCAGCAGCACCAGCAGCACGACGCAACTGGCGGAAAGCCACGCCTGCGCGGCAAAGCGCAGGTCGTTGCCGGTGGCGCCCTGGGCGCGCAGCTGCTCTGCGAAGAACCCGGCAAAACGGTGCTCCACGGCGTAGCGGTCGAAAGCCAGCATGGCGACGGCGACTACGACCGGCAGCAGCAACCACAACCAGGTGTCGCGCTCGGCGAGCGGCGCGCCGTAGCGTTTTAAGAGCTCGAGCATGACTTTGCACTATACCTCACGGGGTCTTGGCGTCGGTGTCTGCGTGGCTCTGTTGCTGGCGGCGCCAGCGCAGGCGGACGAAGGCCTGATGGAAGCCTTCACGGTACGCAATGCCAACCCGTACGTTGCTTTGTTCGGACTGCCGGAGCACTGGGCGGCAGGCGTACCCGCCGCCGGCAAAGACAGCCTGGCGGTGCGTTACGAGGTGGCATCCAGCTTCGATTTCGGCACGGGGGTGAACGAGAGTGTTGTGCTGGATGGCGAAACCGAACGACTTACGCTCAGCTACGAGAGGGGGTTCGGGGAGCGATGGGCCTGGGGCGTGGCGCTACCCTGGGTACGCCACAGCGACGGCTATCTGGACAGCCTCATCATCGACTGGCACGACGCGTTCGGTCTGCCGCAGAACGGCCGCGATCGCGCGCCTAAGAACCGGCTCACCTATGGGTTCGTCGGCGGCGGCGAGAACATTCTCATCGACGACACGGTCAGTGGCCCCGGTGACGTGCAGTTCACTCTCGCTCGGCGCTTCGGTTCCAGCGCGGACAGGGCGACGTCGCTGCGGGTGCACGCCAAGCTGCCCACCGGCGATGCCGATGATCTGCTGGGCAGTGGGGGCGCCGATCTCGCGCTCACGCTGCAGCACGCCAGAGACCTCGGCGCTCGCTGGCGGGCCGGTGTGCATGGGGGCGTGTCGCTGTTGTCTCGAGGCGACGTGTTCGAAGACCTGTCGCGCACGGCGGTGGGGCACTTCGGCGCCCGCGTCGCGTTCCGGCCGACGCAGCGCCTGGCCTTGAAGGTGCAATGGGATGCGCATTCTCAGGTGTTCGAAGCAACGCGGTTGAAACATCTGAACGAGGTGGCCTTCGTGCTGAGCTTCGGCGGCACGGTACGCCTGGGTGCTTATCTGCTCGATGTGGTCGTTACCGAGAACTATCCGCACCCTGAGATCACGCCGGACGTGGCCTTTCAGCTAGCATTGAGGAGATCAACGCGGTAAGGGGAGAAACCGATGGGGGAGATCAACGGGGTGCTGGGACCGCTCAAAGGTGAAGAGCTTGGTTTCACGCTGATTCACGAGCACGTGATGGTGGCCGCGAGCGGCCTGTACGACAGTTATCCGGACCTCCTGGGCGACAACCGCGAGGGCCGTGCCATCGCCGCCCTGAAGCAGGCGAAAGCGGTGGCGGGTGTGGACACCATTGTCGACTGTACGACCTTCGACCTGGGTCGAAAGGCGGAGCTGCTCCGAACCGTGGCGGCAGGGTCCGGGGTGAACATCATCAACGTCACGGGATGGTGGCTGGACGTGCCGCGATTCATGCGCGGGGTGGGACCCAATCAGATGGCGCGGGAATTCGTCAAAGATCTCACCGAAGGCTTTCGCGGTACCGACATCAAAGCCGGGTTTTTAAAGTGTGCAGCCGACTTCGAAGGCGTCACCCCGGAGCTCGAGGTGATGGCCAGAGCCGTGGCGCGAGCTCACGTGGAGACCGGCGTGCCCCTGATGGCCCATTCGTTTCCCACGGGGCAGGTGGCGCGGCGGCAGATACAGATCTTCCGGGAGGAGGGTGTCGACCTGAGCAAGGTGAAAATAGATCACTGCAACGACACCACTGACACCGAGTATCTGGAGTGGATTCTGGACCAGGGCTGTTACATCGGCTGGGACCGCTACCCGGGTCGCAACGTGAGCGCGCACATGCGCACGGTGACCCTGAAACGCCTCATGGACATGGGCTACACCGATCGCATCTGCGTGTCGCACGACTGTATCTGTCTGCACATTCACAAGGAGAAGCCGGACGGATCCGTGCCGGAAGAGCACGAATTCCAGCGGCACAACCCCGACCAGTACTTGTTCATTCACCGCAACGTGATTCCCGACCTGCAAGAGATGGGCGCGTCGGACGACGACATCACCACGCTCTTTGTCGACAATCCCCGTCGCTTTCTCTGTGGGGACTAGAAGCTCATGACTGTCAGCGTCAACGGCATCGCGCACATACAACTCACCGTCAGCAACCCCGATGCATGCCTGCCTTTCTGGGAGCGTTTATGTCACTTCCTGGAAATGCAGACCCTCATCCGCAACGACACCACGCTTTACTGTATCGGCAGCCGCACCGGCATCCTGGTGCGCGGGGCACCGGAGGCAAAGCGAGAGGCGGTGTTCGATCAGGATACTTCCGGGCTGCACCACTTCTGCTTCCGGGCACGCTCCGTGGAGGACGTGGACGCCATCTTCGCCCACGTGGAGAAAGAGCCGGACGTGACCATCGTGCACGGTCCGGAACTGGGGGACCACTTCGCGCCGGGCTACTACTCGATACTGTTCGAAGATCCCGACGGCATCCGGGTTGAGTTCAACTACGTGCCGGGACAGGGACACTTCGGTGATGGCGGTCGTCTCGGTCCGGGAGGGCGGGGTCCGGCGAGCCGCTACGGAGACGACGGCTTGACCGACAGCTAGCGTTGATGGAAGGCGAAGCGGTACAGGTGAGGGGCCGGATGTTCTACGGCTACGTGCTGATGGGCTATTCCTTTGCCATCTGTTTCCTGGTTGCATCTTTCTTTCTGCACGCGCGCGGTGTGTTCTTTCCGTTCTGGATGAGCGACTTCGGCGTCTCGCGTACCGAGCTGTCCTTCGCCGTCTCCATCACGCTCTTCAGCGGTGCCATGTTTGCCCCCGTCATGGGCTACATGATCGACCACTTCCGTCTCAAAGTGATCATCTGTCTGGCGGCAACCTGGCTGGCCCTGGGTTACACGCTGATGCAGTGGGTGGACAGCTATCTGTGGCTGCTGCTGGTACTGGTACCGTTCCAGGGCCTCGGCTGGACAGGGGTAGGACCGCTGGTGCACACCAAGCTCATGGTGAACTGGTTTTCGCGGCATCGCGGCATGGCCCTGGGTGTGGCTATCATGGGGATCTCCGTGGCCGGTGTGATCATGCCGGTGGCGAATGCCTGGTTTGCGGAAACCATTGGCTGGCGCGCCACATATCTCGTCTACGTGGGCCTGCTGCTCGGCCTCATCGTGCCGGCGACGCTGCTGATCGTGCGGCAGCATCCGGCGGATGTCGGGCAGACCGTGGACGGAGTGCCCGACACCCCAGATCCCGGGACGGCTCCGCCGCGTCCGGCAACAGGTACGGACGAGGGCGGCCTCGTTGCAACCTATCGCGAGTTTCTCACCAACAAAGCCTTCTGGAGCGTGGTGCTCACCTTCGGGCTCATGAACGGCGTATACAGCGCCATGATCACCCACCTGCCCA
>CAZYYJ010000048.1:0-39255 GCA_964651595.1 uncultured Pseudomonadales bacterium | reverse complement strand
TGACGTTGCTTCGGCCAGGCATGCGGAAAAAGCGGTAGAGGCTGGCGCCGATGCGCTCATCGCCTGTGCTCGGGGCTGTGGAAATCCGTGTGACAGCCTGCGTCCCAGGCTTCCGGCTGGTTGCCGTGGGCGGGAATGCCCCCGGCATCTTTCAGCATGCGCGCCAGGTGCAGACAGTTCCACACCAGAAAGGTGGTGTTGCGATTGGTAAAGTCGTTCTCGGGCCCACCCGAGCCGGGATCCATGTACGACGGGCCGGGCCCCGCTTCTCCCATCCAGCCGGCGTCAGCCTGCGGCGGCACCGTGTAGCCGATGTGTGAGAGGGAAAACAGAATGTTCATGGCGCAGTGTTTCACGCCGTCTTCGTTGCCGGTGATGAGGGTTGCCCCCACACGACCGTAGTCACGGTACTGTCCCTTGTCGTTGAAGTCGTGGGTGTAGCCATACATGCGCTCGAGCACCCGATTGCACACCGAGCTCTTCTCGCCGAGCCACACCGAGGTGCCGATGATGAGGATGTCGCAGGCATCGATCTTTGCCTGAATCTGGGGCCAGTCGTCCCGTTCGTAGCCGTCCACACCCGTGTAGTCGTGTTCCAGTCCGGCCGGGATGTCGAAATCGACCGGGCGGATGATTTCGGTCTGGACGCCGTTTGCCTGGAAGATGCGTTCGGCCACCTGCAGCAGACCTTCCGTGTGTGACAGGTTCGGCGACCGGGTGAGCGTGCAGTTCAGCATCAGCACGCGCAGATCGTCGTACGCAGCGGGTGGCTGGTTGCACTGCGCGGCTGTGATGGTGTCGAGTTGTCTGGTCATTCCGTGGCTCCTGTGTGAGAAACATCGCGTTCGAGTCGCGTCCGGGCCGAGGTTACGCAAACAGCGCAACTCTGCCACCCCCGCCGCCCCGGGGCTGCTTGCGCTTTCCCGGCCGGAATCGCACCATAGCTCGCAAACCAGCAGGAAGACTCATGAAAATCCTCCGCATTGCCGTTCTTGTCACTATTGTTCTCGCCGTGGTGCTGGCTGTCGCAGCGCCGCTTGGCCCCGTGCCCGGGTTTTTCATCGGCGGCACCGCCACCGCTGCCCCGGCGCAGTGGCCGGACACGTCGAACACGGACGAGATCCGTCTGAAGGTACCCGGCACGCTGCCGCGCGTGGTCATCATCTGGGTCATCGACCACGCCGGCGAGCTGTACGTGGCGGGGTCGAAAGACAGCGGGTGGGTGCAGATGATCGGCGACGGCGCGCCGGTGGAGATGCGCCTGGGTGACGCCACCTATGCGCTCACCGCAACGCCGGTGACCAGCGGCTGGCAGCCGGTGCTCGCGGCTTATGTGGACAAATACCGCCCCGGCTATCCGGAGATCGTCGATGGTTTTCCACCGGTTGAGGAGGCAGAAGGGTTCATCGGGGTCTTCCGCCTCAACCGCACCTGACGCCGCTCAGATGCTCCGTTAGTTCCCCAGCCGCGCCACAACCGTCAGCCCGTACTGGCGCGGCTGCGTTGGTGACGCAAAGGCGAACAGCGTCGCCACCGGTGTGCCGCCGAGCCGCTCCACCTCGTCGGTGATGTTTCTACCCCACAGCGAAACCCGGTACTGCCCGTCCAGCGACTCCCAGTTGATCTGGGCGTCCACGGTATCCAGAGCGCGCCGGTCGAAGCCCACGTCGTTGGGGGTGGTCAGCACCATTTCGCTCGTATAGCTGTACGTGGCGCCGATATCGAAGACACCGATGTCCGTTTCCGGAAAGTCGTAGCGGAAGCCGACGTTCAGATCCCACTCGGGCGCACGCACCAGGTCGAGGCTGGAGTTGTCGGTTTCGATGCCGTCACCGGTGAGGTCGGCAATGAACCCCTCGTATTCGATATCCAGCCAGCCGACGTTGCCGAAAACGTTGAACCCCTCGGTCGGTACTGCGCTGAACGTAAGCTCCACACCCCGGGACTCAGCGCCGGCGGCATTGTCCGTGAACGTCTCCTGGCCCGTGGACGTGGGGGCGGCGCGTATCACGCCGCGCTGCAGATCTTCGTATTCGGCATAGAAAACGTTGGCGTTCAACTGCAGCCGGCCGTCGAACCACTCACTGCGCACACCGAATTCATAGTTGTCCACCTGTTCCTGATCGTAGGGTGACGAGAAGACGGGCAGGGTGCCGGCGTTGTTTACGAAGCCGCCCGACTTGAAAGCGCGCTGCCAGAAGCCGAACAGCATGATGTCTTCGTTCAGGCGGTATTCGAGACCCACGCGCGGCGACAATGCGTCCCAGCTTTCGTCCACCGGGCCAAAACGTACGGCGGGGTCGAAGTCGCGGAAGTTCGACGGATCAGTACCGGCAAACGGCACGCCGTTACACGGCGCGGTTGCCGGTGTTTCTCCCGCCGGACACACGCTGTCGTTGATTGCCATGCCCAGCACGTCGTCTTTGTCTTCCTCGGTGTAGCGGACACCGAGATTCAGGGTCCAGGCTTCGCTGAAGTGCCAGTCGAGCTGCACATACCCCGCCACCGAGGTCCGTTCCTGGCCATTGGTGCCATAACTCACCAGCGGGTTGTCCCGCGTGAAGCCACCCCCGCCGAAGAGCGCGCTGTCCGCAAAAATCCACAGGAGCTGCTCGACCTGATACTCGTCGCGCAACCAGAACAACCCGGCCAGCACGTCGAGGTTGTCGTTGTAGGTGTTACGGAATCTCAGCTCCAGCTGCGTCGCGTCGTACTCCTGCAGTCGCGTGGAGGAGAACACATCCCAGCTGTAGCCATCGGTGTCGGTGGTGATGTCCTCTTCCACGTCGCGGTGGTTCACCACGAGATCGAAAGCGCCGAACTCCGTGTCGTAGGTGGCATCGATCGTCAGCCCCCAGATGTCCTGCTCGGTCTGGTTCGGCATGATGTTGGAGGACACCTCGAAGGGGTCGCTGCCGTCGCCCGAGACATTGAATCGATCGTCGCCGAACGGATCTTTGCAGGGGAAGCCGAACAACTGATGCACTGCCGGCACGCCCGAAGGCCCGGTACCCAGCGGCGGCGGCAGGCTGCCCGGCTGGTAGCACTGCGTCCAGTTTGCGGTGCCGTCGCCTTTGTCTTCCCAGATTTCACCGATGACATCGATGCGCAGCGCGTCGTTCGGGGTGATGCGCAGGCTCGGGCGGATGAACACGGACCGCTCACTGTTGACGGGGTCGCCGCGCCTGCTGCCGTCAACGCGGGTGACCAGCTCTGCCGTTGCCGGGTTGTAGCTTTCCAGCACCACACCGTCGTCTTCGAAGAAGCCCTCCAGTTCGTGGTACTGGGCAGCGAGGCGGAAGGCGACGGTATCTTCGACAACCGGCGTGTTCACTACCACGCCGAAATTGCGTCGACCGTGATTTCCCACGTCCACATGCAGCTCGGCTGTACGCTCGTCCATGGCAGGACGTTTGCTGCGCACGGAGATGGCCCCCGCGAACGCATTGCGGCCATAGAGCGTGCCCTGCGGTCCCCGCAGCGCCGTCACCGACTCGATGTCAAAGAGATCCAGCAGCGCAACGGCGTTTCTCGCGTAGTAGACGTCGTCTACGAACACCGCCACGACGGGGTCGGCAAAGCTCTCGATCCCGGCGGTACCGATGCCGCGCATGCTGAAAGACGCGGCCGCTTGAAACAGCCCCACGTGCTCGAGCTGTACGTTGGGAATGGCGTGATTGAAATCTTCGAGCGTGGTGGCGAACTGCCGTTCGAGCGCAAGGCCGGAGAAGGCGGTGACCGCCTCGGCCATGTCCTGCGTGGACACGCGCTCGCCGCGCTTCGTCACCACGACAATCTCTTCGATGTATTCCTCTTCAGCGACGGCCTCGGCGCTGAACGTGCCGGCCGCAGCCAGCAGCAACCCGGATAGAACAACCACAACGGTGCGCACCTGGAACGGCGGCAGGACGGTCAATTGCATAGTGCCTCTCCCCTTGCCCGCAATTGAAAGAGCCGCGAGGCTCCAGGCAAGCGTACTCCCGCTGACGCCCGCGCGCCAGCACAGCCGTTAGAGCTTCACGGGGTCGTAGTAGGCTTTGTCTCCCAGCGCCATCACTTTCGCCCAGAACGCTTCTCCGGCGGCAATACCCGTGGCCACTTTCTCGGTGGTCTGGCGGAAGATGTTCCACGAGTCCGGGTGCAGCTCGCGGCAGCGCGCAAACACCACATCAGCCTCGTTACCACGCCCCGCGCGAGCGAGGTGCTGGCCCAGCTGAAACCAGGCATGGGCTTCGGCCATCGCCGCGGTCATCACAGGCGCATCATTGCGCGCGGTATCGCTGTCCAGCGCGTAGCGGCTGGCAGCGCCATGCACAGCCCAGTCCCGTACGGCGTCCACATAGGCTGCCTTGGCGGCCTGAGCCCGCGCCGTGGCCTCTTCAGGAAAGCCGCCGGCTTCGAAGTCGAACTCGCGCAGAATATCCAGAGAGCCCCCGGTGTGCGTGGGCCGCACGATGAGGCCATCCTCATCGATCCACACCGCCTGCGGGACGTTGACCATGTTGTACAGCGACGAGAGCACATGGTTCTGGTCAATCAGCGTGACAAAGGCAGGTGAAGCTTCAGCCACCCACGGGCGCGCGGCTTCAACGTCTGCGTCCATGGCGACGGAGACAATGGTGAAATTGGCATCGCCAAGGGTGTCGAACATTGCCTGCCAACCTGGCAGGTCGTGGCGGCAGCCTCACCAGGACGCCCATGTGATCAACAGCACCCGCATGCGGCGGAAGTCCGACAGCGAATGGGGCTTGCCGTCGAAATCCGGCAACGTGAACTCCGGCGCTGCGAGGCTGCGCATGGCCTCGTTGCGTGTCGCCGCGCCTTCGCCCATGAACCAGACGTCCCCCGCGTCGCTGCCGACACAGGGGCTGCCCATGCGGTCCGCGAAGGCAGACAGGTTCACCCGGGACCCGTCAACGAACTCGTCGCCACCATCCCGCGGCACGGGTATGCAGACCTCGCCCCGACACAGGCCTTCCGGTTTCAGCGACCAGCCGGTGGCGCGTTCCGCGTCGCCGGCGTTCAGCCACAGCGCGGCCCCGGCCGGCGCATCCACCTCGGTCTGCGAGGTTTCTGTCAATATCGTGATCATGGTGCGTCCAGAGTTCTGTTGTCCCCGATGGTAGCTGGGCAGTGGGCGGCAATAAAGCTGCCGGTGGCCATGGACTGCACCACCCTGGCAGAGCTGCCACGCCCTTCTCACATGCATGTTGCCGAGCTTCGGCTCAACTGCGGGGAACACGGGGCCTTCGATCGGCGCAGCAATGGATCTTCCGCACTTCTGCCGTACGCCCGCCCCTACAGCGACACCAAGCTGGAACTGCGTCTGAACGTCGGCAAGCTGGAGGTACCCTACGATCCGCCGTTCACCGACGCGACGCCGGCAGAGGCGCTGCTGAAGCTCGATGTGCAGGTACGAGGCGCAAGCCCCGGCAGGGACAACGTGATGCAGTTGGAAGGCGCTATCGAGCGAATCAGCATTGAACCCAATTAGCTTTAAAAAGAACCATTAGGTTTCTCAATAGCGTTTTAAAACCCTGAATCAATGCTGGTCTGGTTTTATTTAAACCCGCTAGCGGATTCATCAGGTTTATATACATGCCGGGAGCATTCCAAAGATCGTTATGTTATAACGTCTCACCACTGTTCTTCCCAGCCGCGGTAGACGCGCACGCTGGAACAGCCCCGGGGGACCACATCGCCAATCGTCTAGCAGGTTTACTTTGCTGCACGGTCATGCTGCTGGGCCCCCTTGCATCTGTCCTGCACGCAGCTCACGCCGAATCGCACGATCACGACGCCGGCACCCATGCCTGTGAGCTGTTCGGTGGCTTGTCGCATGTTGCCGGTGCGCACGACGCTGCGCTCTCGTCCCCAACCCGTTGCCGACACAGCACGGATCAGTTTCCCGATTTCGGGCGCACAAACCCATGCGCCCGCCCCCGCAATCTGCTCGCGAGATCCCCTCCCCTGCGCTGATCGACACCAATGAGTTTACGAATCAACGCTCGTGTCCGGTCCTGCACGTGCCGCGCATACGTGTTTGCGAGGCCCGCCGGACGCAAGAACCTTTAGGGGATTACAACTATGAAGTTGAGCCAATACCTGTGGCTGGCTGTTGCCGGTGCCGCCGTCAGCCCGCAGACATTCGCTGAGGCGCCCAGCAGCGAGACAAGTTATCTGGACGAAATCATCGTGACCGCAACCCGCCAGGAAGAGCGGATTTTCGACGTGCCGGTATCGGTGTCGGTGATCAACCAGGAAGACATTCAACGCACCGAAACGAGCTCCTTCCGGGAGCTTTTCCGCTATACGCCAGGCGTGGATGTGATCCGCGACCGGCGCTCCCGCGCAGGCGAAGCCAACGTGCAGATTCGCGGTCTGGGCGGTCGACGCGTGCTGATGCTGGTCGATGGTGTGCGCCTGCCTGATGGTTTTGGCGCCGCCGGCGTATCAGACCAATCCCGCGGCAAGCTGGAAATGGAGTCCCTTGGCCGCGTCGAGGTGGTTCGCGGACCGAACTCTTCTCTCTACGGAAGCGACGCGCTCGGCGGTATCGTCGCCTTTCAGACCAAACGACCGGATACGATCCTCGGCGGAGAGCGTGAGTTCGGCACAGCATTTGGCGCAGGCTATGACAGCGCCATCGAATCGACGTTCGGCGTAGCCGATCTTGCCTGGCGCTCCGGCGACATCGCGGGGCTCTTGAACGTGACGTACCGCGACCGGTCGGAACTGGAAAACAACAGCTCCAACGGCCCGGACCCGCAGGATATCGACGCCCGCAACGTGTTGACCAAGGTGGAATGGACACCTGGCAGCGATCATCTGGTGACGTTCACGGGCGAGTGGTTCCGCACCGATTCGGAGACCGACCGCGAGTCCGCAAACGTTGCCGTCGGACCTCCTCCCATTCGTATCTTCGACAACACCTTCGCGGACGATCACAGCGAGCGCCAGCGTTTCGGTGTGGCCTGGCGCTGGACCCCGGCGGACAACAGCTGGCTGACCGATGCCCACGCACAGGTGGACTATCAGGACAGCGAGACGTTCGAGGAAGGGGAATTCACTGTCACCACCGTGGGCGCGGGTCCGCCGAGCATCGTGCAGCGCACTGACGAGTTGGACTATCGACAGGAGCAGTGGAGTTCCACCGGACAACTCTCTCTGCAGATGCCTGACACAGAGTGGCTGAGCGCCATCGTCGGCTACGAGTGGGTACGCCGCGATACGAGCCAGCGGGATTTCGAAACCCAGACGGGCATTGCACCTCCCACCCCCCTGACCACCATCGTGGAAGGTAACGTTTACCCGCAGAAGCTCTATCCCGACACGCGCAGCGACCTGATCGGCACCTACGCTCAACTCAAGCTCGAACTGCTGGACGGCAGACTGACCATCCTGCCGAGCGTGCGTTACGACAGCTACGAGCTCGACCCGCAACCGGATTCGCTATTCGACAACGCCAACGTGCTGGGCTTCACACCAGCCAGCCTCGACGAAGACGAAGTCACCCCGCGCATCGGCGCCACCTGGCACGTCTCGGAGTCAGTGAGCCTCTTCGCCAACTATGCGCAGGGGTTCCGCACGCCCGGGGCCGAGCAGCTGAACCGCATCGGGCGGGTACCCGTTGCCACCTTCGTGCACGACTTTCTCCCAAATCCCGGTCTCGATCCGGAAACCAGCGAAGGCTTCGAAGTGGGCATTCGCGGCCGGTGGAAAGCCTTTTCCGGTGAGCTGTCCACGTACGACACCGACTACGAAGATTTCATCAACACGGCCCTTACCGCCTTCATTCCCGCGGGCGTCATCGGCAACCCGCTGACTATCCGGCAGTTTCAGTCAGTGAACATCGATGAAGTTCGCATTCGCGGGGTCGAAGGACGCGCCAGTATCGACCTCGGGGAGTTGTCCGGGTCGCTCGACGGTTTCCGCGTGCGCATGGTCTTCAACTACACCGATGGCGACAACGAAACCGACGACCAGCCCTTGAATTCCGTGCCGCCAACGCAGTTGATCCTGGGCGCGCAGTACCAATCGCCCGACGACCGATGGGGCGTGGAGCTCTACGGGACACTGGTGGACGAAAAAGACGATGTGGCACCGATCTCCAGCCGCGGTGTGATCGTCGATCACATCACCCAGGACAGCTACACCACCTGGGATCTTTCATTCAACGTGCGGCTGTTCAACTCGGTGCGTCTGAATCTTCAGGCGACCAATATCTTCGACGAAGAGTACGCCGAGTGGCCTGATCTCGTGAACCTGCCCGCCGGCGCCCCCCAGGAAGATTACTTCTCGGCCCCGGGTCTCGCCTTCGCCGCCAGCCTGAGAACCGAGTTCTAATGAACACGCAGCGATCGACCAGGCGAAGGCGCTGGGGGCTGGCTGTTCTCGGCGTTGTGCTGACCGGCAGCCTGTGGTTCGGCTACGATCGATTCATGGCGCCAACCCGCATCGCCCTCGTCGACTATCCGAGCTTCACGGCCGCGCGCATCTACAAGGAAGTGGACAGTCGGTGGGTAGACATCGAGACCCTGGGGCTTGCCGAGCTCGATCGCGCGCAGGGCGCCGACTTCGTGGTGCTCTTCGGACGGGGACTGTCGCTGACCGAAGAGGAACAGGCGCGCTTGCGGGGCTTTGCGCAACAGGGCGCAGAGCTCTTCGTCGAAAGCCCGACCAACCCCAACGTGGATGTCACGACCTTGACCGGGGAAGCCCTGGATCGCGTAAGCGCCTACTTCAACTACGGTGGCTCTGCCAACTACCGGAACCTGCTGGCATACGTGCGAACGGTCATCGACAACAAAGGTTTTGGTGCGGGCGTGCCCGATGAGCCCGCACCCATTCCGCGCGATGTGCTGTTCACCCGCGACGACGATGTGCTTTTTGACAGCGTTCAGGCTTTCGAGGCAGCGTACAGCGCAAGCCCCGACTGGCAGCCGGAGGGGCGTAAGCTTGCGCTCGTTACCAGCGTACCCGGGCCTTTCAACGCCAACCGCGATCATCTGGACGCCATCATCGCCGCCTTCGAAAACAAAGGTTTCAACGTCTACCCCCTGGCGAGTGCAAGTAAGCGCCTTGAGTTTCTGCAGGAGATCGACCCGGACGGCGTGATTTACATGCCCCATGGCGCCCTCACGCTCGGCCAGCGCGATGAGGCCCTGGCGTGGCTGGAGCAGCACAACATCCCGCTTTTCACGCCCTTGTCGGTGTTTCAGCGTCACGACAAGTGGCTGGCCGATCCACAGGGTTTCAGTGGACCGCTACTGTCCATGAATCTGGTGCTGGCAGAGCTGGACGGAGGCATCGACCCTTACGCGGTGGTTGCGCAATTCCCCGATGCGAATGGTCTGGAAGCATTTCAGGCCATCCCCGGCAGACTGGAACGCTTCGTCGAACGCGTGCACCGCCATCTGGCGTTGAGCCGCATGGCAAATTCGGAAAAACGCCTTGCTGTCGTGTTTCTCAAGGGACCCGGCGAAGGGGCCATGGCCGCCGGCGGCATGGAGGTGGCACCGTCTCTGCACCGGTTTCTGCGCGAGCTGCAACAGGCAGGGTACAACCTGGGCGATCTGCCCGCAGACCCGTCGGTCTTCGAAGCGCAGGTCATGGCCCAGGCGCCGATCCTTGCGCCCTACGCCGCCGGCGACATGGCGCGCTGGCTGGCGTCCAATGCGCCGGCGTGGATAAGCACGAGCGACTACGTCGCCTGGTGCGCAGCACGAATTCCCCGCGAACAATGCGCTGCCATCGAAGAGAAATACGGCCCACCACCGGGCAACTATCTCGCCACCCGGGACGGCGAGAAACTGGCGGTCGCCCGCCTCCAATTCGGCAACGTCGTGGTCATGCCGCAGCCGCTGCCCGCGGTGGGTAAAGACACGTTCCGCCTCGTGCATGGCGCGGACGTCGCGCCGCCATACCCGTATGTTGGTGCCTATCTCTGGATACAGAACGGCTTCCGCGCCGACGCCATAGTACATTTCGGCACGCACGGCAGTCTGGAGTTCACCCCCGGCAAGCAGGTTGCGCTGAGCAGCCACGACTGGTCCGACGCCCTCATCGGGGACGCGCCCCACTTCTACGTGTACACGATGAACAACGTCGGCGAGGCCATCATCGCGAAGCGTCGCTCATACACGACCATCCTGTCACACCTGACGCAACCCATCGTAGAGGCCGGTTTGACCGACGATCTGATGACGCTTCGCGGTGAGCTGGATCGCTGGCGCACGGCGGCGGGGGCCACAAAGCGCGAGCGCGCGAAGGATATCCGGCAACGGGCGGTTGCCCTGGACCTGCTGCACGCGCTGGAACTACCCGCCGACAGCCCGTGGAACGACGAGCATTTTCTCACCCTGTCCAACTTCGTCGAACGACAGGAGACCACCCGTATTGCGCTGGGTCTGTACAACTGGGCCGACGGCTACTCGGAAGCGCACGCCCTGGAGACGGCAACGCAGATGACCGAGGGGCCCCTGGCAGCTGCTTTGCTGGATCTCGACCGGCAGCGGGGCAACGATGTTGCCGCGTACGAGGACAACCGGGCCCTGTTTAAAGCCCGCTACGAGCAACGTGCTGAAGTCGCTGTGCGTGACACGCTCGCCATGCCCCTTACAGACAACGTTGCAGACACAAACACCACCAGCGTTCTGGCCTCACTCCTGTCCCCGGAAGAGCAGGTGCGAAGGGCCAGCCTCAAAGCCGCTTTTGCGCGCCCTGACGACGCGAGCCTCGTGCGAGGTTTCATCGCCATGGCCGACGCTTCCGCCCGCGGTGGGAAGGAAGCAGCCACTGCCTTCGACAGACCCGGGCTGGTGAAAGCCCTGACCCCGGTGCTGGCCGATCCGGAGAAACGCGATCTGGTGGAAACCTGGCGGTCCGAGCAGCAATTGCAGCGTTCGATCGACAGTCTCGATCCGGAGGTCCGCGCGCGGGCGGAAAATATTGCCGTTGTCATCCCCGCCATGAAGCGGGCCCTGGCACTTACCGCCGAAGCGGACATGCAGGCGCTGTTGCAGCAGCTGCGCAACCCCCAGGCCAGGGCCGCGTTTGTGGCCTTGCTGGATGATCCCGATCTCTCGCGAACGGTGGCTGCAGAGCGCGCGGCTTACCTCGAAACGCTGGCCATGGAGGCTCGAGCTGACGCCCGCCTCGCGCTTCTGCGCACGTTCGACAACCAGGCCGAGCCTTCATTGGTCTCCATGAGCCCAGAAGCTCTCCGCACAGCCACCGAGGTCATGGAGTTCTACGCCAACGCCTCGTCTCTGCCCGAAGCGGTTGCCACGAACCCGGGCGACCCGGACACCGGTCAGCTTCTGCAACGCGCGGCGACCATTGCCCAGCGCGCTCTGCTGCAGATCACCCGCGAACAAAGCCGGCGGGAAGCTCTGGACCGCAGCTTTCTCGACGTTGCCGAGCGTATCCAGGGACTCATAACACAGCTTCCCGGGCGCCTGAGCGCCATTCGCGCCAGCGGCGCCGCGGAAGCGGCCGCAAGCCTCGCTGCGCTCAGTGGTGCTTTCATCCCGCCTTCCCCGGGCGGCGACCCGGTGGTTGCGCCCCTGGCACTGCCAACCGGCCGCAACATGGTCTCCCTGGACGCGGAGCGCACGCCGAGCGAAGCCGCCTGGCGGGTGGGCGAGCAACTCGCGCAGGAACTCATAGCGCATCACAAATCCCGCCACGGTGAATTCCCGAAAAAGATCGCGGTGACGTTGTGGCCCAACGATTTCATACAGAACGAAGGCGTCATGGTGGCCCAGGTACTACATCTGATCGGCACCATCCCTGTACGGGACCCCTTCGGCCGCGTCACCGATATCCGCCTGGCTGAGCCCACCACGCTGGATCACCCCCGTATCGACGTGGTGGTACAGACCGCGGGCCAGCTTCGCGACCTGGCGGCGAGCCGGCTGTACCTCATCAACAAAGCCATTGCTCTGGCCGCCGCGGAAGGCGACAACGCCATCGCGGCCAGCACGCTGCAGGTGGAACGGCAACTGCTGGCGAATGGCACTTCACCCCTGGAAGCAAGAAGTCTGGCGACCGAGCGCATCTTCGGCGGTGTCAACGGCAACTACGGCACGGGCATCATGGGCTACGTGGAAAACAGCGGCACCTGGGAGGAGGCTGACGAGATCGGACGGCAGTACCTGATCAACATGAATGCCCGCTACGGCTCCATGGAAGGCTGGGGAGAGAACAACCCGGGATTGTTTGCCGCGGTCCTCATGGATACCGACGCCATCGTGCAACCTCGGGCCAGCAACGTGAACGGGCCCCTGTCGCTGGATCACATGTACGAGTTCATGGGAGGCTTGAGTCGCGCCATCGAATCGGTCACCGGGAAATCGCCGGACGCGTATTTCGACGACTATCGCACCACCGGGGCCGCAACAATCACCACCCTCGCGGACTCTGTCGCCGAAGAGATGCACGGCACGCTGCTGAACCCGAGATACATCTCGGCCCTTCGAGCCGGAGGGGCCTCTTCCGCAGCAACCTTCGCGGAAACGTTCCGCAACGGTTTCGGCTGGGAAACCATGCGGCCGCAGACCATCGGCGACGAATCCTGGAACGCGCTTTACGATGTGTACGTGCAGGACCGCTACGAGCTGGACCTGCGTCGGTTCTTCGAGCAGAGCCATCCGCAATCCCTGCAGGAGATCACGGCCGTCATGCTCGAGACAGCCCGCAAGGGTTTCTGGGATGCCAGCAACGAGCAACGCAGAGAGCTGGCCAGGCTGCACGCCGAGCTCATCGAAACCCACGGTGCCGGCTGCAGTGGTTTCGTCTGCGGCAATGAACCGCTACAGCAGTTCATCGCGGACCTGCTGCCCGCGAACAGCGCCGCGAGTTATGCCGCCAGCATCGAGCAGGCGACGTCAGACCCTGAGGCACAGGCAGCGCTGGTGCTCACCGAGCAGACCCGTAACGACAGCGCGGGGCGCCAGGCTGACGACGCGGCGCAGGAGAGCGATGCCATTCTCCCGGCAGACACGCCCGGTCTCTGGGGTTACGCCGCGTTGCTTGCCCTGCTGCTGCTCGGCATGCTGGCGCTTGTCACCCGCGCTCGAAGGCGCACCGCTTGATCGAGCTGCTGGCAACGGGCGCGGCGCTCGCCTCGGCCGTCGCATTCTCGGCGACGCTGGCGTTTTCCAGGCACCTCTGGCTGGCCGTTGCCACCGCCGGCATCGGCGCAGGCTGCATCGTCGCGTTCGATGGCCCGGCGCTGCTGGCGTCCGCGCCCAGCGACACTCTGCAACAGGCCCTGAAAAATCCGCACATCGTCGAAGCTTTTGCCTTCGCGGTCTGCCTGGAAGCGCTGTTCGCCGCAGGCGTGCTGTGGTTCTCGACCTCGCGCAACAGCGCCTCCCGCGAGCCGCTGCTGCTGTTGCCGCTGCCGGTGACAGCAGCCACCCTGGTTGCCGCCGCACAAGCTTCCATGGTGCACGGTCCCCGCATCGATCTCGAGTTGCTCGGCTGGCTCGGTCTGCTCACCGGCCTCCTCGTCGTTGCATCGGTGACGCTGGCCGCGCGCATGCTCTTGTCGCGCGCCGCAGATTTTGTGCTGGAGCTATGCCTCTTCCTGCGGCTTCTGGCCGTGGTGCTGGCAGCGGCCATGGTCTCCGTGCAACTTCACCGGCCAGCCCCGGTGCTGTCTCTTGAACCCGCAGGCCTGCTCGCCGTTGCTGCCGGTTGCGCAATAATCGTTTCCTATGGCTTTTTCCGGAGGCCCAGATACTGATGTCGTGGCTCAGCCAAACCCTCTATTGGATTACCACGGGGCTTCTGATCCCGACAGTCTGCCTGCTGCTGGTGTGCGTGGTGCGCGCCTTGCTGTTGAGTGGCTCCACCATTGCCGCCACCCTCGATCGGCGACGCTATGCCAGCCAGCTGGACAGCGCTTTTGCCGAACGTAGCTTCGAGGGCGCCGGGTTGTCGCAGCTGCGGATTCCTCCGGAATCACCGCTGGGCAGGACTGTTCAAGACCTCGTGGAACTGGGTGACGCACCCGGGCAGGTGCAGCGCATTCTCGCTCAGCTGGAAATTGCCCACAGCAGGAGCATCGGCGAGGCACGCCTGCTGGCGAGGGTTGGCCCGATGCTGGGGCTGATGGGCACGCTGATTCCCCTGGGACCTGCGTTGCTCGGGCTCGCCGAGGGCGATCTGCAGAGCCTCGCGGAGAACATGCTCGTCGCCTTCGCCACCACGGTCATTGGCCTGCTCGTTGGTGGCCTGGGTTTTGCCGTTCAACAAACCAGGCAACGGTGGGCGGCCGAAGACCTTGCGCACGCTGAATTTGCTGCCTCTCTCGTGGAGCAGGAGGAGATCCATGCCGGTCAGACAGACGGGTAGACAGCCGAGCAGACATCGGAAATTTCTTGCCGAAGACGACGACAGCGACCCGCTGGCCGGGCTGACAAATCTCTTTGATATTGCGATGGTGTTTGCCCTTGCGCTTCTCGTGGCTCTGGCCCAGCGCCTGGAAATGAGCGAACTGCTCACCGAAGAGGATGTCACGATCGTCAAGAACCCGGGTACTGACGAGATGCAGATCGTGGTGAAGGAAGGCGCAGAGATCAGAAGCTACGGCGTGAACGATGTGAGCACGCAGGCTGGCGAGCGGGGGCGCCGGGTCGGGTCAGCGTTCCAGCTGGAGGACGGCACAATTATCTACGTGCCGGATGAAGAGTAACGCAGCGGCACCACTAGTCCTCTGACGCAGGCCCGCGCCCCGCTTCCTGCTGTTCTTCATCCAGATTGGCGTTGAGCTCGGAAACCCTGCGCAGGATCGCCAGATCCAGGTCGATTTTCTTGTCCATGGCTGCAACCACCGGCATGAACGTGGTCTCGATCGTTCGCGCAAGGTCCACCATCGCCCGCTCCACCACCTTGGACGGCTGATTGACAATGGTCACTTCCGCTTCCTGCAGCGCGCGAGTCAGCGTCGCCAGCTCACCGCGAATTGCTTCGCCGTTGGTCAGGTCGTCTGCCATGCGTCCCAGCGCGTCGTTGATGCTGGACAATTGCAGCGCAAGCTTGGTGCCGGCATCCGCGTCGGCACCACCAGCCGCCTTGGTGCGACGATAGTCCGCGAGGATCGCTTCCAGGCGCTCCGTCTGCGCCGGGGCCATGCGCTCGCGTAGCTGCGCCAGTTTCAAAACGTTGTACTCGGCCTCTCCCGTCAGCAACTGCGCCTCACCGGCGTAGTGGTCGTCCAGCAACGCCTGCAGTTCCGTATCGTTCATGATGGGCAGCAGGCGCTCGGCGAGCTTGTTCATGTTGCGATAGCTGCCCTGAAGCTTGAAGGCCGGCTCTGTACGGAAGGCATCATCGGTTGCGGCTGAGGCGATGTAAGCCTGGTTCACGGCCAGCACCACCTCTTGCACCTGCATCATCTTCTGCATCACCGCCACGATCTCGTTGGCTTCCGCGCCGCTGTAAGCGTGGCTGAAATCCGTATCGGCCACGGTCTCTCCCCGGGCCCGGGCGACAAACCGGTACACGTCCTCCATGTCCCGCGTGGCCAGCGGCGCCAGCACCGGATTGGAGGTGAGCGAATTTTCCAGGTAACTCAACGCAAACACTTCCTCGCGACCGCTGAGCACATCACCCAGGTTGTACACATCCGCGCGGTTCGCCAGCATGTCGGGTACCTGGAAGACGTCGCCCGATTCCGTGTAGGGGTTACCTGCCATGATCACGCAGAACCTACGCCCCCGGAGGTCGTAGGTTTTCGGCGCCTCTCGCCACACCCCTTCGATACGTCGTGTCCCGTCGCACAACGAGATGAACTTCTGCAGAAACTCGGGATTGGTATGCTGTATGTCGTCGATGTACAACATGACGTTGTTGCCCATCTCGAAGGCCATGTTCAACCGCTCCAGTTCCTGGCGAGCGGTGGCACTGGGCGCCTGGGCCGGATCGAGGGAAACCACCGAATGGCCCAGCGCCGGGCCGTTGATCTTCACGAAGATCAACCCCAGCCGGTTCGCCACGTACTCCATCAGGGTGGTTTTGCCGTAGCCCGGCGGCGAAATTAGCAGCAACAGGCCCATGAGGTCCGTACGTTTGGCATCGTCTGCAGCGCCAAGCTGTTTTGCCAGATTGGCACCGATGATCGGCAGATACACTTCGTTCAGCAGCTTGTTGCGGACAAAAGAAGATAGCGGGCGGGCCTGCAGATCATCCAGCCTGAGCTCACGACGGAGCGTTCCGGCCACCGCCTGCCGGCGGTTCTGGAAGGCAACGAAGCCAGGCGCCGTTGCTTCTCTGTGATGCTCCATGCGTTCCAGAAACTCGTCCACCCGAAACTGCATGCCCGCGTCGACAACTTTCGGATGCTGCCCCAGCAAGCCCGCTACCCGCACCTGGGTCGCAGCAGTTTTGAGATGCAGCCCGGCCGCATCGCCCACAAAGGCGATCGCCGCGGCCTCCTCAGCCAGCGCTTCTGCGGCGTCGAGCCCGCGGGCCCGTGCTATGGCAACACACCATCGGTAAAGCATGTCGAACTTCAAGCCCGCCTGCCCGTCCAGACGCCGCAGGGACGTGGCGAACTCTGCTTCCAGCCCCTGCCCGCGCAGCTCATCCAGCAGCGCCTGCTGCAGATCGGCACCCGCCTGGGACATGGTAAGCCGCACCGGCGCCTGGGCCAGCTCCATGGTGAGAAACCGCGCCGCTGCGCGCGTGCCTGCAGACGGCAGCAGCGCCTCGGCTTGCGCAAACAACTCAAGCTCGCGCGCGAGCTCGTCGACCAGCGCATCGTGTGCCGCCTGCCCGGGAAACAGACGATGAAGCTGCGCTGCGTTGCGCGCCCGCGCCTGCCACAGGCCTGCCGCTTCGCTTTGCGCGTGACAGTGCCAGAACACCGCTGCCAGGGCACGACACCGCGGCGAAAACACGAGCCCTTCCAGCGCGTCCATGCGCGGCACGATCTCCCGCAGCAGCAGCAGCGCATCATGATCGTGCACGCCTCGCTCGTACCCTTCGGTGTAACGCTCCCCCGCCCTGCTGCGCACCAGCTCGGCACCGGCCGCGTCGTCAAGCAGCGCAGCCTGCAGTGCGGCCCGGTCCAGCACCTCGCCCCGCTCCGCTTCTTCGATGATCACCGCCGCCAGGTACTCCGCGCGGTATACGTCCGGAGTTTCCGACACCAGCGACTGCTGCCAGTGCGCCCGGGCACCGGTGAGCTCCTCGTCATCGATTCGCTCGGCAAACCCCGTCCCGGTGATGTGCGCATACAAACCGTCGTCGCGAGGGATGATCGTCAGTTCCAGCGGCTGCTGGTTCACCGTGAAACGGTGCTCACCCAGCTTGATGAGCGCACCGCCGTCCTCGAAGATGTCGCGCCGGTCCCGCAGGCTGCGCAGCGCGTTGTCCTGGGCTGTTTTCAGCCGACCTTCCAGCTCGTCGGCCTTGACAGCGTCGTCCAGCGCCCGCAGCGTCGCGATGGTGTCCTTCAGCTTCAACACCATCGTGTCGGTGGTGAAGTGCGTGTTCAGCTCATCGATATCCGTGAATTTGTCGGCACGCTTCGTAACCCCGTCGAGGATCCGTTCCGCCGCGCGCATGAGGTTCTGAGCCCGCCGCTGGCGCTGATCCAGCAGACTCTGTCGGTGGCTGTCGAACGCGTCCTGTAACTCCTCACGCTTGGCGATGATGTCGGGCAGAAACTCTTCGAATTCACCGAAGCGGCCTTCCAGCTCTTCCAGGGCAATCGTCAAGCGCGCGAGCTCTGCGTCGCATCGCTCCGGCGTCTCAGCTGCCGCGAGCGCGTTTGTCACGCTCTGCGAAAACAGCGTGAACTGCGCGGCGAACTCGGCCTTGGCCTCCCCTGAACCCAGCGCCCGCACCTGGTTGCGAGCGCGCGCTTTCGCGGCATTGAGCTGCGCAAAGAGCTCGGAAATCGACTCGAGGATGGCCGTGCGTTGCGTTGCATCCTCCACCGCCAGGGAACCGAGAATCTCCGTCAACAGATCCAGCTCTTCACCCAGCGTCTCGTAGCCCTCCGAAACCGGCGAAAGCTCCGCCGCAGTGGTTGCGCGTTCGAGGGCCGCAGCAAGCTCCTCAAATCTCGCGCGATAGGGATCGAGGGCGTCATCACGCAGCAGAAAGCTCACAGTGCTTGCCGCCAACTCGTCGTGCGCGGCGATACACGCGTGCTCCAGCTCGTCGATACGTTCCCGGTCTATGTACCGCAGCTCGGCGATGGACAGCAGGTGGCCCCGCTGCTTGCGCAGCCGGCCGAGCGCGCGTACATAGTCTTCCGCGTGGCGCCAGTCGCTGCTGGCGATTTCCCGCAGCAGCGCCTGCTGATCGGCTTCCGCCTCCCGGAGGCTGCGATTGGCATGCGCCTGTATCTCGGCAATTTTCTCGAATTCGTCGAGCACGAGTTCAGCCGTGTCGCTGATCTCGTCCACCGGCCGGGAAAGCTGTCCCAGCGCCTGATCGTCCAGCCAGAAGTAGTTGTCCTTGAGGCGAGCGCAATCCTGGATGAGGGCGTTGTAGGCCGCCAGGGTGGCCTGCTCCGAACGCGCCGCCTGCACAATGCCCAGCAGATCGGATATGCCGCGCACCAGCTCGTTGTTGCCGATACGTGTCAGCGGCGTGTCCGCCGCGTCTGTCAATGCATGGTCCCCGGCCCTGAAAGCGGTGCGCCACACCTGCATGGGGTGATTGCGCGCGGGTTCCGGATTGTCGGAGCGGAAGATCACCAGCGTACCGTCTTCGAAGAGGCTGTAGCCATGCGCGTAGATGGGGCTCTCGAGGGTCTTGCGGATGATGTTGTAGGCGTACAGACCGTAGGTGCCGGCCTCCGGTTCGTAGAAGACATACAGCACATCCTCGCCATTGGGCGAAGGAATCTGCCGCGAAAAGCGCAGGCCGGCCACGTCGTCCTGAAAGCGGCGGCTCTCTGCGTTGGCGATGCAGTAGCCGCCTGGAAAGATAATGCCGTGATCCTCAGGCAGCGCGCGCGCCGCGATGCCGATCTCGTCGTGGCGTTCCAGGGTGTCCCGCAGCGGGTCATAGGTATAGTAGCGGGTTGCCTCTTCGCCGTAGGGCAACACGCTGAGAACCAGCAGGCCGCTCACCTCGGCGCAGGCCACTTTCAGATCGTCCAGCGTCTGATTGCTTTCCTCCACAGACTCGCTCAGCAGCACCGCGCCCTGGTCGGTATTGTCTTCCACGAGAAACCGCAGCGTGCCACCGGCAACCTCTACAAACACCTTCTCCAGCAGCGAGTACGCGGGAACGCGACGATTGGGCACGCGATCCTCGCGGCCGCATTCACGCCACTCGAAGTCGTGGCTGGGTGGCCGCGCCATGGCCCGCTCACCCCGATCGTCGATGTAGCTGACTTCACCTTCGTCGGTTACGCGCCACTGGAACACCTTGACGTCGTCGATCTGCTCGCCAACCTGAAAGATCGCGAACAGGGTCTGGTCGCGCACCTGCATGCGGATGAGCCTGGCCGCCTTGTAGTACGCATAAAGGTCGCGAAAATCCGCTGCAAAACTCGCGTCCTCCAGAAAGCTGCAGTCCGGATCCCGCGTGAAAGCGATCCCTTCCTCGGCCGTGGTCAGCGTGTACGCCGCAAACACGTCGCTGACGGCTGTCTCGGGTTTCAGCCCGATGAAGACGTTGTAGCCGAACAGGAGATGATCGCCCACACGCACGATGTCACGGGGCACGCAGTTGTTCTCCGTGCGCACCCGGGCGCGGGACAGCACCTCCATGGTGGTGCGGCCGAAGGTGTCTTCCCGCTGGCTGTTAAGCGCCTGCACCGCCTGCTCCAGACTGCCTACCTGCTGCATCAGGCGGGCGCGGATCAGCTCGTAGGCACTGCCTTCGGCGACAGCCGCACCGACGGTGTCAGCTTCCGTGGTCACCGGTTCAGGACTTGTCGCGCGAAAGCTGCTTAACCGCTTCTACCAGCTCGTCCGGATCGACGTCCCGGCCCAGTGTCAACAATTTGGTCAACGCAGATTTCAACGTGTCGCTCTTCGCCACTGCGCCATCCACCGCCTTGCCCACCGCCAGGGACTTGGTGAAGGCGTCGACAAACTGGCCGTCGCCGCCGACGATGTCGATGTTCGCCTCACGCAGGGCTTCGGCGTACACGTCAGCCTGCTGCCCCGCAATGCTCTGGTTGGCCTCGATGGCAGCCAGGTTCTCTCTGTGGGTATTGTCGAGCTCGAGACGGAATTCCTCGTGCGCTCGGATCTCGTCAGTCATGTCGCCGAGGGCGGCAAACTTCTCGCGCAGACCATCTGCTTCCGCCTGGTACCGCTGCCGGACCACCTGTGCTTCCGCTTCACCCTGCTTCTCGATCGCCTCCGCTTCGGCGACGCGCACGCGGATGTCAACGAGTTTCTGCTCCTCTTCCCCCTTGGCATCGGCTTCTTTGACACGAACGCCGGCCATGCCCAGCTCTTCCTGCCCGGCCGCTTCAGCCGCGAGCCGCTCGCGGGTCACCCGCGCCTCGGCGAGGCCTGTGGCTGCGGCCTCCTCACGCACACCCTCGGCAAGCTTGATCTTCGCGTCCGCCTCCTTGGCAGCCGCCTCGCGCTCCGCCTCGGCCAGCACCAGCCGTTCCTGGGCGCGCATGTGCGAGGTCTGCTCCGCCGCCTCGGCGGCTTTGATTTCCTTGACGAGCTCTTCCTGTGCCTCGGCTTCCGCGGCAATCACCTGCGCTTTACGTTTGCGATCGGCGTCCGCCACCATGCGCAGCTCGTTAATGCGCTCTTCCTCCTCCGCAACCGTCTTGTCCACCGCAATGCGCTCGCGCACCACGTTCGCTATCTCGCGCTTCTCCACCTCGACGGCTTTGTCTTTGGAAATCTCTTCCAGGGCGACCTCTTTCTCGCGGCCGATGGCCTCGAGCTGCCGCACGCGCTCGACCTTCTCCACTTCCACGGCGATGGCACGCTCGCGGTTTTTCTCGGCCACCTCGATCTCGCGCTGCATGTTCTGTTCCTGCACGCCGACACCCTGATCCTTGGTGATGCGGGCGGTCTCGGCTTTCAACGCTTCCTCTGAACGGATCTTCTCCGTTTCCGCGGCTTCGCGGGCCTGCACCGCGGCGACCTCGCGAGCCTGTTTCGCCTCGGCGTCCGCCTGGATCCGTTCGAGCTCCAGGATGCGCTCGCGGGCTTCCACGTCGCGCTTTTTGATCTTCGTCTCTTCTTCGCGACGCAGATCGTTGGTGTGCACATGTTGCGTTGCCGTGAGCTCGGTGATCTTGCGAATGCCTTCCGCGTCCAGGATATTGTTCTCGTCCAGCTCCTGAACCGGTGTCTGCTCGAGATAGTCGATGGCAGCATCTTCCAGCACGTAGCCGTTCAGATCCTTGCCGATTACCTTGATGATCTCGTCGCGAAAGCGCTCACGCTCCTGGTAGAGATCAACGAAGTCGAGCTGCTTACCCACCGTTTTCAGCGCTTCCGAGAACTTGGCCACAAACAGCTCTTCCAGCGTAGCCCGGTCCGACGCCCGCTCGCAGCCGATCGATTGCGCCACCCGCAGCACGTCTTCCTTGGTTTTGTTCACCCGCACATAGAAAGCCACCTTGATGTCAGCGCGGATATTGTCCTGACAGATCAGTCCGTCAGGACCACGCCGGTCGATCTCGATGGTGTTCAGGGAGATGTCCATGAACTCTTTCTTGTGTATCACAGGCAGCACGAGCTGACCGGTGAACGTCACCTCCGGAACCGCCTTCATGGTGTTGACGATGAGGGCCGTGCCCTGGTCGACCTTGACGTAAAACTTGAGCGCCATGGCCAGAAAGCCGAACAGCACCAGCGCGACGACGATCCCTGTCGTCAACAGGGCGTAGATGTCTCCACTCATTTGCTTCTCCTTGTTGCTCCACGTGCAGCAGCGCCTTCTCCGCCGGCGGTGTCCGCTACAGATTCATAAATTCCTTTTCGGGCATGACCGTATAGGTACGGGTCGTCGCATCGTAGGCCGTGATCGCCACGAGGTCGCCCTTCCCGAGATTGTTGGGCACTGCCGCCCGGATATTGATCAGAAGTCCTGCCCCCCCGTCAGCGACGTTACCCTGGCCGAAGCTGTCGGTCACCTCCAGGGAGCGCACTTCGCACTGCCGGCCGACGAGCTCGGTGTTCAGCGTCGCCGTTTCACCGCGAAACAGATCTTTCATGGGTCGCAGCGACATGGCGGTGATGGGGAAGGCGATGGCCACACACGCCGCCAGCACCACCGCCCCTGCCAGCGTGTACAGCCAGCCGCCGGGCAGCCAGCTCAGCAGGTACGCAGAGGCGAAGTAGCAGATGAGCCAGGCCAGGAGCACCAGCACGGAAACGACGATCGTCACCGGCACGCCCCCGAGACCGAAACGCAGCAGCAGGCCCGCCAGGGGCCCTACGCCGGAGGCATCGGTTTCCGCGTCGATTTCGATGTCGAGATCGAACACGTCGATGTCCACCACGCCGATGATGGCGAGCCCCCAGAACAACACCACGACAATCAGCGCCAGCGAGAAAACGACCGTGGGAAACGTGGTGACTATGGCTGTGAACTCATTCATCGCGCTCTCCGGTTTCGTCCACGTGGGCGATGAGACGCTCGGCCGCTTTCTGCTTGATGCCGATTCTGTCTCCGGGGTCCAGATTGAATTCGCGGGCCAGCGCTTCGAAGTCCTCGTCGGCAAGACTGATCGACAGGCGCACCCGCTTCGGCCTGGCGTTCACCGGCAGCCCCAGGATTTGCCGCACCCGGTCGGGTGGATTGAGCCCCTGCTCCACGGCTTCGCGGCGGATCACGTTCTGCACCCGCTCGCCGACGTCGAAGGCAACCTGCACGGCGCGGGATGCGCGCTTTTCCCTGCGCCAGCGCTCGGGCAGCTTGCCGTCTTGGGCCATGCTCTGCTCAACCGCGATCGGCTTTGATGCGTTCCAACACGTCACTCGCCTTCGGCCCGGTCTGCCCCACCCCTGCCTGCGCCATCTTCTCCTCGAGCTCGGCGCCGCTCGCTTCCCGCTCCAGTTCCTGGGCGGCCCGCAGCCGGTCCTCGGCGTGTTCCTGCTTCTGCTTGATACGCTCGAGGGTCTCCTTCGCCGAGCGCACGTTGGAAGAGGTGGAGGTGAACGAGTCGCTGATGGCTTCGGTGGCCTTGTGCACGTTCTCTGTCGTTTTCAGCATCGATAGTTGACGTTCGTAGTCGGCAATCTGCTTTTCCGCGTCTTTCATGAGCGCCTTCAGGCGCTCGACGTGCGCGGCGTACGAATCGACGACGCCGTTCTGTTCGTCGAGCTCCACCTCGAGTTGTGCCACTTTCTCTGCGAGCTCCAGCGCCAGCGCTTCTTCCTGCTTGTCCAGGGCCTCGTTCACATGGCCCTCGGCTTCGAGGATCTGAGTCTTGATCAGCTGCACCTTGCGCTGGGCCTGGCTGGCTTGCGCCATCACGTCCGTCAGGTTGTCGCGGGCCTTGTCCAGGCTGTCCCGCGCGTCACGCAGCTCCTGCTCGAGAATGCGCGTGCCCTGCGCGTCAACCACCGCTTCTCCTACCTCTCGCGCTCCACCGCGGAGCGCCGTCATCAGTTTCTTCAGAATATCCATAGCCTCACTTTCTCCGTTGCTACTTGAAGTAGTCCTGCATGGCTTCCAACGCATCCACCGCATTCTCGGCGAGCGTGGCGAGCTCGGTCACGACGGCGTCCAGCGTGCAGTCCCGCCGCACGGCGCCGAACAAAACGTACCGGTCGCCAATGCGTGAAAACGACGACAGGGGTATGGGAATGTTCATGTCCAGCATGGATTCCAGCAGCTCCGTGCGCCGCGCCGGATCCACGTCCGCTTCGGTCCACAGATAGGTGATGAACAGAAGCTGCGTGTCCGTGATGGACACATAGATGGGAAACTCATCGAAATCGTCGACAACCACCTGCAGCACGCTGACATCGCCCGGCACCAGCTGGCAGTCGAAACGGCTGGGGATCTCGGACAGGCGGATCGCCAGATCTTTGAGGTCGCTCTCGTTTAAATCCATTCTGTGATTGCCTCCCTGGGTTGACATAATATGTCGCGGAGCATGCGCCTGAAGACATAATATGTCAAGCACAAACATCGCCAACGGCTTCATAGCGCCGAACCATGACGCCGGTCACGACACACGTCAGACCGTGTATTAAACTCCTAGGCCAATTTCTAGTTTTATATACCACCGATATATGCCACGCCCATCAAAAGCCACCGAAGTCGTGAGCGACGCCGCCCTCGGCAGCCTGCGGGCGTTCGGCGCACGGCTGCGTGAGGCGCGCCTGCGCCGCAACTGGACCCAGGCGCTGACGGCAGGCAAGGCCGGACTGTCCGAGAGCTCGGTGAAGAAAGCCGAAACAGGCTCCCCGAACATCAGCACCGCAGCGTACGTGGCGTTGCTGGACGTGTACGGACTACCGACGGCGTTGGACACGTTGCTTGCACCCGGCTCGGACGCCATCGGCGAAGCCATGCAGCGGGCATCGGGCCGGCAGCGGGCGCGCGCACCCGCGGCCGAAGCGGACGAATGGGATCTGTGATGGCCGAGAAACTCTTTGTGCATGTCGATCTGGGCGCCGGTACCAAGGTGCTGGCGGGACAGCTCATCGTCGATGAGAAACGCGGCCGCTTCAAATACGGCGGCAAGTACCTGAGCCATCCCAGGGCCTTTCCCGTCGACCCCATCAATCTACCGCTGACTGACCAGGTGCACGAGTGTGTGCGTTCCCGGGAGTCGGGCGGTGTCTTCGGCGTGCTGCTGGACGCCGGACCGGACGAGTGGGGCCGACGCCAGCTTTCCAAAACGCGCGTGCCGCCCCCCGTTTCACCGGTGGAGTTTCTCCTCGCCGCATCCGGCGAGGGCGTGGGCGCGCTGCATTTCACGGCCGAGCTGCGAGACAAACCCAAGCCGGTACCGGACCGGCCTTTCGAAAACCTCGTGCACCTGCAGCACATCGCCGACGACATCGAAGCAGGCCGGGAGGTGGACCGCAGCCTGGAACCCTTTTTCTTTCATGGCAGCGGCATTGGTGGTGCGCGACCCAAGACCCTCATCGATCACATCGGCCGCAGCTGGATCGCCAAGTTCGGCCGCGACTCGGACCTGGTGGACATGTGCAAGGTGGAGTACGCCACCATGAAAATGGCGCGCGACGCGGGCATCGAGGTGCCGGATGTGGTGCTCACGGAAACGGCCTACGGACCGGTGCTGCTGGTGGAACGTTTCGACATGGCAGCGGACGGCACGCAGCATCACCTCGTATCCGTCGCAAGCCTCATCAACAAGTTCGACATCACCCAGTACGACGAAGCGGCCATGTCTTACCCCGGCATCTATCAGCTCGGCAACCGTATCGGCTCAGCCACCCGTGATCTGGCCGCGGTCGTGTTCCGGCGCATGCTGTTCAACGTGGCTATCGGCAACACCGACGATCACCTGCGCAACCACGCATTTCTGAAACAAGCCGGCGAACCCGACTATCGGCTGACACCCGCCTACGATGTGGTGCCCAACACGGGCCTGCAGGGCTCGCACGCCATCGCCCTGGGCGCGTTCGGCAATACTCCAAGCCTGGAAAACCTGCAGGCGGCGGCGCAACGCATGGGGCTGGGCGAAGCGGACGCCATTGCCATCGCCCGGGAGGTGCTGGCCGTCACCGACCGCTGGGAGGAGTACATGGCCGAAGCCCACGTTCTGCCGGCGGACATTAACATCCTCGCGCGTTGTTTCGCGTACGTGCCGGTGCTGCAACAGTACGCCGCCTGAGGCGCGGCTTCAGCCCGCGGCCAGCGCCGGCTCGGCGCGCAACCTGTCCCGTAACAAATCGATGAACGTCCGTACCCTGGTCGCCGAACGGGGCCCTTCGCGATGGATGATGTGGATAGGCCGCGCAGCGAGCTCGTAGGCTTCCAGCAGAATCTGCAAGCGTCCCGCCGCCACCTCCGCAGCAGGTTGGTAGGAGAGCACGCTGGTGATGCCGAGACCGTGTAATGCAGCTTCGATGGCTGCATCGTTGGTGGTGGTGATCAGGCGCGGCCGCACGCGCAGCGTATGTTCACCGTCCGCCCCACGAAAGCGCCACCCGCTGGAGAAACTGCCAGCGCTGGTGCTGATCAACGTGTGCGAGGTCAGGTCAGAAGGGCTCCGGGGGATGCCGTGGCGGGCCAGGTACGCGGGAGACGCGACGAGGATGCGGCGTACGGCACCCACGGGAACGGCGCGCATCCGTGAATCTGAGAGCTCGCCAATGCGGACGCCCACGTCGATACCTTCTTCCAGCAGACTCACGGTGCGGTCGACGAACATCGCATCCACCTGCACCTCGGGGTAGCGTTCCAGGTAGGCCACCACCGCCGGCATCACAAACTGCCGCCCGAACAGCACCGGTGCCGTGAGCGTGAGCACGCCTCTGGGCGCCGCGTTGACGCCGGCAACGGCTTCTTCGGCTGCGTCCAGCTCAGCAAGAATCCTGCGCGCGTCTTCCAGGTAGCGCTGCCCCGCTTCGGTGGTGCGCACGTAGCGCGTGGTGCGATTCAACAGCTTTACCCCGAGATGCGCCTCCAGCGCCGCAACGGCACGGGTCACCGACGGTGCCGACTGCACCAGCCGCCGGGCCGCTGCGGCAAAGCCCTGCTCCTCCGCCACCGCCACGAACACACGCATCTGCTGCAGTCGATCCACGATTATTCCAATTTACGCAACAATAAATTGCATTTTTGACGGATTCTTCCCTTCGCCGCAAGCATGCAAAGTGCCCTCGTTCGCAAGGAGACGACCAACATGGCCCACAGCTACCACGAGATTGCCTTCACCCCGTCAATTCTGGATCTGCAACAACAGGCCGGCAGCCGGGACGGTTACGCCGCCATGAGCGGCGACGAGCGCTATGCGCACCGTCTCACCAACCGCGAAACCGATTTCCTCGCCCGGCGGGACAGCTTCTACATGGCCAGCGTCTCCGAGACCGGCTGGCCCTATGTGCAGCACCGCGGCGGCCCTGTCGGCTTCATGAAGGTACTGGACGAATTCACGATCGGTTTTGCCGACTATGCCGGTAACCGTCAGTACGTGAGTCAGGGCAACCTGGAGAACGACGGCCGCGTATCGCTGTTTTTCATGGACTATCCCAACCGGCGGCGCCTCAAGCTGTTCGGCCGCGCGCGCATTGTGGACGCCATGGAAGGAACCCTGCCGGATCAGCTTACCGACCCCGGCTACCCCGCGCAGGTAGAGCGCGGCGTGATCATCAGGGTTGAAGGTTTCGACTGGAACTGTCCAGCGCACATCACGCCGCGGTTTTCCGAGGACGAGGTACGCGCGGCCACGGCTGAGCTCATCGAAGAGAACCGCCGCCTGCGCAGCCGCACACCAGAGCCGCAGGCCCCCGTAGACAACACGCCTCTGGGCGAAGGTTCCCTGGCGCTGGTGGTGAGCGCCATGCGTCAGCACACGGCAGCCGTGCGCGGCTACGAGCTGCGCCCGGCCGACGGCACCGAGCTGCCAGTGGTCGCCGCCGGGGCCCACCTCAAGGTACCCGTGCGTCTACCCAACGGAACGATGACAGAGCGTCACTTTTCCATCGCTTCAGATCCGGCCCGGCGGGATCGCTGGGAGATTGCCGTGCTGCGCGAGGACGACGGCCAGGGCGGCTCGCGTACCGTGCACGATACGTTCCACCTGGGCACCACCCTGCACGTGGATCCCCCGGCCAACCAGTTTGCGCTGGCAGACGAAGCCCATCATGCGGTGCTCATTGCCGGCGGCATCGGTATCACCCCCATCAAAGCCATGGCACACAGTCTCAGCGCCGCCAACGCGAGCTTCGAGCTGCACTACGCGGGCCGGCAACGCAGCGAGATGGCCTTTGCCGGCTCCCTGACCCGGGCGCTGGGCGATCAGATGACCGTGTACGCCGGCGACGAAGGCAGGCGCATGAACCTGCCGGACCTTCTGGCCGGTGTACCAGCGGACGCCATCCTCTACGTCTGCGGTCCCGAACGATTGCTAACCGGCGTGCTGACAGCGGCGAAGACCGTCGGCCTGCCCGCCCACCGGGTGCGCACGGAATTGTTTACCTGACTACCCGGGGCCCGTGCCCCACCTCAACCCTGAAGGAGATCCCGAATGAACCGTATAAAACTTCACCGCCACGGCCTGTCGGGCCATTCGCACCGCGCTGAACTGCTGCTCTCGCTGCTGGCGCTGGATGCGACGCTGATCGACATCGACCTCGCCAGCGGCGCGCACAAAAGCCCCGGCTTTCTTGCGCTGAACCGCTTCGGCCAGGTGCCGGTGCTGGAAGACGGTGACACCGTCGTCGCCGACAGCAACGCCATCCTCGTCTACCTCGCCGAGCGCTACGACACCGATCGCCGCTGGCTGCCCGCAGACCCGGGCCTGCGTGCAGAGGTGCAGCGTTTTCTGTCGGTGGCCGCAGGGCCGGTGGCATCCGGACCCGCCGCCGCCCGGCTGGCGACCGTTTTCGGCGCCAGCGTAGACGTGGAACGCGCCACGGCGATCGCCCATGACACGCTGTCCGTGCTGGACGCGCATCTGGCCGAGCGGGAATGGCTGGTGGGCGAAGAGTCCACAATCGCCGACCTCGCAAACTACGCGTACATCGCCCATGCGCCGGAAGGCAACGTCTCGCTGGACAGTTACCCGGCGGTGCGCCGCTGGCTGACCCGCATCGAAACGCTCCCGGGCTTCGTTCCCATGCAGTCAACCCGTGTCGGGCTGGCGGCCTAGCGATTTCGATACGCCGCCCGGGCCACCTCCCGATAAGCGCGAATCGAGGTCTTCAGAAGGCGCAGACGCCAGGTCTGGGCCTTCTCTTCCACAACCGCACGGCTTCTGGTCAGCAGTGCGCGGGCGTTCTTCAGCGTCTCCAGCAACGCATCCCGCTCGTCAGCATCTTCCGTAGCCGCGAGCTGTGCTTCGAGCGTTGCCACCGCGTCCAGACGGGTGCGCAACGTCGCGCCTGTCTCCAGGGCGGCATGGGTCTCTGGAAAATAGGTCGTGCGCGCCAGCCAGGCAGCCGTATCCATCAGCTCCTCCTGGCTGGCGTCGCGGCTCGTCTCCATCAGCGTGCGAAAAGCAATCAGGGCATCGTCGCTGTGAAGCTGCTGCGCGAGCGTCTGAACCCGGGCAAAGGCTTTCGTATCGATGCGCTGCGGCAGGCCGCCCACCCGCGTCACTTCCAGCAGCGCCTGAAAGTTGTTGTCGGGAAAGGCGACGGTGATACGCCGGCGCGGTTCCACGGGGTCGGTCTGGGGGTACACCCCCCGATGGGCGTCAATGGCGTCGATCAGCTCGTTGGACACCGGGCGTCGCCGCGCGACCTTCCGGTAAAAGATGCGCCCGGTCTCGTCAACGATGTACACCGCGTGCAGCGCCAGCGCCTGCGTGTCTGGATTCTGCACGCGAAAGCCTTCGATCACGCGCTGTTCCCGGTCACTGCCCAGCAGCAGGCTGAGGCCGAGACGCCTGGCAAGGGCCTGTGACTCCATGGGCTCGTCCACGGACAGGGCCACCACACTCACGCCACGGCGTTCGAAGCGTGCAATCTGATTCTGCAGCTCCCCGAGCTGCACGTTACACGCTGGTCACCAGTGCCCGCGGTAGAAAATGATCACCACCGGCCCGCGTGCCCGAAGCTCCGCCAGCCGCACGCGCGTGCCGTTGAGACCGGCGACGTCGAAGTCTGGTGCGGCGTCGCCGATGCGCAGGGCGTCTGGCGCCGTGGCGCTGTAGCCGTACGCGTTCTGCGTGATGTCCAGGGGTTCCGGCGCGCGGGACGATGGTTTGTAGAGCGGCACCGGCGCCGCGGCCAGGACCATCGGCGCTGCCAGCAGCAGTAGAATTCCCAGCAGTTTCATGACCTTCCCCGGCTCATCCGCGTAGGCGATGGGACCAACCCGGCGGCAGAAGGTTCAATCCGCTGCCGCCAGGCTCACCGCAAAGGTGGTGGCGCCATCACCGTTACGCAAAGCGATCGAGCCACCAATCTGTTTCATCAGCGCAGAGGCGATGGTCAATCCGAGCCCCGTGCCCCCATGATCACGCTGCGTGGTGAAGAAGGGCTCGAACACCTGGGAGCGGTTACTCGCCGAGATACCCGTGCCGTCATCACTGACTTCGAGCACCACGTGTGCAGCCGTGCGCTCTGCCCGCAGCGCCACGCGCGCAGCGCCGTGTTGTGAGGCATTCTCGAAAAGCGTTTCCAGCACCGCAACCAGCACATCCACCGTACCCGAGGCAGCCAGACCCGGATCGAGCCCTTGTGTGTCCACGTCAAGCTGACCGGCAAACGCACGCGCGGCATCATTCACAGCCTCGCTGACAGAGAAACGTTGCGTATGCGGCGTGGACAGCTCCGCACGCGTGAGCTCCGACAGGCGCAGGGTCAAGCGATGCAGCCGGTCGGCGTCGGCAGCGGCATTGGCGAGAAAACGCTCCCGCTTCTCCGACTCCATGGTGGCGCCGAATTCCTGCAGCACCTCGATCGCCCCACGGATACCCGCAATGGGGGTTTTGAACTCGTGCGAGACGTGGCGCGAAAAATCGCGCAGATAGTCGGCCCGCTCCTCGAGCGTACGCGCCATGTTGCCGATCGCATCCTGCAGGCGCGCCACCTCCGTCGTGCGCGGCAGCTGCGCGTCGGGGCTGGCCCGCGATTCGGCGGCGCTCAGCTCCCCCCGGGCGATCCGCCCTGCCTGGTCTGCCAGCGAGGCAATGGGCCGGGCGATGACCCGCGACGTGAGCAGGGACATCAGCACCACCAGGCCCACCAGCAGCAGCAACGCCTGCAGCAGCAGCCAGCGTTTGCCGTACAGCGCCTGGGCAATGCCCGTCGGCGTGCGCGACAGCATCACGGCACCGACGAGCCGGTCGTACATCATGATCGGCGTGGCCACGAACACCCGCACGCTGCTGGCACGGCTGATGGAATCCAGAGCGGAGATCTCCACCGCATCACCGCGGCGGCGCAGGCGACTTGCAGCGCGGCCCTGCAGCGCAGCCTGTATCTCCTCGCTGTGACCGATGGACAGCCCCACATCCTCGCCGGTGCTGGCGATGATCACACCCCAGGGATCCACCACACGAATGCCGGCCAGCGTGACCAGCTGCGCGTCTTTCAACACCGGCTCCATGCGTGCGCCGGCCCGGGCTGCGTACGCTTCCGCCAGGGCGCCGCCCAGGCCGTCCGGAAACGGCGCCAGCACCGGTGAGCTCGTAAGGTCCAGCTCCGGAGGCTGCGGCAGCCAGCGCCGTTCACTGCCCACCAGCGCGTCCGTGGACACTGCACGACTCATACCCTCCCAGTTCTGCGTACCCTGCTCCAGCACGATGGACCGGTAGAACGCCGCCACGAAGGCGCCCTGCGCGATGAGCGCCGATTCCGTCTGGCGAACCAGCGCGCTTTCGTAGAGACGCAGCACCTGGATACCCCCCAGAGGCAGCACCAGCACCACCAGATTGATACCAATCAGCACAGTTCGCAGCGACAGACGCGGGCCCGCAGCGCTCAAGGGGGATCGTCCGGCCGTTCCAGGCGATAGCCCACGCCGTGCACCGTGCGGATGCCCGGTGTGCCGGCCGCCACCAGCTTGTCGCGCAGACGGCGGATATGGCTGTCTATGGTGCGCTCGGAGACAACCCGCCGCACGTCATAGGCGCCCTGCATCAGCGCTTCCCGCGTAAACACCTTGTCGGGGCGGCGCGCCATGGTTGCCAGCATGCGGAACTCCGTATGCGTCAGCGCCAGACGCTCCCCGGCAAAGCTCGCCTCGTACTTCTCCAGGTTGATCTCGTAGCTGTCGACCGTGAGCACGTCCGGCTCGGGAACGTCGCGGTCCAGCTCCTTGTGACGGCGCAGGTTGGCGCGCACCCGCGCCACCAGCTCCCGCGGGCTGAAGGGTTTGCTCACGTAATCGTCGGCGCCGATTTCCAGCCCGAGGATGCGGTCGACCTCCTCGTCGCGCGAGGAGAGTAGAACGATGGGCACCGCCGAGATGCGTCGCAGCTCACGACACACCGCCAGCCCGTCGAGCTCGGGCATGAGAATGTCCAGCACAATCAGATCCGGCTTGTGCACCCGGTGCTGATCAATGGCCTCCACACCGTTCGCCGCTGTCATCGTGCGGTAACCGGCCTGTTCGAGCGCGAAGCACACCACTTCGCGGATATGAGGGTCGTCGTCGACCACTAGAACCCCGTGCATGGCGCCATTGTACTGAAGCGCGCCACGCAGAAGTGCCGTCGGCGTCCCTTTGCACAGAATTTGCAGAAATTTGCCACCCGCTTTGCACGCGGTTGTGCACGATCGCCGCGGACCCGGCGCAGCGGTTGCATGCCCGCCAGGCAGCATGAGCTCCATGACGCGAACCGCCGCAAGCCAACCGTTCTCGCAAGCCCCGCTGCTCGTCACCCATCTCGGGACCGGGCTTCTGGTGGCAGGTGCAGCCGCCATCGCCTGGGAACCTGCGCAATGGCTGGCCGGCACGTGGTACCGCGACGGCTACGAGGGCATCGGCTGGATCGCCTGCGGCCTCACGGCTGCGATCGCGGCCTGGTCCGCAACCTCGCCCCGTCTCACAACAGCCACGGCTGATCACCGCAACACGTGTCTTCTGCTGCTTGCCACGGCGGTGCTGCGGCTCACGGCGCAGCTTCTGGCCATCAACGTCATCGGCGCGCTGCTGCTCGCGGTGGACGTTTTCGCCCTGGCGCGTCTGGCGGGCCTGCACCAGCGCGAACGCCCGGTCTCACCGTTCTGGCTGGCTGTGCTCTTCGCGTTCAGCCTGCCTCTCGAGCCCATCGCGCAGCGCCTCGTCGGCTACGACCTGCAGCACCTCTCCGCCGCCGTCGCGTGTGCAGTTTTGTCGCCCATCTACGACAGCCTCACCTGCCAGGGCGTGCGCCTGCACATCGACGGCACCGACGTGCTGGTGGATCTGCCGTGCTCCGGCGCAGAGCTGCTCTCGCTGTCGGGGCTGGTGCTGGCATGTATCAACGCGCGCTTCAGCCCGCCCCCTCTGTGGGGTCTGGCCGGCGCGTTCACCGCGCTGGGGCTGGCCCTGACAGCCAACGGCGTACGCATCGCGGTGCTGGCAGCCGGCATCGCCCATCGCGATGCACTGCCGTTTTTTGTCATGGATCCTGTACCGCATACCTTGCTCGGCCTCGCGGCCGTGGCGCTGACCGCAGCGGCCCTGTGGACCCTGGCGGGCTTCTATCCGCCCGCACCGGCCTCGCCGCGGCCGGTCACCGCCACGGGGTCCCTGTCTGCCGGAGGACGGATCAGCTTCGCCCTGTTGTTTTTCCCGCTGGCGCTGGCAATCGGCGCCGTTCGGCCGCAGCCTGTGGACGCCTCTGTCCCCGCTCTTCCTCCAGAGCTGCCACAGGTTGCGGCCACTTTTTCCCGCGCACCCATGCCGCTGACGCCGCAGGAACAACGCTACTTCACACGGTTTGGCGGGGGCGCCGCGCGGGCGGCTTACGGCCCCTTCGGGTTGCTGCTGGTAACCACCGCCTCACCACTGCGCCATCTGCACGATCCCACGATCTGTCTCGCCGGCATGGGGTATCGCGTGCAACTGCTGGGCACCGACCACACCACGACATCAACCGTCTACCAGGCCAGCGACCCGGACAACGGCAACGACGCCTTTCTCGTGCGCGTCACCTACGTGTCGGATACGGGCCAGCTCGCCAGCAGCATCGCCGAGGTGGTGTGGCACTGGCTGCGCACACCCGGCACCAGCTGGACCATGGTGCAGCGCATCGCACCGCTGGCGCTCGCCACGCACCCGACGGCAGCGGCGGAGTTCGACAATGCCGTGCGCCGGGCCTTCAACCTCTACCCTGTCGAAGGAGGCAGATCATGATGCGCAGAGTTTTTGCCGCCACAGCCATGTTGTTCGCAGCCACGGTGGCCGTTGCAGCTACGTCGCCCGTCGCGGGCAGCCTGGAGGCAACGCTGCGGGGCAAGGCCATCGCGCTGGCCGCCCTGCAAAGCGCGTACGAAATCACGCTGGACGGTGATGTAGCCACCGTGCTGGTGCGCCAGACCTTCGAGAATCCCTACGACGAGCCGCTGAACGCCCGCTATCTGTTTCCCCTGAACAAAGGGGCTGCGGTGCACGCCATGACGATGCATGTCGGCAACGAGGTCATCAGCGCGCAGATACAGGAAATTCAGCAGGCGAAGCAGACCTTCGCGGCAGCCAGCAAAGCCGGGAAGGCGGCCACGCTGCTGGAACAGCATCGCCCCAACATGTTCACGCAACGGGTTGCGAACCTCATGCCAGGCCTGCCCATCGAAGTGACGATCGAGTACGCGCAGCTCGTGCCCAAGGTCGATGGCGCCTTCGAGCTGGTGGTACCTCTCGTGGTGGGACCGCGCTTTCAGCCTGCCGGGGCCGGTCTGGCGCCCGCCGGCGCTGCCCCCGAGGACGCGCCGGCGGGCGCCGGCACGTGGCAGCTGGAGACCCTGCCCGCCTATCCCCCGGCTGCCGGCGTGCATCTGCCCCGACACATCGTCAAAGATCGGATCAGCCTGCACGCAGAGCTGGAAGCACCGGTGCCCGTGCAGGCGGTATCGAGCGCCACCCATCCGCTAGAGATCCGTCACGTGTCCTCGACGCAGCGCACCATCCGCTTCGCCGACGGCAAAGCGCTGGACAATCGCGACTTCGTCCTGCGTTACGAGCTGGGCGCGGCTACCACCTCCGTGGGCCTGCTGAGCCACTGGCAAGCCGGAGAAGGTGGCTATTTCAGCCTGCTCATCGAACCCCCGGTGGACGTGCCGGACCTCGAGGCCCTGCCGCGCGAGATGGTGTTTCTGCTCGACTGCTCCGGCTCCATGAGTGGCCTGCCCATGGAAGCCAGCAAGAAGTTCATGCGCGAAGCGCTGCACAACCTGCGCCCTCTGGACGCGTTCCGGATCATCCGGTTCAGCGATACGGCCACGGAGTTTTCTCACGCGCCGCTTCCCGCGACCCCGGCGAACATTGCCCGCGGCCTGGCCTACACCGATCAGCTCTACGGCAGCGGTGGCACCATGATGACGGAAGGCATCCGCCAGGCCCTCGCCGCACCGCCGCTGCCAGGCACCGTGCGCAACGTCGTCTTTCTCACGGACGGTTACATCGGCAACGAGCACTCCGTGCTCGCCCTGGTGGACGCGCTGCGCGGGGACGCGCGCCTGGTGGCCTTCGGCGTCGGCAGCGGCGTCAACCGCTACCTGCTGAGCGAGCTGGGCAGAGTGGGCCATGGGTTCACGAGATACTTCGACCCGACGCGCGGAGACGAGGATGTGCAGGCGGCCGCTTCGGCCCTTGCGGCGCGGTTGCAGACGCCGGTGCTGACCGACCTGGAGGTCGACTGGGGCACGCTGCCCGTCACCGACGTTTCCCCACGCAAGCTGCCGGATCTGTATGCCGGCGACACGCTCCGTATCACGGGCCGTTTCACCCGGCCGGCAAGCGGAGAAGTGAGCATTCGCGGCAGCGGACGGAACTTGCGCGCCTCGGTAACCCATGCCGTCGCGCTGAGCGACGCCGATTCGCGTCCGGCAGTGCGTCGCGTGTGGGCCCGGACAGCCATCGCCGACCTGATGCACGCCTTCATCGCGCCCCCGGCCCTGAGGCCGGACAGCATGAACAACGCGCAGTTGCAGGCGGCCGTCACCGACCTGGGCCTGCGCCACGGCCTCACCACACGCTGGACCGCGTTCGTCGCCGTTTCCCGGAAGGTATACAACGCGTCACCGGCGGCGGCGCGCGACGCCGACGTGGCGGTGCCCCAGGTAGCGGGCACCACCAAGCTCGCCTACGCGCCAACGGCCATGACCGGTTTCGGTGCACCGGAACCGGGTCTGCTGCTGGGGGCGATGATTGCCATGTTGACGCTGGCGTTTCTCGGCAGACGCCCGCGCAGGGTTGCGCGGCGCTGGCGCGCCGCGTGAGAAGGCTCAGACCGCGACGCGCTGCATGGTCACGCCATCCCGCGCGGGCCGATACGACAGCAGCGATCCACCGTCTTCCGATTCCGCGAGAATCTCCGGCAGAGGACCAAAAAAAGTCTGTGCCTCGTCCCCGGTACAGGTGGGCAGATACACCCGCAGTACCCGGGGGTCGTAAAACCGGAACACCAGTTTCCTGCCGCTTTCGTCTTTCACCCGCAGCAGCGTGCGCAGGTGGCGCCGGTGACGTTCCAGGGACACGCCGTCGGGAACCCGGGTAAAGATCCCCCAGGCCCGGGACCAGGCCCGCTCGAGGAGTTCGCTGGTGAATCCGTCGTCGCGCTTGAGATGCACAACGTAGGGAGCCGCGTCGCTCAGGCGTGGTGACAGATCACCCCGGAACAGACACTCGTATTCGAGGGTACGCAACCGGATCCAGGGCGCGATACGGCGACTGCGCGCGCCATCGAGCACGGCAAACACCTCCTGGCCTGACGCAGCACCCTGCGGCCAGAGACACTCGATCAGGCGCTCGGCTTGCGTGGTCACGCAGCTTTAGCCTTCTTGGGCTCCCGCTCGCGCCCGGCCTTGTCACATTCCTCACAGAACGGTGTACCGTCATCAGCCGCGGCCTCCAGCGTTGCCGCCTGCCGGTCCTGATCGATGTCTTCCTGCTCCGGGGCCGCTTTTGGCCGCGGCGCGGGCCGAGGCGCGGGGGCTGGTGCAACCTTCTTCTTCGGCGCCACGTCGCCGGTGACGAACTTGCGTTTCTTGCGCGGCACAAACTGCATGAACCACTCGGCGCCGCCGACGGCCAGGAGATCCTGAAGGAGGAGCGTGGCTGCCAGGAGGTCTGCCTGGGAACGCGCAAACACGAGGGTGTCGGCAAAATTGCGCACCACCGTGTTGAACTCGTGCCGATCCAGCCAGCTGAAGCCGTGCGGCGGGGGCACCTTTTCAAGTGCCGCGGGGGTCACGGTGAAGGTGGCGACAGCACCGGCGAGGTGCACGATAAGGCGCTCGTCGCCCACGAGCTTCTCACGCGCTTCAGCCATGGCACTGCCGTCCATGGCGCGTGAGAAAACCCAGGCCAGTCGCTCCTCCACGCTGGTCTCCGCCAGGGAAGAACGCCGCCGCCGTGGCGACGAAGCGCTTTCGATGTGCACTTTCGGATTGCGCCGCAGCAGGCGTGCCCAGTCCCATTCGAACATCATCCCGCTGGGTACCAGCCCTTCGGCGCGCTGAAAGCCCAGTATCGCCTCGAGTGTTTTACGACCGAAACGGCCGTCTACTTTCAGCGGCGGCGACAGTTTCTCCCGCGCGTTCAACCGGGCCTGCAGCACGAGTACATCCGGGCCTCGCGAGCGCGGCACCAGCCGTCTGGGCGGTGTGGGTTTGAAGAGCTTGCGGACACGGAGGGTGGGGCGCGGGCCGTCCGCACCGACCCCCAGAGACGAGCCGCTGGCCCGCTGCCCGCCACGACCATCCCCCGCTCGTTCGAGCAGCGCGCGCCGGCGGCCCGGGCTGCGGGACAGCGTGCCGTCACCGAGGCCTTTCGTGAGCGCAGGAATGTGTTTTCGATCGTGGGTGAGCATATCGCACCGTATGAGATGGTCTCGACACTACCAAAAGGGCGCAACCGGCTCCAGCCGGCTCATGCAACCGTCAACGCCGCCTCACGGACACCACGACAGACGCTGGCATTTCACGACATGGCGCGACCGTTGCTCTACCATGTGCGCCCTTCGAACACGTGGACAGGAGACGCCAGTGAAAACGACCCCGATCCGTACGACCGCCTGGCTGACCGCGCTGACGGTCACCATGACGGCCATGATCAGTGCCCCGCCAGCCGCTGCGGAGGCGGTCCTGGAGGAGGTGGTGGTGACCGCGCAGCGGCGGGCCGAGAGCCTGCAGGACGTGCCGCTGGCAATCACGGCGCTGTCCGGCCAGGAACTCGAGGACATGGGCATCGACGACATCAAGGGGGTGACGGAGCGCACACCCGGCTTCACCATGGGTTCTTTCAACGCCGGCCAGCCACAGCTGTACATCCGCGGCATCGGTTCCAACGAGGACAGTCCTGCGGGCGACCAGTCGGTGATCGTGTTCATCGACGAGGTCTACATCGGCCGCTCCGCGGGCATGGATCTGGACCTCTTTGATCTTGAGCGCGTGGAAGTGCTGCGGGGACCTCAGGGCACGCTCTTCGGCAAGAACGTGGTCGGCGGCGCGGTGAGCGTCGTGACAACCAAGCCCACGGAGGCGCAGCGCCTGAAGTTCGAAGGCTCCATGGGTGATCTCGACTACGTGAGCTTTCGCGGTCTGGTGAGCGGGCCCATCACGGAGACCGTCTTCGGCAAGTTCTCGTTCTCTTCCCGCAAACGCGACGGCTACGTGGATTCGCAGATCGACCGCTTCCCGCAGTTCTTTGCCGAAGGGGAGCAGTTCAGGCTCGGCGATTTCGAGCAGAGCGATCTGGATACGGACAGCTTCCGCGGGCACCTGCGCTGGCTGCCGTCGGACGTCATGGAGATCAACCTCACCGCCAACTTCTCCAGCATGGATCAGAACGGCCCGGGGCGGGTGTACATCGGCGGGCCCTGGAACGCCGCGGAAGCCGCCCTGCTGCCCGGCTACAACGGCGAAATTCATGAGAACCTGCAGGACGACCCGGGCAGCTCGGTCATCGACATCCGCGGCTACACCGCGCGCCTGGACTACGATTTCGAGGCTTTCACCTTCACCTCCCTCACCTCCTTCCGCGACGTGGAGTCGGAGATCCGCAACCTCAACTTCGGCGGCGAGGCGCTGACGGCGTTACGCCTGTCCACCGGCCAGGCCGGCGCCCTGTTGTCGGGCACCAACCCCTACACGGACAACTCCGAGACGGTCACCCACGAATTCCGTTTCACCTCCAGCGGCGAAGGTCCCTGGGAGTGGGTTGCGGGCCTGTACTACCTGAACGAGGATACCACCCGCGACGAGCGCGGCCCCATCGGCGTGTACGTCTCTGACGGCATGAACGGTGCCATACCGATCGTGCCGCTTGCGGACGGCGGCAGCGACATGACCAACGAGACCGAGAGCTATGCGGTTTTCGGGCAGGTGTCGTACAACGTGAACGATGCGCTGCGTGTCACGGTGGGCGCCCGCCAGACCTGGGAAGAAAAAGAGGCCGACGTGGTCGGCACCCCCAACCCGCTGGCGCCGGGCCGGGACTTCACGCTGAACCTGGAAGAAGACTGGGAAGCCTTCACACCGAAGCTGACCATCG
>CAZYYJ010000047.1:0-40417 GCA_964651595.1 uncultured Pseudomonadales bacterium | reverse complement strand
AACATCACCTTCTCGCACGCCTATCTCGACCGTGCGATCCCGGCGGCCGCCATGTCGATATTCATGAATGCCGGCCAGGCGTGCATCGCCGGCTCACGCATTCTCGTGCAGCGCCCTGTGTACGAGACGTTTCTGGCGGGCTTCGAAAAAGCCGCCGGCGCCTTTCGGGCGGGCAATCCCTTCGACCGGGCCACGCGCCTGGGACCGCTGGTGGCGAAGCGTCAGTACGATCGGGTCATGGGTTATATCGAAGCGGCCAGGCGCGACGGGCGGGTACTGTTCGGCGGCGGGCGACCCGCAGGGCTCGACACCGGCTTCTACGTGGCGCCAACCGCCATCGTGGACATCGACCCCGGAGCGCAGGTCTGCCAGGAGGAGATTTTCGGTCCGGTAGCGGTGATCCTGCCTTTCGACGATGCCGATGAAGCCCTGGCCATTGCCAACGACTCGAGCTACGGCCTTGCGGGCTATGTCTGGACCGAGTCGCAGACCACGGCGCACTTCATGAGCCATCGCCTCGCCACTGCCATGATCTGGATCAACGCCGGCTTCGACCGCGATCTCCGGCAACCCTTCGGCGGCATGAAGCAGAGCGGTCTCGGCCGCGAAGGCGGTGAGTTCAGCCGCGAGTTCTACACCGAAACCCGTTTCACGTCTTTTCCTCTCACCCCCAGATAAGGAATCACTCATGAGCGATGGCGTCGATCTGCCGAAAGTGCTCACGCCCGAACTGGAAACCGGCCTGAACCGCCTGGCAACAGCTACGCTGACTTTTCAGCTGCAACGCCGGGGTATTCGCAGCACTTTTCTTGCGGGCCTGAAACCCCTGCAGCCCGGGAAACGCATGGTCGGCCGGGCCCGCACACTGCGCTACGTCGCCTTGCGCGAGGACGTGCAGGGGCAGTACCAGGGCGGCATCAACGCGCAGAAGCGTATCGTGGAAGCCACCGAGCCGGGGGATGTGCTGGTCATCGAGGCCCGCGGCGTGCCCGACGCGGCAACCATAGGCGATATCTTCGCCACGCGGGTGTTTGCCCTCGGCGGCCGCGGCGTAGTCACCGACGGTGCCTTGCGCGATACGCCTGCCATCGAGGCCATAGGTGAACCTGTGTATCACTTTGCCTCGCACGGGGCCACGCTCGGACGCATGCACATGCCCTTCTCCACTGACGAGCCCATCACGTGTGCCGGCGTGTTTGTGGTGCCCGGCGACGTGGTGGTGGGGGACGGCGAAGGGGTGGTGGTCATTCCAGTGGCGCTGGTGGAGGAAGTCACCCGCGATGCGCTGGTGCAGGAAGAAAAGGAGGACTTTGCGCTGGAGCGCGTGGCTGCGGGCGAGTCTACGATCGGCCTCTTTCCTCTGTCCAAGGAACGTGAACCGGACTTCGAGAAGTGGAAGGCGGAAAAACCGGGAGAAGGGTCATGAGCAGCCGACGCAGCATTGCCATCGACGGCTTGAGTCACAAGACCGCCATACCGGTCGCCACCCGGATCGGACCGCTGGTGGTATCCAGCGTCATCGTGTCCTTCAATCCCGGCACCCGGGACGTGCCGGACGCGCTGGAGGATCAGTACGCCAACATTTTCCGGCACGTTGGTCTCATGCTGGAAGAAGCCGGGGGGAACTGGTCGCACGTGGCGAAGATGGAGTTCTGGACACCCACGGCCGACCGCGGCGCGCTGGATCCCTTCTGGATCGACAAATTTCCGGATGAGGCATCCCGGCCATCACGGCATACGCACGTGGGGGAAGCGGGTCCGGTGCGGGCGAGCTTCATCGCGTACATCGAAGACTAAACGGCGGTTCCTGGAGAAACCATGGCGGTAAGAACCGGTGAAAATTACCTGGCGGGTCTGCGCAGCATGGGCCGTGAGGTGTGGCTGGGCGGCGAGCGCGTGGAAAGCGTGCACGATCATCCTCAGCTCGAGGGCGGGGCCCGGGCGCTTGCGGACTACTACGATCAACACCACCGCTACCCGGACGAGCTGATCACAACGGACCCGGCGACCGGTGAGGCCATGAGCGTGAGCCACCTTATCCCCACGGCCGCCGAAGATCTCGTGAAGCGCCGGGCGGGGCTCACACGCATTGCCGAGCTCACCATGGGGCTCATGGGACGCACACCCGACTATATGAACGTGACCTTCGCAGGCTTCGCGCAGGATCCCAGCCACTGGCGTGGGCCTGACGGCAGCAACGAACGGGGCTACGAGAACATGGTGGCCTTTCAGAAACGTCTCAGGCAGGAAGACCTGGCGGCAACGCATACGATCGTTCAGCCGACGATCAACAAGGAGACCGACGCAAACTGGGCGGACGAGCCGGTGGTGCCCCTGCACAAAGTGGACGAAACTGCGGACAGCATTGTGGTGCGCGGTGCGCGGGTGCTGGCAACGCTGGCACCCTACGCGGACATCAATACGGTGTATCCGGGTGGGCCCCTACCCCCCGAGGCCCCCGCCAAGTACGCCCTTGCCTTTCACCATCGCATGGACACCCCCGGGCTGGTGTTTGTGCTGCGCGACAGTGCCGCACGTGTCGATGTGGATCCGTTCGACGCACCCTTTTCCAGCCGCTTCGACGAGCAGGACGCCTATTGTATTTTCGACGACGTTGAGATTCCTAAACGTGATGTCTGGATCGACGCCAATCTGGAGGCATACAACCACGTCATGATGGCCAGCCCCTGGTGGCCGAACATCATGCAGCAGACCACGGTGCGGGCCCTGACCAAGCTCGAGTTCATCTATGGCCTGGTGCTGCGCATGGGTGAGATGGTGAACGACAATTCCGAGCGGGCCATGGAGCTGCTGGGCGAGCTGCAGCACTACATAGAAATGACCCGCAGCGCCCTGCTGCTGGGGGAGACGTGCCCGGATCACTGGCCGGACGGGCTCGTCACGTGCGAGGCCCGGGCCATGCATCCGCTGCGCGCGCTGTTGCCCCAGTGGTTCGTACGCGCCAACGACATCATCAAGGAGCTGGGCAGCTCCAAGCTGCTGGCGACCGGCAGTCGCGGGGCGCTGAACGATGCGCGCCTGCGGCGGCTGCTGGAGGAGTTTCTACCGGGCGCCAACGGCATCTCCAGCGAGGAGCGCAGCGCGGTCTTCCGGCTGGCCTGGGACTTTGTGGGCTCGGCGCTGGGTGGTCGCAACGAGCTCTATGAACGCAATTATCTGGGAGCAACCAAATTGAACAGGCTTCTGTCGCAACGCCTTTACTCCCGCCAGAACCAGGCCCGGGGGCGGGAGCTGGTGGATGCCATGCTGGCCCGCGCACGGTGTGCACCGTGATCCGGCGCTGCGCTGCGTTTGCGCTGGCCGTCTGCCTTGCGATACCGGCCCGGGCGGACGCAGCGCCGAATTTCATTTTCGTGCTCACGGACGATCAGCGCTACGACGAGGTGGGCTTTCTCAACCCGGTGCTGGAAACGCCCAGCATGGATCAGCTGGCGGCAGAAGGGGTGCACTTCAGAAATGCCTTTGTCACCACGTCGCTCTGCTCCCCCAGCCGTGCCAGCATTCTGACGGGCCAGATGATGCACAACCACGGTGTCATCGATAACAATCGGCCGTTGCCTGACGGCCTGGAGTTGTTTCCGGCGCGCCTTAAGGAGGCCGGCTACCAGACCGCATTCATCGGCAAGTGGCACATGGGTGGCGAAGTATTCTCGCCGCGTCCCGAGTTCGACTTCTGGGTGAGCTTTCGCGGCCAGGGCACGTACTATCCAGCCAATGCGTTCGGCCAGACCAGCATGCTCGACGTGAACGGAGAGCTGGTGGCGCAGAAGGGGTACGTCACCGACGAGCTCACCGACTACGCCTTCGAGTTTCTGCGTGGCCGCAAGGAAGATGCGCCGTTTCTTCTGTATCTGTCGCACAAAGCCGTGCACGCCACCTTCGAGCCCGCGGAACGCCACGCGGAGCAATACGCGGACGCCGCCATAACACTTGGCAAAGCGCCACCGGCGGACGCCGATGTGCCGCTGTGGGTGCGTAACCAGCGCAACAGCTGGCACGGTGATGAGTTTCCGTATCACAGCGAGTTGCCGCTGGCTGAGTTCAAACGCCAGTATCACCGCACGCTGAGTGCGGTAGATGACAGCCTCGGACGCCTGCTGAGCTGGCTGGCCGAGCAGGGTCTCGACGAGAACACGGTGGTGGTACTGATGGGGGACAACGGCTTCATGTTCGGCGAACACGGGCTCATCGACAAACGCAACGCGTACGAGGAGTCCATGCGTGTGCCGCTGTTGATGCGGGCGCCGGGACTGTATGCCGAGGGCCAGGTGGTCGAAGAGGTGGTGGCCAACATCGACATCGCGCCGACGTTGCTGGCGCTGGCAGGACTGGCAGCGCCCGCGCACTACGACGGCATGAGCTTTGCCCATCTGCCTGAGCGTCTGCGTCAGGAGGAGAGACCGATCTCCCCGGCGCGCCCCTGGCGCGGAGCGCTCACGTACGAGTACTACTGGGAGTTCAACTACCCGCAGACACCCACGGTGTTCGCTTTGCGCACGGACCGTTACAAGTACATTCAGTACCACGGAGTATGGGACACGGAAGAGCTTTTCGACCTGCAGGCAGACCCGGGGGAGCAACGCAATCTCATCGACGACCCCGACCTGGTGGAGGTTAAGGTCGGGCTGCGCGAAGCGCTCTACGCCTCGCTCACCGACCGGCAGGGAGAGAACAACATTCCCTACTCAGCGAAGTTCAACCAGGGGGCCGTGTTCCGCCACGCCGATCGCTCGAAGGCCGCAGAGTTTCCGGACAAGTGGCTGCGCCGTGCACGGGCGCCGGATCGGTGGGAGCACGTCATCCCCGACGGGCCGCAGAAAGCGCAGCAGCTGAAAGCCGTGGACGCCATTCTCAAGGACCGCTGAGCAGGCGTTTGAGGCGTTCATCAAAGAGTGGTGGCTGCTCTTTCAGCCCGGCACGGTGCGCTTCGATAGCGCTTTGAATTGCCTCGACCACGTCCGGGTGCTGCTCAGCCACGTCGAAGCGTTCGGACGGATCGTCGCTCAGGCGGTACAGCAGGGGGCTTTCGTGGACCGTGCGCACCGGCGACTGGCTGTACGCCCCTTCGGTCACGAGGTGTAGCTTGAATTCTCCTTTGCGATAAGCGCGCAGCTCGCCGCTGCGGTAGTACGCCAGCTCGTCCCGGGGACTCGGTTCACCGCGCAGCAGGGTGCCGGTGAGGTCGTAGCCGTCGACACCTGAGGACGCGTCGCCGCCGGCCAGGTTCAACGCGGTGACAAAAAGGTCGAGCGTGGCGCCCATGTCGCTCACCACCCCGGGCTGGATCTGTCCGGGCCACCAGAAGATGCCGGGCACGCGCATGCCGCCTTCGAAGGTGGTGCCTTTGCCATGGCGCAGCAGACCGGCGGTGCCGCCGTGATGATCCATCGTCAGCCATGGACCGTTGTCGCTGGTGAAGACGAACAGTGTGTTCTGCGCAAGCTCCAGCGCTTCCAGCGTGGCAACGATCGCGCCGGCACTGGCATCGAGCTCTTCGATGACGTCGCCATAGCGACCGCCCAGGCTTCTTCCGGCAAATTCCTCGCTGCGGAAGATCGGCGTGTGCGGCATGGAGTAGGGCACATACAGCAGGAACGGCTCGTCCTGGTGCCGCTCGATGAACGCCACGGCTTCCTCCGTGGACCGTTTTGTCAGCGTGCGCTGGTCGGTGGGTTTTTCGATCACCTCGTCCACGTAGGCGCCGTTGTGGTGGCTGCTGCGCATGAGCGGTGAGTTCCAGTTCTCCACCTTCGGCTCGAAATACCAGCTGCGCCGCTGGTCGAAAATCTCCTGGATCGCCTCCCGACCCTCGGCCTGGATCATGCGGTACACGTCGTCGATCGTATGTCCGTCGCCCCAGTTCATGTCGTTGGAGTAAGCCAGGCCGTACCAGTAGTCGAAGCCATGGCGCGTCGGCAGCACGTCCGGCGCATCGCCCAGGTGCCACTTGCCGATGATGCCGGTTGCATAACCCTGCGCCTTGAGCGCCTCGGCCAGCGTCATCTCCTGCGCCGGCATGCCGACCGTGTCGTTGGGAAACAGCACCGTTGCGCCCGTACAGGCCCGTGCGGTTGGGCAGCCTGCCGGTCAGCAGCGCCCCCCGGCTGGGTGAGCACACGGGCGCGGCCACGTAGAAGTCGGTCCACCGCTGCCCCTCGGCGGCCAGGCGGTCGAGGTTGGGTGTGCGGATGTAGGGATGGCCGTAGCTGCCGAGATCGCCGTAGCCGAGGTCGTCGGCAAAAAGAATCACGATGTTCGGTTTGCGCGGGGCGTCGGGCGATGGCTGCGGCGCTTCGGTGGCACACGTCGTCAGGCCCAGGGCCAGGGCGGCAACCAGCGCTGGCAGGCGATAGCGGATCATGCGTTCTCTCCCCTTTGTCTGACGCCATCGTAGGGGCTGGCCCGGGCTGCATCAATACGCCAGCCCGTCTGCTACATTGCGGCTTCCCCCGTTGGAGCGCATCCATGGATAAGCTGGCTTTCGTTCTCGTTCTCACCGCCCTCGTGTTTGTCACCCCCGCCCCGCTTCTGCGGATGAAGGTCTGGTGGGTGACTGGCAGCTGCGCGTGGAAGGTCGCCGCGGTGTGCAGACCCCCGTTCTGACCGTGGCCGAAAGCGACGGTGTGTTCAGCGGCAGCATCGGCGGACCGCGCGGCCAGGTGGAGATTCCCGAGATTGCCGTCGAAGCACAGAGCTTTCAGTTTCCCTTTGCCATGACCACCCCCATGGGTGATTTCAAGCTTCTCTACAAAGGCAGGCGGGATGGTGACAAGCTCACGGGTACGGTCGACACACCGCGTGGTCAGATCCCCTTCAGCGGTGTGCGTACGGCGGCGGAGTGAGTCAGGGAGCGTACATCGGGGAATACCGCGGCCGCGCGACCTCGTAGGTGGTTTCGAGGTAGGTGGTGAGGTCAACGAGTTGCTGCACCGTCATGACCTCGTTGTACACCAGCATGCGCGAGTCGCCTTCGGCCGTCACGTTTACGGGCGAGTTCTCAAAGCCCGAGATGCGGTGCGATGGATTGATGATAGACGTGACCAGATCGCCATAGGTTTTGATTCTGGTGGTTGGCCCGCCCAGCCGGAAGTGAATGTTCTCGTCGCCGCCGGCGAGCTTTTCCACCTGCCGATCGATGCTGTGACAATGATTGCAGCCCAGCTCTGCGAAGGTAGCCTGGCCGCGCTGCACGTCTCCGGGCGGTAGCGCGAAGCCTCGGGCCTGCGGGTCGCAGCCGGACACCACGATCAGGAGCAGCGCGATCAGAACCGCCCCCCCTGGCTTCACCATCGAATGATTCACCATGTTTGTCACCGCTGAGCTCGCCCGATACCCCGGACGTTACGCGTGTCATGGCAAGCCCCATATCCGGGGAAACCCCTAGGCGCTTCGTCTAGGGGAAACCCCTCATGCCGGCCGGTGATGGCTCGCGCTAGGTTGGAGTTCTCCAGAGAACGCGGAAACGGGTCATGGACAGCAACACCATCGAACGACGGTTGCGCGAGCAGCGGGACGTAATCCTGGCCCGCCAGGCGCGGCTGGCACGGCACACCGAGCACCGGGAAACGCCGTTGCCGGCAGACTTCTCGGAGCAGGCGGTGGAGTTGGAAAATCAGGAAACCATGGTGCAGCTTTCACAGAAAGGGCGTGCAGAGCTTACCGCGATAGACCACGCGCTGGCGCGCCTCGCGGCAGGGACTTACACCGAGTGTGAGATCTGTGGCGAACCCATAGGGATGCAGCGCCTGGAGACGCTGCCCACAACCGCCCTGTGTGTTGCCTGTGCCGAACGCGCGGACGCCTGACAGGTTGACGCCGCCGCTTGCACCGGCCCGCTTCAGCTGCGCGGTATGCGTACCGCGGTGGCAACAATTTCGTACACCACGCCTGCCTCGAAGCTGCCGGTGCCGCCCACGTCGCTGTTGAAATGCTCAGCCTCCTGCTGGCTGAGCTCGCGTCGCGTCAGCGCACCGACGAGGGTAACGGTTTTGCCGCTGATGTCCGTCGGCACGAAGAAGCCATAGTCCTTGAAAGACACACGCACGCTCTGGTTACCGTCCTGGGCAATGAAGAAGCAACCTTTCTTCTGGCACACCTTGCCGACGCGGGTGGTCACGGCAACTGCGGCGTCGACATAGTTGTCCGGGTTTGCCAGCAGGTCTCCCAGAGTTACGGTGGCGGGCGCGCCATCGATCTTCGCCCCAAAGGTCTCGTCGGTTTCGCTGACGGTCACGGGCTCGGACAGGCGCAGGCCGTGGACGGCGCCTGACGCGATGAGGCCGCCGGCGAGGGCCAGCAGAAGCGTGAGCTGTTTGATCGGCATGATTCATACCTCAGGAGATGTCGTGCGCGGAGAGTCTAGCGCGGTTGGGCTGGCAGGGGCAGCGCAATCCCGCTAGCGTGTGGAGGGTTTTCCGGGAGGCAAGACATGCGCAAGCTGAGCCAGGCTGTCGAGGATCGCTATCTCATTGAAGAGGTGCTGCGGCAGTACTGCCGTGGGGTGGATCGGGGTGACGCCGCCCTCATCCGGGGGGTGTATCACCCGGACGCCACCGACGACCACGGTGCGTTCAAGGGTCTCGGCGTCGACTTCGCCGACCGGGTGGTCGCCGCCATGGCGGAGCGCGTGGCGGCAACGATGCACAACCTGCATCAGATCAATATCCGCTTCGAGGATGTTGACCAACCCCGCCGCGCCTGGACCGAAAGCTATTTCACCGCCGTGCACCGGGTGCCGGGCGAAGCGGGGGGACCCGTGTTGGAATGGTTCGGTGGGCGCTACGTCGACCGCTTCGAACGGCGCGACGGCGCCTGGAAAATTGCCGATCGCAAGGTGGTGTACGAATGGAGCCGCATCGAGACCGTGGCGCAGGAGTACCCTAACGACGCGTTCACGCACGGCGTACGGGGCCCGGCGGACGTGAGCTACCAATCCTGAGGAGGCGCCCATGGATTTCGACACCCACGAGGCGATCACCCGCCTGCGATACCAGTACGCGATTGGTATCGACACCCGCGACTGGGCACTGCATCGCAGCATCTACACCGACGAGATCGAGATGGACTTCACGTCTTACTCGGGGGGCGACGGGCCCGTGCAGCTGGCCGCCGATGCCTGGGTGGAGGGCTTGAAAGGGCTGTTCACCGGGCTCACGGCCACGCAGCACGTCATGACCAATCCGCTCGTGGACGTTGCCGGCATGCGGGCTACGCAGCGCATGTACATGAAAGCCGAGCACTTTCTCGTGGAGGACGGCGTGCAGGGCGAGTTTGCAATCGGTGGTTTCTACGACGATCGTGCTGTGCTTACGGCTGCCGGGTGGAAGCTAGAGGCGGTGACTCTCACCGTGCTGTGGCGCCGCGGCGATCCCGCCATCATGGAGCGCGCCCGGGCCCTCGGCCTGGCGCGCCTCGGCGAGGCCTGAGCGGTTGGCTGTGCTAGCATCCTGGCTTTCTTCGGGGGGAGCGCAGCATTGAACTTCGATCTGAGTGAGCAACAGGCCGCCATCCGCGATGCCGTGGGTAAGGTCTGCCAGCAGTTCGGCGCCGACTACTGGCTGCAGCGTGACCGGGATGGTGAGTTTCCGGAAGATTTTGTCGCTGCGATCACCGAAGGGGGCTGGCTCGGCATTGCCATGCCGGAAGCGCACGGAGGCTCGGGGCTGGGGATCACCGAGGCGGCCATTCTCACCCACACCATTGCCCGGTCGGGGGCCGGCTTTTCCGGGGCCTCAGCCATCCACCTCAACCTCTTCGGGCCGCAGCCCATTGTGGTGTTCGGCACCGACGAGCAGAAGTCGCGCTTTTTGCCGCCGTTGATTGAAGGTCGCGACCGCGCCTGCTTCGGGGTCACCGAGCCGGATGTGGGCCTCAACACCACGCGTCTGCAGACCATGGCCGTACGCGACGGCGACCACTACGTGGTCAACGGTCGCAAGATGTGGACCACCACCGCGCAGACTGCCAACAAGATTCTCCTGATTGCGCGCACCTCCCCGCTGGACAGCGACGTGCCGCCTGCCAAAGGCCTCACGCTGTTCTACACGGACCTGGACCGCGACCGCATCGAAGTGCGCGAGATCGACAAGATGGGCCGCAAGGCCATCGACACGAATGCGCTGTTCATCGACGACCTGATCGTGCCGGTGGAAGATCGCATCGGCGAGGAAGGTGAAGGCTGGAAGTGCCTGCTGCACGGCCTCAATCCCGAGCGGATCCTCATCGCGGCGGAAGCCGTGGGCCTGGGGCAGGCAGCGCTGGAGCGTGCCGCCGACTACGCTCGCGAGCGGGTGGTTTTCGACCGGCCCATCGGCAAGAACCAGGCCATACAGCATCCACTGGCCGTCAACTGGATGGAGCTGGAGGCGGCGTTCAACATGATGCTGAAAGCGGCAACGCTGTACGACAACGGCAAACCCTGTGGCGCGGAAGCCAACGCCGCCAAATACCTCGCCGCGGAAGCGGGTCTGTCGGCTTGTCAGCGCGCGGTGCTGACGCACGGCGGCATGGGCTATGCCAAGGAGTATCACGTCGAGCGCTATCTGCGTGAGATACAGATTCCCGCCATTGCCCCGGTCAGTCAGGAGATGGTGAAGTCTTTCATAGCCGAGCAGGTGCTCGGCCAGGAAAAGAGTTACTAAGGCCGCTTCAGCAGCGCTAGCTGGTTTCCATGCCGGCCAGGTCGCCGGCATCGCGCCACTGTTTCAACAGGGCGTTGAAGGCGTTGATGCCCGGCGCGTACGGCGAGTTCTGCATGTTGCCGCCAGAGCCCTGACCCTCCCGGTTGTAGTAGCCGGGCGTGCATTCCTCGAGAAACGCTGTCGCACCGGTGCCGGCCAGCGCCACGATCTGCTGCACCCATGCGTCTTCGGCTTCTTCTGTCACCTCCACGGTGCTCAGGCCGCGTTCTTGCGCCTCTTTGATGATGTAGCTCACGTGCACGGCCTGGTCGTCGAACATGGCAGTCATGTTGGGGGACAGACCGTTCTGGTTGATGCCGATGGTGAACCAGTTCGGAAAGCCGTGGCTCGCCAGCCCGTGCAGTGTGCGGAAACCGTCTCCCCAGTGGTCGTACAGTGATTCGCCGCCGCGCCCGATGGTGTCGAAATCCACCCGGCGGTGCGCCGATGTGGTGATCTCGAAACCGGTGGCGTAGATGATGCAGTCCACTTCGTATTCGGTGCCGTTGGCCACCACACCTCGCTCGGTGATGCGCTCCACGCCTTTGCTGCCCGACACGTCCACCAGGTGCACGTTCGGTCGGTTGAAGGTGGCCAGATACTCGTCGTTGAACGTAGGGCGCTTGCAGAACTGCCGGTACCAGGGTTTCAGCGCCTCGGCGGCATCTTCTTTCGTGACCGTGTCGTCCACGCGTCCGCGGATCTCGTTCATTTTCTGAAAGTCGGCAATCTCGGCGCGCAGCATGATCTCCTCCATGTCGAGATTGCCATCGTCCGGGCGCCGGCTCATGAGAGAAATACCGATGCGTCGGGCAATGTCGGTCCAGCCGTCGGCGACGAGGTCTTCGGTGAAGTTCTGCCCCAGCAGGACGGCGGCAAAATTCTCCCGGCGTGCGCGCTGCCAGCCGGGTTCCTGCCCGTTGTACCAGGTTTCGTCTGTTGGTTTGTTACCCCGCAGGTCCACGGAGGACGGGGTGCGCTGGAACACGTACAGCGCCTGCGTATGTTCGCCGAGAAACGGCACGGCCTGAATGGCCGTGGCCCCGGTACCGATCACTGCCACGCGCTTGTCTGCCAGCTTCGTGAGGCCGCCCGAGTGGTCACCGCCGGTGTAGTCGTAGTCCCACCGCGACGTGTGGAAAGTGTGCCCTTTGAATTCGCTGATGCCGGAAATGCCGGGCAGCTTGGGCCGGTTGGCCGGTCCGGTGGCCTGGATGACGAAGCGGGCGCGGATCTGGTCACCACGGTGCGTGGACACCTGCCAGAACCTGCCTTCTTCGTTCCAGCGCACTTCGGTTACACGGGTCTGAAACAGCGCATCGTCGTAGAGACCAAAAAACTCACCGACCCGTTTCGTGTGCTGAAAAATCTCCGGGGCGTAGGAGTACTTTTCTTTCGGCATATAGCCGGTTTCCTCCAGCAGCGGCAGGTAGCAGTAGGATTCGATGTCGCACTGAGCGCCCGGGTAGCGATTCCAGTACCACGTGCCGCCGAAATCGCCTCCGGCTTCGATGATTCGCATGTTGGTGATGCCGCGCTCTTTGAGGCGTGCCGCAGCCATGAGGCCGCTGAAGCCGGCGCCGATCACAGCCACATCCAGGTCGATGTCCAGCGTGTCGCGGGTGAACGCGGGGTCGGCATACGGATCGTCGTTGGCGTAGTGTGCAAACTCCTCGGCGGCTTCCACGTACTGGGCTTCGCCGTCGTCGCGAACGCGGCGATCGCGCTCGTGGCGGTACTTCTCACGCAACGCTTCGGGGTCGAAATCGAGGTCGGGAAACAGATTGTGCAGTCGTTCGCGCTCGGTGCTCATGGGTTGGCCAGCTGACGAGTGAACCCCGTAATCTACTCGATATCGGGACGCCGGCTCAAACCACCGTGGCGTTGCGTGGCCCGCGGCCACACGCACGCTGCCGTTCTGCGTCTGACACCTCTCGAGGCGGCTTTGTCATCATCGATCCTCAGTAGGCGCTGGCTCCCGGCGTGTACCGCTCGCGGTGGCGCACGTCGAACGTGATCGGCAGGTTTGCCAGACCACGCAGAAACACGTTGGGCACGTGCTGATAGGTCTCCTGCGGATCTTTCGGCCGAAGGTTCTCGAGACGGTGCAGCAGAATCGTGAACGTGGAATAGAGTTCCTGGCGCGACAGCGCCGCGCCCGGACAGTGGTGCGGGCCGGACCCGAAGGCGAGGTGTTTGCCGGCTTTCTTCCGCAGCGGGTCGAACGTCTCCCCATCGTCGAACACCGCCTCGTCCCGGTTGGCGGACGCGTAGCCCAGCGCCACGCTGGCTCCTTTCGGAATAGCAACGCCGCCGATCTCCGTGTCCTGCGTGGCTACCCGCCACAGGTGCAGCACCGGCGTTTCGTAGCGCAGCGTCTCCTCCACGAGATTGCGCAGCGCTTCGGGGTTGTCGCGCAGCTCGTCGAGCAGGTGCGGGCGTTGCAGCAGCAGCATGAGGCAGGAGCCGAGGGCGTTGGTGGTGGTCTCGTTGCCGCCGGTGAGCAGCTGATCCAGCAGATCCTGCAGTTCGTACATGTCCAGGGGCCGTGGCTCGGCACCGTCACTGTCTACCACCTCTGCGTTGGCCAGCACGCTGATGATGTCGTTGCGGGGTTCTACGCGGCGCGCTTCCAGAATGCTGGCGAAAAACTGCTGGGCGTCTACGACGAGCCTGGCCGCGTCAATGGCCGCCGCTTCGTCCAGAAAGCCACTGCCCGGTGCCAGCATGGCGTCGGACCACTCTTTCAGCTTCCAGATCATGTCCCGGGGCACGCCGAGCTGGTCGGCGATGACCGTGCAGGGCAGGGGAATGGCGTAGTCCCACACGAAATCGGCTTCGCCCGCGTCGATGAACTGATCAATCAGGTCGTTCACGCAGGTTTCTATGTACGGCGTCATTTCCCGCACGCGCTTCACGGTGAAGGCGTTGTTGATGAGCCGTCGATACTTCGTATGTACCGGCGGATCGGTGCGCTGCAGTGTTGAGACACGCTTCCAGCCATGTTCCGCGCGGTACGCCTCCGCCGCCCCGCGTACGCCGCCGCCCCGGTCCCCCAGCTCGAACATGTTGCTGGAGAACAGCTCGGGGTGCTTCTTCACGTAGCGAAGGTCTTCGTAGCGGCTCACGTACCAGGCCTGGATCTCCGGCATGAACGACACGGGCTCGTTCTGTCGCAGATGCTGGAAGTAGGCGAAGGGACACTCGCGGGTCTCGTCGTCCAGCAGCGTGTACGGTCGTTCGCTGTCCCGGGTGCTTTCGGCCATCAGCTCATTCCCAGCGGTCGAAACGCATGATTTCTTCCACGGGCTTGCGCGTCACCGGGCCGAAATTGCCCAGCGGATAACCCACGGGAATGAGGCAGTGTGCCGCCATGCGGTCAGGCAGCCCCAGCACTGCCCGCACGGCATCCTGGTCCTGCAGCGCCAGGGTGGTGGGAGCGGCGCCGAGACCGAGGGCGCGCGCCGCCAGCAGCAGGTTCTGCACGCCGGGCCAGATGGAGCCGCCGCCACGGTACACCTCCAGGCCGTCCACCTTGGTGCCGTGATCCAGGCATGCGATCACCAGCGCCGGGATTTCGTGCATATGCTCTTTCTGCCACAGCACGGACTCGACCATGCGTTTGCGCTTGCCGGCGTCCTGGTGCGGCAGGCTGCCGCCAGCGTCGGCGCTGGGAAGATAGGCTTCCACGCCGGCCCGGTTGAGGTCGGCCAGCTTCTGCTTCACGTCCGCGTCGCGTACCACGAGCCAGCGGCCGTTCTGCATGTTCGACCCGGACGGCGCCTGGTTGGCCGCGTCGATCAGTTTCAGCAGAAGTTCCTCGGGAACCGGCTTCGTGTCCAGGCGGCGCATGGCGCGGCAGTGGTACATGGTGTCGAACAGGGAAATGTCTTCAGACATGAGGAGCTCCTTTCGTTTGCTGGTCAGAAACTGGGTTTGGTGCTGTGCGGCGTGAGCTGCAGCTCGTGCGTCCAGCAGGAACGGTCCTGCGTGTGCAGGTAGAAGAACGCCTCGGCGATCTTCTCGGGGTTCATGATCACCTCCGGACGCTTCCGGGCCATGGGCAGCGCGCGGGTGCCGGGCGAGTCGATGAGCCCGTCGATGACGACGTTGGCCACATGTACACCGTGCTCCGAGTATTCTTCGGTCAGCACCTGGGCCAGGGCGCGCATCATCACCCGGGGATAGTACAGCGACTGGCCCGTGTAGCGCTTGCGGCCTCGCAGCGAAGCAGCATTGTTAGAGAACAGCAGCGTCCCGGCGCCGCGCTCGCGCATGGCGGGCAGCACTTCTCTGGCAACGAGAAACGGGCCGCGGTTGGCAATGTGATGGGCAGTGTCGAAGAGCTCGATGGGAATGAACTCCAGCAGCTCCTGTTCCGGCGGCAGATCGCGGCCTTCGAGATAGCCCGCGTTGTACACCAGCGCCGTAGGATCGCCGGTGTCACTGCGCACCTTGCCGAAGGCAGCCGCGATGGAATCGGCTGATGTCAGATCCAGCTCGACGATGCTCTGGCTGCCGCCGGCGCGTTCGATTGCTTCTGCCAGACCGGCAGCGTTGGCGGCGATGCGGGTGGTCAGCACCACGTGAAAGCCTTCGCTGGCGAACTTCTGGGCGATCGCGCCACCTACGCCCCACTTCACGGCGTCGGGCAGGGTGCTGTCGTCCACGGCCTCGCCGTGTGCGAGCAATGTATTGCGGCCGTCTGCCTGCCACTTGCTGGTGGCGCCTACCACGACGGCAATGGGTTTCTGGCTCGTCATCGTTGTCTCCCCCGGCCGACGAAGATAACGCAGCGCCTGGCAGAGTGCTAACCCGTGCCGTCATGGTGATACGCACGGCCCGTGTAGAATGTGGTCCGTCTGTCTGACCATGGATCACGAAGGAACATCATGCCCGACGCGCTGCCGCTGTGGGATTTTCCCGACCCGTTCGTGCTGCCGGTGACGGTGGTGGCCAACGACATCGACGGCTTCGGCCATGTGAACAACACCGTTTACTTCCGCTGGCTGACGGAGTGTGCCTGGGCGCACTCGGCCGCAGTGGGATTGCCGGAGGCGGCGTGCGTGGCCCTGCGCCGGGGCATGGCGGTGCGCAAGGTGGACGTGGAGATTCTGGCGGCAGCCTACCTGGACGAGGCGCTTCTGGTGGGCAACTGGCTTACCGCGAAGACCCGGCTGCGGGCGACGCGTACTTTTCAGATTCTCAATCCGGCAAGCGGTGTCACCCTGCTGCGGGGCTGCGTGGACTACGTCTGCGTCAATCTGGATTCGGGACGGCCGGTGCGCATGCCGCCCGAATTCGAGGCTGGCTATCGGGCCACGGCCCGGCTTGGGGACCACGATGCGCCGGTGGGTTGAGTTCAAGGCGCAGGCGCCGGACCTTGCGGCCGTGGGCGAGCAGCTGCTTTACCGCCCGGACAGCGGCGAGGTGGCCATTCTGGCCACGGTGGACGGCACCGGCAAACCGCGCGTGGCTCCCGTGTGCCCGATCTTCTGCGCTGCCGGTATTTATCTCTCCATTGGCGCGCACACGCCGAAGCTTACCCACCTGCGGGCGAACGGCTCCTTTGCGCTGCACGCGCTCGTTGGCGCGGACGATCGGGAATTTCAGATCAGCGGTTCCGTGCGGCCCGTAACAACCGGCGCCGAGCGCGATGCCGTTGTGGCCGCCATCCCGTTTCCGAGCTTTGATGCCGACGATCCCCTTTTCGAGCTGTTGCTGGAGCGGGCTGTGGCGGTGACGTGGTCGGAGACGGGCAGCGCGAAACAGGTTTGGCGGGCTGATTGACCCCGCTGATGGGCTGACGCAGCCGCTTCAGCTGGCGGGTTTGAGACGGTCGTGTCTGCGCAGCAGCTTCTGTAACACCTGGTGATCGATACGCTCCACGCGGAACCCGTCTGCACCGGTCATGGTCTCGGCTGCGATCAGAGCGTTGACGATGGCCTCCTCTGTCGCCTGGATGACCGCCTCGTAGAGGTAGTCCAGCGTGTAGACCGCATCGTCCGAAAGAGCGGTCAGCGTCGCCACTTCGTCGTGTAACGACGGTTTTGCGTTGGCGGTGGAGAACGCGAGAAAAATCTCGCCGGAGGTTCGCTCACCGATCCCGCCGATGCGCGCCACGCCCATGGCGGGGCGTTTTGCCAGCCGAACGAGTTGGATCGGCAGCAGGGGCGCATCTGTTGCCACAACCACGATGATCGAGCTGCCGTCCGTACGCTCGCTGGCCTGGGACCGTTCGGGACGCGGATGCAGGCTCTGGCCAACGGGTACACCGGCAATGGTGAGGCGCCAGGGGAGACCGTGATTCGCCTGCACGAGCACGCCCACGGTGTAGGCGCCTACGCGGCGCGAACTGGTGCCGGTGCCTGCTTTGTATCCGTGCGCGAACATGCCCGTGCCGCCGCCGACGTTGCCTTCGGCGATGCGGCCGCCGCTGGCGGAATTCAGCGCGGCGTACACGTGCTCACGTTTGATGTGCCTGCCGTAGTGATCGTTGAGGTCCCCGTCCCAGGTTTCCGCCACCACAGGCAGGTGCGTCATCGCTTTCGGGTTCCGCTCACGCATCCAATCGATGGCAGCGGCGTGTACGTCGCCGACGCTGACCGTGTTGGTGAGCAGGACGGGCCCCTGCAGCGTGCCGAACTCGTCGAGCCAGTGCGTGCCGGTCATCTCGCCATCGCCGTTCATCGTGAAACGGGCCGCGAACACGGGGGCCGCATTGTGTCGCCCTCGCGGGTGCACGGCGGTTACACCGGTGCGCACGGGTCCCTTGCCGATTTCCAGCGGTCCGTCGCCGCGGATGAGGGTGGCGTAGCCTACCTCGACACCGGCGACGTCGGTGATGGCGTTGAGCGGTCCCGGATGCCCGTCGAAGGGAATGCCGAGATCGCGCGCGCGAGGGGCATCGCCGGCCATGGCGCCATGGCCCGCCATGCACAGAACGACGGTGGCAACGGCCCGCAACATCGCCGTGCCTAGCCGGGCAGGTTGTCGATCGCCACCGGCGGCAGGTCGCCGGCCGGCACGAAGTCGAGCACGCGGCCGTAAAAGTACAGTTCCGACTGCAGCGCCTTGATCTGATTTTCCGCTTTGCGGAAGCCGTGCTGCTCCTCTTCGAAAGGGATATAGGCCGTGGGCGTGCCACGGTCGCGCAGCGCCTGGTAGATCATCTCGGACTGCGCGGGCGGTACCACGCGGTCCTCCAGCCCCTGGAACGTGATCAGCGGGCGCGTGAAGCCGTCCAGCGCGTTGATCGGCGAGCGCGCCTTGTAGACGTCTAGCGCCTCGGGGTACGGACCGATCATGCTGTCGAGATAACGCGACTCAAATTTGTGGGTGTGCTTCGCCAGGGCTTCCAGGTCACTCACGCCGAAGTAGTTGGCACCGGCCGCAAACACATCCGTGAAAGCGAGCGCTGACAGCGTGGTGTAGCCACCGGCGCTGCCGCCGCGAATGAGCAGGCGGTTCGGATCTGCCAGACCTTCCTTCACGAGAAAGGCTGTCGCTGCCACCGCGTCCTCGAGGTCCACCACGCCCCATTGCCCGTTCAACCGCTCCCGGTACGCGCGGCCGTAGCCGGTGCTGCCGCGATAGTTCACGTCTACCACGGCAAAACCGCGGCTGGTCCAGAAGCTGCGCGCAATGCTGAAGCCGGGGCTGGTTGCTCCGGTAGGGCCGCCGTGCATCAGCACCATCAGTGGTGGGTACTCGCCGGCAGGAGCCTGAAACTGCTCGTTGGTGGGCGGATAGAAATAGGCGTGGGCAGTCTCGTCGTTGGCGGTAGGAAACTCGATGGCCTGGGCCGTGGCGATGAAACCTGGCGCCACGACCGCATCGCCGGCCTCCACCAGCACCTCGGTGGCGCCGGTGGTGAGATCGAGGGCAGCGATCACACCCGGAGCGTCGCTGCGACTGGCGAGAAAGCGCGCCTGGCCCCCGGTGGCCGTAACGCCGGCGATACCGATGAACGGTGTGTCGATATCTGTCAGCGTGCCGTCGGTGAGCGACAGGCGTGCAAGTTGTTCGCGGTCGGGGCGCTGGTAGGTGACAAGCGCTTCGCTGTCGGACAGCAACGCAAAATAGCTGCTGCCAAGGCCCCAGAGCGGGCCGCCGAAGTCCGCTGCGGTGTCGTGTACGGCGGTGACGGTCTCACCGTCCCATCGGTGCAGGTTCCACCAGCCCGAGCGGTCTGCAATGAAGTAGAGCGTGCCGTCCGCAGCCCAGGTGGGTTGCAGCACCGATTCGTCCACGTCGCGATTCAGGCGTCTGGCATTGCTCAAGCTGCCGTTTTCGTCGAGATCGCCCACCCACAGAGCCACGTGATCCCAGGGCATGTTCGGATGATCCCAGGCGATCCAGGCGAGACGGGCCCCATCGGCACTCACGCGCGGATAGCCGACGAAGTCGCTGCCCTGCCACAGTGCATCGCCGTTGCTGCTGCCGGCTGCGGGGATGCCGACGATGCCGTTCACCGCCTCGCCTGCCCCGCGGTGGTCTTCGCGAACGCAGATGAGCCTCTGCCGGCTCGCATCCCAGCTGCAGTCGGCAAAGCGCAGATCGTCGGCGCTGGTCATGCGCTGGGGTGCTTCGCCCGGGGCCTGGCGGTACAGCGCCTGGTCGGCGAAATTACTGAAGTACACGGTACCGTCAGCGATTACATAACTTTTTCCGCCGTACTCGTGCACGCGGGTGCGAACGTTGAACCCCGCAGGCGTGACGTCTTCCGCCACACCGTCCGCAGAGCGGCGCACCAGCACAGAACGGCCGCTTTCCAACGGCCGCGATTCGAGCCAGTACAACGTGTCGCCTTCGGCGTGCACAGATTGCAGACCTTTCGAAGAGCTGGCGGTCAGCTCGGCGGACACCGGTGATGCCCAGGTCCCGTAAGGTGCGGTGATGGTCATGGTGAGATTGCTCGTAGTGGGCTCATGGGCGGCTGGCGCCGCAGGCGGATCGGTGGGTGCACCACATGCGGCTAGCAGCGTGAGCGAGGCTGTGAAAGCGAGACAAGATCGCAAGGGAGGCTCCGTGGATACACCGCCGCGCGCGGTCAAAAGCGCAGGCAAAGTAGCAGACTGCCCGGGGGATCTCAACGGCGCTAGCCTGGCAGCCCGGCAAACATCGAAGGCAGACCCATGAACGGCATCATGTATCTCATCGAAGGCCCCGTGGGGGCCGGAAAATCCACGTACGCAGCGCAGCTGGCCGCCGAGCGGGGCGGGGTGCATCTCAATCTCGACGAATGGATGGTGACGTTGTTTGCCGCCGATCGGCCGGAGGAGAATTTCATGGGCTGGTATGCGGAGTGCAAGCGCCGGTTGCTGGCGCAGATCTGGCGCGTGGCGTCGAGCATCGTGGCGGCCGGACACACCGTGGTGCTGGAGCTGGGCCTGGTGGACGCAGCGTCGCGGGAAGCCTTCTATGCGCGCGTGGATGACGGCAATCACGTGTTACGGGTGACGGTGCTGGATGCCGACGTCGACGTGCGGCGTGCCCGGGTGATCGGGCGCAACGAAACTCAGGGCGCGACCTTCCGCATGCACGTTCCACCGGAGATCTTCGAGCTGGCCAATGCCGCCTGGCAACCGCCCTCAGTGGCGGAGCGGCAGGAACGCAACATTGAGATCGTGCGCACGGACGTCTAGCCTGTGGCGTTTTGTGTGTTGGAGGGCATCCATGCAGCCCGAACTCAAAACCCTGGCGGTGAACGGCGTTGACCTCGGCTACTGCGAATGGGGCCGGCCGCGGGACGATGCGCCCAGCCTGCTGTTCGTGCATGCCACCGGCTTTCACGGGCGCGTGTGGGACTATCACATCGAAGCGCTGGGAGACGTGCACTGTATTGCCCTCGATCAGCGCGGACACGGGCGCAGCACCAAAAGCGCCGTGCAGCACTGGTCCACCTTCGGTGACGATCAGGCGCAGTTCGTTCAGGCCCTCGGTTTGAACGGCCTCATAGGTATCGGTCATTCCATGGGTGCGCACGCGATGATCGAAGGGGCTGCGAAGAGCGGTGCGTTTGCTCGCTTGTTATTGCTGGATCCCACGGTAGCATCGCCGGAAGCGTACGCCCAGACGCCACTCAATCCGTTCGGCGAGGGTTTACATCCCGCTGCGAAGCGACAACGTTTCTATGCCTCCCCCGAAGACATGATCGAGCGGCTTGGAGCAAAGAGCTCGTTCCCGCACTTTCACGCACGTATCTTCGACGACTACTGCCGCTACGGGCTCGAAACAGACGCTGAGCACGGGTGGCGCCTGGCCTGCGAACCGGAAGTGGAAGCTGCGGTATACATGAGCGCGCGTAGCAACGGCGCCATCTACGACAGCGTCCGGCACCTCGACATACCGGTCACCATTGTGCGGGCGCAGACCCCGGGCCCGGATCAGCTTCATGATTTTTCCATGTCGCCCACATGGCCTGGGCTGGCGGGGCGGTTTCCGCAGGCGCGGGACCTTCACTGGTCGGACTGCACGCACTTCATCCCGATGCAGCGCCCCGATGAGGTGGTGGCGCTGATCCGCGAGGAAATGGCAGCCCCGGGCTAGCGGTTGCGGTAGACGTTGCCCGTCAGGCAGGCGCCGGGCCGCGGTGATGGCGTCGCAGAATTGCCACCAGCATGCCCGCCAGCAGCAGGCTCACGGGTGGAGCGCTGACAGCAACGATGTTGAAGGGGTCAACCGCAAGAACTTCTCCACCAGGGGTGGTCAGCGTGGCGCCGGTGATACCAAGGAGCGAGCCCAGGCCCACCTCCGATACATCCTCGAAGCGCAGCTCTCCGTAGAGTTTGCCGGTTGTCATCGAGATGACGCGAAACGGCGTGGGTTCGACGCCGAGGTAGTTGCCGGTATCGTCGAAGATGAAGGTCAACACCGGCTGGAAAGGCGTCGGCTCGATGCCCATGGCCCAGCGAACGGGGTCGGGCGGGTAATTCCGGCCGCCGGGGCTGATCGGATCGGGTGGATATTCGAGAATGCCGGTGGCGATGCCGCCATCGGCGTCGGCCAGCAGCTCGACAGTGGTGCCGCGATCGTTTGTGGTGGTCCGCAGCAGCCCCTGGAAGTCCGTGAGAATGATGGCTGCCTGAGCGGGCAGCACAACCAGTGCAAGCAATGCGCTCGTCAGTATCCTGACCATCGTTGCCCCTCCCTGTGTCTGGAATACTACTTTACAAGTTTTCCCCGGATTCAGCACGTTGTTGTGCGGGCTGTGTTGGCGTGACCGGCTCCGGTGCGGAGTCGGCGATGGGTTTGCGTAGAAACCCCGGCAGGAAGCCTTTGAAGCGGTTGATGGCAAGCTCGAGCTGAGGATGTTGTGCGCGCAAGCGCATAACGCGCACGCGCACCTGCTTGTTTACCGACACAGCGAGGCCCACGCCGATCAGGATCATGATGGCGCCCAACGGTATGGGCAGGGGCAGAACGATCAGGCCGGCCAGAATCAGGATCGCGGCAACGCTCGTCCCCGCAACTGAGAGCAGCATGGCGGTTCGCATGAACGTAACCGCACAAGCTTATCCGCCGAATGTGACAACTCGTTGTGAAGCGTGCCTCGGAATGATGATCTGGTGCCACCGCACGCGTCAGGCGGACGCGGCCCGGCCTTCCAGTTCTTCGCGTACCTGCGCATGGCGCTCGCGGTTCAGCGGATAGCCGATCAACGGCAGGTAAGCCAGGGCCAGTGCAACGACCGGAGCCGTGCAGTACACGATCAGCAAGCCGCGGATTGCCTCCGGGGAATTGCCGGGCCCGGGGCTGAAGCCGAAGCCCACCTCCACCAGCGTCAGCACCACGCCCACGGCGAGGGCGCTGCCGAGCTTGTTGGTGGTGGTGAGCAGGGCAAAGAACAGCCCTGCGCGTTTCTTGCCCGTCTGCAGCTCATCCACGTCGGTGAGGTCGGCCATCATCGACCGCAGCAACGTGGGCGCAGCCCCGAAGGCAACGCCGTACAGCAGCGTGTATGCCCAGAACATCACTACGTTGCCGGGGTCTACCGCGAAAAACAGCAGCACCTTCAAGGTCACCCCGTAGGCAAGTGCACTTTTGATGGCGGCGTCTTTACCCACGCGATAAGCAATGCGCAACCACAGAGGCATGGCTGCGAAGGCGGCGAGGAAATAGAACAGCAGCGCCAGGCTGGCGTGCTGGGGCAGCTCGAACACGTAGGTCGCAAACAGGATGTAGAGCGCCCCGGATGCGGTGGACGCAAAGCCGGTGGTGAGATCGGTGGCGAGCAGGCGCCACAGCGTACGATTGCCGACGATGACACGTATGGCCTCCTTCCAGTCCACGGCCATTTGTGCCGTGCTCTTCCTGTCGGGCACGAACAGCAGCGTCGGCAGGGCTGTCAACGGAAACAGAATGATGCAGAAGAGCCCCATGCTGGCCACTTTAGCTGCCTGATCGCCGTCGCCCAGCAGCTCTACGGCGGCAGGCAGCGCAAGCACGAGGGCCATGCCGCCTATGACAAATATCTCCCGCCAGCCGTACAGTCGCGAGCGCTCGTCGTAGTTGTCGGCCAGTTCCGCGCCCCACGACTGGTGCGCAATCATGCACATGGTGTAGCCGATGTAGAGCAGCAGCAGCCAGAAGCCCAGGTACAGCGTCGTCACCTGCTCGGGGTCGGGCAGGAAAACCATGTAGACGGAGATCATGAGCAGCGGGATGGCAGCGGCGATCCAGTGCTTGCGTCTTCCCCAGCGCGTCTCGTAGCGGTCGATGAGCGTGCCCATGATCGGGTCCGTAACCACGTCCCAGATGCGCGCGAGCGTGAAGATCACGCCCACGGTGGTGAGACTCAATCCCAGCCCTTCGCCGTAGAACGGCGGCAGGTACACGGCGATGGGCATGGACATGGCGGCGAGCGGCAGGCTGACGCCGGAGTAGCTCGCAAGCACCTTTCTGCTGAGGCGGGTTGCCATGGGGTTACTGACCTTTGAACTCGGGGGAGCGCTTCTCCACGAAGGCGGCGATGCCTTCCCGGGCGTCCTCGGTCGCCGCGCAGAGGTTCTGTGCGTAGGTTTCGTATTCGAGGGCTTCGCGCAGCTCGGCGGTGAGGTTCTTGTAGATGGCCCGCTTGGCGAGGCGGATGGCAATGGGCGGACCGGCGGCAAACTTTGCCGCCAGCTCGCGGGTTGTGGTCAGCAGCGCGTCCGGCTCGGTGACGTAAGACACGATGCCCAGTTCCAGCGCGGTGGGGGCGTCGATCATGTCGCCGGACCAGATCAGCTCGCAGGCCTTGGCCACCCCGACGATGCGGGGCAGAAAGAAGGTACCGCCCCAGTCGGGGTGCAGGCCGCGATGCGCAAACGTCATGCCCATGCGTGCGGTCGATGCGGCAAGCCGGATGTCGGCGCCCAGCGCCAGGCCCAGGCCGCCGCCCGCGGCGGCGCCGTTGATGGCAGCGATCACGGGCTTGCGGCAGGCTTCCATGGCCAGCAGCACCTTGTCGCGCATGGGAGCGATGCGTTCGTCCACGGGATTGCGCTGTTTGTCCTGGTTGGCGGCGTGCATGGCTTTCACGTCGCCCCCGGAACAGAAACCACGCCCCGCACCCGTGACGATGACTGCACGGATGGCGTCGTCCTCATCGCAACGGGTGAGCGCGAGGTGCAGCTCCTCGCGCATGGTGGGTGTCAGCGCGTTCAGGCGCTCCGGCCGGTTCAGCGTCACTGTTGCCACGGCGTCGGCTACCTCGAACAGGATGTGCTCGTAGCTCATACAGAAATCCCCCATCTCACCGCTCGATGGTACGCGACGCCCTGGCGAGAATCACCGTGCCCGGACCGGGTTATACTCTCCGGCTCGACCAGCCCGGGGGAAGGCGTTTGGCCGCTGGATTCACAGAAGATCAGGAGCAGTTTCGCGAGGTTGTCGCGAAGTTTCTCACCGACAAATCACCCACCACGGCGGTGCGGTCTCTGATGGCTACCGACGAAGGCTTCGACCGGGTGGTATGGACACAACTCAGCCAGGAGGTGGGCCTCGCCGGCACCCACATACCGGAAGCCTACGGGGGCTTCGGGTTCGGTCCCGTCGAGCTGGGCATCATCGCCGAAGAGATGGGCCGGCACCTTTTCTGCGGCCCGTTTTTCGCATCGTCGGTCATGGCGGCCCATGCCATTCTCAACAGTGGCTCGGAAGTGCAGAAAGAAACGCTGCTGCCGGGCATTGCCAGCGGCAGCACCCTCGCTACCCTGGTGCTCGACTGCCTGGACGATGCGGATCGCGTCGGCGAAGCCCTGCAGGCGGGCACGGGCGCGGCGACGACGGTCAGCGGTACAGCGCCCATGGTGCTGGATGCGCTGGTAGCCGATCTGATGGTGGTTGCAGCCCGCGCCCCGGAAGGCCTGGCGCTGTATCAGGTGGATCCACGCACAGCGGGCCTCGTCATTGAACCGCTTACGTCCATGGATGCCACGCGCAAGCTGGCGCGCGTGACGTTCAACGCCGCGCCGGCCGAACGGCTCGGCGACGGGGCAGCGCATCTGCATACCTTGTGGCAGCAGATGAGCACCGCGCTGGCCAACGAGATGGTGGGCGGGGCCCAGGCCGTGTTCGACGCCACCATCGAGTACATGAAGCTGCGCATGCAGTTCGGACGCCCCATCGGATCTTTCCAGGCCCTGAAGCACCGTTGCGCGGACCTGCTGATGGAGCTGGAGCTGGCCAGAGCCGCGGCCCATGAGGCGGCCCGGGTGCTGGCTGCGGGTGCCACAGACACGCACACGCCGTTCATGGCCAAGGCACTGGCCAGCGATGCCTACATGAACATCGTCAAGCAGGGCATACAGCTGCGTGGCGGCATCGGTTTCACCTGGGAGGAGGACACGCACCTCTGGTACAAGCGCGCGAAGAGTTCGGAGGTGTTTCTGGGCACCTCCAACTGGCATCGCGAGCAGATGATGCAGATTCTCGAAGCAACGCAGGAGGTGGCCCATGGCTGATGTGATGTCCATCCTGGAAATCCAGGCTCAGGTCAACGCCTGGCTCGACGAGCACTGGTCGCCCGAATTGAGCCTCGCTGCCTGGCGCGAGAAGCTGGTGGAAGGCGGCTGGGCTGCGCCCACGTGGCCCACGGAGTATTTTGGACGGGACTTCACCGCGGAGCAGGGCGCTGCCGTCGACGAGGTATTTGTGGCGCGCGGCATCGTCGGTGTCGCCCAGGGTGGGCCCCGGCGCCTCGCATCGCACACGATCATGGTGCACGGCAACGATGCGCAGAAGCGCAGATACCTGCGCGCGGTGCTCACCGGCGAGCATGGCTGGTGTCAGCTTTTCAGCGAACCGGGCAGTGGCTCCGACCTCGCGGGGCTCACCACCAAGGCCGAGCGGGACGGCGACCGCTGGATCATCAACGGCCAGAAGGTGTGGAATACGAGCGCTCACCATGCCGACTACGGCCTGCTGCTGGCGCGCACGGACTGGGACGTGCCGAAACATCAGGGCATCAGTTACTTCCTCATCGACATGCATCAGCCGGGTGTCGAAGTACGGCCGCTGCGGCAGATGAACGGTCATGCGTCGTTCAACGAGGTGTTCATGGCAGATGCCGAGGTGCTGGGGGAAGATCTCCTTGGCGAAGTCGGCGAAGGCTGGAAAATTGCCGCCACCACCTTGTCACTGGAGCGCCAGGGTTTTGCCGGCGACCGCAGCGGCGGGCGCATCAAAGAGCTCAAAGGCCCTATTTACGATGAGTTTCGCGAAGAGCTTGCCGTGGCACTGGAACCCTACACCTGGTATCCCCAGCGCACGGGACGCGTGGATCTTGCGCTGCCTCGCGCAAAGGAGTCGGGGGCCATCCGCGACCCGCACACGCGCCAGGAACTCGCCCGGCTGCTGTCCATGCACGAAGCGGCCGGCCTTGCCGAGAAAAGCGCCGCTGGGCGGCGGCGATCGGCTAACAAGAATGTCAACCCGGCTGGCTCGATCGGCAAGCTCGCTGCGAGCGTCATCGCGCGCCAGGCTGCCCATGTGCACACGCTCATTTCCGGCGCTGACGCCATGCTCACCGGGCCGGAGACGGAACGGGAGGGTACCATTGCCGAGATTCTCGTCTCCGTGCCGGCCATCTCCATCGCGGGCGGCACGGACGAGATACAGAAGAACATCATCGCTGAGCGGGTGCTGGGGCTGCCGAAAGAGCCGCGTTTCGACACAGGCCCGTTCCGGGACGTGCCGCGCAACGTCAGCAAGTCCTGAGAAAGGTTACTCGCCGCCCGCGGCAGCACCTTCCAGTTGCCGCGCGCCGCGCATGATGTTGCCCAGCGCGTAGTTGCCTTCGTGACAGGCGTACTCGTAGACCTTGCCGGTGCTCGCCTGCCACGTGTACTCACCGCCCCAGGACTCGTCCCAGACGGTGGGATCGTGGACCTCGAAGGCGTAGCTCAGATTGCCATCGGCAAGCATCGTGAAGGTCTCGTGCACTACGAGGTTGCGGTCAGCACCCGAAAGGGCCGGCGTGTCCGTGAAATTTTTTGTCACCACCTTCAGGCTGTCGCCGTCCCAGGATCCCACTGAGTCGCCAAGCCAGGTGCGTAGCGCCTCGGGTCGGTGCTGGCCGCCGAGGCGGATGACACGCGCGTCGTGATTCATCTCCGTGAGAATCATGACGTGGTCCGGGGTCTGGATGATGCGTTTGTGATTGTTGTACAGGTTCGGCAGCATCGGGGGCCCCGCGGTGGACCGGGAACCGATGATGCAGCGCTCCGCGAGGGGTCGCTGCTCCAGGTGATCGTAGGGACCACCGCCCTCCGCAAGCCACCACGCTGTGCCGTCGTTTTTCCCCACGCTGGGGTCGGGGTCGCGCCACACGATGGTCCAGGCGTTCAGCAGGCCATCCAGCCGCGACTGCCCGGTTTCGTTCATGGGCGGCCGCCGGCCGTTGGCCGGCCGGCTGATGATCGACGTGCGGAACTTGCCGTCCACGAGCGTCGGGGTGCTGCCGACGTCCAGCCAGAAGAAATTGTAGCCGCCCACCCGACGGCCGGTGGGTGCGCCACGGTTGGGATCGCTTCTGGCCGCGTCGCGGTCTTTGATGCTCTGGATGCGGTCCGTCATTGCTTGAGCCTGCTCGGGGGTCAGGTACAACGCGTCACCGAACTGCTCCGGACGCTCCAGGGGAGTGAGCGTGCCGACATCGTAGGTGCCGGAAATATCGGGGGTGGCGTGCGCGGCAGCCGCAACCGCGCTCAGCAACAGGACTTTGAACAGGTTTTTCATGAGGTGACGCTAACGGCATCCAGCACCGGCGGCAAGGCCGCAATGTAGCGATCGACGTCCCGGGGCAGACCCATGCTCACGCGGGACCAGCTCGTGTAGTCACGGTAGATGCCGCGAATGAGAACGTTCTGGCGTGCCATCGCGGCGCGGAATTTCTCGGCGTCGAGGTCGCCGAGGTCAACGAAGACAAAATTGGTGGCTGACGGCAGAGGCTTCAACCCGAGGCTGGTCGTTGCTTCCATAACCGCTTCGCGCGCGGCAACGATGGCACTCTTCGACTTCGCCAGGAACTTCTCGTCGTTGTAGCACGCAATGGCTGCCGCTACGCCAGCCTGGTTCATGGCGTAGTCGCCCAGACCATACTGGTCGATCAATGCCGTGTTGGCTTCCGAGCCGATCATGTAGCCGACGCGCATGCCGGCAAGGCCGTAGATTTTGGAGAACGTGCGCGCAACCACCACGTCGTGGCCGGCTTTGATGAGCGGCACCATCGAGTGCTTCTCCGGGTCGTCCGTCAGCTCGTTGTAAGCTTCGTCCACCAGCACGGTGGCCTTCTTCGACGCTTCGATACAGAACGCTTTCAGCTTGGCGGGATCCAGCAGCAGCCCGGTGGGATTGTTGGGGTTGGTGATGTGCACCAGGGAGATGTCCCGGGTGATGGCCGGCAGCATCGCGTCCAGATCGATGGCGAGGTCAGCGGTTTTCGGCATGTACTTCAGCTCACCGCCCTGGCGCACGGCGGCTTTCGCGGTGGTGTCCCAGAAGAGGTCCGGACCCAGGATGCGCCCCTGTTTCGACTTGGCCACGGCAAAGAAGCTCAGCACGCCGGAAGACCCGGAGCTCAGACTGATGTTGCCGGGCGATACACCGTTGCGCTCGGCGATCATGGCTTTCAACCGTGGCACCGACTCGCCGACGTAATAGGCGCCCCGGCTGGTGGCCTCTGCCGCGGCTTCCAGCGCTGCGGCGCTTGGACCGAAGGGGTTTTCGTTGGCGTTCAGCTTGGCGACGCTGGCGTCCGGTCCGTAGCGGAGCGCTGGTGCCTTCGTTGTGGCCGCCAGACCGCGCGAGGCGGACAGCACGCCCGTGGCGCCAGCCATGGTGAGGAACAGACGGCGGTTTGCGTTGAGTGACATGGTTTTCTCCTTGCTTGACGGGGCTGGTTGAGGCCCTCTTCAGACGCCCACATCCATGCCTTTGATGAACATGGAAATGGAAACGATGATCAGGTACACGCCGAAAAGGCGTTTCAGATTGTCTTCGTTCAGGCTGTGCGCCATGCGCGCGCCCAGCGGGGCCGTAAAGATGGACAAGGCGCAAACGGCCAGCAGAGCCGGCAGGTTCACGTAGCCGATCGACCCCCAGGGCAGGTCGCTGTTGCCCAGGCCGAGTACGAGGAAGCCGATGGCTCCGGGCAGGCCGATCAGCACGCCGACGCCGGCGGCCGTGGCCACCGCCTGATGTATGGGCCGGTTGCACAGCACCATGGTCATCACCGTGATGGTGCCGCCGCCAATACCGAGCAGCGCCGAGAAGCCGCCCAGGAACGAGGCGAGTGCTGCCCGCGATGCACCGTCAGGCATCTGGTGCCGGCGGCGCATGCGGGTCAGGGCCTTGGGGTACAGGAAGTAGACGGAAAACAGCATCACCCCGCTCGCGAACACGAATATGAGCATGCGCGCGTCAGCCATAGAGGCGATCCACAGACCAATGGCGACCCCGCCGATCAGCCAGCCGCTCCAGCTCTTCAGGGTCTGAAAATCCACCGCACCGCGGCGGTAGTGGGCCTGCACCGAGCGGGCCGAGGACACCACGATCGTCGCAAGTGACGTACCCACCGCCACGTACATGAGACTGCTGTCCGGCACGCTGAACGCCGGAAACACGACCAGCAGGGCCGGCACCACGACGAAGCCGCCGCCGTTGCCGAAGAGGCCGGAGGTGATGCCAGCGGCGGCGCCCGCCGCGCAGAGCATGGCGATGAACGCAATTAGCTGCGGATCTATGGGAACGGTCACAAGGGGGCCGTGTAAACGTGGACGTCGGTTCTTCTATTCAAGTCCCGTGCCAGTTGCTTCGACGGCCTCGCTGAGGCCGATCCGGCGACCCGGTGCGGTTCCGGGGTCGCCGGGATTCTGCGCGGGAGGATTTTCTGACCTGCGAAGGTGCGTCGGGGAGGGGGCGTGCACGATTTTGGCTCCAGTGTTGACCGTGCGTCATCTGCGCCAAGGCGGGGCGCGAGTGTGGTGCGCGGCGATTGTCGTGGTGCAGGAAAGGGCATGCCGGATCCGTCTGCGGGCACCGCGACGGTGCATCAAGAAACCGGCACAGGGCGCACCGGGTTGCGGGTGCGATCATGCCTGGCTTTTCTCGCGCGCTGCTAACGATCATGTTTAGTTGCTGTGCGCACCGTCCTGGGGCTTCCCCGTTGCACCAGAATCTGTCGGCTGTTTCGCGCGCTGTTGGCAGCCGCGGTTGGCACAGCGTCTGCAATGTTCGCGGCGGGCACAGAAACCCTGCCGGGGGCTGCATACCCGGCACACAAACCAACCAGGGAGTTCACACAATGCAGATTCATAGCCGAAAGGGGGTGGCGCTGGTGGCCGCAACCCTCCTGATCATTCTGGCGCTGCCTACAGCGCAGGCCGACGATGACGGCGCAGCCGACGCTGCGTCGAGCGTCATCGAAGAAGTGGTGGTGACCGGGGCAAGGGGTAAGCCGCGTTCCGCTGACGATTCGCCTGTGCCGGTGGACGTGTTCACCGACAACGACATCCGCTCGGTGTCATACACCGACACTCACGACATCCTGCAGACGCTGGTGCCCTCGTATAACGTAGGACGCCAGCCCATCAGCGACGGAGCAACCTTCATCCGCCCCGGCACGTTACGTAACCTGCCTTCGGACAAAACGCTTGTGCTGGTCAACTCCAAGCGCCGCCACCGGGCTGCCCTGGTGTCCATTGGCGCGTCAGGTACCCAGGGCCCCGATGTGGCGACAATTCCTGCGGCGGCTCTGAAGAGTGTCGAAGTGCTGCGCGATGGTGCCGCGGCGCAGTACGGCTCGGACGCCATTGCCGGCGTCATCAACTTCATTCTCAAAGACAACAGCAGCGGCGGCAGCTTCTCGATCAACACCGGTGAGCATTTCGAAGGCGACGGTTTCCAGACCACCGTGCAGGGCAACGTCGGCTTTCCGCTGGGCAACGATGGCTTTGTCAGCATCTCGGCGGAGGTGTCGGATGCAGATTTCACGGAGCGGGCGGAGCAGTACTGCGAGTCGTGGTTCTGTGTGGATCCGGAGAGCCCCCGCTTCGATCCCACGGCGGGTTACGCCGCCTTTCTTCAGGATCCGACATTCGTAGCAGGGCTGGACCGGGCCTCGCTGGAAGGCGACGTGGTGCAGCCATGGGGGCAGCCCAACCACGAAGCCGTTCGATTGTTTGTCAATTCAGCGATAGCGCTGGGCGGCACAGATACGGAGCTCTATGGGTTCGCCAATTTCTCGGACAGCAAAGGGGACGGCAGCTTCTTCTACCGCTACCCCGGCAACGGCACCATCGAGGACCTGCGATTGGAAGACGGGACTGTCTATTCACCGCTGGAACTCTTCCCGGGCGGCTTTACGCCCCGCTTCGAAGGTGAGGTTACGGACTACTCAGCTACCGTCGGAGTCAGGGGCGTCTTTTCTGATACCGGTACGTTCGATATCAGCGGCCGCTACGGCTACAACGAGATTGCCTATACGCTCATGAACACCATCAACCCCTCGCTGGGGCCGGCGACACCCACATCGTTCAGGCCGGGCGATCTGACGAACGAGGAAGTGCAGTTTCAGATTGATCTCACCCAGGAGTTCGACGTGGGCCTTGCAGGCCCCATGGTGCTTGCGGGCGGCATAAGCTACATGGACGAAACCTACGAGGTGGTGGAGGGTGACCTGGCCAGCTATACGCCGGGCCCCTTCGCCACGCAGGACCCCTTCGGTTTCTGCTCTGACGATGCGCTGGTGGCGGATCGGACCGCCACCGCCGCCGGTGCTGCGGTCATTGCCAATGGCTCGTCCCTCGACTGCGCAAATTCGGCTGACCCCGTGTACCGCGTGGTTGGCGTCGGCTCCAACGGTTTTCCGGGCTACTCGCCCGAGTTCTCCGAGGACTACAACCGTGACTCCTTCGGCGTGTACCTGGATGCGAGTGGCGACGTGACCGATGCCCTGTTTCTGCAGGCAGCCGTGCGTTACGAAGATTACTCGGACTTCGGTACGGAGACGGTGTGGAAGCTGGCCGGGCGCTATCGCGTGAACGAGAGCTTTGCTTTGCGGGCTTCGGTGGGCACCGGCTTCCGTGCACCCACGCCGGGGCAGCAGGGTACGACGAACGTCTCCACGCGGCTGCCCAACGGGTTTCCGGTGGCAACGGGACTGTTTCCGGCCAGCGGTCCGGTGGCGCAGGCGCTGGGTGCGACGGATCTCAAGGCTGAGACCTCCAACAACTTTACCGTGGGCTTCACGGCGTCGCTGGGAGAGGTAGATCTCACGCTCGACTTCTACCGCATCGACATCGATGACCGGGTGTACGCCATATCCACGCAGGACGTGTCCGCTGATCCCGCTGGCGGCGCAGCCTACACCAACTTCCTGGCGCTGCAGGGCGCCGGGGTTGTGGGCGCGGAATCCATCGGCGGCGTTTTCTACTTTACCAATGCCTTCGACTCAGAGACGCAGGGTGTGGACCTGGTGGCGACCTACCCGATCGCCAGTGACTGGGGTAACACGCTGTTGACGGCGTCCGTCAACTACAACAAATCGGAGCTCGCCTCGGATGCGTCGGCGTTTCTCAATGCTGAGGATCAGTTCGATTTCGAGAATCGTGACCCCAACTGGCGGGGCGTGTTTGCTGTGAGCCACAGCTTCGAAGCGTTCAGTGTCAACGCACGGGTCAGCTATTTCGGCGAGAGCGAAGATGCCGATATCTCGCCCGCAGGGTCGGTGCAGACTTACGACGCCACGACCTTCGTGGATCTGGAAGCGAGCTACGCCATCAACGACAACCTCTCCGTCACGATCGGCGGCAGAAACATCTTCGACGAGTTTCCCGATGAGGCCGACCGGCGTGTCAACGGCAACGATTACTGCTGTGGCCGCGTGTACGGTTCCACCACCATCGTGCCCTGGCAGGGCGGGTACTACTTCGCCAGGCTGGATGCTCAGTTCGACTGACGTGGACTTGCTGACGGAAAAGGTGTTCAATGCGGCCAGCCTAAGGGGTGGCCGCATGTGCCTGAGACACGCTCTATCGCGTGGACCCTCCGAACCTGATCCGGGTAACGCCGGCGTAGGGATAGGGACTCTAACGGATCGCTGAAGCAGATCGCCTAAAGAAGGTCGCTTAAAAAGATCGCAGAGATCCAGAGCCACGAGCTCGTCGCGCCTTAGGTACTTTGTTCAAGTACCGGTAGAAAACTCATGCGACGCTTCTGTGTAACCTTTTCCCTCCTTTCTGCTGCCCTGACAACGGCCGGGACCGTTCAGGGTGCCAACTCCACTGCTGCCGAGCTGATCGAAGAAGTGGTGGTGACCGCCGAGTTCCGCGAAGCGCCCGCCTCGGAGCTGCCCGGCAGCTACACGGTGCTGCGTCCCGACCGCGAACGGGATGCCGTGAACCATCTCGAAGAAGTGCTGAACCGCGCGCCGAACGTCAACTTTGCCAGCGGCGCATCGCGGGGACGCTACGTTCAGATTCGCGGTATCGGCGAGCGCGGGCAATTCAGCGAACCCCTCAACAGCTCCGTGGGGCTCATCGTGGATGGCGTGGATCTGTCAGGGGTGGGGGCCGCTGCAACGCTCTTCGACGTGCAGCAGGTAGAGGTGCTGCGCGGACCTCAGGGTACGCTCTACGGTGCCAACGCGCTGGCCGGTCTCATCAACATAGTGACACCCGAACCCACGGCTATGCGTACGGCCCGCGTGCAGGCCGATGTTGGTGACTACGGTCAGTTCGGGGTAGGCGCAGTTGTGTCCGGCCCGTTGAGTGACAGCGCGGGCTATCGTCTCGGGGTGCAACGGCATCGCGACGACGGTTTCATGGACAACGAGTTCCTCGGCCGCGAGAACACCGGCAATCGCGATGAGCTGACTGCGCGGGCCAAGTTCACCTGGGGCGAAGCGCTGCGATGGCAACTGGCGCTGGGACACGTCGACGTGGACAACGGCTACGATGCCTTCTCGCTGGACAACGACCGCAATACGTTGTCTGACGAACCGGGCGGTGACGAGCAGGAGACGACGTACGCATCGCTTGCCATGGCACAGGACCTCTCGGAGCGGGTGGCGTTTGAAGGCAGCGTGGCGCTGACAGAGAGCGATCTTGCGTACGGTTACGACGAAGACTGGACCTTCACGGGCTTTGATCCCATCGGTTATACCTCCACCGATCTCTACGAGCGTGAACGCGACACGCAGACGCTGGAGCTGCGCTTCCTTTCGCAGCCCGGGGCCTACGCCTGGGACTGGGTGGCCGGGGTCTATGCGCTGCGCCAGGATGTGGCGCTGGATCGCACCTACACCTTTGCCGGGCCGTTCTCCAGCAGCTTTGAGATCGCTCGCACCGCGATTTACGGAGAAGTGTCGCGGCGGGTAAGCGATCTCTGGCGCTTCAGCGTGGGCGGTCGGATCGAGCACCACAGCTCTGAGTACGACGACACGGCCGGCGTCTCCTTCGATCCGGACGAGAACCTTTACGGCGCCAGAGTTCTGCTCGAACGAGACGTGGGCGACAACGGGCTCTTCTACGCGGGTGTGACCCGCGGTTACAAGACCGGAGGATTCAACCAGGACGGTACGCTGCCGGCGAGCCTCAGGGAGTTCGACACGGAAACCCTGTGGAACGTGGAGCTGGGCTACAAGGATCTCTTTCTCGAAGACCGCCTCACGCTGGCTGTCGCGGTTTTCCGCATGCAGCGCGAAGACATCCAGATACAGACTTCCCGGCAGGACCCGAGGCCCGGCAGTGCCCCCGGGGAGTTTGTCGTGTTCCGCGGTAACGCAACGGATGGCTTCAACCAGGGAGTGGAGGTGGAAAGCACCCTGGCGCTGAACGATCGCGTTACGCTCTTTGCCAGCGCGGGCCTGCTCGACACCGAGTACGACCGCTTCCTCAACGCCAATCAGGAAGTGGTGGACGGCCGTGAGCAGGCCCATGCGCCGGAATACCAGTTTTTTCTGGGGGCGCAGGTGCTGCTCACCGACCGGCTCAGCGTTGCCGTGGAAGTGGAGGGTAAAGACGAGTTCTTCTTCTCCGATACCCACGACGAGGTGTCAGAGAGCTACGAGCTGTTGAACGCCAGCCTCGTGTATGCGGGCGACAACTGGTCTGCGCGGCTGTGGGGACGCAACCTCACCGATGAGGACTACTTCGTGCGTGGCTTCTTTTTTGGCAACGATCCGCGCGATTTCTACACGGCACGCCCGTTCACACAGCTGGGCGAGCCGGCGCGCGTGGGCTTGTCGGTCAGCGTGGACCTCTAGCGGGATCGCCGGGACAGCGTCACAGCGTTCGCAGTTTCTCGATGTAGGCGCTCGGGCTGAACGGGCGGCCCAGGAAATCTTCGACAAAGGCGTCAGCCGGTTTGCTGCCGGCGGCGCCAAGCACCCGTTCGCGGTAGGCCCGCGCCAGGGCCTCGTTGCGCATGCCCTCCTCACGAAAGCGCGAGAACAGATCGGTGGCGATGGCCAGAGACCACTGGTACATGTAGTAGTTGGACGAGTAGTTGTAGAGATGCCCGAAGTTCGCATAGAACGTGGTGCCGGGCATGTACGGATATGGTGAGTGCCGGGACTGCAGCTCCAGCATCAACGGTTTCAGTTCGAAACTTTCCGGGTCGCGGTTGTGGTAGTTCAGCGAGAGTTTCGCGTAAAAGATCTGCGTCGCCGTGGAGGTGGCGAGCCCCAGATACCTTGCACGACTCATTTTTTCCACCAGAGCCCGCGGAATCACCTCGCCCGCATCGTTGCTGGCGAAGGTGGCCAGCGTGTCATAGTCCCAGATCCACTCCTCCAGCATCTGCGAGGGTGCTTCGACGAAGTCGCGCTCCATGGTCATGCCGGTGATGGCAAACCACTCCTGATTACCCGAAAACACGTTGTGCAGCAGGTGGCCGAACTCGTGCAGGAACGTTTCGACCTGGCTGTGCTCCATGAGGCCGCGCGGGAAGTTCTGCGCCAGCCCTGAGAGCGGTATCTGCCGGTTCTTGATGCCGGAACGGATCGTCCAGTGCGCTGCGTGCTTGTACTTGTTTTCACGGGGATGGTTGTCCATGTAGAAGCGCCCGAGCAGTACGCCGTCTTCGAGAATTTCCCAGGTTTCCACGTCCTCGTGCCACGTGGCGGTATCCCATGGGCGGATGGTGACCCCGAAGAGGTCTTCAGTGAGGCGGAAGATGCCATCGCGAACCTTCCCGTAGCGGAAGTACTGACGCACTTCCCGGTTGTCCACGGCGTAGTCTTCCTGACGGATGAGATTGGTCAGATAGGCGGCCTGCCATGCCTGTACCTCTTCAGCATCGGCGTCGATCTGGCGCAAGCGGGTCAGCAGACGGGCCAGCTCGACCTCCACGGGCGCGCGCAGCGCGTTGCTGATGTCATCCAGAAAGGCCTGGGCGCGACCCGGGGTGCCGATCATCTTGTCGTCCATGGACAGGGCCGCAAAGCTGTCGAAGCCCAGCAACCGGGCGAGTTCGTGGCGCTTTTCGATGATCTCCTCGAGGATGGCGTCGTTGGCCGGGTAGCCGCGGGACCGTGACGCTTTGCGGAGCGCCGCGCGCAGCGCATCGTCGTGGGCATAGGTCATCACCGGATACAGGTCCGGCGAGTTGGTGGAAATGCGGACGTTACCGTTCTCGTCCGCGGGCCGGGCGTCCAGATAGTCCTGGGGCAGGCCGGCCAGGGCGCTGACCGTGGTGGTGACGTAACGTACGTCGTCCCGGATGTTTCTGTCGAACGCGTTGCCGAGCTCCACGATGGCTTTCTGCAGAGAGCGGATGCGCTCGCGCGTCTCGGGATCTTTATCGACGCCCGCACGGCGGAACGTGCGCAGGGTCTGGTTCAGCATGTACGCTTCTTTGCGACTCAGGCTCTCGCCGGGAATTGCTGCGAGACGGTCGTAGTAAGCCCGCGAAAGCCCCACCTGCGTAGTGAAGTCGTTGTACTGCTCAGTGCAGCTGGTGGCGGCGTCGCGTATGTCCGCATCCGGATGCACGGCTTTGAGATGCCACGACTGGCGCACGGCCTGCAGGTCATACGTGATGGCTTCGTAGGCGCCCATGACGGTTTCCAGGGTGGCGGGGCCGGTCTGTGCTTCGATGGCGCCGAAGGCTTCGCGCGCATCTGCCAGTACGCGGTCACACAGCTGACGGTACTCGTCAGCAGGAATGTTGGGGTCGAAACCGTCGATGAGCAGCGGTTGTGCGGTAACGTCCCCCTCGGCGGCGTCGGCGGGCGCAGCCTGCTGGCATGCGGCGATTGTCAGACTCAACAGCGGCAGGAGAACGAGGCGGGCAAACGGGATCTTCAAGGCGAAACTCGCGGGCGATGCGTCGGGGCGGCGGATTAAAGCAAACCTCCGTTGGTGTGTCTAAGGCGGTGGCCGGGCTGTCGGACTGTGGGAATCCCCTATGGCCCGGCAGGCATCGTCACCGTATACAGATGGGGTGGACTTCAGGAGCCGAGAGATGACGTCGAAATATGCGCTGGCGAAAGACACCCTGGCGAGCATGGATGAGCGTGCGGGTGGGGCCGGCCTCGATACCGCAGACGTGCAGGAAGCGATGCTTGTGACGCTGGTGCAGGCCCTCAAGGAAGCGCGCGGACCCGACTACCTGCGCGGCGTGCTGCAGTACGAAATCGACAGCCTCGGTTCCGGGGGCGTTTACGAGATTGCCCGGGGTGGCGGTCACTCCTGAGCGCCCGGCATGTTGTAAAGGCGCAGCATCTGCGTTGTGATGCTCCTTCGTTGGGAGGGGTGCGTCATGCCAACCTGGTTGAAGTGGACGGCGGTGGTGATCATGTTGATCACCACCCTCATCGTGCCCCTGGTGCTGTTCGAGGACGAATCGAACACGCTCGTGAACGAATTGCTCGCCTGGACCGGAAACCAACCGTTGACGACCGCTGCGGTGCTCATCGGCGCGCTGGCGGCGGATGTGTTTCTGCCGGTACCCAATGGCGTCATCAATACGCTGGCCGGGTCGGTCTTCGGTGTCTTCCTGGGCGCGGTGGTGATCTGGACCGGTCTGACGGTTGGCTGTGTGCTCGGCTACGGCGTGGGGCGCCTGGCGGGTCAGCCGCTGGCGCACCGCTTCGTTGGCACCGAGGGTCTCGCCCGCGCCCACGAACTTGCCGCGCGCCTGGGCGCGCCGACACTGGTGCTCACGCGCACGGTGCCCATCTTTGCAGAGTTGACGACGCTGGCTGCCGGTATTGTCGGCTATCCCTTCTGGCGTTTCGCGCTGATCACAGCGCTTGCCAACGTAGGCGTTGCCCTGGTGTTCGCCACGATCGGTGCCGCCGCCGAGGAAGCGCGTTCCGCGTGGCTTGCGTTTCTCGGCGCGGTAGCGTTACCGCTGCTCGCCTGGACCGGCTATCGCCTGTTCACTCGGTCAGGTTCAGCGTGATCAGGTTCGGGTCGGCAGCAATCTCCGCCTCGGTGAATGGCAGCGTGATCCATTTGCCCTGCGCATAAAGCTCCGTGAGGTCGCTGTAGTGCGGCGACTCGGGTTCCGGCGACTGGGAATAGGTGAGCATCGCGCGGGGCTGTAGCTTGCCCGCCTTGTCCCAGCTGACGGCCTGGATGTAGCTGTTGCCGTGAATGATCGGCGTGTAGCCCTTGTCCGGGTTCAGGCGCGTGACAATCATGCTGAACATGCCGGCCCAGCCCTCGCCGCCGGGCACGGGGATTTTCACGCCGTTGCGTTCCGCGTACTGGATGTCGCCGAGCCTGGCGTCGAGGGGAATGTTGGCCTCGTTCAAACGCTCGACCGCGGTCACCAGCGACGCGCGCACCGCCGCGGCAACGTCCGCGTCAGCCACGTTGATGCCGCTGGGTGTGTTCACCGGGTCGTTCACGTCGAAAGGCACAGCGTACAGCTTGTCTATCTCGCGGGCTGTGTCCCAGAACTCCCGCCAGATGTGACTGCCCACCGAATCGTTGTTCATGGTGCGGTCCCAGGCTGCCAGCACCGCGCAGGCTTCAGCCAGCTCGTTCTGGCCGGCGCAGGCTTTCAGTACGTCGTCCAGCAGCAGCTCCGCCCCATAGTTGCGGTGGCTGTAGAGCATGTCCTGAAGGTCCTGTGACGTGATCTTCTCGCCGCTGTCGATGAGCTCACGCATGAACACCAGCCCGGAGCGCGTGCGCAGCGATCGCGCGGTGCGTTCCGCGCCGATGATGGGCGAATACCCTTCCAGTGGCGCCTCCGGATTGGAGAGCCAGTAGCTGTCGTTGGAGTTGGTCACGTAGTCGAGCCGCGTGAGCCGGGGCATGTCCTCCGCGGGCAGGGCCCCCGGCACGGCACTGCGTTCGTCCTGACGCCACTCGCAGTCTGCACGGGCGCCGTCCAGCACCACAACGCGTTCGGGCAGGCCCTCGAGAGCTACCCGGCACCGGTCCAGCAGCTCGGCGTCCACGTTGGGCGTACCGCTGATGTCGGCGTAAAAAGCGCGGCCTTCGCGATCCGCGGCGATGGTATTGGTCCAGTACACGCCGTGTTTGCTGATGGCTGCTTCCAGCTCGCCAACCGAGCGGGCTTTGTTCATGGCGTCGTAAGTGTCGGCGGTGAGGTAGTTGTTCAGCACCGCGTCGCGAATGGCGTAGGCGTGCTTGTCAGTCCAGGGGGTCGCTTCGTTCTCGATGACCGGGCCGTAGTGCGTGAAGTACACCGTGGCGGGTGCATCCACGCCTTCTATGGCGATATCCACTTTCTCCATGGGGCGGTACGCGCCGTCGTAGAGATACTCCGTCGGGTTCTCGGGATTCAGCTCGAGCTGGTAGATGGTGAAACGCAGCGCGGTGGAAACGGTGTGGGTCCATGCCATGTCGGCGTTGAAGCCGATGGCTACGCGGTTGGTGGTGAGCAGGCTCGTGCCCATGACGTCCAGCTCGCCGGGAATGGTGGTGTGCACCATGTGAAAGCGCGACGAGCCGTGCCAGGGGTAGTGCGGGTTACCCAGCAGGATGCCGCGACCCGAGGCCGACAGCGCAGAACCGACGCCGACGGCATTGCTGCCGATGCCGGCGGGCAGCTCCCAGGCGGCCTCGGCAAGGGCGCCATCGTCACCGGGTGCGGCGTTGGCAATGGCTTCCTGAAAACGACCGAGGCCATAGCGGATGCCGACACCCACGGCCAGCCGTGTGAGATCGTCGGCCTCGAGGGGTTGCACCCAGCTTTTGCCGGCGCAGCTCGCGGGCAGCGCTTCGGCGTGGTCTGCCACGTACCGGTTG
>CAZYYJ010000046.1:0-40815 GCA_964651595.1 uncultured Pseudomonadales bacterium | reverse complement strand
AAATCCACCCAGCCGAACTCGGAGCAGTACACTGACAACCAGGCATGGCTTGCCTCGGCCCCTACCAGCGCGGGTCGGTTGTCGAGCTGGCTGAGGATATAACCGCTCACGTAGCGGGCGGAGAGGCCGAGCTGTCGGAATGCGGCAATGGCAATGTGCGCGAAATCCTGACACACCCCCATGCGCGAACGCAGCACGTCTGCCACGGGCGTGTGCACGTCGGTGACGCCACCCTGGTAGGTGAACTGCGCGTGGATGTGGCGCGTAAGCGCGTCTGCCAGGCGCAGGAGGGGCATGCCTGGTTCGACCACCGCGGCGGCCAGTTCAGCAGCCGCATGGGGATCGATGTGCGGGGAGGGGAAACAGAACTGTGCGGCTTCCCAGTGCTCGTTGGACAGGGGTACGCTCAGCGTATCGCGCACCTGCTCCCAGGGTGGTGACAGATCCAGCAGGATGTCATCGCGGGGTTGCACGTCGAGCTCGCTGACGGTTTCGATCTGCAGCGACTCGTGCCGCACCGGCAGACGTACCTCGTAGATGGCGTTGCCGAAGTAGTCGGCGTGCTCGCTCATTTCCGCGCCCAGGGATAGATCGATCGTGTGGGAAAAGAGGCTCTGCCGGCCGGGGAGGGTGCGGGGTTTCAACTGTAGAACGTGCTGCGCTGAGATCACGGGCAGCGTGTAAGTGAATTCGGTGTTGTGACGAACGGTATAGCGCACGTCAACGAGCCTGGCCGCTGCCAATGGTGTGAGCAAAATAGGTGGCTGTCACCAGCTCTGACAAACCGCTCAGCGTCTTGTCGAGGCGCTGCAGCACGCGTCGCAGTTGTGTCCGGTTACCCGCTTTGCTGATGACGTCCGCAAGCTTCTGCGGGTCGGCCAGCGTCAGCTCGTGATACGCGTTGAGCAGAATCCGCTGCGATTCGCTCAAACCTTCTCCCGCCTGATCGAGGGGCATTTCCCGCATGACATCCTGCAGGCGCGTGATCTGAAACACGACCGAGCGGGGGTTGGTTTCGTCGAGCAGCAGCAGATGCAGCAGATTGTCGAGCCGTGGGATCGCCTGGTAACGCGCGCGGTAGGTGATGCTTGAATCGCACAACGCCAGCAACTGGTACATGTACGCACTGGTGGCGGGGCGATTGACGAGGGCGGTCAGAACCGTCAAAACAAAGTGCCCGCGCTCGAGGCGGCGGCCCAGTTCCAGCAGGCGCCAGCCGTAGCTCTGGGTCATGTTCTCCTGGATCTGCCCTGACAGGGCCGACAGGCGCTCGATCAGCCCGTCGAGAACGGTCAGTGCATCGGCCACGCCGTGGACGCGCCATTGTTCCGTGGCAGGCGTGGTCGCGAGCGCATTGAACATGCGCCAGGCGTCCGCGGAAAGGCGTTCGCGCACCTGGCTGGCCAGGTGCAGAATGTCCACGAGCAGCTTGGACAAACCGGTGGCACCGCCCGCCTCGGTGGGTGCTGAGCCCGTCCAGAACAGTATGTGCCACCAGTCGCGCTCGCTGATGGTGCTGGCCGGTGCCAGAAGATGCCGCGCCTGTGCGGGCGTGATCATGTCCAGTTGCCGCAGCAGATGCACCATGTCAGCCATGCCCGTGAGACGTTCGTCGCTGCCGGATTCGGCCATCTGGTTCAACAGGCTGCGAAAGGTGCGCACGACCCCTTCGCACCGTTCGAGATAGCGCCCCAGCCAGAACAGATCGTCTGCCGTGCGGCTGGGCAGGTCGCGATCGCTGCGGCGCACCATCACGTGCGGCGGTTTGTCCTGCGGCGCACCGAAAGGCTGTACCGATTCTTCGCCCACCCAGATGTCTTTACTGAGCTCTCCGTCGGCTGTGGACAACCGCGCTATGCCGCCGGGCAGCAGACGATAGCCCTGAGCGAGCCGGCCCACAAACAACCTCAACACGATGGGTGCAGCCTGTATGGCGCCGCTGGCATCCATGTAGGGTGCATGGGACAGCGCAATGGGCTCGCGGGCGACAAGACCGTAGTCGGCGGCCGGCTCCGCTGCCTCGTGACGCACGGTCTGGAACGCCTGGATGTCCTCCAGAAACGCGCCGGGGCGGGTGAAGGCGGGCGCAGTGATGAGCTCTGGCAGCTTCTTCTCGATGTGCGCGGCTGCCTTGGGCTGGCCAGCCCACCAGGTGGCGATGCTGGGCAGTTTCAGTTCGTCGTCGAGCAGGCGTTCGCACAACCCTGGCAGAAAACTCATGAACGCATCGTTTTCGACGACGCCGGAGCCCAGGGCATTAGCCAGATGCACCTGCCTGTTGCGCGCGGCGTTGATGAGACCGGCCACACCCTCCGTGGTGAGCTGATTGAGATACAGCGGGTCGCAATGGCTCGACTCGGGCAGGCGCAGCACGGCGCCGACGGGTTTCAAGCCCTCCAGCGTTTTGAGCTGCAGGGTGGCGCCCCGCACGGTGAGATCTGCGCCTTCCACCACGGGCAGACCAAAATACTGTCCCAGATAGACGTGCTCGAAATACGCGCTGTGCGAGGGCCCCGGGCTGAGAATGACGGTGATGCCGTCGGCGGCCGCCGTTTCGGCCAGCCTGCGCAGCTGATACGCAAATGCCTGGAAAAAATCGGCCAGACGGTGGGTTTGCTCCTGCTCGAACAGGCTGGGCATGGCCTGCCCCGTAAACATACGGTTTTCCAGGCACATGCCGAGCCCCTGGGGCGCTTCGGTCCAGTCGGCCAGCACCCGCCAGCGTCCGTCCGGACCGCGGCCCAGATCGAATGCGACGAGGTTCAGAAAGGTATCTTCGTGCGCGCGGTAATCGAACAGCGGCAGCAGAAAACGAGGGTTGCCGAACACCAGGGCGGGCGGCAGGCCACCTTTTGCCAGGAGACGCCTGGGTCCGTAGAGATCTTTGACGATGAGATTGAGCAGGGTAGCGCGCTGGGTAAGACCATCTTCCAGCTCCCGCCATTCCCCGTCGTCAATGCTGAAAGGCAACGGATCGAGCGGCCACGGACGGGTGACGTCCCAATCGCGCACGTGGATGTGGCGCCGCAGCTCTTCCGGGTTGATTGCGGCCGGGCTGCCAGCCGCGGCGGCGTCGGCACCGTCGCGGAAATAGCGCAGGATGCTCTGCCAGTGGTTCAGACCGGTTGCGCCGGCCAGCTCATCGTAGCAGTGCCCGGGTACCACGTAGTTGGTGAACGCTTCTGCGGCGGATGCTTCGTTCATGCTGCCGCTGCCGTGGCGTTGAGGCGGCTGAAGTAATCCCGGGCCGCGGCGAGCACCCGTGGCGCGAGATACAGCGCGCTGACCATGGTAGGAATTGCCATGAGCGCAAAGCTCGTATCGATGATGTTCACGGCAGCTTGGAGGCTGAGCACTGACGCCACGACAATGAACGCGACGTAAACCAGCTGGTAGGCGCGCCGCGCCTGCACGCCGAAAAGAAAGCTGGCGCACTGCGAGCCGTAGAACGAATACGTGAAGATTGTCGTGCTGGCAAAGCACACAACGCACGTCAGCACGATGACGGAACCGGCAGTGCCCAGCAGGCTGTTGAAAGCGTTTGCGGTCATGGTGACGCCCGCCGGCTCACCCCGCCAGACATCGGCGAGCAGAATCATGATGGCCGTGGCGGTACAGATGATCAGCGTGTCAATGACCGGCCCCATCATCGCGACGAGACCCTCCCGTATGGGTTCACGCGTCTTCGCGGCCCCATGCACGAGCGACTCGGTACCAATGCCGGCCTCGTTGCTGTAGGCGCCCCGGCGGACACCATAGAGAATCACCGCCAGCAGCGAGCCTCCGGCGGCCGCTTCGCCCGTGAACGCGTCGGTGAGGATCAGCGTAAACATGGCGGGCACGCGGTCGAGGTTGAAGAGAATCGCTGCGAGGGCTGCGCCGACATAGAGCACACTCATGGCCGGCACCAGCACGATCGTCACGCGCGCGATGCGCGTGATACCGCCAAAGATCACCAGGCTTGCCAGGGCGGCGATTGCAAACCCGGTGGCAAGGTCCAGCGAGCCGCTGCCAGCGCCAGCGTCCACCCAGCCCTGCGGCACATAGAGCAGATCGCGCAGCGCCTGTACGAGCTGATTGGTCTGCAGGGCAGGCAGGCATCCGATCATGGCGATGGCGGCAAAGCCATAGGCAAGGAAGTGGAACCGTCGAGGCATGGCTTCGCGAATGACGTACATGGGTCCACCCTGCAGGTCGCCGGCCGAGTCGCGGCCGCGATACATGACAGCCAGGCTGCAGGTGAAAAATTTGGTGGCCATGCCAACGATGGCGGTGACCCACATCCAGAAGATGGCGCCGGGGCCACCGATCTGGATGGCCAGGGCCACCCCCGCGATGTTGCCCATGCCGATGGTGCCGGCCAGGGCTGCCGACAGGGCCCGACCGTGGTTGATGTGGCCCGGGTCTGCGGCGTTGTCGTAGCGACCCACCAGCAGCTGGCAGGCGTGGCCGAGGTAGCGGTAGGGGGCAAAACGGCTGAGCACGAGAAACGCGATGCCGCCACCCAGCAGCAGCGCCAGCAGCCACGGGCCCCAGGCGAGATCTGCAAGCATGACCGTAACGCTTTCAAATTGCGCAAGGAAAGCCTGGGAAGGGCCCGCGCGCTCGCTATCCGCCAAAGGGCACCCGACTTGTCGAACGAGCTGCGCAGGGTAAAGCGTTCACCCCTAAAACACTACCGTTTGTCGGGCGCAGATGGCCTGCTGGCGCGGCTTTGCTATGGTAGCTGGTGAAGCAAATGGATCGCCGCCATGGGCACTTCCGCTGGTCTAGATCAAAGTCCGCTGGGGCAATCAACGTCCTACGTGGAAACCTACACACCGTCACTGTTGTACCCCATCAAGCGCGCCGTGGGCCGTGAGCCCATGGGCGCAGCCAACGTCGCATTTCTCGGCGAGGATCTGTGGACCGGGTACGAGTTCTCCTGGCTGAACGTGGCGGGCAAACCCCAGGTGGCTGGCGTGCGCCTGCGCGTTTCCTGCACGTCCGAAGCCATTGTGGAAAGCAAATCCATGAAGCTCTATCTCGGCAGCTTCTCGGGCACACGCTTCGAAACTCAGGCGGAAGTGCTGCGCACGCTGGATCAGGACCTGTCGCTCGCCTTCCGGGCCCCGGTGATGCTGGAGCTGCTGGATATGCAGCAACTGGCCATGAACGTACCGCAGATGCCCGGCAACTGCCTCGACAACCTGGAGATCCGCACCAGTACCTATGAGCGCGACCCCGAGCTGTTGCAGCACGACGGGCCCGACGTGGTGGTTCATGAGTCGTTGCACACGCATCTCTTTCGCAGCGTTTGCCCGGTGACGGGACAACCCGACTGGGGCTCCATCGCGCTGAGCTACTCCGGCCGTCCCATACATCAGGAAAACCTGCTGCGGTACCTTATTTCCTACCGCAACCATCCGGGCTTTCACGAAACCACCGTGGAGCAGATCTACGTGGATGTGCTGGCACGTTGCCGGCCACAGTCGCTGACCGTATACGGCCGTTTTCAGCGCCGCGGTGGCCTGGACATCAATCCGTTCCGATCGACGCACGAAACGTCGGCGCCGGTCTACCGCCTGCCGCGTCAATAACCGTCCCGGCGCGGTCAGGCTGCGTCTTCGGTATCGGTGATGCCCAGTTGCTCTCTGAGCGCCTGGTTTTCCTTTTCCAGCTTCTGAATGCAGGCCATCATTTCGCGGCTGTCGCGCGTGAACTGCTGCAGCAGCAGTTTCAATTCCTCGGGTTGCTCGCCATCCGTTGCGGCCGCCGGGGCTTCCGCCAGTGCCTGTTCCAGCTCGGCCACACGGGCTTTCAGCGTCTCGGTTTCTCCGCTGTCTTCACCGCCACCGCCAAGACCGGCCTCCTGGATGATGCCCGGTAGCTTGCCTGCAAAAGAACGCTTGGGTTTCAGGGCGTTGTGCAGGACAGCGGTGATGACGGTGGTGGCCGGCGCCTCCTGGTCCAGCGCTTCGAGACGGCTGGCAACCCACTCCTCGGGGGACGGTTGCGGCTCGACCGGTTCTACGGCCTCCAGGGCCGCCAGGTGTTCTCGAAGGGCATCGTTCTGGGCGCCCACGGCCCGGATGCGCAACCACAGCGCCACGCCCACGCCGAGCGCGATGACGAACATCTGCACGATCGCAAACAGCTGCCAGGCCATGGGACTCTCGAACGCTCCAGCGGAGGGGTGTCTTTCAGTATAGAAGGCTTTTTGCGCCCCAGAGGGGACCGCGTTCAGCTGCGGGAAAGGGCGCTGGACAGGGCGGTTCGCAACTCATCGAGGCGGAACGGCTTGGGCAGATAAATGACGGCGTCTTTCTCCATGCGATCGCCGGTGACGGCGGGGTCGAAGCCTGAACAGATGATCACCGGCACGCTCGCGTCGATTTCGCGCATCTCGTCGAGGCATTGCCAGCCGTCCTTGCCAGGCATGTTCAGGTCCAGCATCACGAGGCTCAGGCTGGCGGACCGGTGGGCATAGACGGCAATGGCCTCGTCGGCGCTGGTCGCCTGGATGACATGATAGCCGAGGCGTTCCAGCAGCTGAGTGGTAACGCCCAGTACCGCGATCTCGTCGTCGACGACGAGCGCCGTCCGCGAATCTTCTGTGCCTGGCGCAGTCTGCGCGCCCGCGCTGGTCACGGGTGGCGTTGCCAGTGGCAGACTGATGAAGATTGTGGTGCCTTCCCCCTGCTTTTCCTTGCACGCAATCTTTCCGCCCTGGCTTTCCATCAGTCGCTGAGCGGTTGCAAGCCCGAGGCCGTGACTGCTTTCCGACGCGGTTACGAAAGGCGTCCGTGCGTTGCTCTGCAGCCCGTTGTCTGTGATTTCCACCGCTACGTGCGGCTGGTCGGTGGAAGCGTCCTCGCAGCGGACATTGATGGTCACGGCCCCCGGCACAGCGCGCATGGCTTCGCCCGCGTTGAGAATGGCATGCATGAGCACCTGCTGCAGCTTGGCGCGATCAACCAGCACATGGGCTTCCCGCACGGATGCGTGCACCTGGATGTCCACATTGGGCGGTACCACCGGGCGGAGCAGGGCGGCCAGCGTCTTCACTTCCGCAACCAGATCCCAGCGATGCTCGTCGTCGCTGTCGCGGTTGGCGAAGGCCAGCAACTGATCGGAAAGACGGCTTGCGCGCTCCACCGCCTCCACCACATCACGCAGGCGCCGCGTGGCAGGGTGGTTGTCTCCGAGATCCAGCAGAGCCAGCTCAGCCTGGCCGGAAATGCTCATCAGCGTGTTGTTGAAATCGTGCGCTATACCGCCGGACAGCGCGGTGACGTGATCCAGCAGCTCGGAACGTCCCCGCAGCCGGTTGGCGCGGCGGAGCTGGAAGTGCGCATAGGCGATGATCGGTGGAAACACCGCCAGAAACGCCAGCATGGGCAGCAGCCAGTTCTCGATGTTGTGCACGACAGCGGCCAGCGTCATGCCGGCGGCGAGCACGCATCCGAGCAGCAGGTAGATGGACGGGCTGCGTGGATGCAGGCTGAGACCGGGCGCCAGCGCGACCATCAGACCGATGCACAGAGCGGCATGCCACACCTGGGGAATGAAATGAACAAGGGTGACCGTCAGCACGAGGTCGAACAGCGCGTCGATCCACATGCCGTCGCTGGCGTTGAAGCGCACGGAGACGATGACGGCAAGGGGGATGGCAATCAGCAGAAGGGCGGCAACCGCAAAGCGGTTAGGCCCTACTTCGGGCAACAGCAGGCACAGCAGGACAACGAGGGCGTGCCCGCTCACGCGAGCAAGAAGGAACGCGCTGACGGGAGATTTGAACGGGTTGGACGTGCGGGCGTGCGGCAAGAGGCTACGCCTTATTTTTTGTTGTTGAACGTCAAGTAACCTTGGATAGCGATGGTACGCGGTTTTCCGGCGTATGGCATCACCCGGGCCGAGATGGCCCTTGCGGCGCAATTCGCGTGCGGACGCGAGCCAATTTGACCTACAATGCGCCGGCGGACTTCATACTGGCGTCACATTCGTCCAGCATGGTGCCCGACGCTGCGGCCTCGAGCCGCCATAACAACAGTTGGGGGATTCAATGAAAGAACCTTTGTCGGTGGCGACAAGGGCGCTTTGCGCCGTTGTCGTCTTTCTCAGCAGTGCCGGTGCGCTGGCACTGGAAACCTCGTCCGCCATACGGGGCGTGGTAACTGACCCGGCGGGCCGGCCGCTCGCCAACGCGACCGTGACGGTCCGCAACGAAACCACATCGCTCACACGCGAGGCGCAGACCAATGCGGCGGGCGAGTTCAGTGTGCGTAACCTTCAGGTGGGCGACTATACCGTGCAGGTTGCGCGTGAAGGCTTTGCGGACGAGACGGCGAGCAACGTCGTGCTGGCGCTGGGGGAGGTCACTGAAATCGGCTTCGCTCTGCGTTCGGATCAGCCGATGGAAGAACTGGTTGTCACCGGATCGCGCGTGCCTGTGCAGGTGGCCACCGGGCCGAATGCCGTGTTTGGTCTGAAAGAGCTGGAAAGCCTGCCTTCCATCAACCGCAACATCGCCGACGTCCTGCGCGTGGATCCGCGGATCTTCGTGGACGAGTCGCGCGGTGACATCAACGCGGTGCAGTGCGGCGGCAAGAACAGCCGTTTCAACAGCCTCACGGTGGATGGTGTGCGCACGAACGACTCCTTCGGGCTGAACTCCAACGGTTACCCGACCGAGCGGATGCCGTTCTCTTACGATGCCATTCAGCAGGTGTCCGTAGAGCTGGCGCCGTTCGACGCCGCTTACGGTGGTTTCACGGCGTGCAACATCAACGCTGTGACCAAGTCAGGGGGCAACGAGTTCTTCGGTGGCTTGTTCTACGACTACACCGACGACGATCTGCGCTCCGACAGCCTGGAAGGTGATGACATCGAAACGGGCGACTTTGACGAGACCCGTTGGGGCATCAACCTGGGCGGTCCCATCATCAAGGACAAGGTTTTCTTCTTCGTTGCCTATGAGGAACTGGAAGGCGCCAATCTCTTCGACCGCGGGGCTCTCGGTTCCGGTGCTGTCGACGAGGTGGACATCACGCAAGCCGAGGTGGATGAGATCCTCGATATCGCGCGGACCATCTATCAGTACGATCCAGGCACCGTGCCCAGCGGCGCTGACAACGAAGACGAGAAGCTGCTGGTCAAGCTGGACTGGTATATCAACGACCAGCATCGTGCGGCGCTGACCTACAACTACAACGATGGCTTCAACATTGTCGAGTCGGACGGCGACGCCGACGAGTTCGAGTTTTCCAATCACCTGTACGAGCGCGGCGCCGAGTTGGAGAGCTGGTCCGGTACGCTTTACTCGGATTGGACCGACACGTTTTCTACTGAGATTCGCATAGGCACCCTCGAGCTGGACAACCGACAGATTTCTGTGGGTGGTACCGACTTCGGTGAGATCCGTGTGGAGCTGGAAGATCGTCCGGGCCTCGACGACATCGATGTTTACCTCGGTGGCGACGACAGCCGTCAATCGAACAAGCTCGACTACGAAGTGCTGAACGTGTCGCTCACGGCCAACTGGCAGGTGGGTGATCACTCGATCACATTCGGCTACGAGCTTGAAGATCTGGACATCTTCAACCTCTTCATTCAGCACACGGAAACGGAGATCCGCTTCAGCGGCATCGACGACTTCCGCAACGGCTTTGCCAACGCCATCTACTACAACAACGCACCGTCCAACAACCCGACGGACGCTGCTGCGGACTGGGGTTACTCGGTGAACACCGTGTTCATCCAGGACGAGTTCAACATCGGCGACCGCTTCGAGCTGCTGCTGGGGCTGCGGTACGACTGGTGGGAGTCTGATGACGAGCCCGTGGTTAACCAGACGTTCCTGAACGACTACGGCTTCGGCAACAACAATACGGTCGACGGCGAAGGGCTGCTGCAGCCGCGCCTGGGTTTCACCTACTACCCCAATGATTCTTTGACGGTACGTGGTGGGGTCGGGCTGTATGCTGGGGGTGATCCCAACGTATGGCTGTCCAACAACTTCTCCAACAACAACGTGCTGCAGTTCGGTCAGCGTGGTCGCTCGTTCGGCTACACGGACGGCAGTCGTTCGCTCTTCGACGACGATGTGGTTTATGCCGGTCTCGAAGCTGGCGTACCGGCTGGCCCGGGCTACGGCGTTCCGCAGGAGCTGTTCGATGCGGTCGCAGGCGGCACTGGTGACAATTTCGAGATCAACTACCTGGATCCGGATTTCGAAATACCGTCCGAGTGGAAGTTCTCGCTGGGCGCTACCTACCAGTTCGGTGAGAACTGGGTGGTAACCGGTGACCTGCTCGTGACGCGAGGCCAGGATACGGCCATTGTGCAGCGCGGTGACCTCGAGCAGGTGGGTACCACCGCAGAGGGGTATCCGCAGTACGACAGCGTGCGTGAGCCGAGCTTTGTGTTCACCAACAGCAGCGAAGGCAACGAATCCACCGTAGTGTCCGTGTCCTTGTCGAAAGCCTACGACTTCGGTCTGGACTGGCGCCTCGGTTACGCGTACACCGACGCTGAAGACGTGCAGCCCATGACGAGCTCCGTGGCGTTTTCCAACTACGTCAACCGCGCTTTCTTCGACCCTCAGGAAGATCGTCTGTCGCGCTCGAACTACAGCATCGAGCATCGCTTCACGCTCGTGGTGAACTATGAGCGCATGTTCTTCGGCGACAACCGCACGATCTTCTCCGTGTACGCGTCAGCCAACGAAGGGCAGCCTTACAGCTTCGCGTTCAACGGGACGATCAATCCTTACGGGTTCACGCCGTTCCTGGACTTCGCGGACAACGTGCTTGCGCCGGGCGACGATCGCAACGATCAGGACGGTGCCTGGTGGGGCAAGGTGGACGTGCGGGTTGAGCAGGAGTTCGGTATCGGACCCGGCAAAGCTTCCGCGTTCATCGTAATCGACAACCTCACGAACCTGCTCAATGACGAGTGGGGGGTTCTGCGGCAGTCGGATTTCCCGAACAACGTGAACCGGAACCAGAACCAGTTCGAGCCTCGAGTGGGTGATGCTTCCCGCTCCGAGATCCGCTTCGGCGTCCGCTACGCGTTCTAGCCCCTCTGGTCCCGGGGGCGTCGCTAGGGCGGCGCTTCCCGGGCAGCGTTCGTCATGAACGCGTAACACGTTCTCGCGAGGATGAGACTCCGCATTTGCGGAGTTTCACCATCACGAGGATGCCAACTTGAACCCGGAACTGAAACTGCTGTTCCCGTCCGTTGTGCAGATCTACGACGTACCGGAACATCAGAGCCTCGATGCACGGATGCTTGATGCGGTTGCGTCGGTCCGGGCCGAGATACCCAACAGCAAACCTCGGTCATGGGCTTGCGATGTTTACACGACCATTGGCGTACCCGATGCCGTCCTCGGTCATCCGACCTTCGATGAGTTCCTCACCATCGCTCACGAAAACGTGGTGGCCTTTGCGACCGCGCTCAAGCTGGATGTAGAGCGGCAACCACCGCGAATTCACGAATGCTGGATAAACGCGTACGCCAGCGATCAGTCTCAGGAGATTCACCTGCACCGTAACAGCGTCTTCAGTGGCATCTATTATCTGCAGGTTCCTGATGGCAGTGGTGCGACCCTGTTTTACTCACCCAGCGCCGATGTGATGCTGGAGCCGCCGGCGACAGAAGGTGACGCGCTCAATGCCAAAGTGACGGGTTTCGTGCCCCAGGCAGGACGCATGCTGGTTTTTCGCTCACATCTGCGACATAGCGTGATGCCCGGGTGTATTGAAGGAGAGCGGATCTCGATTGCCTTCAACGCGATCATGTAAATCCGCGGGTCTGTCACCTGAATTTCATCCCGGCAGGCGAAGCTGTCGCTTGGTAGTCGCGATGGATCTACGGGGATGATGGTTGCTATACGTGCAGTGCAGACGTTGGGTTGTTTTCTGATGGTCGCGCCAGGGCTGGTCGCAGCGGACGGCACGGTGGCTTTTCATCCGCCCGGGGTCGAGCAGACAACCCCGTTCGAAGAGCGGCGTGCGCGCCAACTCGCCACTTCGGAATCGCTAACGGTTGCCCACGATTTCTCGTTTACCGATCGGCAACCCGGTAGCGGCATCGAGTTCGTTCATCGGATCGTCGATGATGCGGGGAAGCACTATAAAGCCGCGCACTATGACCACGGCAACGGGTTGGCTGTCGCAGACTACGATGGCGACGGCCTGACCGACATCTACCTTGTCTCACAGGTTGGTGCCAACGCCCTGTACCGCAATCTGGGCGATGGTCGTTTCGAAGACGTCACGGAACCCGCAGGACTGGCCCTGCCTGATGACATCGGCGTGACCGCGAGCTTTGCAGACATTGATAATGATGGTGACGCTGATTTGTACGTCACCAACGTGCGCAGTCCCAACCGCTTGTTCGAGAACCGGGGTGATGGCTCCTTTCGTGATATCACAGCTGTTTCTGGCCTGGGATACAGCGAACACAGCTCGGCAGCAGTGTTCTTCGACTACGACAGAGACGGCCTGCTCGACCTGTTTCTGGCCGTTGTGGGCGAGTATACGACCGATCGGCGGTCCAGCGTGTCCGGCACGCCACCGGACGAGAGTGCCGGCGCGCTCGGAGTCCAGTTCTACGTAGCGCACCAGGATGCATTTGCCGGACACCTCAAGCCTGAGCGATCCAGAACGAGTCGGTTGTTCCGGAATCTCGGCAACAGACGCTTCGAAGACGTCACCGAGACCACCGGTCTCGTCGATGATGGGTGGAGCGGAGCTGCCCTGCCTATCGATCTCAACACGGATGGGTGGCCGGATCTTTACGTCATGAATATGCAGGGACATGACAGCATCTGGCTGAACGAAGGTGGCGCACGCTTCGTTGATCAGACCGCGACCCGATGGCCGAAAAGTCCCTGGGGCACCATGGGTGGCAAAGTTTTCGATTACAACAACGACAGTTACATGGACTTGCTGTTGACCGATATGCATTCGGACATGTCGCAGCGCATCGGCATGGACCGCGAAAAGCTCAAGGCGGACTGGATCACGAAAAACTGGGCGCCGTCGTTCCTGCGCAGCGGCGGAAGAAGCATCTTTGGCAATGCTCTGTATCGCAACGACGGCGAGACGGGTTTTCGCGAAGTCTCAGGGGAAACCAATGTCGAGAACTACTGGCCCTGGGGTTTGAGTGTGGGCGACCTGAATGCCGATGGCTGGCAGGATGTCTTCATAACCGCCAGCATGAACTACCCCTTTCGCTACGCTCCCAACACCGTCTTGTTGAACCACAGCGGCGAGCGCTTTGTGGATGCCGAGTACATTCTGGGTGTGGAGCCCCGCCGCGGAGGGCGCCTGACGAAACCGTGGATTGTTCTCGACTGTCACGATGGCGATAGCAAGCACCCTCACTGCACTGGAATCAGGGGTGAGTTGATCGTGCATGGTGCGCTGGGCAGTCGCGCATCGGCTGTTTTTGATCTGGACGGTGACGGCGATCTCGACGTCGTGACCAACGAGTTCGGAGACGTTCCGCAGGTACTGCTGAGCGATCTCGCTCAGCGCCGCGGCAAGGCCTTGCGATACGTCAAAATTGCGCTGCGGGGCAGCAGGTCGAATCGCGATGGCCTCGGGGCGGCGGTTACAGTTGTGGATGACAGGGAACGCCGATATGCGCAGACGCTGGATGGGCAGAGTGGTTACCTGAGCCAGAGTAGTCTGCCGCTGTATTTCGGCCTGGGCGATGCCGAAGCGATTCGGCGGGTGGAGGTTGTCTGGCCGAGCGGTGCGCGCAGCGAATTGCGCGAAAACCTCAAACTGAACAGCGTGGTTGACGTTGTCGAGCCAGCGGGCTAAAGCCGCGCTGGGATGCATGCTTCTGGCGTTGCATGGATGTGGCGATTCCGCGACGCCGGTACTTCAGATCAATGTCGTCGGGCGGGAGTTTCACTGGTACTTCACCTATGCGGGGAGCGACGACCTGTTTGGCACGGACGACGATGTGCACGTCGCCAGAGATCTGGTTCTGCCATATGGTCGCCGCGTGATGCTGCACGTGACCAGCCATGATTACGTCTACACCTTTCGGGCCCCGCAACTGGATTTGCTCGAAACCGCTGCGCCCGGTTTGAGTTTCGAGCTTGGCTTCACGCCTGAGCCACGGGGCCGCTTTGCCTTGGAGGTAGATCCGATGTGCGGTCTCGGATTGCTGCACGATAACGAAGAGATGGGTTTTCTGACCATCATGGATGCCCACCAATTCGACCTGTGGCTGGGGAATCAGCCCAGCGAGCCGATGTAGTCAGGCGGCGAAGTGTTCGGCTCGCCAGGTCCAGTCGACGCTACGCACGAGGTCCAGCGTCTCACGAACGGTCAGCCCCTGCGCGGCATAGCTGCGTATGGCGTTCGTCAGCTTGGGCCAGGCCGTGCGTTCCGCCTGCGACAACTCGCCGGCGCCCTTGAAGGGCACTTTCTGACCGAGCAGCAGGGTGTAGTAACCGTCGAGACGGAAGCGGCACACTGGATCTTCGAGCGTGAGTCGCCAAAGCTGGCTGGGACCAAACTCGCGATAGTGATCCACGATGGGCTGCGCCCCGCGAAGATCCACGTGATTACGACACGCACGCCAGAACTCGTTGTCATAGAGATCATTGAAGCGGTAGTGCACGGCGAGAAAATCGGCGATGGTGTCCCAGCTTCTGGCGTTGTAGCGGTTGAATTCTGCCCGGGCACTGGCGCCATAACTCAGGGCGCCGCCGCGCATGCCGAGCGCTAGCGTTTCTGCCAGAGCCTTCGCCGAAGTACAGATCGCTGCAATGGCTGTTGCTTCCAGCGGTTCTACAAAGCCTGCGGAATTGCCGATGGCAACCACGTTTTTCACCCAGGCGCGCTCGAAGCGGCCGCTACGGAAGTGCACTAGGTTCGTGCTGTCGATATCGGGATTGACCGCGCGAAACTCCCGTTCGGCCTGGTCATCGTCGATGAAGGCAGAGGCGTAGACGTAACCGCGGTTGATACGTTCCTCATGCTCGATCTGCCAGCACCAACCAGCCTGCATCGTTTCGCTGGTGGTGTAAGGATGCACGGGTTCTTCGCTCCGCTCCCAGCCGCCGATGACCGCGCGGTCACAGAACAAGGATTCGCGGTAACTCACGAAAGGTTCGCGGAGCGTTTTCTCCAGCAGAATTGACGCGAAGCCCGAGCAATCGACGTAGAGATCGGCGTGAATTCGATTTCCCGATTCCAGGTCCAGATGGGTGACGCCGGTTTTGCTTCTGCCGACGTTTACCACCAGATCATCGACCAGCTCCACACCCTGATCCAACGCGTAACGCTCCAGAAACGCTGCCAGGCGTCGGTTGTCGAGGTGGTAGCCGAAGTCGCTGTGCATCATGACCTTGCCCGCTTTGTCGCGCAGACAGATAAGGTCGTTGTCCATCATCACGGAGGCGATGCAGTTCGCTTGAAGCGTATCCCAGCAATAATAACCTGTTGGCCGATGGAGGTCGGGGTGGCTGTGGACCGCGTCTACCTGTGGCGAGAACGTATAGTTGAATGCTCCGCCACTTCCCCACCTGAAGCGGATGCCAAGTTTCCACGTCGGTCCCACTTCTCGGACGAAACGGTCAGGATCGATACCAAGGTAGTTGTGCAGGAAGTCGGGCAGCTGTCGCAGGCTGCCTTCGCCGACGCCGATGACGCCCAGCTTCGAGGATTGCAGCACCGTGATGCGGGTTTCAGACGGAAGTCGCCGACGCAGGGTCAGCGCGGAAAGAAATCCTGCCGTACCACCACCCAGCACAAGCACGTGGGGAAGTTTTGCTGGTTCGCTCATGCAGAATCCTCGTTCGACGGGTGCACCGTAGACGAACGGCATTAACGATTCATGACAGTGTGCGAGCACTTTTAGTGGTTGTGCCCATGGCGTAACGAAAGGTTCACCGAAGCGTCGAATACTCAGCGCTTCGTAAGTTGTTTGAGCCGCCGCGATGAAAACCAAGGAATCGACAACCGCCATGCTATTAGCCGTCGTCCTGGTAGCCGTGCCCGGACCGCTGGGAGGGGCCTCGGCGGAGACCGTGAATGAAGCTGCGAAGCCTTCTCTACACGATCTCGTCGTTGCTCAGCTCAAAGAACAGGACGGGGTTATCACGCGTCCGGTTCCGGAGTTGGACCCGACGGCACCCGTTTTCAATCGCGAAGCGGTGATTCCGCCCCAGTGCTATACGAAGACCGCGGGGCAGTTCAATCCCTGCTACGTCTGTCATCAGAATCCCATACAGGGACGGGAGAACACGATGGCTGACGCCGACCTTCAGTTGGAGTACAGCTTCAGTGATGTGGGTATGACCAATCATTGGAAAAACCTCTTCGAAGATCGGTCGGCGCGCGCCGCGGAAATCTCCGACGAGGAGATTGACGCCTGGGTGAATACTGACAACTACAGCGCATTGGCGCCGCGCTTGAGAGAAGCAGGCTTCAAGGGCTGGATACCGGACCTCCAGAACCTGCAGCTGGGCGCGGATGCCTTCGATGAAGAGGGTTTTGCGTTGGATGGCAGCCATTGGGTTGCATTCAATTACAAACCCATGCCCAGCACCTTCTGGCCCACCAATGGCGCCACCGATGACGTGATGATTCGTCTGGCGCAACCCTACCGGACAGATACGAACGGGAACTACTCGAGGGAAATCTATAAGGCGAACCTTGCTATAACGGAGGCGTTACTGAAGGGTTTCGATCAGATCTCCTCACTTCCGGTCGATGAGCGCCGGGTGGGTAAAGACCTGAATGGCGACGGCAAGCTTACGGTAGTTCATCGCATCACGCGCCTGGATGCATTCGTTGGCGCAGCGGCCGGTGATCACATAGACACCTACGTCTATCCTCGCGGCACAGAATTTCTCCATACCGTGCGCTATCTGGGAATCAACCGCGGAGAGATCGGCGTGTCTACCCGCATGAAAGAGGTGCGCTATATGAAAAAGTGGGTGTCTCGCTACAAAGAGGCTTACCACCGGGGCTACGAAATCGAAGCTTTCGCAAAAGAAGAAGAGCAGTTGCCCTGGTACCCGCTGCTCGGCGACTGGGGGCTCGACAACGAATTCAGCTGGTCGGTGCAGGGGTTCATCGAAGGCCATGATGGCGAACTTCGAACCGCTTCCTACGAGGAAAATCTGTTCTGCATGGGGTGTCACAGCACCATTGGTTCGACCATCGACAAAACCTTCAGCTTCCCGCGCAAAGTGGATGGGGCGGAAGGCTGGGGTTATATCAATCTGAAAGGTATGCAGGACGCCCCCAACATGGGTGAGCATCGCGGTGAAATTGCAACCTATCTGGAGCGGGTTGGGGGCGGTGGCGAGTTTCGCAGCAATGCTGAGATGTTTGAGCGTTGGTTTAATGCCGATGGCAGCGTGAATCACGCGGCGCTTGCGGCAGCACCTGACGTGCACGCAATCATAACGCCGTCTGCCGCGCGTGCCAGACTCCTCAACAAGGCGTACCGCATCATTGTCGATGATCAGGACTATATCTACGGACGTGATGCCGTTGCTACACCTCCAGACAACGTCTTTAAGGCGATCGACAACGAAACCGCACCGACCTTGCCCGAGGAATTCTTCGTCGAGTGGGATATTCGCCTGGACTGGGGCGCGCCTGCTTACGAAACGGTAGCTGCGCCGTGAAACTTTGTCATGCGTTCGTCACACGCGCAGCGAAGTGCGTGTGACAGCGTGTTAACGCGCCTTAAAGATTACTGTCACATTTCCCTGCCACTATCTGAATCGCTCGAGACGAGAGGGTAACAGAAGCCCTTTGAGTCAAACCAAAGCTAAACGAGGGATTCAATGGATCAATTCAAGAAAGGCGTTTTCAAGACGACAGCGATCGCCGGTGCCGTTGCGCTGGCCATCAGCCACACGGCGAACGCGGGTACCGCACCGTTTTTTATCCCCCTTACGGAAGGGGAAATTGTCACCGTTCCGGATGGCTTCAAAGTGCCGGAGCTCGAAGAAGAAATGGTGCTTGCGCTGGACGACGCGGGAAATCCGATCCCGGTTCTCGACGGCGAAGGCAACCAGGAAGTGGATGACGACGGGAACCTTGTGTTCGAGATGGAAGGAACCGGCGTGTTCAATCAGACCGGGCGGTTCCTCCAGACTCGTGGCGTTGATGAATTGAACAAGCCCTGGACCGCGCCTGCCGGTGTGGCTCAGCGCAATCTCATGACGATGGAAGAAGTCGAGAACAGCGGTGTCGGTTCTATCGTACGCGTTGCCAACGGTCGCAACTCATCGATGTTCGACATGCTCGCCTTCGACCCGTCCGGCGAGAATGTGTTCATTCCGCATGAGACCACCTTCGGCGCAGGTGTGAGCCGCTACAACATTGCAGAGGACAGATCGGACATCATCTTCCAGGGCGACGAAAGCGGTGCGGAAAGCGATGTCGGGTTCAATGAAGATCGTGATTTCGGCGCCTTCGATCCGGTGCGCTGGACGCCGGCTGGTACGTTGATCGCGGCGGAAGAATGGTCTGGCACTGGTCGCTTCGTGGAGATCTGCGATCCGTACGCAACGCCTTCAGATCCGACGTCTACCGCGCTGAACAAGGGTGACTGTGCGGACGGTGCTGACTGGCGCGTCCTCGACAAGATGCCATTGACCAGCCAGGAGGGCATTTCGTTCAGTCTCGAAGACCCGAACGGGGTGATGTATTTCGTCGATGAGGATCGTTCCGGTTCGATCTATAAGTCGGTTTTCCTCGATGGAAACGGAGACTACAACGGTGCGCAGACGTTTGTGCTGGCGGTAGATTCCTACACCGAGTGCACGCAGCGAGAGGAAAACGCATGTGACGCTACCGCGCGCTGGGATCGCGGGCAGAACGCCGTTGAGGGCGCAGCGATCCGAACGGGCAAAGCGACCTGGGTTCCGATAACCGACGAGAACGGTGAGCCGTTGCCCGGCGTGCAGGATCCAACCGAAAACCTAATCGACGAGAGTGGCGAGATCATCAACACCGGTCTTGCGGGGTTGATTGCCGCCGACGACGTCAACGGTACGCCCTATGGCCGTCCGGAAGATACGGCGATCAGCTATACGATGTCCGGAAACGAGATCATCTACTTCACTGCTACCTCTGAAGCTTCGGTGTATGCCATCGAAGAACGGGCTGATGGTCCTTACGTGCATCTGTCGGCGAGCCGCGACACGCCGAAAAACCTCGGCTTCCCCGAAACCAGCGCAAGCCTGAATTCTCCTGACAACCTCGCGATCGATTCGCTCGGTAACATCTACATTATCGAGGATTCACCGAACACGACCGCGATAGGTGCGTCTGGCGGAGACATCTGGTTCATGCGTGACACTGATACGGATGGTGTTGCTGAGTCCATCGATCACTTCCTGTCTTTGCAGGTACCAGGTTCTGAAGCAACCGGCATGATCTTCAACCCGGTTGAGCCGACGAAGTTTGTCGTTGCCGTTCAACATCCACAGTCCACATTGCTTTCGGATCAGGACAATCTGATCGATGAGAGCGAGGAAGACAGCGACGGGGTCCGCAGTTCGGTCGGCGCGGGCGATGCGATCTGGGAGTTTGATCTCGCAAACGTTCAGCCTCCTGAGTGCACTGGATCGCGACGGGAATTCATGACGTTCAACGCAGAAACGCGTCGCTGGGTTCGTGCGTGCTCTTCGCAGCGCGACTTCAACGCAATCGACCAGATGAACGAAAGCGAAGATCCGACCGATTTTCCAAATCCGTAAGGCCGTATTCACCGGCAAGAACAAGCCCCGACGAAACGTCGGGGCTTTTCACAGCATCTAGTAACCCGCGACACACGGTGTGTCGCATACCCATGAGGTACATCCATATGGAATTTTCACGATCAATCGCCATTTTCCTCGGTCGCGCGCTTGTCGTTGTTTCCGCGCTGGTAACGGCACCGCTTGCGTCGGCTACTCCCGTTGCGTTGAGCTCTGTGGAGTTTGACTTTTCTGTCGTAGCAACAGATTCACTCGATGTTGTGGTCGATTTCGATCTTTTCGACTCGATAGCCAGTGGCGGAGGGTTGACTGACGCGACCTCTGATCCTTTCGGTATTGCAGGCGTTTTCGACGTTGACGCTGGTGAAGCGCTGGCGGTGAATAACTTCGTCAGCGCTATGGCGGCACCGACGTCGACAACTGCTGGCAGCCTCTATACGGCGGTTACAGCGTTCGACCTCGTGATCGATATTCTCGGTGGGACGGGCGAGTTGGCCGTAGTGGTGGATTACATTCTGGACGCCACGTCGTTAAACAACGGTATCGGCGGCTCGGCCAACGCTTCGATCGAAGCCAATGGCGAAGTTGAAAGTCTGGCGGTGGCAGGCTCTGACAACGACTTTCTGAGCGGTCAGTTCGTTGTGGATCTGGGCTTCTTCGATGACACTGCCGCGGGATTTCAGGAGTTTGTCTTCATCGAAGCGGTTGCAACCGCGTCTGCGGCTGCGGTCGTCTCGGAACCATCTGCAGTGTTGCTGTTCGGACTCGGTATTCTCGGACTGGTTGCCATGCGCCGACGCGTGCTCGGCTAACGCGCATTCCGGCGGTGCAGTGACATCAGATCAGGTCTCGCTCTACGAGACGGCGGTAGTGCTCGCCAAGCATTGTCAGCCTGACCTTCTTGCTCTGCATCGCCGCGTGCCACATATGGGGTGCGTCGACGGGTACCAGCAGATTCAATCGATTGTATTTCTGCAGCGTGGCGAAGACCTTGGTGTTTGCCTCGATGGGTTTCGGCAACGTCTCAAGCTCCGCTTCGCTTCGCTCCGGTTCGAACGTGGGATCCAGAGGGAATTCGTGCCCCGGCGTCGGGAAGAATTCGAGTAACTGCATGAGCTCGTCGTGCCCGATCTTCGGGTCTGCGTTGCGCAGCGACACGAAACGCTTGACGTTGGTCTTGAAGACCGGGCGTTGAGACCTGGGGCCCAGGGACTGATCGATGTGCGCGTAGGCGGCGCTGGGCGTAACCTGGCCAAGCAGATCGCTGGCGCCGCCGGCAAGTGCATCAGTAAGCAGCGAGGTGAATACACCCGAACCGTTGATCTCGCTGGCGTACTGTTCCTTGGTTGCCCCGGTGAGGATGGTCATGCCTTCTTTGAGCTCCGCGTAGCCTTCCATGTTCGGCGGCTCTCCGGTCACGCCACCGTGACAGCTGTCGAGAATGACGATGCGGTTGTTGAACTTCGAGTTGTTGGCCCAGGTCATGATGCTGGACAGCGGTATGCCGTCGTAGCTTGTCTCGCAATCACCGGCACACAGGTAGCCGCCGGTCGCTTCAACGGTACCGTGACCGGCGAAGTAGAGCAGCGCCACCTCTCCGTCGCCGTCGAAGAGCGCTTTGATCTCGCTGCGCAGATCGCGCATCTTGACGACGTCACTGTCCTTCGTGCCGAGAATCAGCGAGGTACCCCCGGCAAAATTTCGCGTGCCGTCGGCGTGACGCGAAAGAAGTTTGTCGACCGATGTGGCGTCTTTGACACAGCCACTGAGGCTGGAGACGTTGTCGGCCTCGTAATAGTCGATTCCGACAATGACGGCTTTTCTGACCATGAGCGCTCCCCCGGCGGCCTTGTTAGTTCTGCTTTTGCCTGGCGAGCTTAGCCGTCCTGGACCGGACCGACAATCATTCCGCGGACCAGAGCGGCGAACTCGGCGGGCGTTTTTCCATGAGGGTGATCACGTGAAACTCTGCGGTGTTGAGATGGCGGTAGGCACGGAGAACCCACCACCAGTCAACCGTGGGGTGGGGGTGGTGCGGCGAATTGGCCCGGAGACTGTCGTCCTCAGAGCAGAAAAGGCCCCGTGGGGCCCATTCTCGTGCTGGCGGAGAGGGAGGGATTCGAACCCTCGATAGGGGTTACCTATACACACTTTCCAGGCGTGCTCCTTCGACCGCTCGGACACCTCTCCGGGAAATTGGAGGCAACCCATCCAGCCACACCTATGCGCCCGAGTCTGCCGCTACCGTTGCTCCCTTCCGGGCCTGGCGGAGTTCACAGCGTATCGCCGCTAGGGGACCGAGATGGGTCGCCATAGGGGCGCGAATGGTAGCGGAAATGTCCGGCGAAAACTATGCGCCGGTGCGCCTAGCTGCGACCCTCCAGCGGGCCGATGGCGATGTAGTCGATGAGCGCGGAAATGCCTGCGATAACCACGCAGACGAGGAGAATGACACCCAGCAGGCGCCAGCCGTGAAACTTCACGGTTTCATCGTTCGGTGATGCGGGTTGTTCGGGGGGGAGGGAAGAATCGTCCATGTCAGAAGCTTGCCGTCCCGGCCCTTTCTATGCAATTGCGCTGAGCGCTTGTCAGACGCCTCACGCGCAATGGGAAGATTGAAGAAGATGGCGCACCTGACAGGATTCGAACCTGTAATCCCCGGTTTCGTAGACCGGTGCCTTATCCAGTTTGGCCACAGGTGCGTTGCGAGAGGCGGCGTATTATCTGGATAATTGGCGCTCTCTACAAGATCCACTCTCAACTTTCGCCGGGTGGGAAGTATGAACAGTCCAGCCGGTGGTATCGCCGCTCTCGAACGTCACAAGGTGCTCGGCGCGCTCTGCATGTGCGCGGCGATGTTCGGTGGCACCAGCATCGACGTGGCCGTGAAAGCGCTGGCGCACGACTACAGTACTGCCCAGATTGTGCTGCTGCGCAGCGCTTTCGCGTTGCCGATCATCCTGTGGCTCGTACATCAGCAGGTGGGGCTGCCTGCCCTTGGCCGTGTGCACGCAGGTTGGCAGTTTTGGCGCGGACTGCTTACCGCGGGCGCCAATTTCGGGTTCTTTTATGGCCTCGGTTACGTGCCGCTGGTTACGGCCTTGATGCTCGCTTACATCGGTCCGGTACTGATCGTGCTACTCGCCAAGCCGCTCCTCGGGGAGCCGATAGGCGCAGCGCGGCTTGTCGGGGTGCTGATCGGCTTCGCCGGTGTGGTGTTCGTGATTCAACCTGCGGGTCTGGAAGTGCACCCGGCGGTGTGGGCCATCCTCGGCAGCGCTGTCTGCTGGGCGTTGCTGTCGCTTTCCAACCGACGTCTCGCGGGGCAGGTATCGACGCCGGTGCTGACGTTCTATACCTATCCTGTGGCGCTGCTGCTGGCGGCAGCGCTGACTGTGGGGCAGTGGAGTCAGCCGCAGGGATGGGACTGGGCGTTGTTTGCCGTGGCGGGTTTAGGCAGCGTGATTGCCCACGGCTTCGCTGCGCTGGCGTACAAATATGCTGCCGCCGGTACTGTGGCACCGTTCGAATACACGGCGTTGCTCTGGATAACGCTGGCGGGCTGGCTGTTCTGGGGAGAGTTGCCCGGTTGGGCGGTATGGGTGGGGGGTGCCGCGGTAATTCTCGGCGGCTATGTGGCGCTGCAGGCCAGGACCTGAGCGGACGCCACAGGGCCTAGCCGTTATAATCCCGCTCTTCGTAACTTCCGTGGACCGTTATGTCGGAACTGCTCGCATCCGGAGTGCAGTTGATGCTGGTTGGTATGGGAACCGTGTTCTCATTTCTGACCCTGCTGGTGTTTGCCATGCTCGCTATGTCGAAGCTCGTGCAGCGCTTTGCGCCAGCAGAGACCACGCCCGCACCTGCGGTGCCGAAGGCGCATGTTGCGGCCATCACTGCGGCGCTTGCGCAGCATCGTCGTCAACAGGGGGCATCCGATGAGTAAGCTGGGTATCACCGAGCTTGTGCTGCGCGACGCGCATCAGGGCCTGCTTGCCACGCGCATGCGCATCGAGGACATGCTGCCCATCGCGCCCAAGCTCGATCAGGTGGGCTTCTGGTCCATGGAGAGCTGGGGCGGCGCAACGTTCGACGCGTGCATACGCTACCTGGGCGAGGATCCCTGGGAGCGCATCCGCCTGCTCAAGGCAGCCATGCCCAACACGCCGCAGCAGATGCTGTTCCGGGGACAGAACATCCTCGGGTACCGGCACTACGCCGACGACGTGGTGCAGAAATTTGTCGAGCGCGCAGCGGTGAACGGTGTGGACGTGTTCCGCATCTTCGATGCGATGAACGACATGCGCAATCTCGAGACCGCCATCAAGGCAACGCTGGCCGTGGACAAACACGCCCAGGGCACCATCAGCTACACCGTGAGCCCGCTGCACACGATAGATCTGTGGGTGGATCTGGCGAAGCAGATCGAAGACATGGGGGCGCATAGCGTGGCCATCAAGGACATGGCTGGCCTGCTCAAGCCGTACGTCTGTTTCGAGCTGGTGTCGCGCTTGAAGGCGAGTCTGTCGATCCCCGTGCACATGCAGTGCCATGCCACGACCGGCATGTCCACGGCAACGTATCTGAAGGCAATCGAGGCCGGTATCGACAACGTCGACACCGCCATCTCTTCGATGAGCATGACGTACGGCCACAGCGCGTCGGAATCGCTCGTCGCGATCCTTCAGGAGTCTGAACGCGACACGGGCCTCGATCTCACCCTGCTGGAAGAGATATCCGCCTACTTTCGCCAGGTGCGCAAGAAATACGCGCAATTCGAAGGCAGCCTGCGCGGGGTGGACAGCCGCATCCTGGTGGCGCAGGTGCCCGGGGGCATGCTCACCAACCTGGAAAACCAGCTGCGTGAGCAGCAGGCCACCGACCGCCTTGACGACGTGCTGGAAGAGATTCCCCGGGTGAGAGAAGAGCTGGGGTTTATTCCCCTGGTCACGCCCACCTCACAGATTGTCGGCACTCAGGCGGTCATCAATGTGCTCATGGGTGAGCGTTACAAAACCATCACCCGCGAAACCGCGGGCGTGCTGAAAGGCGAATACGGCGCCACCATTGCGCCGGTAGACAGCGATCTGCAGGCCCGGGTGCTGGAAGGGGGCGAGCCTGTCACGTGCCGCCCGGCGGATCTGATCGACCCCGAGCTGGAGCGGTTGATAGGCGAGTTAACGCAGCTGGCCGGTGACAAAGGCTTCCAGCTGGCCGACGAGCCCGTGGACGATGTGCTTACCTATGCACTGTTTGCGCAGGTGGGCCTGAAGTTTCTGGAAAACCGTGGTAATCCCGACGCTTTCGAGCCGCCGCCAGGCGAGGCGATGGCGACGGCACCAGCACCGGCGCCTGCCCCGCCCAGCGGCCCCGCCGTGTACACCGTGAAAGTGGATGGCCATCCGTACGTAGTGGAGGTGAGCGAAGGCGGTGCCACCAGCGTCAGCGCCGCGCCGGTTGCTGCTGCTTCGCCCGCATCGGCGGCACCAGCCGGGGGTGCCGGTCAGTCTCTGCCGGCGCCGCTTGCCGGTAACGTGTTCAAGGTACTGGTTTCTCCGGGCCAGCAGGTGGCCGAAGGTGAAACCGTGCTGGTGCTGGAAGCCATGAAAATGGAAACGGAAGTGTCTGCGCCCAGCGCCGGCACCATCGGCAGCGTTGCCGTTCGCGAAGGCGATGCAGTGGCTGTGGGCGACACGCTCCTGACGATCGGCTGATACGGTGGAGATGCTCACTGAGCTGTGGCGGGCCTCGGGCCTGTACCAGATAACCCCCGGTCAGCTGATCATGATTGGAGTGGGGCTGGGCCTGCTGTATCTCGCCATTGCCCGCAAATTCGAACCGCTGCTGCTGGTCACCATCGGTTTCGGCGGCATCCTGAGCAATATCCCCGGCGTGGAGATCGCCAGCGGCGACGGCCTGTTGTATCTCGTCTATACCGTGGGCATCGAAACCGGTGCGTTTCCTCTCATCATCTTCATGGGTGTGGGCGCCATGACCGATTTCGGTCCGCTGCTGGCCAATCCGAAGACGCTGTTTCTGGGGGCGGCGGCCCAGTTTGGAATTTTTGCCACGCTGCTGGGTGCGCTGGGTCTCACGAGCATGGGGCTCATGGACTTCAGCCTGCGGGAAGCTGCTGCCATCGGCATCATCGGCGGTGCAGACGGACCTACCGCCATTTACGTGGCCGGCCAACTGGCGCCTGATCTCTTGGGCGCCATTGCCGTGGCGGCGTACTCCTACATGGCCCTTGTGCCCATTATCCAGCCGCCGATCATGCGCGCGCTGACGACGCCCGCCGAGCGAGCCATAAAGATGGAGCAGCTGCGGGAAGTGTCCAGGCTGGAGAAGATCATTTTTCCGTTGCTGTTGCTGCTGCTGGTTGCCCTGCTGCTGCCGTCCGCGGCCCCGCTGCTTGGCATGTTCGCTTTCGGCAATCTCATGCGTGAATGCGGGGTGGTGGACCGGTTGTCGGAAACGACGCAGAACGCACTCATCAACATTGTCACCATCTTTCTGGGCCTTGCGGTGGGCTCGAAACTTCAGGCGGACGTGTTTCTCTCGGCCAGCACGCTCGGCATTCTGGTTCTGGGTATGGTGGCGTTTGCCATCGGCACAGCCAGCGGGGTGCTCATGGCCAAGCTGATGAACGCGCTTACCCGCGAGCCCATCAACCCGCTGATTGGCGCGGCCGGCGTTTCTGCCGTGCCCATGGCGGCGCGGGTGGCCAACCGGGTGGGGCTGGAGGCAAACCCGCAGAATTTTCTGCTCATGCACGCGATGGGCCCCAACGTCGCAGGCGTTATCGGCTCTGCCGTGGCTGCGGGGATCATGATCCTGTTCACGTCGTGAAAGACAGTTTGTTAGACTAGCGGGTCTTTGAAGCTCCCCGAAACACTGTCCAGCATGCGGAACACGCTCGCCGCCAGAGTCAGCCCGGCGCTGATCACCCTGATGCTCGCCTTCGCCAGCCTGCCGGCGCAGGCCGATGATCAGTTCTGGGTGTCCGTTGCCAGCTACACGGATCAACAAGATGCCGAACGGGAAGCCTCCAGGCTGAGCGCTGAGCTTGCCATGGCGATGCGGGCGGTAGGGGCCGCTACTGCCAAGGGGTATTTTTACCGTGTGGCGGCGGGGCCATTCAGCTCGCGTGACAGTGCGAACCGACAGCTCCGTGCGGCGCAGGCGGCCGGTTTCAGCAGCGCCTGGTTGTGGGTGCAGGATGATGTTGATGCCCTGGACACCGGATTCTCCGACTACGGCAGCGAGCTTGAGCCTCTGGATGAGGCAGCCATAGATGCGCTGCTGAGCGACGACTACGAATACACACCGGAACCGCTGCCCGATGCCGCGCCGGACGAAAATGCACCCCGCATGCGGGAAGAGCCGCGGTCGCTGATCGAAGAGGCGCCGCCGGGCTACAAGCTGAACCGGTTGAAACGGGATGCCGGTGTCTGGCGGCCACCGGCCCATGAGCCCATTCTGCTCGCGCAGGCAACTGCGCCGCCCGCAAGCTCCATCGAGCCGAGCGTTCTACCTCCCAGCCCCCAGTCTCCCATCCCCGACCTGCCTCTTCAGTCCGACCCCGGAAGCCCGCCCACGCAGCTGCTGCTGGACATCGACCCGGACAACCCGATCACCCTGGCGCGCTACGACGAAGCGTCACTGGACGTGACCATCGACGGTCGTCTGGACGAGGCCGTCTGGCGCAATCTTCCGGGAGTGGACAGCTTTCGGGTGGTAGATCCCGACACCGGGGCTGGCCCGCGCCATCAGACAATTGTTCGCATGTTCTATACGGAACGGGGTTTGTACGCGTCTTTCGAGATGGAACAGCCGTCTTCGACGCTGGTCACCTGGTATTCAGGCCGTGACGACGGGCGCCTGAATCGCGACAACGTGGGCGTCACCATCGATACCTCCGGAGAGGGGCGGTACGGTTACTGGGTAAATCTGGCCCTCGGCGGCAATCAGGTGGACGGCACGGTGCTGCCGGAGAGACAGTTCAGCCGCGATTGGGACGGCGCGTGGTATGGCGAAACAGCGGTAACGGAGAAGGGCTGGAACGCCGAGATACTGCTGCCCTGGTCGCAGGTGGCCATGCCCAAAGAAGCGGGGCAGCGTACGCTCAACGCCTACGTTTCACGGAAGGTGGCCTATCTGGACGAGCGCTGGGCGGTGCCTGCTTTGCCGTTTACGCAGCCGCGCTTCATGTCGGCGCTGCAGCCGCTGGTGCTGGACGATGTGAATCCGCAGCAACAGTGGTCGCTGTTTCCCTACGCGTCGGTAACGCAGGATGAGGTGGAAGACTTCACGCAAAGCAAGGTAGGCACCGATTTCTTCTGGCGTCCGTCCACCAATTTTCAGATGACAGCCACGTTGAATCCTGACTTCGGCAATGTGGAGAGTGACGATGTCATTGTGAATCTCAGTGCGTTTGAGAACTTCTTTCCGGAAAAGCGGCTGTTTTTTCTGGAAGGCACTGAGGTTTTTGTGGCCACCCCGCGGGCTGACGACGATGGCGACCCCACCACGGTGCTGAACACCCGGCGCATCGGCGGCGCGCCGCGGGCTCCGGACGTGCCGGACGACGTGGAAGTGCCCGACCGCGAGCTGGGCCAGCCCACAGAGCTGCTTGGCGCCCTGAAAACCGTTGGGCAGATCGGTCCCATGCGCTACGGCCTGCTGGCCGCCGCAGAGGACGAAGTGAAGTTCGATGTGGGCTCCACCAACTACCACCAGGACGGCAGCGACTACGGGGTGGCGAGGTTTCTCTACGAGAACAAAGCCCGTTCGGGCGCCTATCGCGCCCTGGGCACCATCTCCACGCTGGCCACTCATCCGGAACAGGCTGCACAGGTGCACGGGCTCGATTACCACTACTTTTCTGCTGGTGGTGACGTGAAGGTGGACGGGCAGTTTCTGCGCTCGGACATCGATGACGAAGGAACGGGTGCCGGTGGCTTTGTGGATGTGGTGTACAACCCACGCCAGGGACTGCGCTACGAGCTGGGTTTGTCGCATTATGACGACGGTCTGGACATCAACGACCTCGGTTTCTTGCGGCGAAACGATGCAAGCCGCGTGCGTCTGGATGTGAACTACACGGCTTCCGGCCTCGACTGGGCCCGCAAGCTCAGCGTGAGCTCTTTCGGCGACTATGAGATGAACGGCGACGGCTATCGAACGCGCAAAGGCGTTGGTACGCGCATCGGTGTCGACCTCAACAACCGCGACAGCGTGCGCATGTTCTTCGGCTGGTTTCCCGGTCGCCACGAAGACCGTGACAGCCGGGACAACGGCGTGTTTCTCATCGAAGAGCGACATGGTTCGAGCTTCGAGTACCGTACCGACTCGTCCAAGCGGTTCAGCTATCGGGTTGGCTTCAACCATGACGGTGAGTCGCTGGCAGGTAACCGCGTGCAGGGACAACTGGGGGTGGTTTGGCGCCCCGTGGATCAGATCAATATCGGCGCCACGGCCCAGTACCGCGAGCGTGACGGCTGGCTCTTGTGGCAGGGTGATCGCGACTTCGCCACGTTCACCACGCGCGAGTGGCGCCCGCGCGTGAACTTCGACTACTTCATCACTGCCAAGCAGCAGCTGCGCTTTGCTGCGCAGTGGGTGGGCATCAAGGCTGAAGAGCGCGACTTTTACGTGGTGCCGGATCGTACGGGAGACCTTGTGCAGGTGGCTGACCCCAACCCCGAACCGGACGATTTTTCGATATCGCGGGTGAATCTGCAGTTGCGCTATCGGTGGGAGCTGGCGCCGCTGTCGGAGCTCTTTGTGGTGTACACGCTGAACGGTGAGGACGATACCGCAGGCGCCGGTTTCAATGAGTTGCTGACCAATGCCTACGATGATCCGGTGGGTGAGCAGCTGGTGGTGAAGCTGCGCTACCGCCTGGGCACCTGAACCGCTATGCTCTTCCCGTTCGCTATGACGGAGGGGAGAGACCATGAGCGAAGCCATACCCACGCCGGACGAGAACAACGCCTGGCGCCTGCAGACTGACAAGGTCAGCGACGGCTGGGCACGAAGCCCCTACCCGAATGCACCCAACAAATACTTCATGGTATCTGCCGACGGGCACGTGCAGGAGCCTAAGGACCTGTGGAAGAAACGCCTGCCAGAGGAACTGTGGCCGCGCCTGCCCGGTGTGACGGTAGACGACAAAGGGACGCAGTTTCAGAAGACCGAAGGTTTCCGCCCCGTGCGCATTCGCAACATCAAGATGGAAGGGGAAGATGCCCTGCGCAACGCCTCAGGCCGGTCGCCGGAGGCGCGCATCAGCGATCTTGCGCTGGACGGTGTGGACGCGGAGATACTGTTTCCCAACCTCGGTCTCACCATCTGGGCCACGCCCGATGCGCAGTTCAGCCAGCTCATGTGCCGTGCGTGGAACGAATGGGCGTGGGAAGAGTTTGGCCCCTACAACGATCGCCTGGCACCCATGGCGTGCATAGCGCCCGGAGACATCGACGGTGCCATTGCCGAAGTGCAGCGGTGCGCAAAACTCGGGTTCAGAGGCTTGTCACTTCCCTGCAAGCCCACCTGGGGACCGCCCAATCACGAAGACCCGAACTACAATCTGCCCGAGTTCGACCCGCTCTGGGCGTGCATACAGGACGTGAATCTGCCCATGACGTTTCACGTCTCCACGGGGCGCGACCCGCGCACATCGCGCGGCAACGGTGGCGCCGTGATCAACTATGCCGTGCACTCGCTCGCGCCGACGATGGAGCCCATCGCAAATCTCTGTGCGTCCGGCGTGCTCGACCGCTACCCGCAGCTGCGCTTTGGCAGCATCGAAGCGGGCATTGGCTGGGTGGCCTGGGCGCTGTCCGCCCTGGATGAAGCCTATAAAAAACACCACATGTGGGTGCGTCCGAAGCTGAAGTATCTGCCCAGTGAATACTTCCGGCAGAACGGTTTCGCAAGCTTCCAGGAAGACAAGCCAGGTCTCGATCTCGCGCGGGAACACGGTCTGGTAGACAACTTTCTGTGGGCCAACGATTTCCCGCACCACGAGGGAACGTGGCCACACTCCGCACAGGCGATCGAGCGCACCATGGGTGGCCTCAACGACGAAGAGCGAGCGCAGGTTCTGGGGCTGAACAGCGCGCGCATCTTCGGCTTCGACGTACCGGAACGCTATCGCATGGGGAACTAGGATGATGATTGCACAACGCCTGGCGGTTGCCTTTGTGGCGCTTGCGTCGAGCATGGCGGGTGTCTCCTGGGCGGCGGCGGACGACAAGGCGCCCTACACGCGCTTCCTCGACAAGAACTACCCGCAGAACCTCTACTGGGGCGACACGCACCTGCACACACGTAACTCAGCGGATGCCTATTCGCTGGGCAACATGAACCTCACACCGGCCGACGCCTACCGCTTTGCGCGCGGCCAGGCGATCATGGCGCACAACGGTATGCGGGTGCAGCTGCGGCGACCGCTCGATTTTCTGGTGGTGTCGGATCACGCTGAGTACCTGGGCGGATACTACCGCTTCAACGTCGGTGACCCTCTGGTTACCGACACCGCAGCAGGGAAACAGTGGGCGGGTTATCTTGCAGAAGGAAACCCGGCGGCGCTGATCGGGGCCTTCACGGCCAGCATGGCAGACCCCGAGAACAACTACCCGTTCCCCGAGGCCACCCGTCTGACGATCTGGGAAGACGTGGCGCAAACCGCAGACGAGTACAACCAGCCTGGCGTGTTCACGGCGTTCACCGGCTACGAATGGACCGCCATGATCACAGGCAACAACCTGCATCGCGTGGTGATTTACCGGGACAGCGCTGACAAAGCGGCACAGCTGCCGCCTTTCTCGGGCCAGGACAGTCTGGATCCTGTGGACCTGTGGAAAGCGCTGCAACGCTACGAGGAGCAGACCGGAGGGGCGGTTCTGGCAATACCGCACAACGGCAATCTGTCTAACGGCATGATGTTTCCCGACAAGACCGTGGACGGAAAACCGCTGACCAGGGCTTATGCGGAGCTGCGCGCCCGCTACGAGCCCGTAGCCGAAGTGACGCAGGTAAAGGGTGACGGCGAGGCGCATCCGTTTCTGTCTCCCGACGATGAGTTCGCCGACTACGAAAACTGGGACTGGGACAACATCGGCCGTACCCAGATGAAAGAAGACTGGATGCTTCGCCACGAGTACGCGCGTGGTGCGCTGCAACTGGGGCTGAAGTACGAGAAGGAACTGGGTGCCAACCCATACAAATTCGGCATGATCGGCAGCACCGATGGTCACAACACCTTCTCTACAACGGAGGAAGACAATTTCTGGGGCAAGTTCCCGGAATCGGAGCCGGGGCTGGAACGCACGCAGAACGCCATGGCGGCCAATGCGCTGTGGGAGAACTGGCGTATCGTCGCATCGGGGTATGCGGCGGTGTGGGCTAAAGAAAACACGCGTGAGGCGATTTTCGATGCCTTCCAGCGCCGTGAGGTTTACGCCACCACCGGATCGCGCATACAGGTGCGTTTCTTCGGCGGCTGGGAGTACCAGGACAACGATCATCTGCGGCCTGGCTATCTCGACGTTGCCTACGGGGGTGGGGTACCCATGGGAGGGGATCTCTCCGCGGCACCCGATGGCCGGGCGCCGCGCTTTCTTCTCGTGGCCGCCAAAGACCCGGACGGCGCAAACCTCGATCGCGTACAGGTGATCAAAGGGTGGGTAAACCCGGACGGCTCTTTCGGCGAAAAGGTCTATGACGTGGCTTGGTCTGACGGGCGTAAACGGGACCGGTCGGGGAAGTTGCCCCGGCTGAAAAGCACGGTAGATGTGGCGCAAGCCACCTTCGAGAACAGCGTGGGTGCTGCTCAGCTTTCCACCGTTTGGACTGACCCGGACTTCGACCCCGTGCAACCGGCGTTCTACTACGCGCGTGTGCTGGAAATTGAAAAGCCCCGGTGGACCACCTATGACGCCGCCTACTTCGGCTTCCGGCTGCCGCCAGGTGTGCCCCGCACGTTGCAGGATCGGGCTTACACGTCACCAATCTGGTACACGCCCTGAATTGAAAACCTTCCGTACGGCAACGCAGTGGGGTGTGTACGACGTCGAGGTGCAGAACGGTCGCCTCGTTGCGGTGCACGATGTGGCGCAGGATCCGGATCCATCTCCCATCGGACAGGCACTGCTGGACGGTGTGCAGCATCCGCTGCGGGTGAGAGAACCCAGCATTCGCAGGGGTTGGCTCGAAAAGCCTGATCGGGGGAGAGAGCGTCGCGGGGCGGACGAGTTTGTCACGGTGCCCTGGGACGAAGCGCTGGAGCTCGCCGCAGAGGAACTTCAACGCGTGGCACGCGACCATGGCAATACCAGTATTTTTGCGGGCTCCTACGGCTGGGCGAGTGCCGGCCGGTTCAACCACGCGCAGAGTAACCTGCATCGCTTCATCAATCTGATTGGTGGCAGCACGCGGGCGATGAACAGCTACAGCACCGCGGCCGCGCAGGTGATTCTGCCCCACGTGGTGAAGCCCTGGCACGAAATGGAGCTGGAGCAGACCACCTGGGACGACATCGCTGAGGGCGCGGAACTGATGGTTGCGTTTGGCGGCCTGCCGTTGCGCAACACCCAGGTGGCCTATGGTGGCATTACCGAGCATCAGTCCGGCCCCGGCCTGCGCGCAGCAGCAGATGCTGGTGTCGCGTTCGTCAACGTGTCACCCGTGGCCGGTGACATGCCCCCCTGGCTGCCTTGTGAGTGCCTGTCACCGCGCCCGGGTACCGACGTAGCGTTGATGCTGGGGCTTGCCTACGTTCTGGAAACGGAAGATCTGCTGGATCGCAGCTTCCTGGATAGCCATACCGTGGGCTACGAACAGTTTCAGACATACCTGCTCGGTAAGCAGGATGGCCAGGCGAAAACACCGCAGTGGGCTGAACACATTGCCGATGTACCCGCCGACGCGATTGTGCGTCTGGCTCGACAGATGGCGGGGAGGAGAACGTTCCTCACAGCAGCCTGGTCTCTGCAGCGGGCACAGTACGGCGAGCAGCCCTACTGGATGCTGGTAACCCTCGCGGCCATGCTCGGCTATGTTGGTCTTCCCGGGGGTGGCTTCGGCTTCGGCTACGGCGCGGAAGGATTTGTGGGCAGCAACTGGCGCCGGTTCAACTGGGCGACCTTGAGCAAAGGCATGAACCCCACCCGGTTTGCCATTCCGGTGGCCCGCATCGCTGACATGTTGCTGAACCCGGGCCAGCGTGTGGACTACGACGGGCGCACCATCGAGTACCCGGACATTCGTCTCGTTTACTGGGCTGGCGGCAACCCGTTTCACCACCATCAGGATCTCAATCGCCTGGTACGTGCGTGGCGGCGTCCGGACACCGTGATTGTTAACGAGCCCTGGTGGACGCCGGTTGCCCAGTGGGCGGACATCGTGTTTCCCGCTACCACGCAACTTGAACGCGAAGATATCTGTGCGTCGAGCCATGACCCTTATGCGCATGTCATGGAAAAAGCCCTGCCGCCTCAGCATGACGCGCGGTCCGACCATGAGATATTCCGCGGCCTGGCAGAGTGCTGCGGCCTGGGCGACGCATTCAGCGAAGGTCGCACCGAGCGGGAGTGGCTGGCCTATATGTGGACTCGTTCGGCCGAGCGGGCCAGCACCGAGGGTTTTGAGCTGCCGGCCTTCGACGAATTCTGGGCCGCGAAGCAGTATCGCATTCCCGAAGGTGCAGTGCGGGAAGGGTGGCTGTCCGGTTTTCGTGACGACCCCGAAAAACACCCGCTGAAGACACCCTCCGGCCGCATCGAAATCTACTCGCAGACCATTGCAGATTTTGCTTACGACAGTTGCCCGCCACATCCGACCTGGTTGGAACCCATGGAGCGTCTCGGTGGGGCGGGAGCGGAACGATTTCCGCTGGCCCTTTTATCGCCGCAACCTGATCGTAAGCTGCACAGTCAGCTCGATCACAGCGACCATGTGCGTGCGGGCAAGGTGGATGGGCACGAGGTGTTGCGTATGCATCCTGCGGCTGCGTCAGCGCGTGGTGTGGAAGAGGGGGACCGCGTGCGGGTGTTCAACGACCGAGGAGCTACGCTGGCGGTGGCACATCTCGACGACCGTATGCGAAATGATGTGGTGACGTTGCCAACCGGATCGTGGTTTGCGCCAGAGGACGCATCGACGGCGGGTTCGCTGGAGCTGGGCGGGAATCCCAATGTGCTGACGCCCGATATCGGTACATCCAGTCTTGCCCAGGGACCCAGCGCCAACACGTGTCTGGTGGAGGTGGCGCTTTATCGTGACGATGAAAGCGAGTAGGTTACGCAGCGCACTGGATCTTCTCGCAGCTCAACGGCCTCGTAGTTCAACGGATAGAACGACCGCCTCCTAAGCGGTAGATGCAGGTTCGATTCCTGCCGGGGCTACCAATTCCTTGGAAAGAAAGAAGATGAAAGTAACTTTCATAGGGACTGGCGACGCATTTGGCAGCGGCGGCCGTCTACAAACTTGTATCCTGGTTGAAGGAAAGGGATGCAAATTTGCTATCGATTTTGGCGCTTCATCGCTAATCGGCTTGCGACGAGAAGAGATCGATCCAAACTCGATCGATCTCATATTGCTGACCCATCTACATGGCGACCACTGTGGTGGCGTGCCCTTTCTACTCCTTGATGCGATGCTAGGTTCTAAGCGTTCAAACAAACTAACGATTGTTGGTCCTCAGGGTACGAGAGAACACCTTCAGCGTTTACAGGACACGCTATTTCCCGGAAGTGGCGTCATGGAGCCGAAGTTCGAATTGCTTTACAGAGAGATCTCCCCGGGTGCCACAATGGAGGTTGCCGATCTCACAATCGACAGCGTTGAAGCGCGCCATACGCGAGAAACGAACCCCATTGCCGTACGAATTCAAGCAGGAGAAGTACGAATAGCGTACACCGGGGACGGCGAACTGACGGATGAGCTTTCACAGCTTGTGAACGGTGTCGACTTGCTCGTTGCTGAGAGTTACTTCTATGACAAGGCTGTGCCGTGGCATCTCAACTATCCAGACATCGAGAAACTAGACGCAAAACGGATCGTCCTGACGCACATGTCACGCAATATGCTCGAACAAGTCGACAGAGTGCCGGAAGAATGCGCACGTGACGGATACACGATTTCAATTTGAAAGGTAACGATAGCGGTCTCTCCTGCCGCCACTCCACTTCAGCGCTGGTCGGTGACGTCTCTACGGACAGGTGTCGCGTAGAGACTGTGCCAGCCAGGTACATGATTGCACTGTAGAATAGTCGGCCCGTCGACTGGCAGCTTTCGACCCAAGGGCATTCAGCATTTGTTGCCCAACAGGTTTTCGCTGACGATTTGGTGAATGGTTTCCCTTCCTTCGTTGAGGTGTGGAAATGGGGTCTCGGGTATTTCCTTATCAAGAAACTCGCAGAGTGGCTCCCAGCCATCTTGTACTTTGAATACTAAAAGGCGGCTACTGGGTACATGATTTTGGACATCATTGTTGTGACGATGAAATGCTTCAATACAGTTTTCCTTGCTGAAATCTCCGTTCGTTAGTCGAAGCCCTACCATGTCGGTTACATCCAAAAACGCGGCTAGTTTTGGGTTTTCTTCTGATCGTGCCCTAAATTCCTCTAGCGCCTCAGCCAGCGAAACCAAGCTGTCATACCAGTTTTCAGGATCGCGTAAGTTCAATAGCACTTTTGCATCGGGAAAGGCTTTCAACATTTCACGATAGAAAAGGCAACAAGGTGTATCCACACAAGCAAGAAAGGAGGAAAACAACTCAGACCAATCCATATTCGACTCGCCTGAGAGATACGAACCCCAGGCACCGAGATGACGTTCTGAGCGTGCAACCTCAGCCATGTGGTAGCAGGGGTAGCCGAGAAGCTGCAGCGCCGCTTGAGTCGACATCGTCCCTGTTCGCGAAAGCCCAGCGCCGATTACTTCCATTTTTCATCCCAAATGTCGCTAAACGTGAAGATATTAGGCAACTTTTCTCTCGCCTGCTCCTGGCCGATAGCCGACTTGGAGAATACCGTTGGTGAACGTTTCTTTCCGACCCAGCGACGTTCGTCGTTAGACTAGCTTCTGGGCGATTAGATGGTCATGCAAGTTACTAATCTCGACAACACTAGCACCTAACTCGGCAAACACTGCGTTCTGTCTGGCGATGATTACTCTACTTTTTTCTTCGTCATCACTAACCGTGCTATGTCCATCTGCCGCTAAGCAAACTTGATACGAATGACTTAGGGCATCTTTGACGGATGAAGCGACACAAAACTCGCTCCAGCCGCCACACATTATCAGGCTTTCAACAGCTAAGTCGCTCAACACCTTATGCAGGTCAGAACCATCAAAGCTACTGGAGTTTTCCTTAAATACGACAACGTCCTCATCTTGTGGGGCGATCCGTTCGTGAATCTCCCAACCGTGAGCTTCTTTCGAGTAAGGCTCTCCGGGAATTGGATTGCAAGTTTGTATGTAGATGATGGGTATTTTTTCACCCCGACAAATCTCAATCAGGTTCGTGATTTTATCGAGTAGTTGAGAAGCGTTGGGAAAAGGAGGTGTGATCTTGCCGTCAAAGGCCACTTGCTGCATATCGATCACGAGCAGCGCACAAATATTTTTCTTCATTTCGAGCGGAGAGCGTAACAGATAGCCATGCGAAAGTCCGCATCCGACCGAAAGGAGCCCCTAGTGGTTACGTTTACCGACTAACTAACAACTGATACATTTCTGAGGTCAGTCGTCCAAAGGCGACAAATTGACCGCGGGGACGCCCCGCGTCAGACACTTCCAATCATCTGATCGGAGGTCTTTGACGCGGGGCGTTTTTTTTGGAGACGGAAATGAAAGAACAATCTGGACTTGTTGATCTGATCGACTACAACACAAACGGATTCGTCGTTTTGCGTGGCGCGTTAGAGCCATCGGTATGTGAATCGGCGGAGAAAGAGATTTGGGTATTGCTGAACAAACTCCATGGAATACGATCCTCTGATACTTCGACGTGGACGATAGAAGACCCGCGTGGTTTATCTGCGTTACGCGGATGCGGGGCGTTTGAGCTGACAGCCCCCGACCTCGTCATGCAAGCAATCGAGGAGATTCTTGGCGAAAGACCTTGGGGTCGACCTGACAAGTGGGGTGGGCCGCTAGTGACCTTCCCGCGTATTGGTCCCTGGAAGGTTCCCAATAAAGGCTGGCACATAGACTATCCTGCTCGCGGCAATCTCGGGCTCCGATTTGGCGTGAAAATGCTTGGACTTCTAAAGGATATGGAATCAGGCGGCGGTGCTACTCTGTTGTCCCCTGGCTCACATCAAGTTGTGCACGAGCTGACGCTTGAGAAGCGCGATGGTAACGCCGGAAACTCGTCAAAAGTTCGGAAGACGCTTGACGCCCGAGGGCATGACTTTCGCAATGAGTACTTCGAATTCACGGGAAGCGCGGGTGATGTTCTCCTCTTTGACCCTTGGTTGTTTCACGCAGCTTCACCGAACACGCGAAAAACACCGCGCATGATGGTTGAGCAAAATGTACCTTCGATAGCAGCGCTTTCATTGTATGCAGGATGATTAGCATCTGAGTGTGCGAGTGGCCGTTCCTGCCCGCAAGCGGACAACATGAGATTCAGAAAAAAAATCTGCTGACGATCCAACCCTGACGCTAAGCATTGCCCTTGAAACCAGCTCTCAAAGTGCTAAATATGTAGCACTCTTGCTTCCGTTCAACGACTAAGTAATGACCAAGACGTTCCTGAGTGTGTTTGTGGTGTCTGCAGCCTTCCTAGTTGCGCAAGAAAACACTTTGGCTGAGCAAGCAACTGTAGAAGTCAATTTGGCTTTCAGTCCGAACGAGTTATCGAAGTCAACGCGGCCTCAGGATGATTTCTACCAATACGTAAACGGTCCTTGGATAACGTCAAACCAGATTCCACAGAATCGATCGGCAATAGGTACCTGGTTAACTCAGTACGAACGCACGCAAGAACAGATTCGCGCAATTATCGAGAATGCGTGCGATGACGAGCATCAATGCGACAATCTAGACGACGCAGTTGTTAACAACCTCTATGCCAGTTTTGTAGATGTTCAGGCTATTGAAGCCTTGGGCTTGTCGCCAATAAAGCAATGGATTAGTCGTATTGAGGCGCTTGAGGTGCATTCTGAACTTCCATCTCTTTTTGGGGGATTGGCGCAAATTGGAATAGAAGGTCTGTTCAGGGCATTTGTTTACAACGATGCAGATAATCCAAAGAGGCTAAGGCTGTATCTGCTGCAATCGGGGATCACACTGCCGGGACGGGACTATTACCTTTCTGCGAATGAGGAGCATGCCTCGATTCGCTCGTCCTTCAGAAGTCATCTCCAAACGATGTTTGAACTTGCAGGCTGGCCGCAGGGTGATCTGGCGACAGCGCAAATAGTCGAACTCGAAAAACGTCTAGCAACGGCCCATTGGACTACCGAACAAAACCGCGATTGGGAAACACTATCCTCCAACAAATTTGATCTAAGCAATGCGGCCGAAAGACTATCGAATTTCAAGCTAACGACCTGGAAAGAGAGCGCGGGCATACCCAAGTTAGACCAGTTGGTTCTCGCCCAACCGGATTACTTCAAGGCCCTCAATCAGATCATTGTCGAGACGCCAATAGAAACATGGCGACACTACTTAAAAATGAGGGTCCTAAAAACGTATGCCGCCTATTTATCGCGATCGGTTCGATTAGAGGCCTTCCGTTTTGATCAAACTGTTTTGCGCGGGCAAACTGAAACCAAGCCCCGAGCTCAACTTGGCATTGAGTTTGTATCTGATTTAGTCCCCGACCTTATTGATCGCGGTTACGCTAGCGTCCACTACTCGGAGCGATTAGCGAAATACACTCATGCAATGATTGATCAAGTTCGTACAGCGTTTCGCCAGAGTATCGAAGAAGCTCGATGGCTAAGCGCCGCAACAAAAAGAGAAGCCTTTGAAAAACTGAGGACAATGAAGGCAAACATTGGGAAGCCAGATCTTCGACGGGACTACACTGATTTAGTGACAAAGCCCGACCAATTGGTTGAAAACCTAATGAATGTGCGCCGCTTTCATCATTTGACGCTCATGAGCACTCTAAGTCGACCCGCAGAGCCAATGCCATCACGCACAAAGTCGCAGAATGTTAACGGTCAATACAGCCCTGCAGAAAACACTTTCACATTAGGGGTCGCACTACTGCAGCCGCCTATGTTCAGCGGCGATCATGCACACAACTATGGATCGCTTGGTGCAACGATCGGCCATGAGATTAGCCACGGTTTCGATGATCAAGGGCGGAAGTTCAAGAGTGATGGGCAGCTTGGTGAGTGGTGGACAGACGCAGAGCTAGAACACTTTCGAACAGCAACAGAAATGCTTGTCTCTCAGTACGATAGATTTCAACCGCTGCCGCTGTTAAACGTAAATGGCAGACTGACGCTCGGTGAAAATATCGCTGACCTTGTTGGGCTCAGAATGGCCTATCGGGCCTTTAAGCTGTCTAAATACGCGGACGCGGATTCCATCTCGGGGTTTACACCAGACCAGAGATTTTTCATTGGCTACGCACTGTTTTATCGATTGAAGATGAGGGAGCCGTTCCTACGTGAGTTCGTTAATCGAGGTCCTCACGCGCCGTTTGAGTACAGAGTAAACGGTGTCCTACGAAACATGCCTGAATTCTATGAGGCTTTCGACGTAAAACCGGATGATGGTATGTACTTAGAAAAAACAATGCGGGCTAGTGTCTGGTAGTGATTCTGGCCTCAAGCAACTTCTGCTTTTGGCCGATTGCGGTCTCTCCCGCCGTCACACCACTTAAGTGCTGGTCATCGAAGCCTCAACGGGCAGGTGTCGCGTAGAGTGTGCCAATGAGAAGGGGGCAGCGCTGTAAGGGCTCTGCTCGTTGGACAGCCTGTTTTCGACCCGAAACCGCCGTTCGCCTATCGGTGGAAAGAACCTACTCTACCGGACGCGCCGCCTTACCAAAGCCATAGTAGTCTCGGACCGCCTCGATTTTTGAAATCCCTGGTTCAAATACCTCC
>CAZYYJ010000045.1:11766-41242 GCA_964651595.1 uncultured Pseudomonadales bacterium | reverse complement strand
ATGAACGATGATGGCGCCGGCAGCGGTGACGAGATCCTTCCGGACGATCCGATCTGGCGGGACTACCTTGCAGCATGGCGCACGCTGACCCGCGAGGCACGCGCGGCGCCGGCACAACCCCTGGCGACCAGCGCCGATCCTGACACCCTGCTGACCGCGAGCCTGCAGGCCGCCGGGCAGCCCGGGGGCGCTGCCAGCCTCCTGACGCAGCTCAACTCAGCCGGCTTCCTCAACGCCCTGGACCCGGATCTGGCTGCGTACGGCAGCTTCGCGCAGCAGCGCCTGGCGGCTGTGGTGGCCGCCCTCGTCAACGACAACGTTGCCCAGCATGACGCTGTGCTGGCCCTCGCCGATGATCCCGTGTTCGCGGCTGACGCGTATCGCCAGCAGCTGCTGGTGCGCGCCGCCGCCGCGATGCCGGGCCCGGAGCCCGTGGCGCTGTGGCGGCGCTTCGCCGCCCCGGACAATCCACTGCTGTACGACGTGGTAACGGCAGCGGCTGCCAGCGGCACACCCGCCGCCACCGGTTTCCTGCGCGCGATGCTGACAGACCCCGCCTACGACACCGCCGTGCGGGCCGACTGGGTCAGGGAAATTGTCGTGTGGCATCGCGACGAGACAGCCATCATCGAGCTGGCAACCCATCTGCTGGAAGATGAGGACGTACCTGCACTGGTGCGCGAAACCATGGCCGAAGCCATGTTTTATCCCGACCCGTCCCGCTGGGATCCGGCTGGCGCTGAACGAGCGCCCCCCGCCGTGCCGGACGACGCACGTCTGGTTGCGCTGAAGGCGCTGGCCCGCCGCGCCCGCAGCCTCGGCAGCCTCTCCCCCGAAGCCACCGCGGCCGCCGATGAGTTACTGGCCCGTTAAGCTGCCCGTACGTTCAGGTGCAGCGCCAGCGTCCCCAGCATGATGCCCGGCTGGTGCAGGAAGTCGTTGCCCTCCCCATAGCTGAACTCGTCCACACGCTCCAGGAGGATCCGCCAGGCCACGGTCTGCTCCAGCCGCGACAGGTGCGCGCCCGGGCACACACGTGCACCCTGCGAAAAGGTGAGGTGACGCGTGCCCGCCTTGCGGTCGAGGCGTAGATCCAGCGGGCAGTCCCATTCGTCCGGGTCCAGATTGGCAGCGGCCCAGCGCAGATGCAGCAGAGATCCCGCAGGTACCTCCACGCCGTGGAAGACCTCGTCACGAGCCGTGATGCGCGTGGACAGCCCCTGTGTGGGCGCCCGCAGCCGCATCGCATCCTCGGTGAACGCACGGATCTTGCTGCGATCTTCTTTCAACGCCTGCCAGATGTCCGGCTGCTCGATGAGCAGCTGCACCTGCTCAGCCAGCGCGTATTGCGTGGTCTCGAGGCCGCCGATGATCATGGCGTAGACAATGCCGTTGATCTCGAGATCCGTGAGCTTGCGCTCGAGCGGTGAATACTCCACTTCCGTGAGAAAGCTGATCATGTCTTCCTGGGGGTTGGCCCGTTTGGCCTTGATCAGCTCAGCAGTGTAAGCCTTGAACTCGGTGAGCACCTCGAACTGCTTCGCCATGTCCTCATCGGGCATGGTGTGCTTGAGGCCATCGCCGTAAACAAAGGGCATCACGGTGCCGTCGCCGAAGTACTTCAAGAGCTTGAAGTCTTCCATGGGCCAGCCCAGCACGTTGGCCATCACCATCTGCGGCAGGGGCTGGGCAAACTCCGAGACCCATTCGACCGTGCCCCGATCGAGCCACGTGTCGATGCGTTCGTGCGTGAGGCGCTCCACCATGGCTTCGTTGCGGCTGGCTCCCGGACCCACCCATGGATCGGTGAGTTCCTGGCGGTGGCTGCGCCACATGTCGGGGTTGGGGCGAAGGGTGGTCATGGACGCCACCATGACGTTCACGTTGGGTATCTCGAAAGGATCGCCACCGGCTTCCTTGAGCTGCTTTACGGCCATGGTGCTGGGCAGCGGGAAACGCTCCTGATCGCGCACAACCGCCGCGATGTCGTCATGTTTGCACAGCACGAAGGCATCGGTGCCCGGCGCAAAACCCTTCCCGGGAATGCGGTGCACCGGAGATTCCCGGTGCAGGATGTCGTAGGCCTCGTACCAGTGCTCCTGAGCGCCGGGCCCGAAAAGGTCCACGTCTTCGAGGTGCACCGGACAGCGCATCGTCTCCTTCGTGTGGCTCGGCTTCTGCTGCGCCACCTGGTTGTCGTCGTCCGCCATGCCGTGTCCCTCCTCCCATCAACCACTTTTTTGTAGCCCGGTACAGTTTGCAAAAGAAATGCAGTAGAGTCGAGATCGTTCATGGAGCCGCGGGGGAGGGAGAGGCTCATGTCGAACGACCACCTGGAACACCTGAAAGGCAGATCCGCCATTGTCACCGGCGCCGCCGTGGGTCTGGGTCGCGCCTATGCGCAGGCGCTGGCCGAAGCGGGCGTCAACGTCGCCGTCTGCGATGTGCGGGAAGAGATCGAAGCCGTGCCCGATGCGTTGCGAGCCCTGGGCGTTGATGCCCGTGCTGCCCGCGGTGATGTCGCCGACGCCAGCTTCGTGCGCGGCTTTGTCGACGAGACCCACGCCGCGTTCGGTCAGCTCGACATTCTCATCAACAACGCCGGTGTCTGGGGCCCGAGCATGGCGGGAGACGATCTGGACAAGTCCCTCGCCGACTACGAGCACATCGTCGGCAGCAACCTGAAAGGCCACTATCTCTTCGGTCGCGCCGTGATGCCGATTCTCATCCGCCAGGGGACCGGCGGCGAGATTGTCAACGTTGCCACCGATCACATGGTTACGTGCGGCACGCCATGGGGCGTGTGTCCGCGCCTGGCAAGCTGTCCCTGGGGAGACTCGCCGCGCCCCACCGGCGGTGGCGATACCATGGATCTGTACGACGCCGGCAAGTGGGCGCTGAACGGCCTGCTCTACGCCTGGGCAAAAGCCATGGCCCCGCACGGCGTGCGCGTGAACCAGTTCTGCATGGGCGCTACCGACAGCTACATGCTGCGTTCCTTTCACAACTTCGAACCCTCGGAGGAGGAAGTGGCCTCGTGGATGCGCGCGCAAGACAATGCCCGCGTGCTGATCGAGCTGCTGAGCGAGGGCCCGACGGGGCGCAACGCGCAGAGCATGAACTTCTGTGTGGGGCGGCCGGTGGCCCTCGAGCCACCCCTGCCCCAGCGCTACGTGCTGGCGGAGCACGTGCGGCTGGAGAGCACATCGTGAGCGGCCGCTCCGCCATCGTCAGCGGCGCGGCGCAGGGGCTGGGTCGGGCTTTTGCCGAATGCCTGGCAGCCGAGGGATACACCGTGATCGGCTTCGATACGAACCCGGCGGTGACAGACGCCACAAGCTTCGAAGGCGTACAGGCCGACGTGGCGTCACGGGCCGACGTCGACCGCGTCATCGAGCTCGCCGCCGCGCGGGGTGCGCTGGGCGTCATCGTCAACAACGCGGGCACCTGGCGCCGGACTCCTGTCGACAGTCCCTGGGAACAGGCCCTCGACGACTGGTCGTTCATCATGGACACGAACTTCAAAGGCGCCATGCTGCTGGGCCGCGCCGCCGTGCCCCTGCTCAAAGCTGCCGGCGGCGGTCACATTGTCAACGTGTCCACCTACTACGTGCTGCCGGCCAAGAGTGCCGGTACCAACCAGCCCGACACGGATCTGTACAACGCATCGAAATGGGCGTTGAACGGCTTCACGGACGCCTGGGCAAAAACCCTCGCGGAGCACGACATCAAGGTCAACGGTCTGTGCATGGGTGCCGTGGACACGCCAATGCTGCGCGGCCTGTTCCCGGACGGCGAGTTGCCGGCCGAGCTGGGGCCGGTGATGCAAGCCGGGGAGATCGCCCAGCAGCTCATCGACGTGATGGCGAGCGGGAGAACGGGGGAAAACTTCGGCGCGTGGGTCGGCGAGCCGGTGGCGCTGGGTCCGGAACGGCCAATACACGAACGCATCACGGGTTAGGGAGCAAACATGGGACTCTACGAAGACTTCAGGCTCGACGGCAAAGTGGCCGTGGTCACCGGCGGGGGACGCGGCATCGGCCGCGGCATTGCGCTGGGCCTGGCCGATTGCGGGGCGGACGTGGTCGTGCTCGCCCGGCGCCAGGGTGATGTGGATGCCGTGGCTGAGGAGATCAGAGCAAAAGGCTGCCGCAGCCTCGGTCTGTCGGCGGACGTGATGGACTGGGAACAGATACCCGCAGCCCTGGACCGCGTGGTGGAGGAGTTCGGTGGCCTCGACATCATGGTGAACAACGCCGGCGGCAACCTCGACGGCAAGATGTACTCGCTGCCAGACATCTCCATCGACAAGTTCGACGAGCAACTGCACCTCAACATGAAAACCAAGTTCTGGGGCGCGCAGCAGGCGGCCAAGCGCATGCGGGACGGCGGCCGCATCATCAGCATCATCTCCATTGCCGCGCACAAACCTTCACCGGGCTTCGGCGTTTACTCCGCCGCCAACATGGGCATGATCAGCATGACCCGCACGCTGTCCGTGGAACTGGCGCCACGCGGCATCACCGTGAACTGTATTGCCCCCGGGATTGTGGTGACCGACATGCTGGTGAACACGCTGAACATCAGCGAAGAGGACGCGAAAGCGTCCTTTGCAGAGCAGATTCCCCTGGGACGCACCGGCACACCGGAAGACTGTGCTGCCGCTGCGGTGTTCTTTGCGTCGCCTGCAGCGGGCTGGATCACCGGGCAGTTCATCGACGTCGCCGGCGGGCAGCCGAACTGATCATGACTATCAACGTTCTCATCGTCAGCAAAGGGCACGACTACGCCCACGACTCGTTTCTGGCCATGTTCGAGGCCATGGAGGGCATCACCACCACCCTCGTGGAACAGCCCGCCGCGCAGATTGTTCTCGCGCCAGAGCATGTCGACCCTTACGACGTGGTGTTCTTCTACGACATGTCGGGCATCCCCGGCGTGGGTCTGACCCACGATGGCGCCGCCGACACCGGCGTGCCGCCCGAAAGCTACGTGCGCGCCGTTGAAAACCTGCTGAACACCGGCAAGGGGCTGCTGCTGGTGAATCACGCCACGGTCAGCTGGCCCCTGTGGCCCCTGTGGCGGGAAATACACGGCTCGTCCTTCATGCTCAGCGCCGGCGAGCTGGACGGTGTGGCCGTACCCGGATCGGGCTATCGGGGCGGTCATGGTCCCCTGGAGAGCGCCACGATCCATCTTGCGCCTCAGGGCAGCCACCCGGTGCTCGAGGGTCTGGGCGAGGGCTTCGAGGTCACCGACGAGCTGTACCTGAAAACCAGCGCTTACGAGGCCAACGTGCTGCCGCTGCTGCGCGGCGAGTACGCTTTCGTGGAGGAAAACTTCACGCCGCCACCGCTGGCGCCCCCCGACGAGCAGGCCAGCTGGAGCCATCCACCCGGCAGCGATCTGGTGGTATGGGCCAACGCCTGTTACAAAGCACCGGTGGTCGTGTCCGATGTCGGCGACAGTCCGCTCGCGTACGACGACGCCGCGTATCGCCGCCTCATCGAAAACGCGATCCGCTGGCTGGCGTCCGAGGCAGCACGCACGTGGGCGCGCGAACGCACGGGCCATTGAGCCCGTTCGAAGCAACAGACAAAGTAACCATCCACCACCGAGCAGCAAGAAGGAGCAACCATGATCAGCACAGGCCCCATCGAAGACCGCCTGGCCATTCGCGAACTGGTGGAGTCGTACAACGACGCCGTCATGCGTTTCGACGAAGCGGCGTGGGCCGAGAACTGGACCGACGATGCCACCTGGGACACCGGCAACGGCCCGTTGACGGGCAAAGACGTGTTCGTTCCCGCCTGGCGCGAAGCCATGAGCAACTTCTCCTTCGTGGGCTTCTTTGCCTCAGCCGGGCCCATCGTGGTGGATGGCGACACGGCCCATGCCACCTGGTACCAGCAGGAATTTCTGCACCAGAAGGCGGGCGGCAAGCTCAACATCACCGGCCAGTACGAAGACGACTACGTCAAGGCAAACGGACGCTGGTATTTCAAGCAGCGAATCTACAAGATTCTGGATATGCAGCAGTCCTGATCGCGCCGTCCTTCACCGGAGGTTCACGGGTCTGCTCCTATAAGACATCCTGAGACGCTTTCCGCAGCCCAAGGCCGAGCATGAACGACCAGACTGACGCCTCCGCGGGGTCCCCCGAGGGGGCTCCCGCCCAGCCACCCAAGACACCGCTATGGAAGCGCGCACTGCCCTGGGTGATTACGCTCGCCTGCTTCGCGTTTCTGTACACCCGTATCCAGGGGCCCGCAGCCGCTCAGGGCATGAGCGTGGTGGGGTATCTGGCAAGCGTGTTCGCCGACGTGAACTGGCTGCACTGGCTGGCGCTGATGGTGCCCTATTCCATCGCGTTCTTTTTCATCGACTCGCTCATCGTGTGGCGCGTGGTGAACTGGTTCAACACGAAGGTGGGCTACGGGGAGATTCTGCCCGTACGCGCAAGCGCCTACATCATCTCCATTCTGAACGAGCAGGTCGGCAAAGGGGCCATGGCCCTGTATCTGTATCGGCGCGATGGCGTGCCCGCCTGGCAGGTAGGCTCGAGCATGCTGTTCATCATGGTCTGCGAGCTGCTGTACCTGTGCGCCTGGGCCAATGTGGGATTGTTCCTGCAGTACGACGCCCTGCCGCCGGTTTTCCGCGCTCTGCCCTGGGTGGGCCTCGGCATTCTGGCAGGCTTCACGCTGTTCTATCTGTACTTCCGCGGCGTCATCTTCAAAGGCAGCACACTGCGCGACGGTGCCCTGCTGAAAGCGTTCAAGGAAGCGCGCCTGCATCAGTATCTGATCATTCTGGTGCTGCGCTCGCCCGCTCTGCTGCTTGCCGTGATCATGTACAGCGAGGCGCTGGCACTGTTTGGTGTGGAGTTCGGCTACCTGCAGATGCTGGGCATCCTGCCGGTGATTTTCTTCGGTGCGTCCATCCCCGGACCGTTCCGCGCCGTAGCGGTGTCGTTGTGGGTGATTCTGTTCCCGGACTATCCGGCCGAAATGTCGGCCTTCGGCCTCGTGCAGCACAACTTCTTCATACTGTTCAACGCCGTGATCGGGTTGCTGTTCATGGGCCGCGTGCAGCGGGACATTGTGCAGACCCCCGCGGAAAGCAAGGCATGACGCTCAGGGCCGCCCGCGGGTAGCCCAGCTGGGGGTCCAGCGCACCACCACCACGTGAGGCATGGCAGCGGGTTCACCGCTCACCATGCCGGGAATGAAGCGTTTCTTTACCACCCACTGTTTTCCGCGCTCGATACAGCCATCGGCAGGGTCGCCGCGATGAAAGACGGGGCCGGCGGCGCGGCCCGCGGCATCGACCACCACCCGCACCATGAGATCGTTGTTGATGCAGCTTCGCGGCACCGATTTCACAGAGCGGCGCAGGAGCTGTGGCGCGTAGTAAGCAACGCCCAGCTCCGTGGCGTTGAGGAAATGGTGCGGCACAACGTGCACCTGCGCGTGGCCATCACGCCGGTCGAAGATCGCCGTGAAATGCATGGTTACCGCCACCGCTTTGCCATCGATGCGCGCCGGATGCATCTTCGCCCGGTCCGCAGCCCGGATTACCGCCCGCTCAAAAGGCCTGTCCTGCCTGCCGCCGGCAAAACAGAACGCCTTGGAGAGTTTCCCCTTACGGCTTACCTCCGCCCGGCAGGGGACACTGCGAGTGACGTCCCCGGCAACGTCGGGAAAGGCGATCTGGCGTGCCAGGGACGCGTTGTCGGTACGCAGGTGGGCAGGTTCGTAGAAAGGTGCGTCGACAGGCGCGCCGGCGCCGATGCCCTGCAGCGGCAGGCATGCCGCCAGGAGGGCTACAGGCCGCCAGACACGTAAAGGCACTGTCCGGTGATCCAGCTGGCCGCAGGAGACGCAAGAAACACCACGGCGTTGCCTATGTCCTCGGGCGTGCCCATGCGCTTCAGCGGCACCCCGATAATGTCCTCCAACGGCTTCCCTTCGGGGAAATTGGTGGAGTCGTTGAAATTTTCGGTGGGGACGGGGCCCGGTCCCACCGCATTGACACGGATCGCGGGGGCAAACTCCAGCGACATGGTCTGCGTCAGGCTGTTCACCGCGGCTTTGCTCGCACCGTACGGCCCGTTCTTGAACGAGGCCCCCCGGGCCGAGGTGGAAGAAATATTGATGATCACGCCGCGCTCCATGGCCCGGGCCGCGATGGTTGCCCCCTGGAACACGGCCTTGAGATTGAGGTCGAGCTGCGCATCCCACCGGTCATCCGGCGTCTTCGACAGATAGCGTGGCGTGGCGTCAGGCAGGCCACCGGCGTTGTTCACCCAGATATCGATGCCACCAAACTCGCCGGCGCTGGCGGCCAGCTGCTCGAGCTGCTCGGGCACCGTGACGTCCACAGGCACGGCCAGAGCTCGCCGCCCGAGGGCCTCTACCTCGGCAGCAACGGCGGTCACATCGGCAGCGGTGCGCGCAGCCACCACCACATCGGCCCCTGCCTGGGCCAGACAAAGCGCGATACCGCGGCCAATACCCTTTCCGGCTCCGGTAACCACCGCAACCTGTCCGTCCAGCCTGAATGCGTCCACAGCTCCCTCCTTCCCCGATTTTGTAGCATGATACAGTTCTCCTTTCCCACTCGCAGCCAATCCATGACCTGGAGTCCGTTCACGCCCGCCGTCATGGCCGATCCCGCCGCCGGTCACGAGGAACTGCTGAAGCGGTGTCCCGTGCATCGCTGCGACGAGTTCGATCCACCGTTTTATACGCTCTCCCGCTACGCCGACGTCGCGGAAGCCCTGCGCGACATCGACACGTTCTCGTCCCGGTACGGGCAGGGGCCACGGTTCACGGATCCGCAGGGCATGCTGTGCGATCCGCCCCAGCACACGTACATGCGCAAGCTGGTGCAGCAGGCCTTTACGCCCAAAGCCATGGACACCCTGCGGCCGGTCATCACGCGCCTCACTGACGAGCTGGTGGACACAATTCTGGCTGGCGAAGACGACGTGTTCGATCTGCACGACGACCTCGCCTTTCCCCTGCCCGTGATGATCATTGCAGGCATGCTCGGCGTGCCGGCAGAGGATCTGGACCGTTTCAAGCACTGGTCTGACATACAGGTGGCGGCCATGGGTGCCGAGGACCCGTCACAGTACGCCGACGAACAGGCGGCGTTTTTTGCCTACATGCTGAACCATCTGCAGACGCGACGTGCCAGCCTGGCCGAAGGACGGCAGGTGCCCGACGACATGCTCACGCTGATCGCCGACGCGCGGGATCCTGCGGGCGAGCTGATCAGCGAAGCTGACGCGCAGTCGGTGCTGATGCAGCTTCTCGTCGGCGGCAACGAAACCACCACGTCGCTCATCACCAACATGGTGTGGCGGTTGCTGGAAGTTCGCGAACGCTGGGAAACCCTGTGTGCGGACCCCGGTCTGGTGGAAGCCGCCGTGGAGGAAAGCCTGCGCTTCGACCCACCGGTGCTGGGGCTGTACCGCAACACCACGCGCGAGGTTGCGCTGCACGACGTGATCATCCCCGCCAACAGCAAGGTGCTGATCAACTATGCGGCTGCAAACCGCGATGCGACGGTGTTCCCCGATCCCGACGCTTTCGATCTGCGGCGCGACCGCAAGCGACACATGTCGTTTGGGCTCGGCGTGCATTTCTGTCTAGGCGCGCCCATGGCCCGCCTGGAGGCAGAGCTTGTGCTGCACACGTTGATCCGCCGCCTGCCCGCCCTCGAGCTGGTAAATCCCGGCGAGCGTATCGCCCCGTTCTTCCTCTGGGGACGGCGCCACCTGCCGGTGCGACGCGCATGACGCCGACGCTCGCCGGCTGGGTGCTGCGGGACCTGGCACTGGTGCTGGTGTTTGCCTTGCTCGGCTGGGCGTTGACAAGCTGGTACACAGCCACGGGCTGGGTGCTGGCTGCCATCGCCGGCGCGGTCACGGGGTTCATCGCCACCTACGCCATCTGCTACGCGGTGCACGAATGGGGCCACCTCATCGGCGCCCGCGCCACCGGCAGCCACATGCCGTTGAACGGCTATGGCAGCGCCCTCATCGGCAGTTTCGACATCGCGGCCCACAGCGAGCGCCAGTTTCTGGCCTTGAGCTGGGGCGGAGTGGCCGGTTACCTGCTGGTCGCAACAATCGCGGTAAGCCTGTACGTCACGCTGCCCCTCGACTGGTTCGGCGCCGGCATGGCCGTTGGCGGTGCCGCGTTTGTCGTGCAATCGCTGGCTGTCGACCTGCCGCAGATCTTCAAGGTGCTCGCCGGGGATGATCCGCTGACCACCAATGCCCGAGGCGCCAGCGGGGCGGTGATTCTGCGCCGCACTGCGCAGACGTGGTTGCCGCTGGCGGCCCTTCTCATGGCCTGGAACGTGCTCGCCTAAGCCCCGACCGTTCAGACCTCGACGGGCAGCGACCAGCAGGTGTGCATCTCGCCCACCGTCAGAGACTGAAGGCGCGGCGCGGCACCGGCCGCAAGACGCAGATCCGCCAGCGCATCGACCAACTGCATGGAAGCCGCTACCGCGAGATCGCGGGTTAGGGCATAGCGCGAACGGGGGCGGTCTTCAGGCACCGCCGGGTGCACCGATGGCTTGCCGAGGCCAAAGGCGATCCCACTCGCCAGACCGTCCGCCCGATACTGCCCGCGCGGCTCGCGCTGGCACATGTCACGCCGGTCGACGACAAAGTTATCGGGGTCGTCGAACACCCGCGGATCGCGATTGGCTGCGGCTGCCGAGCAGACCACCCGGGCCCCCGTTGGCAGCAGGCGGCCGAAACGCTCCACCTCGTGACGGGCAAAGCGATCGGCGGCGATCACCGCCGGGGAATGACGCAGCGTTTCCAGATACGCAAGCTTCATGAGCCGTTGCTCGCTGCGGGCCAGGGCTAACGCGCCCGGCTGCGTGAGGAGGTGATACCAGAGGTTGGCGAGCGCCCCGTGCAGGGTCTCGTGATCGCGCTCCAGAAGCGTCACCGCGACGTCCGCCGCCGTGACCGGCCCGTCGTCCAGCGCCAGACCCGCCAGCACGCTGAGGAGGTCTTCGGCGGGCTCAGTCCGGCGTGCTTCGACCAGCGGCGCCAGCAGGGCAGTCATGGCATCCAGGGCATCTCTACCGTCCCGCTGCAGCGCCGGCTGCCACGACGTGCCGCGGTGCATGCGCCAGTACAAGGCCGCAAACGTCTCCCGGAGGGATGCCGGAATCCCGAGCGCGCCGGCCAGCAGCGCCAGCGGCAGCGCGGCCGCAAACTGCGTGGCTAAATCTCCGTGCCCGCCGCTGCGAAGGGTGTCGATCAGACCGTCCACCGTGGCTTCGAGCGCAGCGTCGTAAGCCTCCACCTCCGCTGTGTACACCGCGAGGTGTCCATTGAGGTCGCGGCCGTAACCTTCCGCGCCATAACGCCACAGCCCCGAACGGGTCTCGAAGTTGGCATCGTCGGCAAACACGGAGGTGGCATCGTCGTAACGGGTCAGCCAGTAGCAGTTGGACAGCCAGTCCCGGTAGCAGGGGTAGTTCTCCCGGAGAATTGTCACCAGCGGATACGGATCGGTGCGGTACGCGTCTGAGATGAGCTGCGGCGCTTTGATCTTCTCGGTACTTTCTCCCGGACGCTCGCGTTGGTACACCTCGTAGGTGCGGTAGCCGGGTTGATCCCCGGCCTTGCGCGCGGTGCGGTGTGTGATGACGACGCCGTTGCGTCCCGCGATGTCCGGCGTCTTGTCAGTCGACATCGTACTCGAGCCACAGCTGACGAACGGAAACGATCCCCATGGGCGCCGGGCTGACACCGTCGATGTCTTTGGGCATTTTGTCCTCGACGATCCGCACGTTCTTCAACGTGTCGCAGAGAATCCTGGAGCCGACCACCGTTTCCTGGTGCGATATCCAAGCGCCGGGACACAGATGCGGTCCCACGCCGAAGGCCATGTGGCTGCAGCGACCTTCCTTGCGGTAGCCGCTGCGCAGGAGCTTGCCGCTGTACAGATCGTCCCGGAAGAGGTTGAACGCCTCCGGGTCCTTGAAGATGCGCTCATCGTGGTTGGCGGAGAAATCCACCATCTGCATGAGCGATCCGGCAGGCACGCGAACGCCGTGCATTTCCACGTCGAAGGTGTTGTGCCGGGGCTGCCCGCCAATGGACGAAGAATGTCTGAGCATTTCGTGGAACGCCGAATCCCAGAGCTCTTCATCAGCCATCACGGCGGCGTACTGCTCGGGGTGTCGCAGCAGCAGCGTCCACAGATTCATGATGGCGCCCCGCGTGGTTTCGCCCCCTCCGCCCACGATGAGCGCAATGTTGGACGTGATTTCCTCCGTGGAGAGATAGTCGCCGTCCAGGCGCGACTCGCACAGCTTGGTGATGATGTCCTTGCTGACCGGGTTGCCGGCTTCGTCGTACAGGAACGTGGGGGTCTTGCGCCGCTCCTCGACGATGCCGGCCACATAGTCTTCCAGATGCTGGCGCGCCTCTACCCCGATGTGATGCGTAGCCGAACCACCCAGCCCGCTCATCATGGAGTTGTACCAGTAGTAGAAGTCGGCCTGCGCTTCCTTCGGGAAGCCCAGCACCTCGCAGACCACGCGGATGGGGAATTCGTCGGCAAAGGCCCGGCCCAGCTCAATGGTGCGTCTGCCGTCGCGCTCCTCGATCCAGTCTTCGCCTGCTGCAAGCGCCGCATCCCAGGCACCGATCATTTCCCGCGCAAGGCGCTCGATGGAGGGTACGCGCAGCTTCAGGGTCTGGCCGACGAGATGCTGTCCGTAGAGATTGCGGCGCCGGCGGTGCTCAACGCCGGACAGCTCCAGCTGCGTGTTGCCCAGCACCCCGCTCGAGCTGCCTTTGGGAATTGTGTTGAAACCCTCGTCGTCGAAGTAGCACTCGGTGATGTCGTCGTACCGCGTCACCCAGTAACAGTTGTGCAGACGATCGTGAAACACCGGGTAGTGATCACGCAGGATGCGGTAGTACGGATACGGGTTACGGAAGAACTCCGGCGTATCGAAGATGCGTGGATCAAACAGCGGGGTGCCGTCCTCGGCTGTGCCCATGTCTGCCGCCTGCCCTTCCGGCATGAGAGGGTACGGGCTGCCCTCGACCGCTTCCGCGCGGGCCTCGTCAGCCAGCTCGTCGATGATACCGAACATGTCTCCCCCTGCCGGTGCAAAATTGTAGTGAGGTTCACTTTTGCTTTAGACTACTCGCGCCTCAAAACAATGACAATCCGCCGACCCGAATCATGACGTTTGTGATTGCCAACGCCTGTATCGACGTGCTGGACAAGTCCTGCATCGAAGTGTGTCCCGTCGACTGTATCTACTCGGAAGACGACGATCGCATGTGCTACATCGAGCCCGACGAGTGCATCGACTGCGCGGTCTGCGAGGCGGCCTGCCCTGTGGGCGCGATCTTCCGCGACGATGACGTGCCGCGCGAAGCAGCCGCGTTCACTACCATCAACGAGCTCTGGTTTGCCGACAAAGACGCTGCACGGGCTGAGGTGGACGCGTTCGCCGAAGGCGGCAATCTCGTCACCTGAGCCGTCATGCCGGGCGCATCTTCCCAGAGGAAACTCACGCCCAACCAGCAGGCCCGGCGCAGCCGTATTCTGACCGCCGCTCAGGCGCTGCTGGGTGAACACGGGTACGACGGCATGATCATGCGCGACGTGGCCGCCCGCGCAGGCGTATCACCTACCACGCTGTACAACCTGTACAACACCAAAGACGAGCTGCTGCTGGAAGCGCTGCGCGAAAGCGTGGCCGAGAGCTGGCAGCGCGCCGTGCGGGCCGTGCCGCAACTGGGCATGAACCGCCTGATAGCGCAGATGCACGAGTCGGTGCAGCAGACACGGGAAGCGCCAACCTTTTCGCGGGCAATCTCGCAGGCGCTGTTTCGCGCGAGCGAAGGGGACGCCATCGTGCGCGTGCTGGTGCAGGGCAACACCCGGGCCGTTGCAGCCTCCCTCAAGCAGATGGTCGACGACGGCGAGCTCACGCGGCAATGCGACCTGGACGGTCTGGCCAGAAGCCTGGTGGGCACCTTCTGGGCGCACTACCATCTCTGGAACATCGGCCAGCTCGACCTCGACGCTCTGGAAACGGAGCTCACGCGCTGCCTTTTGAGCATGTTGCTGCCGTTTGCCCGCGGATCTGCACGGGTGCGCATCACCCAGCACTTCGAGGCCGGCGACTGACCGCAGATACAGGCACGCCGGACGAGGAGATCATCATGGCGGGAAACGAAGCAACCAACCGACAGCTCTTTCTGAAGCGCGTTCCCGACGGCGAAGCCACCCCCGACGATTTTGAAACGCGTACCGCGCCGATCCCCACACCGGGCGAGGGAGAAGTGCTGGTGCAGGCCCACTACCTCGGCGTCGATGCGGCCCTGCGGCTCATCGTGCGCGACAGCGACGAGTTTCTGTTCCGCGTGAAACCCGGCGACCTCATTCACGGCAGCGCCGCGGGCCAGGTGATCGAATCCAACGACCCCAACCACCAGGTGGGCGACTTCGTGCAGGGTTCCCTTGGCGTGCAGAGCTTTGCCGTCGCCAATGGCGCGGCGCTGGAGAAATGCGACGTTACGCAGGCGCCCTTGAGCGCCTGGCTCGGCGGCTTTGGCGTCTCGGGCCTCACCGCCTATTTTGCGCTGTTCGAGGAATGCCGGCCTCAACCCGGACAGACCGTCCTGGTCAATGGCGCCGCGGGCGCAGTGGGCTCCATGGCCGGGCAACTGGCCAAACTGACTGGCGCCCGCACCATCGGCATCACCGGCTCTGACGACAAATGCCGCTGGCTCACAGACACGCTGGGCTACGACGTCGCCATCAACTACCGCAACGGCAACCTCTACGAGCAACTCGCCGAAGCCGCCCCCGACCGCATCGACGTCATCTTCGACAACGTGGGCGGCGCCGTGCTGGACGAGAGCCTGCGCCTCATCAACATGCGCGGTGTGGTGCTGCTGTGCGGTTCCACATCGCAGTATGCCGCCGCGGAAATGCGCGGACCGGCCAACTATATCTGGCTGGGGACCATGCGGGCGCGCCTGCAGGGTTTTGTGGTGTTCGACTACGCCGACCGCTACGCCGAGGCGCGCGGCCGCATAGGCCGCTGGCTGGCGGACGGCTCGCTGACGCTGGCCGAACACGTGCACGATGGTGACATCGACCGCTTTCCGGACGCCTTTCAGGCCCTGTACCGTGGCGAGAATCGCGGCAAGATGCTGCTGAAACTGCCCGCGGCGGGCTGAGCTTTAAGCGGTTTCCACCGGGTAGAGCGCCTTCAACGCCTCGAAGCGGTCGGGCCCCGATTGCGCTTCGCCTTCCTCGAGATAGCTCGTCAACAACTCGAAGAGGTGATGCCAACCCGCCGAGGCCCCGGTGGCGCTGGACAGCGGCGCGAAATTGATCAGCGTCAACAGCGTCGTATCAGCCGCCGTTTCGATCAGGTCGAAATGCACGAGGCTGCGGGTTGCCGCTTCGATCCACTCCGGATGCGCCGCGTTCTCCGGCGCGTCGTGCCACGTGAACTCGAACACGTGCGGTTTCATCATGGCGACAATGGACCCGTTCAGATCCTCGTCACCGCCAAGCTGCACTGCCTCGCCAACCTGCGCGCCGATCGTGCCGTCGGCCCACCACTGACGGACGTGTTCAATCTGCGTAAGGGCTTCCCAGACCGTCTCGATCGGCGCACGGATCGTCTTGCGGGTCTGCACCCTGCGCACCGACCCGCAGCCATGAATTTCAGTCAGTTTCTCTTCGCTCATCGTTGTTTCCTCTCTGCTCGTGCAGCGCCTGCGCATAATCGGCCAGCGCATCCACCCGTCCTTCCCAGAAGCGACGCATCTCGATCACCCAGTCTTCCAGCGCCTCCATGGCGTCCGTTTCCAGATAACAGGTACGTACACGCCCGGTTTTCTCGCTCCGAACGAGACCGCTCTGCTCCAGCACCTTCAGATGCTGCACGAAGGCCGGCAGCGACATGGTGAAAGGTTTCGCCAGTTCCGAGACCGTAGCGGGCCCGGCACTCAAACGCTCGATCACCTGGCGTCGCGTGCCGTCCGCCAGCGCGCTGAACATGGGATCCAGATACTTAGGCATGTGCTTAACTATACGGGCACAACAAAACTTAAGTCAATACTTAAGCTTTGTCAGTTTGCGGCAGCGGTGATCAGGCGAAAGCGAACGGTGCCGGTTGCCGGTAGTCTTTGCCGCCGGGAACGTAGGTGGCCACAGCGGGTACCGGGTGTACGGCCACGCAGAGGTCTGTGAATCCCAGCCGCTCGGCAACCTCATCGACGCTGGTACACAGAGACTCAGCGTGCTCCGCGTCCATGATCGAGCGCAGCATGCCGTATTCTTCGTTCACCCGCGCCCCTGCCAGGCTGGCACTGGCTTCGCTCGTGGTGAACCGCGCATAGGTCAGGTTCAGCCCCGGCGCGCCGGCGTCGAGCATCATGTCCATGACGCCCTGACACTGCGATCTGGCGACCAGGGCCGAGATGCAGATCTGATCTTTCAGCACACGCTCTTCCTTTGGCAGCGAGTCGAGACCAACGCCGCGACCACGGCCACCCACGTCGAAAACCGATTGATCGCGCCAGTGTGTGTGACCGCTGAGGTGGTCGATGGCATTGATGATCTGCTGCATGTTCGCATCGTAGTGATGATGGGACACACGGCTCGGCAGATTGAACATGCCTTTGTCGATGCTGAGCCGGTACATGAACCCTTTGCCCGGCAGATGCAGCTCGCCGGCCAGCGCCATGGCGTCAAACACCTCGTCCGCGTTGGATTCGTCGGCCAGCACCATCAGGACCTCTTTTTCATGCTCCTTGGTGATACGCAGCCAGCCCAGGCGATCCCGCAGCCCGCGTCCTTCGCTGTAGTACACGATGGGACCGTGGGCACCGGCCCGGATGGCGGCTTTCGACACTTTGTCAGCAAGCTGGTGGCCGACGATGCAGTACAGGATGCTGAGATTCTCGGTCAGTGCGTGGCTCTCGCGGGCGAGACCCGCACCGGGCCGCTCGGGCCAGACGTGGAAGTCGGGACCGAAAAACACGTGGTCACACGGCGTGCTGAACACCGCTCCGGTCGCCTGCTGGTGCAGGCGGCCTTCTTCAACGACCCGGTTCACCACGCCGCCCACCTCCATGTCGGGCACCAGCATGGCCAGCATGGACTTGGCCGGGCTGATGGGCGGAAAGAAGCGTTTCCACAGGCTGTCGTGCAACAGCGTACCGCGCGCCTTCCAGGTGAAGGCGTTGGAGCCTTCGTCGGCGAGCAGCGCAGGCAGCACGCGCTGGCTGCTGGAGTTGGGCATGACCGCGGTCACCAGGGAATAACCGTGCGCTTGTTTGAACATCAGCCTGTCACCTCCGCTCCTTTGAGGGTGCCGGCCTGCTCCGAGGCCTCCTCGTTACGTTCCGCGCGCTGCGTGTACTGGGTGTAAAGGCCCACCGCCAGAACGGTCATGATCGGACCCACCGACGCCAGCGCCAGAATGCCGAAGCCGTCGGTCACACCCGGCACGTTCGCGCCCACACCGAGCCCCATGGCCAGCACCAGCGGCACCGTGATGGGCCCGGTGGTCACACCGGCACTGTCCCAGCTGAAATTCACGAAGCTGTGCGGCGCGATCCAGGTGAGTACCAGCACCAGCGTGTACGCCGGTGTGAGCATCCAGAACAACGGCAGGTTGTAAGCCATCTTGAGAATGCCCGCTGCTATGCCGAAGCCGACCCCGATGGCAACGCTCTGCATGAGCAGCTTCTTGCGAAAGGCACCCACGGTGATGCGCTCAACCGTGTCACCCAGTGCGTTCAGGGCGGGCTCTGCCAGCGTGGCGCCGTAGCCCAGAAAGAAGGCGAAGCCGATCGCTACGAATTTGCCCCAGTGGGCATCGAAGAGGGGACCTTCCACGTGGTCGAGACCCCAGGGGAGGATCTCCGCAAAGGCCACCGGCACATTGCTGCCGAGCTGGCCGCCCAGCGGGGTGAGACCCAGGGCAATGCCCAGCCCGAAGAGCGACATGCCCGCCACCGCAAAGGTGACGCCGATGCCCACGTCGTTGCGCGGTCCGAGCCGTTGTCGCAGCACGAGACGCAGCACCACGTACAGAAACAGGCACAGCGGCACGATGGCGCGCAGCGCATCCATCCCCGCCTGTTTGACCTGTTCACCGAGGGGGGTGCTGGTGTCCCAGCTCTCCTCGCTCACGAGCTGATAGTCACGCTGGTACGGTTTGCTGATCACCATCTGCGGGTTGTGCACGGTGATGTTGCCGTCGACGAGTTCCGCCTCCCCGCCGCTGAACTCCAGCGCGTAACCGTCGGGCAGCTCACCGCCCTGCAGGTACGCATCGAACTCATCCGCCGTGATCGGCACGAGGGTGGCGCGCTGCTCTTCATCAATCTGCTGTACCGCAGCGGCCTGCGTCGTCACCGATCCGCGATAGTTTTCCGCGCCCCAGTAGTCGGCGCTCGCATAGTGATACAGCGCCAGCAGCAGCACGGCGAGAATAGGGAACAGCGATGCCAGCGTGACGATACCGAACCCGGAGTGACCGCCGCTGCCCGAACCGCTGGAAACCACGCGACAGACACCGATACCGAGCGCCAGCACCAGGGGCACCGTCACCGGGCCTGTAGTCACCGCGCCGCAGTCCCAGGCCAGGCCCAGCACGGCGTTCAGCTCAGGCACCTGCGAGAAATAGAACGACAGCACCAGCAGCAGGGCCACGGCCGGCATTGCCAGGTACTTGAGCGGCCAGGCGAAGAAGAACCGCAGCACCCCCAGCAGCACCGCCACGCCAACGCCCACGCCCACGCAGGTGACAAGCTGGCCGGAAAAATCGTTGAGAAGGCTGTAGAGCAGCGGCGCAGCGTCCGGCTGCACGCCCGCGCCGGCCGCTTTCAGCACGGCAATGGCCGGTTCCGCAAAGGTGGCACCCACCCCCAGCAGAAACGCAAACACCAGTATCACCGGCATGCGACTGTTTTTCGGGAGCAGGCTGCCGATCTCCTCGCCGAGCGGCATCAGCCCCAGCCGCAGCCCTTCCATGAAGAACATCAGGCCCACGGCAACAACAAAAATACCGGCACCAATCATGCCGGCGTAGACGATGGGCAGCTGCAGCACCAGCAGCTGGAACACCACCAGATAGGTGACGATGAACCAGACACCTTCCACCTGGTTCATGAAGTTGCGTTTCACATAGGGCCACAGGATGCGCAACGTGTCGCGCACGCCCAGCCTGAAACGGGGGTTGCCCGGAAGTTCTGCCATGTGCCGTCCATTGCCTTATCTGACAGGCTTTGCATCGGCAGAACGTGCGCAGACTTTAGCGTCGCAGCGGCAGCGCCGTAACCTCGACCTGACCCGCGGCACCGAAGAGCTGTGCCGCGTCGCCAGCGACCCCGCCTTCCGGATTGAGCGACGGCCACAATCCGGCGAGACCGGCAATGAGTTCCTGGAGCTGTCCCGCAACAGCGGTCGCTGCCGGGTTCTCCGCGAAAGCCGGGGAGCGGGCCAGGGCAGCTGCCACCTGCGTGAAGCCCCACGCATCCTGATACTCATGCAGGTTGTCGATGGCCCCGTCGATGACACCGATCTGATACTCCACCCCGGCCGTGCGCAGCAGATTTTCGATGACCCTGGTAACCACCAGCGGATCGTCGATGGCCGCAGAGCGCTCGCACCCGGCGATACCGGCAACGAGACCGTCGTACGCGGCGGTCACTTCTGCCTGCGTCGCACGGCCAGTCACCGCCGCGGTGAGCGCAGTGAGGCCCTCGGCAAAGCCGCCGCAGCCGCGCGCTTCGAAAGCCGGGACAACCGCCTCGTAGATTTCGGCGCGCGGATGTTTCATGTGGGTTTCCGCAAGATCGGGCAGTTCGCGCTGATAAAGCGCATAACCCACTGCGAGGTGCCCGCGGATGAGACCAAGCTGGGTCAGATAGGCCGCATCGTCGGTGGCAAATTCTGCGCCGGCCGTGGCGCCGCCTTCACCTTCTCCGCCGGCACCTTCTCCGCCAGCACCTTCGCCGCCCTCGCCTTCGCCCTCGCCGCCTTCGCCTTCGCCGCCTTCGCCTTCGCCTTCGCCGCCAACGGCTGACCGGGTCATTGCGCCCTCATCGCCTTCCCCTTCGCCTTCTCCTTCGCCTTCCCCGCCCTGCGTCATGCTGCAGGCTGCGAGCTGGCTGGTGACCAGCCACGTCGCTGCCCCAAGGGCGGTTACGGTTTTCCACTGAAAGCGGTTCGTTTCGTCGCTCGGTATACTGTCGCTCATGATGATCTGCCTGGAGAACTTACTGGATGCCGCCCGCGTGGGGGCGTTTGTGAAAGTGCTGGGTGACGATTCTCTCTATGAGGCTGGCAAGCGTACTGCCGGGCGCGCGGCAAGACAACGCAAACACAACCTTCAGGCCATCGCCGACAAGCCTGAGGTAACCCGCATCGTTGCCAGCGTGCGCGAGGCGCTGGGGCAACATACGCTGTTTCAGCGTTTCGCTGTCCCTGCCAGAATCGGCCGCGTGATGGTCAGCCGCTACGAGCCCGGCATGACCTACGGCGCCCACTTCGACGATGCCTTCATCGACGGCGTGCGCACCGATCTGTCTTTCACGCTGTTTCTCTCGGAACCCGACAGTTATCGGGGCGGCGAGCTCGAGCTGTACACCCCCATGGGCTCGCAGGCTCTGAAGCTGCCGCCAGGCTGCGCGCTCGTGTACCCCAGCGATCAGCTCCATGCCGTGCGTCCCGTAGAGGACGGCATGCGTCTCGCCGTGGTGGGCTGGGTGCAGAGCCGTGTGCGCGCGGCGGCGCAGCGCCAGCTGCTGTTTGAGCTGACCCAGGCAACCGGTGAGGTGCAGGGTGCCGCAGAGGGCGGCACGGGCGAGCTGGACACTGCACTCACCCAGCTACGGCTGGTGCGCAATAACCTTCTGCGTCTGTGGGCTGACAGCTAGCGCCAGCCCGCACGGTCGTACAGCCGCACACCCTCTGCCTGGTTGGCGCCAAGCAGCGCTGCGTTGATGTCGTCTTCGGCGAAAGTGCCCAGCGTGGTGATCGGACCCGTGGTCTCCCCCACCACGGGGTACTCGTTGTTGCCTTCGGCAAAGAGCTTCTGCGCGAAATCACTGGTGAGGTACTCGAGAAACTTCACCGCGTTGTCCCGATTCGGCGCATGCTTCGTGACACCCGCACCGCTGATATTCACGTGCGCGCCCCGATCCGCCTGGTTCGGAAAGACCACCGTCAACGCATCTGCGATACGCCGCTGTTCGTCGTTGCCGCGCGCCAGCCAGCGGCCGATGTAGTAGGTATTGGCAATGGTGATGCCGCACTCACCCGACGCTACGGCCATGAGATTGGCGGTGTCGTTACCCTGCGGCGTTCTGGCGAAATTCTTCACCACCCCCTCTGCCCAGGCCTGCGCAGCTTCGGCACCGTGAGCGTCGATAAGCGACGCCATCAGTGACAGGTTGTAGATGTTGGAAGAGGGCCGCATGCAGATCTGTCCCTTCAGGGCCGGATCGGCGAGATCTTCGTAGCGAGTGATGCTAACCGGAAGCTCTTTGCCTTTGGCATAGGCAATGACCCGCGCGCGCTTGGACAGCCCGAACCAGTGCCCGCCTGCTTCGCGCAGGTAAGCAGGGATACGCTCTTCGAGCACCTTGGAAGAGACAGGTTGAAACACCCCGCGCTCCTGGGCGCGCCAGAGACGCCCGGCGTCCACTGTGATCAGCAGATCTGCCGGCGTGTATTCACCTTCGTTCACGATGCGCTCTATCAGCGCATCGCTGCCACCCTCGATGAGGTTGACCGTTATGCCGGTGCGCTCGGTGAAGGTTTCGTAGAGCGCAAGATCGGTGTCGTAGTGCCGCGCGGAATAAACGTTCACCGCATCAGCGCTGGCGAGCGCAGGGGCAAGAATCAGCCATACACCGATGACTGCTGCTGTAAGGGGACTGGCAGAGATTTTCACAACGCAATTCTTAATGAGAACTATTCTCAACACGGTACACGACTATGCCCTCCTGCGCAAAGGCGACATTTACCCGCGCGCCGGCTCGAAACGCCGGCGCCTGGTCGCTGTAGGCGCGCAGGCGCTGCCCCGCCACTTCGGCGACAATCAGAAAGCCGTCCCCGCGGAAGCGAACGTCTGCAATGGTGGCAGGACCCTCCGGGGCCGCGCTCAGGTGCACCCCGCGCGGCCGTGCAATCACCGCGTAAGCCGCCCCCTCTTCCACCGGCACATCGTCGGCCGCAATCGGGCCGAACACCGTTTCCACCATGCCATCCACCCCGCGGCCCTCGATGGCATCCGTTTCACTGAAGAGCTCAGCAACATAGCGGTCCACCGGTGCCTGCCAGACGGCGGGAGGTTCATCGTCCTGCACGATGACGCCATTCCGTATCACGGCGATACGATCCGCCAGCTCCATGGCTTCTTCGGCATCATGGGTGACGATGATGCATGGCACCCCGCTTGCCCGCAGCGCCCGCCGCGTATCCTCCCGCAGGCGCCGCCTCAGCGTGGCATCCACGCTGGCAAAAGGTTCGTCCAGCAGCATCAACGCCGGTGCTGGCGCCAGGGCCCGCGCAAGGGCGACCCGCTGCTGCTGGCCACCGGAAAGCGTGTGCGGGTATCGGTCGGCAAAGTCTGCCAGCCCCACCTGGGCCAGGTGCTCCTCGGTGCGCGCCTCCCGGTCCGACGGGGCAAGCCCCCGCAGACCGAAGGCCACGTTGTCGGCAATGGTCATGTGCGGAAACAGCACGTGGTCCTGAAACACGAAGCCGAAGTTGCGCGCTTCGGGCGGCGGCTCATGCCCGGGCTGCGCCAGAGTCGCCCCCGCAAACTGCACGGTGCCGTGCTGCAGGGGCTCGAGGCCAGCCACGATACGCAGCAGCGTACTTTTGCCGCTGCCTGAGGCGCCAAGCAGACAAACGATCTCGCCGCGCTGCACGGCCAGATCGACACCAGCCAGCACCGGCGTGTCGCCGTACCGATGATGCACGTTCTGCACAAGGAGTCCGGCGGCCACAGGATTTTCGCTAGAATGCCCGGCCATGTCGGATTACGCCCCAAGTCCCCCGCGTGTCTCCACACACGCGCGCCGGCTGCCGTCCATCTGGTCGCTGGGCGCAGTGGCCATCGCGCTGCCCGTGGCCGTGCCGATCGTGGCGATCCTGCTGACCTTCTTTGCGCCCGCTACGGATGTGTGGTCGCACCTGCGCGAAACCGTGCTGGTCGAGTACGTGCTCAATACGCTGGCTCTCCTCGTGTGGGTCGCCGTGGTCACAGTGCTCGTCGGCGTGAGCTGTGCCTGGCTGGTGGCCACCCGGGACTTTCCCGGGCGGCGCATGTTCGTATGGGCGCTGATTCTACCCTTTGCGGCCCCGGCATACGTGGTTGCCTACGCCTATGCCGATCTGCTCGCCTATACGAGCCCGCTGCAGAGCTTCGTCCGCGACAGCGGCTTGCTGGCCGCGGGGCTGCCATCGATACGCTCCCTGCCCGGTGCCGGGCTCGTGCTGGGCTTCACGCTTTACCCCTATGTTTACCTGTTTGCCTACAACGCCTTTGCAGAGCAGGCGGGTCCTCTGTCCGAAGCGGCACGCACTCTGGGCGCCAGTCAGCGCCGGGCGTTTTTAGCCATAGCGCTGCCCCACGCACGGCCGGCCATTGCCGGCGGGCTCACTCTTGCGCTGATGGAAACCGCTGCCGACTTCGGGGTAGTGGACTTCTTCGGCGTACCGACCTTGACGAATGGCATCTTTCGCACCTGGTATGCGCAGGGTGAGCAGCAGGCCGCCATGCAGCTGGCTGGCTGGCTCTTCGTCATTGTGGCAGCCCTGGTGGTGCTGGAGCAGTACGTGCGTCGCGGCCTGCACGCAAATCCGGTGTCGCGCAATGCCCCGCCCACGCGCGAGCGCCTGCACGGCTGGCGCGGCGCCACTGCCGCGACGGTCTGCACGGTTCCGCTGCTGTTCGGCATTCTGCTGCCCGCCGCCGCGCTTGCCAGGCACGCCTTCGCCGGCGGCGACCCGCTGCTGGGCAGCGCCTTCGTCGGCTTCCTCACAAACAGCCTCACGGTCGCAGCAGTGGCCGCGGCGCTCGCCGCCGCCTGTGCGGTGTGGCTGAACTATGCCGCCCGGCTCCACGGCAACAGCCGCACGCTGCGTCTCGGCGTACGCACCGCCACCCTGGGTTATGCCCTGCCTGGCATGGTGCTGGCCGTAGGGCTCATCGGCCCCCTGACCGCTCTGGACAGGACGCTGGCCGGCTGGCTGGCCAACACGTTCGACGTGCGTGCCGGCCTCGTCATCACCGGCAGCATCGCAGCGCTCGTGTTCGTCTACCTGGCGCGGTTTCTCACGGTGGCGTTCAACAGCCTGGAAGGCGGCATGGCGCGTATCCACCCCAACTACGACAACGCCGCCCGGACGCTGGGCGCCGGGCCCGGCTCGCTGCTGCGACGCGTACACCTGCCCATGCTCACGCCCGCGGTGTTGACGGCGATGCTGCTGGTGTTCGTAGACGTGATCAAAGAGCTGCCTGCCACGCTGATCCTGCGGCCCTTCAACTTCGAAACTCTTGCCACGCGCGCCTACCGGCTGGCGTCGGATGAGCGCATAGCGGATGCGTCCACGGCATCGCTGCTGATCGTGCTCGTTGGGCTCGTGCCTACGGCCCTCATCGCCTGGCAGAACTTCGGCACCCGGCGCCGCTGAACGACAGGGCAACCGTCCAGCGCCCGTTCATCAGCGCGTCATGAGCCTTCCCCGGCGAGATGCCGGGCGTGAAAGGCGATGTGCTCGCCGATGAAGCTCGCTATGAAGTAGTAGCTGTGGTCGTAACCGGCCTGGTGACGGAGCGTTACGGGATAACCGGCATCACGGGCTGCCGCTTCGAGAAGCTCTGGTTTGAGCTGCTCTTCCAGAAATCCGTCAGCGTCACCCTGATCGACGAGCACGGGTAACTGGTGCGATGCCGAGCGTAGGAGTTCCGTCGCGTCGTGCGCTCGCCAGCTATCGCGATCCGGGCCCAGATAACGCCCCAGGGCACTTTCTCCCCACGGACACTGCATGGGCGCGCAGATCGGCGCAAAGGCGGATACGCTCGCGAAACGCTGCGGATTCGCCAGCGCGATGGTCAATGCGCCATGGCCACCCATCGAGTGGCCGCTGATGGCCATGCGCGCAATGTCGACCGGGAAGGTGGACCCCACCAGCGCGGGCACTTCGTCCACCACGTAATCGTACATGCGGTAGTTTCTGGCCCACGGCGCCTCGGTGGCGTTGACATAGAAGCCGGCACCCAGGCCGAAATCGTAGGCCCCCTCCGGGTCGTCCGGCACATGCTCGCCGCGGGGGCTCGTGTCAGGCGCAATGACCGCCAGCCCCTGCTCGGCTGCATAGCGCTGCGCGCCCGCCTTGGTGACAAAATTCTCGTCCGTGCACGTCAAGCCGGACAACCAGATCAGCGCAGGCACCGGCCTGCGCTGCGCCTGTGGCGGCAGAAACACAGACAGATGCATCTCGCAGTCCAGTACGGCCGAGCGGTGACGCACACGGATCTGCTCACCGCCCCAACAGCGATGGCGGTCTACTTCTTCAACGGACATTCACGGACCCTCACTTATCGCCCGCCTCAGGATGCATCAAAGATGTGCGGCGGTCATGATCCGTGTGTCGTACGCGCCGAGGCAGCAGGTGGACCGGCGGGCGGCAGCAGCCGTCGCTCTACCTGCCTGCCAGAAGTCACGAAGATGCCACGGCGCCGCCTGGCAGCGCCGTGGCCGCTGTGCCGCGATCAGGTCGGGCAGGCAGCAATCGCCGCGTAGTCCACCACGATGAGCTGGGGCAGTGGACCTTCGCTACCGTCATCGTCGGGATCGCGGGCGATCACATCCAGCACGGCGCCCGCGGCAAGGTTCTGGTCCTGCGCTTCGATGGCAACCACCGACTTGTCGCCTGCCGGCGTGACGTAGATGTCATAGAGACCCGGCGCAAGGGACTGAATCTCGGAATCACCCGTGAACGGCACGTTGCCGAACGTTGCGGCGGCGGTGGCGAAGTCGGTGCCGTCGGGCAAGACGAAGACATCCACGCTCGCGGTACCCGCCGCGGCGTGCACCACACGAACCTTCGCCTCGGTAATCACCGAGCGCGTGTCGCTGGGCAGCGCAATCAACTGGATTTCGGGCGTTGAGGTGAGAAGCCCGGTGACAATGGCGGTGGTTTCGCCTGCCACCTGCGCGTCGAACGTGAAGGGCAAGGCAACCGTGGTGGGATCGCCCGCGGCGGTCACGTCGATGTTGAAGCTCTCGGGCGCCGGCACGGCGTCGATGCTGCAGGCGTCCGGAAAGTCCAGGCCCGCGGCGAGAACAATCGCTTCTTCCGCGGCCGTAGACGCCACATCCGCCAGAATGTCCACGGCAGGCGCGTCGGGCGAAGCATGGACCGCATACACCGCCTGGGGAGTGTTCACATCCAGGATCGTAGCGGCAGCCGTGCCGTCCAGTACCACAAGCGACACCGGGCTGGCGCCGGGGCCGGTGTTTTCGATGGCTGCGATCAGAAGATCCGCGCCGGCCGGCAAGGCCACGTCGCCACCGCTGTCGAACACGACATTCGATGCGTTACCCGCCTCGGTGACCCGGATCTGATAGGTACCCTCGGGCACTTCCACCTGGCCGGTGTCGCCGAGGAACAGAAGATCACCTTCGTTCACGGGCATGGCGGTGCTCAGATCCGCCATCGGCGCCGTTACGTAAACGTCGACGGGCCCCGCATCGGGTGCCGCATGCACCACCTGCGCTCTGGCATTGCCGGGAAAAATCTCTTCATCGCTGGCATTGGCGATCACGAGTTCGTCGATGGGATCGCCGACCCGGCCCACGGCGATCACCGTGTAGTCCGTGCTGAAGTCGAGCTCGAAGGCTTCATCGATGACAATCGGGTTGGCACCGGGCGTGATGGCTTCCACCTGCACACGAACGTCTTCCACAACGGGGAGGAAGCCGGATCCGGCGCCATAAGCGACTCCGGTCAGCGCCGCGGCACCGTTGACAAGAACGTTCACGTCAGGGGCGTCGGGAGAGGCGTGAAGCGCGCGCAGCTGCGGTGCTGTTTCACACTCGAGGAAATCCGTTGCGGTCACCTCTCCGGCATCGAGGACCCCATCGCGGTTCGTGTCGAGACCGCTGTCCAGCACCGTGCCGCCACCGGGGCAATCGGCGTCGCCCAGGGGGAGGTCTCGAACATCTACCAGCGAGTTCAGGCCATCTGCCCCATCCGCGCCGTTCGCGCCATTGTCACCGTCATCTCCATCATCGCAGGCCGCAACCAGTGCACTGACGCACAGCACGGCAAACGCTCTTCGTAGTCCTTGCATTCAAGACTCCATTGGTTGTTCAGGCGCGGCAAGGTACGCAGCCGCGCATGAACGGCGCGTCACAAATTTGTGAACGGGCCGTGATGGAAACATGACGAACGCGTTAAGAAAGGGTGAATGCAACGTGAAGACGACGGCGGGAGAAGACCTGCTACCCGGTCTCAGAAACGATAATGATTCTTATTTGCGTTGTTATGGCGTTGGCGGTAGGCTCCCGCCAACCTTCACGAGACCCGACAATGCCAGGCTCCTACGACCTCACGGTGGTCACCAACGATCAGCTGACACCGCACATGCGCCGGATCGTGCTGCACGGCGAAGCGCTGTCAACCTTTCCCGCCGATCAGGAAAGCGGCTACGTCAAGGGTGCGTTCGAGCTGCACGGCAATCCGGTGATGCGCTCCTACACGATCCGCCGCTTCGACGCCCGGGCGCAGACACTGGTGCTGGATTTCGTCGATCATGGCGACAGCGGCCCAGCATCAGCCTGGGCCAGCCGCGCCAGGCCGGGCGACCCGCTCACGGTGCGCGGCCCCGGTGAGAAGAAACTCGTGGACCCGGCCGCAGACTGGTACCTGCTCGCGGGCGATCTCAGTGCCGTGCCGGCGATCAGCGTCAATCTGGAACAGCTGCGGGCCGACGCCCGCGGCTATGCCCTGCTCGAGGTGCCCAGCGCAGACGACATTCAGCAGCTCGAAGCACCTTCAGGCATCGACGTGCAGTGGCTTGTGAACGACGATGCGTCCGCACCAAACCGTTTACTGATCGAGCAGCTCCGCCGCGTCGCGTGGCTGCCTGGCACGCCCTACCCCTGGTTCGCCGGGGAATTCGACGGTATGCGAGAAGCCCGCCGGTACCTCAGGGACGAGCGGGGCATCGACCGCCGCGCCATGTATCTCAGCTGCTACTGGAAGCTGGGCGAGCCCGATGAAGGCATGAAGCTCGCCAAGCGCGCGGACGCCCAGGCCGACCAGCAGATCGCTGCCATCGGTTGAAGCCACCCAACGAGGAACCAACCATGAACCGTATCGACTCTCTCCGCGAAGACCTGGGCGGCGCCCACCCGCTCGCCGCAACGATTGATAGTCAGCCAGCCTGCCGCGGATCATCCGCTTCCGAATAGAGCGATTCCCCCGGGGTGAAGTAAAGGAACTTCGCGCCATCCGGCGCCCCAGGCTTGTGCCAGATGCCTCGGGGCACCACAAACGAGCAGCCCGCCGGTGCAATGTGGTGTACCGGGCCATCAGCTTCGAGCAAAGTGATTTCAACGCAGCCTTCGATCACGTAGAAAAACTCGTCTGTGTCCGGGTGCATCTCCCAGCCGGGAGATACGCCGCTGACAGCGCAGGTGCCGAACGATTGCCCGTTGAAGTCGCCGAACGACAGAAACGACCCCTCAGGGTTCGCTGCAAGCAGTTTCGGGATATCGGTGACGTCCATGAACCTTGCCTCCGTGATTGCGTTGGCGGAGGCTAGCGCGTTCCCGGCGCGTCGTCTTGGGGTGCCTCCGCGGGCAGGGCAAGGAGCATGCCGATGCGGTGACTCATACCGGCGGCCGTCTCAGCGCGCACGTGCTCACGCACATGGGTCAGCTCGTTGGCGTGGGCGTCGTCGACAAAACCCAACCGGCGGTAAAACGGCGCGTTCCAGGGCATGTCGGCAAAGGTCGTCAGGGTCACGCCCGCAAGGGCCCGCGATCGACACACGGCCACCACGTGTTCGACGAGACGCCGACCAATGCCCCGGCGCCCGTGGGCCGGATGCACGGACAGCTCCGCGAGATACAGATACCCGTCGACCACTTCGCATACCGCAAAGCCAGCGGGCGCTTCCTGCTCAATGGCAACAAACAGCAGGTCCGCAGCCAGGGCGGCCTCGAGCTCGTGCCGTGGCATGGTGGCGGCCGGATCGGGCACCCGACCCGGGGGAAACAGCGTCCCTGCCTCGCGCTCGATGCCAGCGAGGCAACCCAGCTCCGTCGGTTGTGCTGTGCGGATGATCATCCCGGCCGGGGCCACGGCTGCTGGATCAGCCGGAGTCTTCGCCAGCACCCGCCAGCGCG
>CAZYYJ010000045.1:0-11666 GCA_964651595.1 uncultured Pseudomonadales bacterium | reverse complement strand
GCCGGGGCCACGGCTGCTGGATCAGCCGGAGTCTTCGCCAGCACCCGCCAGCGCGCTCGCCACGCGAGGCACCTCGGCTGCGCTTTCGAGAAAGGTCGGCGCCACGCGGGCCTTCGACGCCTGTTCGTACGCATACGCCATAGCCATGATGGCCGCGTCGGCGTTGCGCGCGCCCACGAACGATACGCCAACGGGCAGTGCGCGCACGGCACCCATGGGCACGGTGGCATGCGGGTAGCCCGCCACGGCAGCCATCCAGGTCACGCCCACGGAGGCCGGCCACACATCGCCATTCACCGCATCGCGCGGTGGCGCGAGCGGGCCTGAGGGAAACGTGAGCACGTCCAGCTCATGCTCGGCCATGAGCGCATCGATGCCCCCCGCCTGGGTCGCCTTCTGCACCGACGCCACGGCCTCCAGATACTCATCGTGCCGGCCCGCCATGGCTTCGGCGGCCTCGAAAATGTCCTGGCCGAAAAGCGCCAGCTCCACGGACGCGTGGGCGTCGTTGAAACTCATCAGCGCATCCAGCGACCGTGCCGGCAGCGGCGCCGGTGAGTCGGCAAGATACTGATTCAGCGTGGCGCGAAACTCGTATTTCAGCACCGCAAAGCCCTGGGCAGCAAACTCAGCGGGAATGGCGGGCGCCTCGGTGACATCGACGACTACGGCCCCAGCGCGCTCCATGGCAGCCAGCGCGGCATCGTAGAGGGCCACCACCCGGGCATCTCCGCCCTGCGTGAAACGCAGGGCGCCCACCCGTTTGCCACGCAGCGCCCCGTCATCGAGCGCCGCGACGAACGCGGCAGCACGGCCGGGCTCTGCCATGGCGTCCAGCATCATGGCGGTGCCACGCACCGTTTTGGTCATGGGGCCGGCGGTGTCCTGCGAGCTGGAGACAGGGACGATGAAACGCTGCGACACGAGGCCCACTGTCGGCTTGAAGCCGACAATTCCGTTGACGGTGGACGGACAGATGATCGATCCATTCGTTTCCGTGCCCACCGCGGCTGCGGCGAGGGACGCAGCCACTGCCGCCCCCGAGCCCGCGCTGGAGCCGCAGGGGTTGCGATCCAGCACGTGCGGGTTCTTCACCTGGCCACCCACGGCCGACCAGCCACTCATGGAATTTCTGGAACGGAAATTGGCCCACTGACTGAGATTGCTTTTGCCGAGGATCACGGCGCCTGCGGCGCGCAGACCTGCAACAGCCGGTGCGTCGCGCCCGGTGACATTTGGCACCAGCGCCAGCGCCCCGGCGGTTGTAGGGAGGGCATCCCGGGTTTCGATGTTGTCTTTGATCAGCAGCGGCAGCCCGTGCAGCGGCGGCAACGCAACGCCACGGTCGAGCGCGGCTGTCCGCTCCGCATCCCGGGCCCGGGCGTCAGCCAGCGCGTCCGGGTTGACGCTGAGCACGCTGCGCAGGGCAGGTCCCGACCGGTCGATGCGTTCGATGCGCGCCAGATAAGCCCGAACGAGCCCCTCACTGGACACCTCACCGGCGCGCAGCGCATCCGCCAGTTCCGGCAGCGAGCGGTCCAGCAACGGCGCGGGGGCATAATTTTCCACGGCCACGGCCACGGCCGCGGGTTTCCGGTCCCACGGCGCCGGGGCGTCACAAGCCGCAAGCAAACCCAGCCCCAGCGCAAACAGACAGCGTCGCATCATGCGTTTTCCAGCTGTTCCTTCAGCTTGAACTTCTGCACCTTCGTGCTGGACATGGGCCACTCGGTCACGAAATGCACAGCCCGTGGCACCTTGAAACTGGCAAGGCCCGCGCGGCAGTGTGCGATGAGTTCCTCAGCAGTGACTGTTGCCCCCGGCATCAGCTCGATAAAGGCGACGGGTACCTCCTGATAACGGGGATCGTCGCGGCCGATCACCTGGGCAAGCTGCACCGCCGGATGCGAGGCGAGGTGCGACTCGATTTCCAGCGCTGCCACGTTCTCGCCCCCTACCTTCAGCATGTCTTTCAGTCGCCCGTGAAAACACACCGCCCCGTTCTCCGTGACGCTGCAGAGATCGCCGGTGCGGAACCAGCCGTCATGAAACGCCTCGGCGTTTTTTTCCGGGCTCTTGTAGTAGCCTTCGAACACGCAGTACCCGCGCACCCAGATCTCCCCGCGTTCCCCCACGGGCACTTCTTCCAGCGTGTCTGGATCGGTTATGCGCACTTCCACACCCGGGAACGGCACGCCGCACGTGTGCAACCGCTCGTCCAGCGATTCTTCCGGGTGGTTGTACGCAATCACCCCGCCGCACTCCGTCATGCCATAAGCGCCGGTCTGCACGGCCTGGGGCATGGCTTCCTGGAACTGGCGCAGCACTTCCACCGGGGCCACGTTGTTGAGGCGACGCACGGCTGACAAATCTGTCGACGGAAAATCGGGATGCGTGAGCAGATCGTTCATGACCGTAGGAAAAGCGGGAAACGCAATGGTGGCGCGCTCGCGTTCCAGCATGGCAAGAGCGGCACCCGCCTCGATGTGCAGCATGGACGCAAGCGCGGCGCCGGCATCCAGACACGCGAGAAACGGCAGGATCGAGGCCATGTGGAACATGGGCAGCGGGGACCAGAACACGTCCTCCTCGTTCAGGAAGTAGCGTTCGCGGTTCATGTTGCGGCCGTTGCGTGTAAGCAGGCCATGGCTGAGAGGGCAGCCTTTCGGATGCGCCGTGGTGCCCGACGTGTACATCATGATGGCTGGATCAGCGACATCCACCCGTACCCGCAGCGCATCCACGTCCGCCCGTGTTACGGCTTCGCCGGCTGCCGCGTAACCGGCCGGCGTGAGCATACCCGGCGCTTCTGCGTCTCCCAGCAGCACGATGTTGCGCAAGGCCGGCGCTTCGTCCAACGCAAGCGTCGTGGGGGCCGCCGCCGCCAGCGCCGGATACGCATCACCCAGCAGCGCCGCGAAATCGGCGTGCTCTGCGTTGAGATCCGACGTAACCACCACCTTCAGATCGGCATTGTCGATCACGTACGCCAGTTCCTGCGGCTTGTAACGTGCGTTCAGGGGCGCGGCCACGGCGCCGAGCAGGTTGGCGCCGAACACGAGGGCCAGATACTCGGCGCAGTTGGCCATGAGAACACCCACGGCGTCGCCCCGCCCCACGCCCAGGCCCGCAAGGCACCGGGCATGCCCGTAGCAGGCGTCCACGAACTCGGCGTAAGTGAGGCGGTGGTCCGGAAAAATGATGACATCGCGGTCGCCATGGCGGTCGGCGGCCATCAGCATGAGATCGCCCAGCGTCGAGCTGACAATGCGGTGGGCGGCGAGATCCTGTGTCGGCATGGTGCGTTACCCTCTGGAGAGCGCGCCCCGCCTGGCTTCCCGTCGGTCGAAGGCGGCACGTATACGCTCGAGACGGGAGGAAGATATCGGATAGCGCCAGATGAACGCTACCGCCACGGCATAGAAAAGCCAGGGCGGCAGCACGTACACGAGGCGCAGCATGTCGATCTCGCGCTGCCCGTTGTCAGCGGCCGGATCGAATCCCAGGTACTGCAGCAGCGGCAGCGCTGTGCCCAGTGCCACTGCTGACATCAGCTTCTGGCCAAGCGACCACACCGCAATGTAGGAGCCCGCGATGTTTTCCCCCTTGCGCCGCGACGCAATCTCGATGACGTCTGCTTTCATGGCCATGGACAGGGCGGCAAAGTTGCCCCCCGCGATGCCGTACAACGCCAGCGCGAGAAAGAACCAGCCCAGATCGCCCGCCCCCAGCAGGAGAAACGACGGCGTGACAAACACGAACAGCACGCCCCCCAGCACCCAGGTGTTTTTCTTACCGAGTTTCTGTGCCAGGGCGATCCATAGCGGCAGAGAGAGAATGTTGGCGCCGTAGTAGCCGAGCAGAATCGCCTGCGTCTGACTCTCCGCCTCCACCACGAAGGCGGCAAACAGCATGAACGTGGCACCACCCCAGCCGGTGCCTAACGTCATGAGCATGAAACCGATGAACAGCAGCATGAAGGAGCCGTTCTTCACCATGGCGCCGGCATGTTTCAGAAACGACGATCGCGGTGCGGCGTAGACGTTACGCTCCGGCACGCCGACGAGGGCCACAGCAATGAGCAGCGGCAACGCCACCAGCGCCATGCTGCCGACAATGGCAAGGCCCTCCTTCGGCAGCGCCCCGTAGCCCGTGAGATGGCCTGCAGTTACGGGCACCACCAGCACGCTGATGTTGCCGAAGAAGGCAAAAGCCTGACGCCAGCCGGTGAGACGGGTGCGTTCGTCGTAATCGTCCGAGAGCTCAGCACCCCAGGCGTAGTAGGGAATATTGACCATGGTCCAGCCCAGCCACAGCAGCACGGACCACACCAGCAGGTAGCCGTTGCCGATGCTCATGCCCAGTGCACCCGGGTTGAACAGGCAATAGGCAGACACCATCATCACCAGCCCGCCGGCGGCAAGCCAGGGTTTGCGCCGTCCGAACGGCGTTTTCGTGCGGTCCGACAAATAGCCGATGAGCGGGTCGGTGATGACGTCGGAGATGCGCGACAGCATGAGAATCAGACCGACATCCGCCAGATCGAGACCGAAGTCTTTCGAATAGACAAACGGCAGGTACAGGGCGATGGGAATGATGCCCATATAGCAGGCAAACTCCGGCATGCCGTACAGCACCAGGGTGGACGTCTTCAGCCGCGCCTGCGACGGCGCGGCGGCGGCCGGCGTTGCGCTCATAGGGCGTTACGCGTTACAGCTCACGAAACCCCGTGTAGACGCGCTTCGGCCACAGAAAATCGATGCGCGTGCGATGGATCCGCCAGCGTCCGTCGACCTTCTTGTACAGATCGTCATAAATTCCGTAGAGCCCCAGCGGGCTTTCCTGGCCTTCTTCCGTGAAGAGATCGTGCAGGTACCAGCGTCCATTGGCGGTCTCTTCGTCGATGAGGCGGATCCACGGATTGGTTACCGCATGCAGCACCCCGAACGGCACCCGGTCGGAGGTCTGCAGGTACTGTGCGAAGTTGTTGTTGATCTGCTCTTTGCCCACCCAGTCGCCGCCGTAGTCGGGCCCGAACTCGCACACGGCATCGTCGGTGAAGAGATCGACCAGCCCCTCGAGATTTCTGGCGTCGAAATGATGGCTGTACATGATGCGCAGCTCGGTGATGGTCTCTTTTGTCAGCAGCTCTTCGAGCGCCATCGGCTCGCCGGTTTTTCTCATGCTCTCCTCCTCACAGTCCCGATCCCCATATCTGTACCACGATCCAATTATTTAGTTAGACTATGCGCCGCCCGACGAGACTACAAGTACCGGGCAAAGGGGGGAAAGTGAGCAAGCACGACACCAAGCAGCCTTACACGCCCGTAGCGCTGCAATCGCTGGAAGACATCAACTTTCTGGACCAGGGGCTGCAGAACTGCCCCTACCACGCCTACGAAATGCTGCGCGACGACGCGCCCGTGTGGATCGACCCGGTGACGGGCTTCTACGTGATCTCCCGTTTCGAAGACCTGCGCGCGGTGCTGCTGGATACCGAGCAGTACCTCAACAGCATGAGCGGCGGTCAGGGCGGCAGCCGCGAGCGCATCAATGCGGAGCGCGCCGATCGCATGCGCAAACTGTACGAGGACAAAGGCTGGTTGCCGGCACCCACGCTCGCAGGGCGCGACGATCCGAACCACAAGCAGATGCGCGCCATGTTCAATGAGGCGTTCCGGCCGAAAAAGATCAACGCCATGGACCCCTTCGTACGCGACACCGCCTACAAGCTGATCGACGCGTTCATCGACGACGGCCACTGCGACTGGGTGCACCAGTACGCGGTACCGCTGCCGCTGATTGTCATCGGTCACCAGATGGGCGTGCCGGAAGAGGACATCTGGAAGATCAAGGCCTGGACGGACGCCTGGGTGCAGCGCCTCGGCATGATGCAGACCGAAGCGGAAGAGCAGTGGTCTGTAGAAATGGAGATCGAAGCGCAGCACTACTTTCAGCCCATCTTCGAACGGCTGCGCAAAACGCCGGACGATACGCTGCTTTCAGAGATGGTGAACCGCGTCATCCCCGAATGGGGCCGGCCGCTCAACGACAACGAGCTGCACGCGGAGATGATGGCCGATACCTTCGTGGGCGGCTCCGAAACCACCACCAACGCCATCGCCTACGGTGTGAAGCTGCTGATCGAAAACCCGCACGTGTGGGAACGCCTCAAAGGCGACCCGGAAAAATACCTGCGCACCTTCTGCGAGGAAGTGGTGCGCCTGGAAGGCCCCGTGCAGGGGCTCTTCCGCCTGGCTGCGAAAGACATCGAGCTGCACGGCGTGACCATCCCTGCCGGGGCCATGGTCAACGTGCGCTATGCCGCCGCCAACCGCGACGAACGCGAGTTCGAATGTCCGACAGAGCTGGATCTCGAACGGGAGAAACCCGGACGCCACCTCGGTTTCGGTTCCGGCATACATCACTGCATCGGCGCCCCGCTGGCGCGCCGCGAGCTGTTCTGGGCCTTCCGCGCGCTGATCGACCGTGTAGACAACCTGCGTTTCCTCGACGGTGCCAACACTTTCGAGGTGGCCCCCAACTTCTCACTGCGGGCCCTGAAAGAGCTGCATATTGAATTCGACGCCCGGGCACCGGAAGATCGACCCGATCCCGCGTCCGTGGAGGCCGAATCCAAGGCAACGGAACTGGGCGCGCACTAACACTTCAGGAGAACACCATGGCTGAGGCCTTTGACGACCTAGACCCGGAGACCATGCCCCGCTCGCCGGGCCTGACCTACCAGCAGTTGCTGGACCTGGACTCCCACGAGGTGCCGGACGTGCTGCGGCTGCAGTCACCCAAGGACATGGGGCTGAACGAGTTTCCGGTCACGCGCTACACCACGAAGGCGTACCACGACCTGGAAGTGGAACGGCTGTGGCGGAAGGTCTGGCAGTTCACCTGCCGGGAAGAGGACATTCCCGAGCCCGGCGACCACTACCGCTATGACATCGCCGGCATGTCGTTCCTCATCGTGCGCACGGAGAGCGGCGAGATCAAAGCCTATCCCAACGCCTGTCTGCACCGCGGGCGCATGCTGAAAGAGTTCGACGGCAACGCCGCCGAGCTGCGCTGTCCGTTTCACGGCTTCTGCTGGAAGCTCGACGGCACCCTGGCCGACATTCCTGCGGACTGGGACTTCCCCCAGGTAGACAAAGACAACTTCAACCTGCCGGAGCTGCCCGTGGCGCAGTGGGCGGGCTTCATCTTCATCAACCCGGACCGCGACTGCGATCCTTTCGACGACTTCATCAAAGACCTCGCCCCCCAGTTCGAGCGCTGGGAGCTGGACAAGCTGTTCAAGGCCGCGCACGTGGCCAAGGTCATGCCCTGCAACTGGAAAATTGCCCAGGAAGCGTTCTGCGAGGCCTATCACGTGAACGGCACCCACCCGCAGATTCTCCGGAGCCTGGGGGACGTTAACAGTCAGGTGGACATCTGGGACAACTGCGCGCGGGTGATCACGCCGGGCTCTACGCACAGCCCGCTCCTCGAGAAAGAGCCATCCACGGCAGACATGCTGCGCACGCTGCTCGACGTGGATCACGATGCGCCGGTGCCCGAGGTGCCGGACGGCATGCATCTCAGAAACTTCATGGCCGAACGTTCCCGGGAGAATCTGCGCGCCGTTGCCGGCGACAAAGCGGATCTCTACTGCGATGCCGAGCTGGTGGACAGCCTCGACTACACGCTGTTTCCCAACTTCCACCCATGGGGCGCATTCAACGGCATCGTCTATCGCTTCCGTCCCAATGGCAACGATCACCGTTCGGCCATCATGGAGTGCATCATGCTGCAGCCGTTCCAGGGTGAGCGACCGCCCGCGGCGAAGGTGACGTGGCTGGAGCCGGACCAGAAGTGGTCATCGGCGCTGGGTTACCTCGGCAAGGTGTTCGATCAGGATTCCTTCAACATGCCCAAGGTACAGGCCGGGCTGGAAACCACGTATCAGACCGGTGTGGTACTGGCGGGCTACCAGGAAGCCAAGGTACGCTGGCTGCATCACAAGCTGACTGAATGGATTGGTGAGTAACCCATGGCAAGCATGACCCACCCTTTCGACGAGGAAGCGCTGTATCAGGCGACTGAAGACGGCAACATCAAAATCACCCGCGGAAACAGCATGGGTATCTTCACCAACGAAGGCATCCATCTGTCCGGCGATCTGCGCCACGCCGATCCGCAACTCTGCGTCTGGGTAGGCAACAATCCGGATCCGGAACAGGCGTATCAGCGACCGGGACGCAACGCCCGCACAGGGCCGGAGGCAGACTGACCATGGGCCCGTTCGGTATCGCAGGCACGCTGATTCTGTTGACCGACCTGTGGGCAGTTACGCGCACCGTGCGCAGCGATGCCGAGCCACGCCGCAAAGCGCTGTGGGTGGGCATCGTGCTGCTGCTGCCGTTTGTCGGGTTCGTCGCCTGGATACTCTTCGGCCCGAGCTGAAGCAGCCTCGACCGGTCGGCTCGTTGAGCTGACAAGTAATCAGGCGCGGCGCGCCTGACGATACGGCGCAAGATCCCAGTCGGGCCAGCGCGCCTGCGTCCGGGCCAGCGTACGCTCAGTCCAGAAGCTGTCTCCCGGCGCGGGGATACCCAGCACGGCCAACTGTTCCGGAGACGCGTGGTTCAGCACCAGGTGCCAGGGGCGGTCCGGCGAAAACTGCCACACATGAAAGCCGATGGCATCGTTGCCTGCGGCCTTGTAGCCGGTGGTCATGGTGAAACGGTGCCCGCCCGGTCGGGTGAGGTTAGTACCGCGGTGCATGGTGTCGATGCCATGCGCAAGCAGCGTACCGGATGGTCCCGCCGCCGACCGCTCTTTTGTTTTCATTGCCATCTGCTTCTCGTCAGGCACCACCAGCGCACCCGGGCCCAGCACTGCGTCGGCATCGGGCTTGGTGACGTAGTGCAACGCACCGAGGTCGTCGGTGACGTCCGTGAGGTAGATGACAAAATCCACGGCCCGGCTGGCCACCTCATCGCCGGGCACGGTGAGCGTGTGATTGCCGAAATCGCAGTGAAACGGCTGGTCGTAGTCGGCTTCGCCCGTGAACTTGGCCCAGGTGTGAGACTGGTAGCAGTGCACCCGCGGCACGCCCAGCAAGGCGCTGGCAAAGGCAATGAGCTGGGGATGCAGCGTCAACAGATTCACCGCCGGCGACGCAGCGTAGGGCAACTGGTCAAAGTGCTTGAACTGCCGCCCATGGAAGTTGCCCAGCTCGCCCGCCACCTTGCGCTCGGTCGCCTGCCCGTCACTGTCTCCTACCCCGCCATACAGCGCGTCGAAGTCGGCAAGCACGGGGCCGATCTCCTCAGCACCAAAAAAATCGACGATGCGCGTAAAGCCTGTTGCCCGCCACTCCTCCACGTGAGCGTCCGTAAACCGGTTCATGCCAACCTCCTCCTTCAGTAGCGTACCGGCGTCTCGGGCAGAATCACGCCCACCTCGTCCGCATAGGCAGACCACGCATCGATGAGCTCGGCGCGCAGCGCCGGACGCTCTTCAGACAGATCCTGCTGCTCGCCGGGATCCGCGGCCAGATCGTAAAGCTGCCATTCGCCCGTGCCGTAGGGTGCTTCCTGCAACAGAACCTTCCAGTGCCCCCGCTGCGCCATGCGCCGGCCGTAGGTTTCGCCGGCAATCACCTCGTCGTCGGCGTAGGCGGGCACCCCACCGCCCCACCGCGGCAACAGCGAGCGTCCCATCATCGACCCGGGCACCGCCCCGCCAGCCAGATCGATGAACGTCGGCGCGAGGTCCATCACACGCATGTAGCTGTCGTCGATGCGTCCGGACGCTGCTCGCAGGGGGCGTGGCAGCGAAACAAACGCAGGCACGCGGATGCCGCCCTCGGAAATTTTGCTTTTCGACGCCCGGAACGGCGCGGCACCAGCGCGCGCCCAGGACGGACCCAGCGTGACATAAGACTCGGCGGTACCGATCGACGCTGGCGCATTGTCGAACGGCCGCGTGCGGATCCACTCCACCACCACGTCCCGCGCTTCGATCACGTGGGCCTCCGCGCCGTTATCCGCCATGAAGACGATCAGCGTCGTGTCGAGATCGCCACGCTCGCGCAGGGCCGTCAGCACGCGCCCGACGTTGTCGTCCACGCGATCGACCATGGCGGCATACACCTCCATGCGCGCCGTCTGGGCACGACGCTCGGCTTCGTTCAGCTCATCCCACACCAGCATGCCGGCCTCGTGGTGCACCGCCTGTGCGTGGGCCGCCACTACCCCCTCGCGCCGGGCACCGGCCATGCGCTCGGCGCGCAACACATCGAAGCCGGCGTCGTAGCGCCCGCGATACTCCGCGATGGCTTCCTCCGGTGCGTGAAGGGGCCAGTGCGGGGCCGTGTACCCGAGGTAGGCGAAATAGGGCTGGTTCAGAGGCGTCTCGCCAATGTACTCCAGCAGCTTGTCGGTCATGAAATCGGTGGAGTAGAACCCTTCCGGCACCGCAAAGAACTCGTCGTCCTCGCGCCACTCGGCCTGCCCGTAGCGCGGAAACAAAGGCGTTGCATCAAAGTGGCTGGCGCCACCCTGCAGCAGCACGAAACTGCGGTGAAAGCCCCGCGCGTTGGGCAACGCGTCCGCATCGTCACCCAGGTGCCATTTGGCCGAAGCGAGATTCCGGTACCCCAGGTCGCGCAGGTGTTCGGCCACGGTGGGCACGTCCGGGAGCAGCTTGCTGCGATAAGCGCGGCTTTCTTTCTGTCGTGGCGTTTCGAGCCCAGCCTGCGATCCCATGCCCGCAAGGTGATGATCGGTGCCCGTCATCAGCATGGCACGGGTGGGTGCACAGCTGGGCGCGGCGTGAAAGTTGGTGAAGCGCACGCCCGCCCGGGCAAGCCCATCGAGGTGCGGCGTAGCGATCTCGCCGCCGAAGGCGCCGAGATCGGTGTAACCGAGATCATCCAGCACAATCAGCAGAATGTTGGGCGGCTGCGAGTTCCCTGCCGGTTGCTGCGGCCCGGCGCCCGGCTCCGCGCCGCAGCCAGCCAGAACCAACACCAGCCCCAGCGATAGACGCGCTTTTTGCACCACGTTCCCCATCCCCATGGAAAGCCCCCGATTCTACGCACGTTAAACGAAGCGACGAAACGCGTTAAGCTGAGCGTCTCAACATGGGGAGGGGAACCACATGTACCACCGCTATCTGCTTGCGCCGGCGGCGCTGCTGCTGCTTGCCTGCCAGCCCACCGATGCGCCGCCAACCGAAACCGCATCGCCTGCAACCGCTGAGCAAACTCACCAGTACGATGTCGACGTACGCTGGACCAGCTACGGCATTCCGCACGTAAAGGCAGACAACTGGGGCAGCCTGGGCTACGGCTTTGCCTACGCGGCAGCAAAAGATGCCGTGTGCGTGATTGCGAGAGACGTCGCCATGGTGCGCGGAGAGCTGTCGGCCGGACTGGGCGCCGACGAGAAGAACCGCGTGAGCGATACCTTCCACAAGGCGATCATCACCGACGCCAAGCTCGCCGCGTACGACAGGGAACAGAGCGATCGTTCACGGGAGTTTTCGGCCGGTTACATCGCCGGCTACAACCGGTACGTGGCAGACCACGCCGAAGCGCTGCCCGCGAGCTGCGCCGGCAACGGCTGGGTGCCACCCCTCGAGACCGACGATCACACGCGCCTGGCCGT
>CAZYYJ010000044.1:27129-41568 GCA_964651595.1 uncultured Pseudomonadales bacterium | reverse complement strand
TTACGCAGGAAAGCGACGTGCTGGAGACGTGGTTCTCCTCGGCCCTCTGGCCCTCCGCCACGCTCGGCTGGCCGGGGGACACGGATGAGCTCGACGAGTTTCTGCCCAGTAATACGCTGATCACGGGCCACGACATCATCTTCTTCTGGGTGGCGCGCATGATCATGATGACGCTGCATTTCACCGGCAAGGTGCCGTTCAAGACGGTGTACATACATGGCCTGGTAAAAGACGCGGAAGGCCAGAAGATGTCCAAGTCCAAGGGCAACGGTCTCGATCCGCTGGACTTCATCGACGGGGTCTCGCTGGAGGAGCTGGTCGCCAAGCGCACCAGCAATCTCACGCAGCCACAGCTTGCCAAGCGCATCGAGAAGGCAACGCGGAAAGACTTTCCAGACGGCATCCCCTCCTACGGCACCGACGCCCTGCGTTTCACCTTCTGCGCTCTGGCCACGACAGGCCGGGACGTCCGCTTCGATCTCAACCGCATCGACGGCTACCGGAACTTCTGCAACAAGCTGTGGAACGCCACCAAGTTCGTGCTGATGAACACCGAGCACGAGCTGCCCGACGCAGCCGCCGAACGCGGTCTGATCGACCGCTGGATACTGTCACGCCTGAACACGTTGACGGGCGACGTTGCCCTCGCCCTGGAAACCTACCGGTTCGACCTCTTTGCCAGCGCCATCTACGACTTTGCCTGGCACGAGTACTGCGACTGGTATCTGGAACTGGCCAAAGCCCGGCTGTGGGACGACAACGTATCCGACGCCGAGAAAGCAGCCACGCGACGGACCCTCCTGGAAGTGCTGGAAGCATTGCTGCGTATCGCGCACCCGGTGATCCCGTTCATCACCGAGACTTTGTGGCGCCAGGTACAACCGCGCCTGAATGCCCCGGCTGAAACCATTCTGGTGCAGGCCTACCCCCAGCCGGATGATTTTCCGCAAGCCCCGGACGCCGAGCGCCAGGTCGCCTGGCTGCAGGCTGTGGTCGGCGGCGTGCGTAACATCCGTGGGGAAGCGAACATCAAGCCGAACCAGGAAATTCCCCTGTTGCTGCAGGGCGGCAGCGAAGACGACCGCGCGCTGTCTGCCGCGGGCGAAAACATGCTGAAGCGTCTGGCCAACATCGACACCATCACCTGGCTCGACGCCGACGCTGCGCCGCCTCCCAACGCCCTGGCGCTGGTGGAGGACCTCAAGGTCATGGTACCCCTCGCCGGCCTCATCGATGTCGACGCCGAACGCGTCCGCATCCAGAAGGACATTGACCGGGCCAGAGACGACCTCTCACGCGTGGAGAAAAAGCTCGGCAACGAAGCGTTCGTCGCCAAAGCCCCGGAAGAGGTGGTCGCCAAAGAACGGGAAAAAGCCGAAGGCTTCCAGACGAGAATCGACGCCCTGGAGAAGCAGCTAAAGGATCTGGAGAACCTCTAGTACTCCTCCACGGAGGCGACCTGGCGAACCTCTACAATCCGCCGCGCCCCATCATCGAAGCGCTCGTACGTAAACTCGATCTTCATGCCTTTTTCGAGCATGGTGAACGCCCCGTAGGAGCCGCCGATTTGCACCTTCGCCATGCTGCTCACCTGATAGGTGTAGCCGCCCACAACCATGGTGTTTTTGCCGAAGTCGAGATCGTAGATCTCACCTTCAGCCTCTCCCACCGGCGTGTTGGCTGCGGCACTGGCGCATAGCGCCAGCGTCGCAGCAGCCAGACCAACACGTTTCATCAGTCGATGTACAGTCAGCATCATCTTCGTTACTCCACTATCTGCGACCAGGAGAAGCGGCCCTGCTTCGACTGGTATCCGCCCTGGATGTTATACACCTCGGTGTCCTTACCGCCCGATATGTACAGGAAGTCTGAACCGGAGCTGCCCGCCAGCGTGGACGGATCCACGAGCGCGCCGTCCAGGTCGTTCTGATCGTACAGGCGACCACCCGAGTAGACGTTACCGTCTTCGTCGGTGACAAGGTCGTTTTCGTCGATCTTGTCGTCTTCGTTGTAGTCGATCAACGGCACCAGAATGTCTCCGCCGGTGAAACCATCCAGCACCAGCAGCGCACCGGGCCGGGCACCGAAACACGCGGTTGCGTTGGACGCCGGCAGCACTGTCGTAGTGATCAGCACCGGTCGGCCGTCCTGCGGCGAACCGCGCACCAGCCAGCGGCGAATGGCCTTCTCACCCGGGAACTGCACCGCAGGCGGCGGGTTACCCGAGGTATCGGGGTTCGCCGTGCCAGACACGGTTTCCTGAGCGCGCTGCAGATCCAGATCGATGTACCAGCCGTAGACACCGGGCGAACCGCCTTCGTCACGCGCGTACTCCACCGCATTGTTGCTGTGCGTACGGAACGTGATGGTCTCGGGCTTGGTGTCATCCACCTGGTTCTCGATGACCTGTTGCACCAGACGCGTCGACTTGGTGTCCGGATCCGCGGTGGCCGGGTTGTCGCTGAGATTGTCCCAGATGGTGTAGATGGACTGGATGTCCGTGCTCTGACCATCTTCCTCAGTAACGAAGCTGCCTGTCCCGAAGGTAACGAGGAAGCCAACGTCCGTGGGATGTTTCAGCACGACCGGCTTCGCCAGGATCGGCTGCAGCCGTTCGTCGCCACCGCCATAGTCGTAGGTGGCCTTGAACAGCAGCACCGCTTCCCAATCAGCCGGATCCGAGGATCGCAGATCAAAGCGGTAGAGATGGCCCAACCGGTCCCCGGCGTAGACGAAGTCCACCGTGCCGTTGCGGTCGAGGTCCACAGCCGTCGGGCTGCCGAGGCCGTTGGGGTAACCAGCCAGCTCGTTCCCGGGCAGCGGCACACCGAAACCGGTGCTGATCTTGCGGAAGTCGCCGTTCTGCCAGCCGTCGAGGCCGCGCTCCATGGACAGCACGAAGAGTGTCGCTATGCCGGACGTGGAGTTGGGGCCGTTGCCGAAGATCGCTACCCACTCCTGGTCACCACCGGAGACGGCGTTGCTCATGGTGATTACGGGCAGCGACAGCGAGTAGCCAAGGTCTTTCACCGGCTCTCCGTCGAAGTCCGTGATGGCATTTTCTGCACCGCCTAGGAAGTTGCCGTTGACGTCACGCGGATACGTATCGTCCTCGTGGGTGAATTCCCACATCACCGCGTTACGGGCAGTGTTCTCGTTGGTGAAGTCGGACGCCGGGTCGGTGACATCCAGCGCATAGAAGCCTTTGCCACCGGCGCCCAGACCACCCACGATCACCGTGCGCCACTCGTCATTGATGTAGATATCGTTGAGCTTGGGCGTCAGGTCCACATAGTAGTCGTGCAGGTAGAACGACGACGCGAAGTTGTCCAGCTTGTTCGAGAAGCGCGTGGCGTTGTCGATGAGCATGTTCGGCACATAGCCGAACTGCTCCACGCCGGTCAGTGCATCAAAGCCGTGCAGCATGCCGTCGTTGGCCCCCACGTAGATCATTTCCTGACGATTCTTCTGCGCGGTTGCGAACACCGAGTACAGATCGTCGATGGGATATGGCGACTGATCACGATCCAGGGCCCGCGGCGCACCAACGAAGACCGGGCTCGAGTTGACGATGTCGCCGAGCTGGCCTTCCAGCGTCAGGCGCTGACGCAGCTGACCCGTCGGTTGCTCGTCGCTGCGATCGCCGCGCAGCCAGTACACCTCGTCGCTCGACAGCAGCGCTTTCTGATCGACCGTGAGATCGGAATACTGGAAGCGGATGCCGTTGGCCGTATCCGGGTCGTACGTCACGATGACGCGCTCATTCTCGGCAAGGCCATCCGGGTGACTCGGATCAAGGCGCTCTGCAGCTGCCCAGGCGATGGTGTCTTCCAGCTCGCCGGTATTTTCGTCGAGCTCGGTCGCCGTCAGCTCACCGGTACGGTTTCTGAGATCGTAGAAGCCGCGATAGAACAGCGTATCTTCCTGCAGCGACGTCGAGTTGAAGGCAGCCGCCGAGGTCGACGACGTGGCCTGCGTGAACTCGAGGAACGAGGTTTCGATGGCGCTCTGCAGCTCCTGCGGGTTACCCGCATTCAGGAACCGCCCGCGGCCGTTCACGGCAGCGTGCAGCAGGTCGTCGATCTTCGCCGTCGATTCGGAGAACGGATCGGGCCAGGCAATGCTGCCCGTGGGCGATTCTGCGTACGCCGCATCGGCAGAGATAGAGCCCTCCACGCCAAAGGCGATGGTGTAGGTCTTCATGTGCTGATGCATTGTGCCCTCATCGCTGAAGGTATCGTCCGGAGCGCCGGCAATGTCGGAGGTACCGACAGGCACACCATTATCGACGGTGTCGAACATATCCGTCTCGTAGTAATGCATGGCCACGTCCGCCAGCGTCGAGCTGCGGGCGTCCGCATACTTGCCGCCGTCGAATTCGCCGGGGCCGTCGGTGTCGAAGTTGCCCGTGAGCGATGCGGAACCGTTCCAGTAACCGTCACTGAACAGCAGCGTGTAGTTCTGCTGACAGATGCCTTCCGGAGCTGGTTCTGCCGGGCAATCGCGATCGCTGTGGGTACAGCTCAGGATCCGACCTGCATCATGCAGCGCGCGCCGCAGCGGCGTGCCGCCGTAGTTCGGCACGCCATAGATGGTATCCAGCAGCTCTTCCTTCTCACCTTCCCAGAAGTACTCGTTCATCTCCGCAATGGGCTCGTTGGCGTTGCGGTTGATGGTCTCGTAGCCCACCCGGATATCCTGCAGCTGCGCGACGACAGCACCGGTAGCCGCCTTGGCCACGTGGCCGCGCGAGCGGTAGTACTGGAACCAGTTGGCGAAGTTCTGAATCTCCTCCGCGTAGGTACAGGCAGTGGCCACCGCACAGTCGCGACGCTCATCGCCCCCCTCGAAGGGCTCGTTGGCGGCGCGGATCTCTACCAGCGTGCCGTCAGCGCGGTAGTACTTGGGTATGTACGTCGTCACCGCGATGTTCTGGCTGTCACCGTCCGTACGCCACCGCGGCACACTCGTCGCCGTGTAGGAATGCGGCGCCAGGATGTCGAAGGTCGGCGTAGTGGTGGTCGGGTCCAGCAGAATTGCCGACGGGTTCGCGTTGGCGAAGGCCGTGTTCTGCGGGTTGTTGCCGATCCAAGGCTCGTAGGTAACGGTCGGGTCGTAGTAGATGGCGTTGAATGCCGCGCTGCGACCTTTCCAGACTGCGTAGTCATTACCTGAGTTGTTCACGTCCAGCGCATCTTCGTCCGGCAGAATCCGGCCACAGCAGCTGCTGTTGTTGGCGTAGCTGTTGGTCGACAGATCCCACAGGTATGCATAGGTGCGGTACCGCGAGGTGCTGGTGGCAATGTTGCTGTTCGACACCGGGAACCGGCCCTGCTCATCCACCATGTCCATGGAGAAGTTCCAGTCCATCGAGCCCGAGTCGTCCATCGTCACGAGCACGTTCGGCTCCACAGCCGCAGACTGCTCGAGAGGCGAGTTGGAGAGGTTGAACAGCACGGCCACCTCGCCCGGATTCGGCGGGTCGGCCGGTTCTTCTTCGGGGGCCACGTTGATGCGTACGGTGGCACTGGGGCTGAGACCGCTGCCATCGGACACGGCATATTGGAAGTACGCCGTGCCATCCCAGCCGGGCGCCGGCGTGAAGGTAAAGGAACCATCGGCCGCCGTGTTGCTGAGGCTGCCCACGGACAGCGGCGGCACCGAGGTGATCACCGCACCCAGAACCTGGGTTTCCAGCGAGTTACCATCGCCATCCACCCGCGACGGGTCTATGTCGTAAATGGCCGAAAGCAGACCGTTTGCCGGCGCAACATTCAGGACCTCGTCCTCTTCCATGTTGTATTCGTAGTTCACCGGTTCAGGTGCGTCGTTCACCGACGCAATGGTGAAAGCGATCTGCGCGGGAACCGGGTCCACGTCGCCGTTCGCGTCCTGGACGTTATAGAAGATCTTGACGTCGCCCCAGAAGTTCTCGGCAGGCACGAAGACGATCTCGTCCCCGTCCACCAGCACTTCACCGATCGGCTGCGTCTGCGTATCCCCGGTGCCGTCGATGATGTAGAACTCGCCCGGTGCGCTGACCGAGACGATGCTGGAAGGCACGTCGGCCAGGTAGTCGTTGTCCAGCACCGCAAAGCGAAGCTCGCCGCCGTCCTCATCCCACGTGGCAGCGGCAACGCCGGCTGCGGCCAGCGTATCGTCCTGCACGTCGGGAATGTCGTTCACGTCAGTCACTTCGATCTGGAAAATCACCGGCGCAAGCGGCGGGGTCTGCAGACCTGCAAGGTCCTGTGCGTACACCGCCAGCTCAGCGATGCCGTTGGCGTCGGGCGCAACGGTCACGTTCAGAATTTCACCCGTGAAATCGATGGCGGAGAACAGCCCCGGGTTCGAGTTGCTGGCTATCACCACTTCGATGACATCACCATTCGTGGCAATGTCCACGTCGTCGAACGCGTTCGTCGCGATGGACGTGGGATCCTCGTCCTCGAGAATGACGATGTCCGAGATGACACCGGTAACCACCGGAGCGTCGTTCACGGGCGCCACGTTGACAATGATGTCCACGGCGGCGCTGGAGCCATCGGTATCGGTGGCAACCACTTCCAGCTTGCCGGTGCCGTTCGCATCCGGCGTCAACGCGATGTCCACGAACGTGCCCGGATAGGGACCGGTGGGCGATACGGACGCAAATACCGGATCGCTGTCGGGTTTCTGCGTCACCGTGACAGTGAGTTGCTCACCGTAGGGGATGTCAGCGTCGAAGAATACGCCGGCCAGATCCACCTGGAACGGCAGATCGTCCTCCGTACGCATCTCCGCGGCCGGCGGGGCCACGACAACGGGGACGTCGCTCGTCTCCAGCACGTTGACGGTGACGTCCACCTGCGCGGTCTCACCGAACGTGTCCGTCGCCGTCACGGTCACCGTACCCGTGCCGAACGAATCGGGCACCAGCAGCACCGACAGATTGGTGCCCGCCATGGAGGCCACTGCAATGGACGGGTGGCTGACGTTGGTAACGGCAAGGCCGAGGTTGTCGAGATTGGTGGCTATGTCCACGTCGCCGAACACGCCGAACAGGTCCACAGAGGCGTTTACGTCCTCCAGCGTATCCAGCGTCGGCGGCGGCGCTGCCACGAAGGGCGCATCGTTCACCGGGTTGGCCACCACGTTGACCACGTAGCTGGCCGTGAGGCCCGCCCGGTCGGTGGTGGTGACGGTGACCGTGCTGGTTCCGTTCTGATCACCCGCATAGTCGAGCACGAGGTTGTTGCCGGACATGGCGGCGCTGTCGAACAGTGTGGGGTCGGACACATCGGTCACCACCAGCGACAAGGGGTCGCCGGGTACGGGATGGTCGACGTCCGAGAATACCCCGGACATGTCGATGACCGAATTGGCAGCGTCCTCGTCCACGACAACGGCGGGTACGGAGCCATCCGCCACCGGCGCATCGTTCACGTCGCTGATGTTGACGGTGACATCGACAGTAACCGTTGCCGCACGCACGTCCCGCGCTTCCACCGTGACCGTGCCGGTGCCGATGGCATCGGGTACGAGCACGACGTTCAACGTCGTACCGGTCATGGAAGCGGTGGCTATACCGGCATGCGAGATGCCGGAAACCGTCAGCGTCAGCGTATCGCCGGGCGATGGTATGTCGGCATCGTCGAACACGCCCAGCAGCGAGAGGCTGCTGTCGACGTCTTCGTCGGTATCAATGGTGCCGGGCGCCGTGGCGACGAACGGCACGTCGTTCTGTTCCGTCACGGTCACGTCCAGCTCATAGACGGCCGTCGCGCCGTCGCGGTCCGTGGCGGTTACTTCGATGGTGCCGGACCCGAAGGCATTCTCCGCAAAATCCAGCGTGAGAACGTTGCCGGCCATGCCGGCACTGTCGAACAGCGCCGCGTTGGTGTTGCGCGTGACGTTCAGCGTGAGCGGGTCCCCCGGCAGCGGGTTGTCCGCGTCGGTGAATACGGCGCTGAAATCGACCACGGCGTTGGCCGCGTCTTCCAGCACGTTCACGTCGGCCACAGAGCCGCTGGCAACGGGTACGTCGTTGACCTCGTCCACCGTCACGTCGATGCTCACAGTTTCCGTGCCACCATTGCCGTCGTCGGCCTGCACGGTCACGGTGCCGGTGCCGAAAGCGTCGGGCACGACATCGAGATTCAAGGTGGTGCCGGTGATCGTCGGACCAACCAGGGCTGCATTGGTGAACGTGGTGACCGTCAGCGTCAGCGTGTCGCCATCGGCATCTTTGAACACGCCCAGCAGATCCAGCGTGGTGTTGTCGTCCTCGTCGACGACCACGGGCAGCGGTGCCGCCGCGACAAAGGGTACGTCGTTGACCGCAGTAACCGTGATGTCCACATCCACCTGCGTCAAACCGCCGTTGCCGTCCTCAGCCTCGACCGTGATGGTGCCGATGCCGGAGGCGTGCTCGGTCAGCACGATCTGCAGGTCGTCGCCAACCACAACCGCTGTCTGTATGGCCGGGTTGGTCCAGCTGTCGACGCTGAGCGCCAGCGTGTCGCCGTCGACGTCGGTGAAGACACCGGTAAGGCTCAGCGACGGGTCCACGTCCTCATCCGTATTGATGGGACCAGGCACGAAGGCCACGTCGGGCGCATCGTTCACGGCATTGACCCGGACGTTCACGTCCACTTCCTCGGTGCCGCCGTTGCCGTCGTCGGCCCGTACCGTCACCACACCCAGCCCGGACGCATCGGGCACCAGCGTGATGTCGATCTGATCACCGGTCATGCTTGCGGTCTGTATGGCGGGGTTGGTCCAGGTAACGACGCTGTACGTCAGCGCATCGCCTTCCACATCGTCGAACACGCCCGTGACGTCACCCGTGGGGTCGATGTCTTCGTTCGTGACGATGTCGGTCGGGGGCACGTCGACAAACGGCGCATCGTTCTGCGGCAGAACCTGTACCGCAATGTCGATGAAACTGGCATCGGTACCGTCGTCAGCTTCGACACGCAGCAGCCCAAGACCGGACGCGTCCGGTGTCAGCGTGACATCCACGGACAAACCCGAAGCCACCGCAGAGTCGATGGCGGGATGGGCAAGCAGCACCACATCCAGTGTGAAGGGGTCGCCTTCAGGGTCGATGATGTGCGGCGACAGGTCGATGGAGACATCGACGTCTTCGTTCGTGATCACCGGGCTCGGGTTGCTCTGCTCGCGCGGCGCATCGTTGACCGGGTTTACGACGATGAGAAAGGTATTGTCGACAGAATCTATCGTACCGTCGTTGTCGAGACCGTCTGTCGCCCGCAGCGTGACGAGGCCAACCCCATCCAGGTCGGGCACCAGCGTGATCTGCAGCTGGGGTCCCACCACGGCGAAGCCTGCCACCGCGGGGTTGGCATTGCTCACCGCTGTTACGGATGCAATGTCGCCGTCGGCATCGCTGAACAGCGTCGCAAGGGGAATGAGCGCTGTCTCGTCCTCGTTCATGCCCACCACTCCCGGGGGAATGGCAATGGGCGGCGCGGCGAGCACGCTCGCCGACAGGAGGCTGAGGGTTAAGGCTATGGCTCTTACTGCTGACTTGGCCATGGTAGGTCTCCGATAAGCAACTGGTCGTGCTGAAGGATCTATTCCACGGGTTGACCGTAGATACTCTGAAGGGTGACTCGCGAATTGGGCGTTCCACCCACTCCGCGTGCCGTGATGCGATACACCTCTACGCGGTCGGCGGCACCGCCTGCATAGGGGTCGTCGAGCTGATGCGCCTGCATGTCCAGCGTCACCGACGAGATATGCTCGATGATGTAACGCGGCTGCTCGGCAACACCGTCGACGTTGGTGGGCGCCTGTACGCTGCCACCCGCCCAGACGGCGTCTTTCTGGAAGTGCTCTTCTTCACCCATGGGCGCAATGAGAAAGCGTCCGTTGTTGCCGGCCTGCGTGAAGCCGTCCGGCGTTACCAGCGCCTGCGCAACGGCTTCACCGTCCTCCAGCGCCGATTCGGCCGCCTGGAAGGCCAGCATGGTGTCGTGTTCGTTGCGGGTCATGCGCACTTCCAGGCTGGTGGTCTGCACCGAGGACACACCCACGATGGTCAGCACCAGCAACAGCACGAGGCTGATGAACAGTGCGACACCCGACTGGCGGCCGGGCATGGGCCGATGCCGGTTTGCTATGGGAAAACGCTTACGGGTCACCTGCTGCCTCCTCCTCTGCCTGTGCGATCTCGTTCAGGCGGCCGGTCAGATTCGCATTGCGAATGAAAATGGTCTTCGTGAAAGTACGGCGCATCGGCTGATTGCCGAGCTCCGTGATCGGATCCACGCTGCTGATGCGCAGCCGCACCTGCATGGAGACGATGTCTTCCTGTTCGGCCAACGCAGTGACCTGGTCGATGGTGAGGTACTGCGTGCCGATGCCGTACAGCACCTGCATGTCCTCGACCCCGCGAACCAGCTCCAGCGGCGCATCGGTGCCCTGCTTCACCCACAGTGCCTGCACCGGGTCACCGCGATTGTCGGGTTGCTCGCTTTCCGCGACAAAAAAGAAGTTGGATTCGAACACCCCGACCGTGGCGTCTACGCCGTAGGACCGGCCGTTGAACGACAACGTTGCCGGCACCACGTCACCGGTGGGCAGCTCGACATTTTCGGCGTTTTCGAAGGTTTCGCCCCCGCCGGACGTCGCGCGGAGCAGCGTGGTGGTATCGGTTGTGGTGTTGACGTCGGTGACCTTGAACAGCGCACCCTGCTCGCAATCGGCCAGCACAACGATATCGTCGGCCTCGAACACCGGCTGACCACCGGGCGTGTGCACCACGGGGTTGCCGTCCGGCTGAGCCGTCTCGGCGAGGCGCGCCAGCGGCAGGCGCAGCCCCCGCAGCACGATGATGTCGGAATCGGGCGCCAGCGTGTCCGTATCCACACCGTTACCCGCAATGAACACTTTGTTGTCTGCACCGCCCGTCGACGAAGGCAGGTCGAGCAGGTTGTCCGGCGCATAATCGCCGCCACCCAGGCTCTCCCAGCCACCGATGAGCTGATCGAAATTGAACTCCGGAATCATGGACCATTCGCCGCCCAGGTGCTTCACCGTGGTGTTGCCGGCCGGATCGCAACCGAAATAGCCGGCGATGCGCGCCGGGCGCGAGAGAAACTCGAACGCAAAGCGCGCGTTTTCCTGCAGCCGGGTCTGCGCGTTCACGATGTCGTAGGTGCGCGAGTTACCCACAAAAAGCTGCACGATGCCCGCAACGATGAGCAGCCCCAGGGCGAGCGCAATGAGCAGCTCGACAACCGAGAAGCCCCGCTCTCGCTGTGCCTGTTTGTTGAAACGCATGGCCATCTCTACAACCTCTACACCCGGGTGTTCATGACCAGCTCCTGAAGCTGATCGTTGAACCCGGTCCACTGAATGGTGACGGTCACGACACGTCCTTCGACCTCGATCGAGCCATCGCCGTTGGGCAGGCCGGGCTGCTCGGTGACCGGCGGCAGGACGTCAGCGTCGCGCAGAGCCGTGCACTCCGCGTGCTCGTTGTGCGCACCGAGCGAGCATTTCCAGATAGCCAGGTCGAAGTTGGCCATGTTCCCGAGAGAGCACGCGTTGGCGATACAGTTCGGCGCGTTCGGCGGATCTCCGCCGATGGTGACGTCGTCGTAGTCGTTGATCTCGTTCATGCGGATGCGATCCATGATGTCGTAGGCGAACTGCACCGCTTCGCCGCGCATGAGAGCAGCCTGGTTGTTCTGCAGACTGACGAGCTGCAGCCCCGTCACACCCAGCACACCGACCCCCATGACCAGCAGGGCCACGAGGGCCTCTATCATCGAGAAACCGCGGCTACGCCCGCGTGTCGACATGTTTGATTTGTATCGCTCGAGTCCCATCTCTTCCCCCTATGGAAAACAATCGAATTCTTCAACGGTGGCACGGCCGATCGGGCTCAACCGCAGGAGGCGGCCCGGATCCTGGTCCGCGTCCGTCCCGCAGATCCGCACTTCACCGTTGATCCCGCCCGTGAGCATGCCGCGCGAGTTGAACGTCCAGCGGTCCACCCCGTCGAGGCCGTTGATGGCATTGAACGTCACACCGCGACCTTCGGAGACGAACACCCGGAACGGATCGTTGCAGTCATCGGGATCTGCAGTGGCGCAGAAACCGCTGCCCCATTCGTTAGCGGCATCCATCACCATGGTGCGCAGGCTCACGTCGTTGCCGGTACGGGCCGCTTCGTTACGCGCGTAGTTCACGGCAGACACCAGCGTGTTGCCGGCTGCGGCCATACTGCGCTGCGCAGTGAAATCGTTGAACGCCGGGATGGCCATCACCATCATCACGGCTGCGATGGTCATGGCCACCAGCAGCTCCATGACGGTGAATCCGCCGACGTTGGTGTTATTCACGCCAGTCATCTTCACCCGCCTCGATGGCGCCGTTGTCGTCTTTGTCCCATTCGCGATTGCCCAGATGATCGATGGTCATGAAGCCATCGTCAGCCATGGGCCCTTCGTCCGTTGGCGTCGCTGTCAACGTGTACGTGTTCACATCGCCAACCACCGTGATGTCGTAACGGTCGAGCTCGGCGCTTTCCGGATCACAGATGTCCGTGGCAATGGTGCCGGCATCGGCATCACCCGCGCCGTCATCGTCGGTGTCTGCGGCACCGGCGTAGGTGAAATTCACGGCCCCGAAGCGTTCCATGGCCTGCGCGCAGCTCAACAGGTCCGACTGTCCGATCGTGCGGAAGGAGCGCTCGGTGTACTGGGTGTAGATGGGAATCGCAATGGCCGAGATCGTCGCCACGATCGTGATCGCGGCCAGAAGCTCCAGCAGCGTGAAGCCGCCTGCCCTGCTCTTTGCGATGGTCCATTCCTGTCGAGAATCCATTCACTTTGCCCCTTTTACAACACGCATAGAGTACAAAGGCGCGACAGGGAGCCTAAGCGACTTCCTACGAGCGGTAGCGATCGTGAGATAAACGGTCCGCGAAAACGGCCGGGAGGGGTGCCTTACGGTCAGGCGATAAGTTTTATTGCCTATATTTCGTCAAGATACTGTCAGAAGCACCTTGCCGACCGTATCGTTGCCCGCAACGAGCGCGTGCGCTTGCTCGGCCTGCTCGATGGGAAAGGACGCTTCGATGACCGGTTTGATGCGGCCGGCTTCGATAGCCGGCCACACGTTGGCCAGCAGGGCGTCCATCACCGCACCTTTCTCGGACACGGGACGCGCACGCAACGTGGAGCCGATGACCCGCACCCGCTTCATCATGAGCTGCGCCAGATTCACTTCACTCTGCACCCCACCCATGAGGCCAATCAGCACGAGGCGCCCGTTGAGCCGCAGCAGCTCCAGATTGGCGGTGAGGTAGGCCGCTCCCACCGGATCGAGAATCACGTCCACCCCGTCCGGCTGCCAGCCGCGTACCGCTTCCGCGAAGGGGCCCTCATGCCGCACGTGGCCACCCGCCGCGCCAAGAGCCACGCACTGCGCAATTTTTTCCTCGGCACCGGCGGTGACGAAACACGGGTTACCCGAAGCCGCGAGGAGCTGTATCGCCGCCGTGCCGACGCCACTGGCACCTGCATGCAGCAGCACCGTTTCCCCAAGGCTCACTGCAGCTTCCATGTAGAGGTTGAGGTATGCGGTGGCGAACACTTCAGGCAGCGCCGCCGCCTCCACCACCGTCAGACCCTGCGGCACGGGCAGCACCTGCGCTGCCGGCACCACCACCTCCTCGGCATAGCCACCGCCCGCCAGCAGTGCGCAGACCGCATCACCGGGCTGGACCCGCTGCACCCCTTCGCCCACCTCCAGCACTTCTCCGGCGCACTCGAGACCAAGAATCTCGCTGGCGCCGGGCGGCGGTGGATAGCCTCCGCCGCGTTGCACCAGATCGGCGCGATTGATGGCGGTAGCGGCAACGCGGATGCGCACCTCGCCCACACCGACCTGCGGCGCCGGGCAGTCAGCCCAGACGAGGGCATCGTCCTGTATCTGTATCGCTTTCATTGGCTTTCTTCCGGTTCTTTACCAGCTCATGCGCACTTTCAGGCCCCGGTCGTGCAGGTATCCTTTCAGCTCGCTCACCTTGTAGGCGTCGTAGTGCACCATCGACGCAACCAGCGCTGCGTCCGCCTTGCCTTCCGTCAGCACGTCGTAAAGATGCGCCGGCTCTCCGGCGCCACCGGATGCGATGACGGGTATGCGTACAGCCTCCGCCAGCCTGCGCGGCAGCCTTGGTGCCGTCCGCGTCGATGGAGTTCACCACCAGCTCGCCGGCGCCCAGCCGCTCACCTTCCAGCGCCCACGCCAGCGCATCACGCCCTGTGGGTGTGCGGCCGCCGTTGATGACAATTTCGTAGCCCGAAGGCTGCTCTGCGCTGGCTTCGACCTGCCGGATGTCCATGGACAGCACCACGTTCTGGTTGCCGATCGCCTCGGCACATTCCGACGAAAGCCAAAGACGCAGCCAATTGTTTGGCA
>CAZYYJ010000044.1:22679-27119 GCA_964651595.1 uncultured Pseudomonadales bacterium | reverse complement strand
CGGGCGCTGCACCGCCGCAGAGTTGACGTTGATCTTCTCCGCGCCAGCCAGACGCAGGTTGGTGGCATCGTCCACGCTGCGAATGCCGCCGCCGACTGACAAGGGTATGAACACCTGGCTCGCCACCGCCTCCACCACGTCCAGCATGATGTTGCGCTTGTCGCTGGACGCCGTGATGTCGTAGAACACCAGCTCATCCAGCCCGTCGAGGTAGTACTCCCGCGCTTTCTCGACGGGATCGCCGATGTTCTTGGTGTCCACGAATTTCACGCTCTTGGCGAGGTGTCCGTCGCGCACGTCCAGGCATGCCACCACCCGTTTACTCAGCATTGGCCGTTCCAGTCTGCAAATTGGCTGATGAGGCGCAGCCCCACACGACCGCTCTTCTCGGGGTGAAACTGCGTCGCAAAATAGTTGTCGCGCCCCACCGCGCTGGCGAAGGTGCTTTCATATTCTGTCTGCGCCAGCACGTGCGCCGCGTCGTCCGGGCGCGGGTAATACGCGTGCACAAAATAGAATTCATCGCCCGGCTCAATGCCCGCCAGCACCGGGTGGGCCTGCTTCGGCGCTACTTCGTTCCAGCCCATGTGCGGCACCTTGAGGTCGGGGCGGCTGAAATCGAAGCGCGCGACCCTGCCGGGGATCAGCCCCAGCGTGGTGGTGTCATTCTCCTCGGAAGCGTCCAGCGAGATCTGCAGGCCTAGGCAGATGCCGAGCACGGGAACACCTTCGCGGATCACTTCTTTGAGCGCTTCGTCCAGACCGCGGGCTTTCAACGACCGCATGGCCGCGCCGGCCGCACCCACGCCGGGAAACACTACGCGACGGGCTCGTCGCAGCGCGTCGGGATCAGCGCTGATCGTCGCGTCCAGACCCACCTCCCGGCAGGCACGGGCGACGCTGTGCAGATTGCCGGCTTCGTAGTCGACGATGAATGTCTGGCTGTCGGTCATGCCTTCAAGCTGGTGTAGTGGCGCTGCGCGGGGAGCGCGGATACTATCGCACCTCACCCGCCGCACCAACTTCGACCTTGAATCCCACCGGCTACCTCATTACCAACCTGGGTACCCCCGCGTCGCCCGGCGTTGCCGACGTTCGCACGTACCTGGACGAATTCCTCATGGATCCCTACGTGGTCACAGCACCATGGCTGATACGCCGCCTGCTGCTGAGCCTGATCATTCTGCCGAGCAGGCCGGCCCGCAGCGCCGAAGCTTATCGCTCGATCTGGACCGACGAGGGATCACCCATGGGCTCGCCCCTGCTCGCCAACTCCATCTCCGTACGCGACAAGCTGCGCACGGTCCTCGAGGCCCCCGTGGAGCTCGGCATGCGCTACGGTCAACCTTCGCTGTCTGCAGCCCTCGACGCGCTGCGCGAACAGGGTGTCGAACACATTGTCGTGGCGCCGCTGTACCCGCAGCACGCCGACTCCACCGTCACCACCACGCGGGAACAGATCGAGAACACTCTGGCAGGCATGCCCGGCGCTCCCGTGGCAACGTTCATCGACCCGTTCTACGCCGACCGGCGCTTCATCGAACCGCTCGCGGCGGGCGTTGCCGGCCTTAACCCGGGCGCTTACGACCACCTGCTGCTCAGTTACCACGGCCTGCCGGAGCAGCACCTGAAGCTGGCAGACCCCACCGGCGGGCACTGCCTCGCCCGGGAAGACTGCTGCAGCGCCCCGTCGGAGGCGCACGCCACCTGTTACCGGCATCAGGTGTTCGCAACCTCTCAGGCGCTCGCCAGCGCGCTGGGCCTGGCCGAGGGCGCCTATTCGGTTTCTTTCCAGTCCCGCCTGGGCCGTCTTCCCTGGCTGCGGCCGTACACCGACGAGGTGCTGGCCGCGTTGCCCGGTCGAGGTGTCAAGCGTCTGCTGGTGGCGTGTCCCGCGTTTGTTGCCGACAATCTGGAGACGCTGGAAGAAATTGCCATGCAGGGTCGGGATACCTTCATGGCGGCCGGCGGCGAGACCTACGACGTGGTGCCGTGCCTCAACGACGACGACGCCTGGGTGACCGGCCTCGCCGCGCTTCTGCAGAGCTACGCCAACGCACCGCAGAGCCTGCCAGCCTGACCGCCTGCGCCGAATTGCACCTCACCACGTCCGTTGGCATACTTTTCGCGAGCCAGGACAGGAGCGTCTCGGTGAATCCACGCCGCGAAAGACTTTATCGCGACATGCCGCCCCGACAACGGGAACGAGTTTAGGCGGCCCGCAGTGCCAAGCCATACCGTTGCAGACGGCGAAGGCCTCCCCAGAATTGCGCGCCGCTTCGGCTTCCATGCGTGGGCCAAGATCTGGCATCACGCCGACAACGACGAACTGCGCAGCAAGCGCAGCAATCCCCACGTGCTGCACCCCGGCGATACGGTCTTTGTCCCGGAGAAAGAAACAAAGACGCTGTCGGGCGGCACCGAGCAGTGCCATCGTTTCCTCTGCAAGCTGCCCGCATTGACGGAAACGCTGCGCGTGCAACTCGAAAACCGTGACGGATCGGCGATGGCGGGGCTGCCGTACGAACTGGTGCTGGACACCGGCGAGACGCTCGAAGACAGCACCGACGACGACGGCTACCTCACAGTGGAAGTTCCCATAGATGCAACCAGCGGCTTGTTGCGAGTTGACGATAGCGAATGGCAGCTCGAGTTTGACACGTTGAATCCCGTAGACGAGGAGACCACCGACTCGGCCATCTCGGGCGCCCAGGCGAGATTGTGCAATCTGGGCTATCGCTGCGAGGAGAACGGCAGCCTGGACGATGCAACCAAAGCGGCGCTCAGCGCGTTCCAGCGCGATGCCGAGCTCAGCGTGAGCGGCGAACTCGACGACGCCACCCGCAGCGCGCTGCGCGATCGGCACGGCAGCTGAGGAGCCCGCGGCGCCATGGCCAGAATCAGCCTGGGCAGCTCCTTCTTCAACCGGCTGGTAAGGGCAGGTACCGCGGCCCATATTCATGCGAACTTCGACCGGCAGAGCGGCGGACAGAACGTGGATGCCACGGACGCCAGCCGGCGCGAGTCGCGCCTTCTCCGGCCCGGCGCCATTGTGCTACCGAACCTGGACATCGATGAAGACCCGCGCAGCTCACGCACGCGCTATGCGTTCGACGAAGTCGACGCGCGTGGTGACGACATCGTCAATGCCGGTGACGATTTCAAAGACATCACGCTGTTCGAGCTCGCCGAGCCGTCCACGGTCGTTGGCAACTCCGACCGCATCACCGTACGCGTGCATGTTGACGATGCCGCTCGCGTACGCATCTGGGGAGTGCCGGAAGGCGGCACGCACGCCGACGGCGTGGAGGTGATTGGTCCGTCCGCCGGCAACGAATTCGAACTGCTTGCGCAGCGGGGCCTGTTTCCGGGCCTGCCGTCGCCAGGCTGGTGCCGCCAGTTTTACGTCGAAGCGCTCACGCTGAGCGGCGATACGGTGGAACCGGCACCGGTTGAGCGAGCACCCACACCGCCCGGCAACCGCGCGACGCCTGCGCCGGCAACCAGCGGAGGCTCACAGAACGCACCCACCGTGAACATCAGCGATCCCGCCCGCTCCATCTACGCCGGTGAGACGCGCTTCTGGGCACCCCCTGCCGAGCGGGATACGCGGGCTGGCGGCGATATATGGATCGAAATCGAGCACGCCAGCGCCGCAGGCGCCAACCGCGCGCTGAAAGACGTGGGCCTCTTCACCATCGCGCCCTGGATCATGACGTGGAACACGTTGCCGTGTGAGCGCATCTACGTCACCTATCTGGATTACAGCGGCAGCTTCGCTGACGTGCTGTACGGCAACCACGGCATGGTCTGGGACCTGCAGCATGCCTGCCAGCAGGCAGGTCTGGTCAACCCGGGGGCCACCGCGCCCAACCCGGACTCGTGCGCTCCCGTGCAGGCCAACGACCCCACCCACATCATCAACGCCAATGACATTCCGTTCTACGTGATCCCACCCTTCAGCGGCGATCGCTGGGTACAGGACGAGCTGGAGGTAGGTTACTGCTACGCGCCTCACAACTGGCTGCACGTGGTGCTGCACACGCCCCGCAACCGTGGCCTGGCCGGGTTCGTGCGAGACGAGATGGCGCACGCCGGGCTGGGTGTGTTTGCGGGTCTGCCACAGCCCGGACCGTCCGACCCGGGTAACGCCATGGACTACGGTGGCAATCTGGAAGTGTCCCCGCCGGTGCCATGCGCAACCCCGGCGCAACGGCGCAACGCCTCCGGCCCCGGCATGCCGGCGCACGATCGCCCGGCGCCCTTCGGCAAGATCATTCTCGGCGACTACGAGCGCCTCGGTACCCGGGGGACGTCAGACCACGGACCCTGCAGCGAAGCGTTCCGGCGCTTTCTGGGCGCCCAGCTCGTGCAACCCATCGTGCCGGTGGACACCGGGTGGCTGGTCGTCGGGCATGTCGATGAGTTCATGAGCTTCGT
>CAZYYJ010000044.1:0-22663 GCA_964651595.1 uncultured Pseudomonadales bacterium | reverse complement strand
TTCGCCTGCTGTTCGGCCGCGCCCATCTCATGACAATTCTGCTCGACGAACTGACCCGGGTGGATCCAGCCGCGACGCTGCACCGGGGCAAGTACAAACACGTCCGCGGCGGCGACCCGCACTATCACGAGGCGTTCGCCAGTGACTGGGTGGGACGCGGCTCGGCGCTGAAAAGCTACAGCAACTTCGTCGAAGACCAGAAGCTGGCGCCCATCCGCGCCCGTCTGCTCGCAACGCTCGGGCTCAACGAGCGGGACGTGCTGACGATTCCCATGTATTTCAAGCTGCCCACGGACCGCGCCGCACCCATCGGCAGCGAAGAAAACCGTACGGTCGGCGAAAACGTGGGCATGGTGAACATGCAGGTTGTGAACGACCACCTGATGGTGCCCCGGCCACACGGCCCCAGGCTGCCGCCGGCTGATGCGCAGCGCGTGGTTGCCAACACCCTGCGCCGCTGGTTCCGTCGTTTCCCGCCGATTCCGGCGGTACGTCTGCCCTCCTCCGACGAGCACTTTTTCTGGGCCAGGCCGGGCGAAACCGTGGAGCATCTGGCGCTGTATTTTGCGCGTCCGGTCCCGGCAGCGGGTCGTCCCGCCGATGAGCCCCGGCGCATGATCGTCGACTACCTGTCAGGCTATCGCTCGTCCATTCCCGCGCACTACCAGGCCGCCGTGAACACGCTGAGAGATGCAATCGTCAACGATCCGGCCAACACGGGCGCCCCCACCCCCATCGATCGCGTGGCGCCGCCGCCGGCGCGACGGTTCACGAACTGGATGCGCGTGAAGATTCCCGACGGCACCGTCGATGTCATCGAGGCCTACATGAAATCGATCCTCGAACCACTGGGCAACACGGTACATTTCATCGAGAACTATGAGAGCTACCACGAGATGTTCGGGGAAGTGCACTGCGGCACCAACGCAAAACGCACCCCGCCGGAGCTGGACAGCGCCTTCGCGGACCGCTGGTGGGATGCCGGAGTGTACGACCCTGACTACGACACCAGCTACGATCCGACGCGATGACAAGCGTGCAGGCACTTCGAGCGGTGCTGCTGGCCGTTGCCTGCGGCCTGGCAGGAAGCTGCGACGCAGCGCCCGGCAGCCCGCACACGCCACAGGAGACAACCATGGCTGACACGACACCGGAGGACTATCTTGCCACTGCCGTGCAGACAGACGGCAGCCGCTACAGCGCCGCGCGGGATGCGTTGCTCGAGGCGCACGAGGGCGGCGATGCAACGGTGCTCGCCGTCGTGAGCGCCGCCGCGGCAGACGGCAGTGACTGGCGCCGGCAGCTCTCCAGCCAGATGATCGGCGGATGGATACAGCAACGCGCACTGTTCGAGCAGACCACCGCGTATGCCCGCGGCAACCTGCCGGGGCCCGAGCCGCTGCCAGGCTTCACCGCTGCCATGCGTGGGGAGGCCATCGCGGCGCTCGGCAGCGCGGCCGTACCCCGGGTGCTGGAGATGCTCTGGAAGTCGCAGGACTACGGCGACGACAAAACCTTCAGCGCGCTTTTCACCGCGTTGACGCAGCTGGAGGACCCGCGTGCGCTGGAACCCATGCGGGAGCTCACGGAAGCCTCCCACCCGGCCTATACCCGCACATCCGCTATCCGGGTCCTGACGGCATTGCGCGATCCGGCAGTGACACCGCTGCTGCTGGATCTGGCGGGCGAGCCCGCCACGGAACCCGCCGTACGCGAGTACGCTATCCGCAGTCTCGGTAAAGTGGCCGATCCGCGTGCCGGGGAACAACTCACCGCGATGCTGCTCGACCAGGACGCCTCCATCGAAGAACGACGCCTGGCAGCCGAAGGGCTGGAGCTGCGCCTCGATCCCGCGACCAGGCCCGCTGTCGTTGCAGCTCTGGACAACAGTTTCGACGTAACCACGCTCCTCACGCTGGTACGCGTGCTGGGAGAAATCGGCGAGGTGGCAGACATACCCGCGTTGCAGCAGACGGGCCTGCGCGGGCAGGAATTTGTCGAGCCGGTGGAATTTGCCATAGACGCCATTCGCCGGTCGGCTCCGGACGAACCGCGCCCCTAAACAGAGTCGGCCCGGGCCCTGACCTCCTCGTAGAACGATCGCACCAGCTCTTGCGCAAACATGGATTTGCGCGCCACGAAGCGCACCGGGCGGGTCAGACCCTCGTCAGCGAGCGGGATCACCTCGTCCTCGGACACGCCGAGCGTCCGCGCTACGCCGGCCGGGACCAGCCCGTGGCCGAAGCCGGCAAGCGCCATTTGTGCCACTGAGAAAAAGGACTCGAGAGACACGGCCCGGGCGAGCCTGAGACGTTGCATGTCCTCTTCGATGGACGCCCACGCGCCGGAGCGCGATTCGATGGTAATCACCTCGAGGGGATCGCCGATGGCGTATTCGAGGGCACCGAGGCCCGAAGGCACAATCACCATGGGCTCGCGGCGGATCACCTCGCTGACCAGGTCCGTGTCTGCGTCCGGCGATCCCGTGCAGACCCCGACCATGTATTCCCCCGACCGCAGCCGGTCCAGTACCACCGGTGAACGCTGCGCGTGAAATTCCAGCTCCACGCCGGGCAATTCCGCCCGCACCTCAGCGAAGAGCCTCGGCCCCCAGCTCGCCAGAATAGCTTCAGACACGCCGAGAATGATGCGCCCCTTGCGCAACGTATTGTCTTCCAGAAACACGCTTCGCAGCTCGGACAGCAGCGGCGTCACTTTTTCGACGAGGCGCGTGCCGTGAGACGTGAGCACCACACGCCGCCCGTGGCGCTCAATCAGCTTGCGGTCGTAGTAACGCTCCAGATTGGCGATGCGTTTGCTCACGGCCGACTGGGAAATCTTCAACGCCGTGCTCGCCTCCATCATCGTGCCTTCTTTCGACAGGGCCACCAGCGTTTCCAGGTTTTCGATCATTAATCACCTCCCGAGAGACTGAATACTATTCCATTCATTCTCTTTCTTCATGATTCGAATGTGGGGATAGTGCACCCATGCTGTTTTCCCTGGTCACCGCCACCGTCTTTGCGACGAGCGTTCTATCCGGCGTGCTGGGCATGGCCGGTGGCATGATTCTCATGGCAGTGCTCGTTTCCGCCCTGGGTGTGGCCGGCGCCATGATGCTTCACGGCGCCGTGCAGGCCACCTCCAATGGTTCGCGCGCCTGGTTCCTGCGCCAGCACATCGTGTGGCAGCCGCTGCCAGCCTATCTTGCCGGGGCCGCAGTGGCCGTGGGCGGCTTCGTGGCGATTGCGCTGGTCCCCGATCCGGGCGTGGTGCTGCTGCTGGTGGGCCTGTTTCCCTGGCTGGCGCGTTTCAACAAACGCCTGGGTGGCCTGGACATCACGCACCTGCCAACCGCGTTTGCCTGCGGTGCCGTCGTCACCGCCGCCCAGCTACTGGCCGGTGCGTCGGGGCCCGTGCTGGACGTGTTCTACGTGCGCTCGCCCCTCAACCGCCATCAGATCGTGGCATCGAAAGCGCTGACACAGACCATCGGTCACGTATTGAAGATGTTCTACTACGGCGTCGTCGTCGCCGTGGCGGTGACCCTGCCGTGGTGGTTCTTTGCGCTGTGCATCATCACGGCCGTCGCCGGTACGCGCGTTGGCACGCTGCTTCTCGAACGCTGGAACGAGAGCGCGTTCCAGCGTTACAGCCAGGCGGTGATTCTGGTCATAGCGACCCTCTGCATGGCTCAGGGCCTGCGGCTGCTGCTGACTTGACGCCTGCGCCAGCGCCCGGCTCAAGCCGCGGCGGCGGGCTTCACGACGAAGAGCAGATCCCCTTCGTTCACCTGCTGACCATTGGCCATGTTCACGCGCGTGACCTCAAAGCGCTGATCGGCCGGGTACAGCTGCGTATCGCTGTTGAAATCAGCCAGAGACAACGGCGTGAAGAGCTTCATCGCCTCGAGCTGGCACAGGGTGTGGTTCAGATCCACCACGTCTCCCACGCTCACGTATTCCGGCTCTGACGGCGACGGCGTGCTGTAGAAAATAGCGGTGGCCGGCGCCAGCACCTTGAGCTCGTCGCTGTCGTCGATACGGATGCTGTCCTGGTTGATGGCCCCTGAGGCCTCGCCGGCCGACGCCTCGATGTCTGCGATGAGACTGTCGATGTCGGTGCGCGCCAGCAGCTCGGGGAGATAGTTGGTGTCGTACTCACCAGCCCGGAACACGTCATCGCTGAGGATCTTGCGCAGCAGCGGGATGTTCGTGCAGATGCCACTGATCTCCACGCGGTCGAGATACGCCAGCAGCTTGTCCGCAGCCGCATCGCGGTCTGCCGCGTGCACGATCACCTGAGCCACCATGCTGTCGTAGTACGGCGAAACGAACTTGCCTGCCGCCGCTGCAGCGATGATCTCCACTCCATCGTCTTCCGGGAAGTGACAGGCACCGATCTGTCCCGGGTGCGGTCGGAACGCCAGTCCGTCGGCCCCTTTTACGATGCGCTCGGCATTGACCCGCGCTTCTATGGAGTAGCCATTCTCGGCCACCTCGATATCCGCGATCGAGCCGCCGCCGGCCACGCGGAACTGCTGCGCAACGATGTCCACGCCCGACGTCCACTCGGTGACAGGATGCTCCACCTGCAGGCGCGTGTTCATTTCCATGAAATACACGGCATTGGCCTTCAGGTCGTAGATGAACTCAACGGTACCGGCGCCGACATAGCCAACTTCGTTTGCAATGTCCTCGGTGCTGCGCCGTACCGTTTCCACGAGATCCGGTGGCAGCATGGTGGAACCGGATTCTTCAATCACCTTCTGCTTGTCGCGCTGCACGCTGCAGTCGCGGATGCCCAGCACCCGGGTCACACCGTGCACGTCACGCAGCAGCTGCGCCTCGATGTGACGCAGCGAGGTCACGTACTTCTCCAGGTATACGTCGCCATTGCCGAACGCGCTGCGGGCTTCGCTGGTGACGCGGTGGAACATCTCGACGAAGTCGGCCTGGCTCTCCACCACCTGTATGCCCTTGCCGCCCCCACCGTGCACCGCTTTGATCACCACGGGAAATCCGATCTCGCCAGCCACTTCGGCCGCCCGCTCGGGATTGGTGAGAATGCCATGGCTGCCGGGTACCACGGGCACCTTCAGCCGCAACGCCGTATTGATGGCATTCGACTTGTTGCCCATGGTCTCCATGCTGCTCACCGACGGACCGATGAAGTTGATGCCATGGCTGCGCACCAGCGCGGCGAAGGAGCTGTTCTCCGAGAGAAAGCCGATGCCCGGGTGCAGGCTGTCCACACCTTCGTTTTCGGCAACCGACAGCACCGACAGTGCGTTGAGATAACTTTCGTCCGGCGTGTTGCCGCCGATGCAGACCACCGAGTCGCGGTCGGTGAGCATGTCCACCGCTGCCGACTCCATGTCCGGGTCGGACTGCACCAGCACCACCTCTACGTCCTCGCGCTGAGCAATGCGGATGAGCTTCGCGGCCGTGCAGCCGCGGGCGTGAATGAGCACCTTGTTCACCGGGCGCACCAGATCCGCGTCCGTGTACTTGGGCCGATGGGCCACCACAACCGGGCGCTGCTCGGCAAAGCCTCCGGCCAGCACGCGGGCAATGGTGTCTTCCACGGTATCGCTGGCCAGCGGCATGGCGGGATCGATATTGGCCAGATCCTGCTCGAGCTCCGGGAAGAACGGATGCTGCACCAGACCCTGCATGGCGCCGGGCGTTTCCGAGAGGTAGTTGGACAGGATCGACTTCAGCGGCAGGTTCGACGGCACCACGAGCTGCCCCGCAAAAGGCATGCTCGTGCCGGCAAAATAGTAGGTCTGCACGAGCGGATGGGTCACAAAGCTCGCCTGTGCGCCGCCGGTGCAGTCACCGTAACCGAACACCACCACCGGCAGGTCGTGGTCGCGCACGAACCGCGTGATGCGATCGTTGACGGCCGCCATGGAGAAGAGCGCCCCAGCACCCTCCTTGGTCTGCATGCCACCGGAGGAGATGAAACACACGACGGGCAGGTGCTGCTCGGCACACTCCACGAGCATGCTGCAGAATTTCTCTGCACTTGCCATGTCGAACGCGCCGGCCTGAAAGCCCACGTTGGACACCAGCACACCGACGCGGGCGCCTTCGCTGCCCTTGAGCTCACCATAGCCGGCCACGATGCCGCACGGCGGCGTGCCGCGATTCAGCGCCTGCTCGATGGAGAGACGAAAACCCGGAAACGAGCAGGGATCCGAGCTAAGAAGCTCATCGTAGCGCGGTTCGAAATTGTCGAAGTAGCGCTCGATGATGTCTTCGTGGGTGAAGCGGTTCGTATTCTTGTGGCGCCGCAGCACGTTCTGCATCAACAGGTCGTTGTACGCCATGTTGAGGCGGTTCCAGAAGTCTTTGCGCCGTCCGATGTTCTTCGGCTGAATGCGCCCCTGGTAGCTCTTGCCGTCGCGTTCCGAATTGATGAACGAAAACAGCAGGCTCTCGAACAGATAGCTCACCACCACGAAAAGCGCATCCGCCAGATGGGGAAAGCTGAGCTTCTTCCACTCTTCGACCTGGCGGTAAAACTGGCTCGCCTTCGGCATGTTGTGCACACGCAGATACCAGTCTTCCATCTGCTGGCGCAGCTGCGCCGCCGTGGGCGCAACGCTCCCCGCTTCGCTGCGGAACGTAAGCCCGGACGCCGCAAGCTCCAGCGTCGTCTCGATGAGCTGACCCAGCGACTCCTTGGAAAGTGTCTGCGCTGCCTGCGCCTCCTCCGCAATGGAGTCGAGGTTGGCAATGATCTGATCGTAGACCGAGTCGAACAGCAGCAGGTTCTCGCATTCGCGGATGAAGTCTGCGCGCAGCTCTTCGTCGAGCAGCACGTCCAGCACCGTCATGTCTGCCAGCGCCACGGGCTTGCCGGCCCCTTCCGCCGGCTCGATCTGCTGAGGAAAACGCTGTGCTAGGGCGGCCCGGTTGGCAGCGATCGGCGACATGCCGATCGCCCCGGCACCGAAGAACGACTCGCCGGTGATCGCAAGGTTGAGCTCGGCCGTGAGCTGCTTGGCCACGAAGACGTCGGACTTCTCGGCGACCGCGTCCGTATCGAAGAGCTTCTGACCTTCGTAGGAAAACCGTTCCCGCAGCGCCGGTCCCAGCTGCGCGTCGCTGGAAATTTCAGCGATCAATGCACGGGGATCGGCGATGTCGCTCACCTTCAGAATCTGGCGTGTGTCCTCGTGATTGTGCAGATACTCACGCAGGGCCCGCAGATTGCCGACCGCCTCGGACTTCCAGCGGTTGTAGAGAAACACGCCCACGCTCGACAGCAGCGTGGCCCGCGCGTCCTCGTAGTTCTGCTTGGGCTCACCGAAGATGAACTGAGCGATACGCCCCCGCTCGTCGTGCAGCGCCTGCCGCTTCTCATGGTAGTTGCGCCACACCCGCGACAGGGTCTCGTCGTAGACCACCTTGTCAGGGTCCTGCAGCCACTTGAGAAAGGTCTGACGCCGTTCGCGGTCGGCGCGGATGTGCAGCTCGCCGCTGGGCAGCTCGCGATCGGCAAGACGTCCGTACTGCTGCGTGGTCGTCGCCTTGATGCGCTTACGCACAGCCAGATAGCGCAGATACCGGTAGGCCACCCCGAACACGTTCAGGTATTCGGTGGGGTTCTTTGTCAGCTTCAGTGACGCGCTCGACTGCATGACCTGCAGCTGCGGGGACGGATTGAGATAGCGCTGCAGGCTCTGGCGGTAGTGGTCCAGAATGTAGGGATTTTCGGCGACGAACTCCCTGACACGCTGTTCCACGTTGAGAATGCTTCCGACAATGGCCTGCCGCAGGTTCTCGCTGTTGTTCTGCCCGTCTGTGGGCGAGTAATCGACGATCCCGTCGATGTTGCCCTGGCGGTAAAGCTGCGCCGGGGACAGGCCCACGTACTTCGCGCACTCCTGCCACGAGAGGTTGAGACGGCGCGCGATGTTGGCGAGCGACTTGGGCTGAATGGTGCTGAACACGCCATCACGCAGCGACAGAATCATGTTGCTGGCCGCCAGAGGAATGGCACCGCCCGAGTAACCGAGCCCGTACACCACGCCAACTGTCGGCACGTCGAGGTTGCTCATCTCCGCGATCAGGCGCGAGATGCTGTGAGCCTGATTGTTGGCGTTGGCTTCTTCCTTCGCGTCAGCGCCGGGTGTGTCCATGAACGTGACCAGCGGGATGGAGCGTGTCGAGCACAGCTCAGCGAAGCTCGCGGCCCGCAGATGGTGCTCGGGCATCCAGCTGCCGAGGTCTTTGGACCGGTCCTGCGCGACAAAACCCACAAGGCGGGAGTCGCCACCGAAATCCATGGCCACGGTCGCCTGGTAGTAGGGCCCGGCACTTTCCTCGTCGATGATACGACCCAGCTCGGCAACCACCTTGGGCGCCGGTGTCCGCGCCTGGTCTTCCGCGTTCGCCACCACGGCCTCGATGTATGCATCGATATCGAGGCCCTGCAGGTGCTCCTCATGGCGTTCGATCTCCGCCGGACTGAGCAGACCCGGAATGGGATTTTCTTCTTGCTTGAGGTCGGGAAAGAGGGAGAAATCTTTGGCGAGGCTCTCTGCGATCAGATAGAGCCGGTCGCCTTCAATCAATTGTTTTTCCACGAATTTTTTCGCTGCGTTACAATGGCGGTACTTTAGCCACGTCGGCCTGCTAATTCCACATGCGATTGAGTTGATGCTGTTAAATTGCACGGTTCTTACAATCAGCGACACCCGCACCCTCGACGACGACAAGTCGGGCCAGTGGCTCACTGACACGATTACCGGGGAAGGCCATGCCGTGGTCGACCGCCGTATCGTGAAAGACGACATCTACGCAATCCGGGCCGTGGTTTCTCAGTGGATCGCCGACGAAGCCGTGCAGGTGATCATCACCACCGGCGGAACGGGGTTCACCGGCCGTGACAGCACCCCCGAGGCACTGAGCGTGCTCTTCGACAAGGAGATTGAGGGTTTTGGCGAGCTCTTCCGCCAGCTCTCGTACGAGGAAATCGGCTCATCAACCATACAGTCCCGAGCTCTCGGAGGCCTTGCCAACGGCACCCTCATCTTCGTGCTGCCCGGGTCCAGCAATGCCGTGCGGACCGGCTGGGAGAAGATCATCCGCAACCAGCTCGACATCGACTTCCGTCCGTGTAATTTCGCCGAGCTGCTGCCGAGGTTTCGCGAGCGCTGAAGCCCTGCCGCGCTGGTTCTGACGGCCCTCGGTCAGTAGAATGCCCGGCTTACCAGCGGCCCGATCAGTGAAGGAGTTTGTTTTGAGTCACGACGTCTACGTTACCGCCGCGGCGCGCACGCCAGTGGGCAGTTTTCAGGGTCAACTCGCAACCATGACCGCGCCGGAACTGGGCGCTCACGCAATTCAGGGCGCACTCGCCGCTGCCGGTCTCGACGCGAGCGACGCCGCTGTCGACGAGGTTCTCATCGGTAACGTGGTCAGCGCCGGGCTGCGCCAGGCGCCGGCCCGCCAGGCCATGCGTATTGCCGGGCTGCCGGATGCGGTGGGTGCCACCACGGTCAACAAGGTGTGCGGCTCGGGCATGAAAGCGACGATGCTCGCCACCGACCTGCTGCGCGCCGGCAGCGCCAGACAGATCATCGCCGGGGGCATGGAGAGCATGAGCAATGCCCCCTACCTGCTTGCCAAAGCCCGCGGGGGCCTGCGCATGGGCCACGGTGAGCTGAACGATGCGCTCTTCACAGACGGCCTGGAAGATGCTGAAACCGGCGGCTCAATGGGCTCGTTTGCACAAGCCACCGCGGATACGCATCAGCTCACCCGGGAAGCCATGGACGCCTACGCCACCGAGTCCGTGCAGCGGGCGCGGCGGGCCATCGAAAGCCAGGCCCTCGCCAGCGAGATTGCCCCCATCACGCTCGGGGACGCGACGGTGCAGGATGACGAACAGCCAGGGCGCGCGAAGCTGGAGAAAATTCCGCAGCTGCGGCCAGCCTTCAAGAAAGACGGCACCATCACCGCTGCCAATTCGTCATCGATCTCCGATGGCGCCTCGGCGCTGGTGTTGACCCGCGGCGACGCGCTCGACGGCCGCAAGCCCCTGGCGCGGATCGTCGGCCATACCACCCACTCCCTGCATCCCAGCGACTTCACCATCGCCCCGGTGGGGGCCATCTCCAAGCTCGCCGAACAGGTCGGCTGGGACCTCGCCGACGTGGATCTGTTCGAGATCAACGAGGCCTTTGCCATGGTCACCATGCTCGCCATGCAGGAGCTCGGGCTGTCCCACGAGCGCGTGAACATCTACGGCGGCGCCTGTGCGCAGGGCCATCCCATCGGCTCCACCGGCAGCCGGCTCATCGTCACCCTGGCCCATGCGCTGGTGCGTGAGGACAAGCAACGCGGCATCGCCGCGTTGTGCATCGGCGGCGGCGAGGCGACCGCCATCGCCCTGGAGCGCTCTTGACCCGGCTACCGGTCATGGTCGGCTTCGGCGGGATCAATCCTGCCGGCCGGGTATCCTTCGATCATGCCTACCGGCGCCTCGTCATCGACGCGCTGCCCGAAGCGGCGCGCGAAGAAACGCTGCTGAGCCTCGCACGACTCATGGGGCTCGCCCGCAACGACACGGCGTTGGACGCCGAGACCCGCCAGCGGGTGCTCGACCACACCCTCATCCGCCGCATCGAGGGCTTTGACCCCGACCGGGTGACATGGCAGTCCACGGCCGGGCTGAAGGGCGACGGCGAGCAGGCGTTGACCTTCGTGATGGCGAAGCGGCAACTGCCCGATAGCATTCCCCCGTCCTGGGAAGTGACACCGCTCGGCGACCGCGAAGTCCGCGTCACCTGCAGCGACACCTGCCGCGTGCTGCTGCCCGACGAGCGGGTTTCCCGGGTGAGCAGTGCCGGCCAGCTTCCCACCGGCTTCGAGCCGGGCGCACTGTACGCCAGCCGCAATCATCCCCGCGGCCTGCAGATGACGGTCTACGGTGCCTCCGATGCCATCCGCTCGTCGGGCTTTTCCATCGACGATCTGAAGAACATGGTGGCGCCCGACGAAATTGCCGTGTACTCCGGCAGCGCCATGGCGCAGCTCGACCCGGAAGCCTACGGCGGCTTGCTGCAGAACCCGCTGACCGGGAAGCGTCCCAGCAGCAAACACTGCGCGCTGGGCCTGCCCGAGATGCCTGGCGATTTCGTCAACGCCTACGTGCTTGGCTCGGTGGGTGAAACCGCCGGCATCATCGGCGCGTGCGCAACTTTTCTCTACAACGTGAAACGGGGCATCGACGACATCCGCTCGGGGGCCAAGCGCATTGTGCTGGTCGGCAACTCCGAAGCGCCCGTGCTGCCGCATGTCATCGAAGGTTACCGGGTCATGGGTGCCCTGGCGGAGGACGAGGAGCTGATGGCGCTGGACGGCAGCGACGTCTGCGACAACCGCCGCGCCTGCCGACCGTTCTCCAGCAACGCCGGTTTCACGGTCGCTGAAGCATCTGTGTGGCTGCTGCTGATGGACGACGAGCTGGCCATGGAGCAGGGCGCGCGGGTGCTCGGCGCAGTGGGTGACGTGTTCGTGAACGCCGATGGCTACAAGAAGTCCATCTCCGGTCCGGGCATCGGCAACTACGTGACGGTGGCCAAGGCGCTGGCTGCAGCCCGGGCCATTCTCGGCGAAGACACGCTGCGTCACGGCACCTACATGCAGGCACACGGCACAGGCACCCCGCAGAACCGGGTAACGGAATCGCACATCTTCAACGAGCTGGCCGGGACCTTCGGCATCGACGAATGGCTGGTCGGGGCCGTGAAAGCGTACGTGGGCCATTCCATGGCTCCTGCAGGGGGCGATCAGCTCAGCGCCATCCTGGGCGCCTGGCGCGACGGCTGGGTACCTGGCATAACCACCATTGACCACATCGCCGACGACGTGCACCACTCGCATCTGAAACTGCCGTTCGAGCACACGCAGATCGACCCCGCAGCCATGCCGGGGGCCTTCGTCAACTCCAAAGGGTTCGGCGGCAACAACGCAACTGGCTTTTTCCTGTCACCGGAGAAAACGCTCGCCATGCTGCGCCAGCGTCACGGCAATGACGCCATGCTGGCCCACGCCCGGGCAAACGACGCGGTGCAGGCTGCCGCCCTGGCTTACGACGCGGACGCAGACAACGGCGAGATTCTGCCGATCTATCAGTTCGGCGAGGGTGTGGTGGAAGGTGACCAGCTGGCGCTCGGCGAGAAAGCTCTGGGCATTCCCGGCTTCGCCCGGGACGTATCGCTGGACCTGCCGAATCCCTACGCCGACATGGTGTGAGCCCTGCAGGCTGGCGCTGCCTCAGTGAAAGGTCTGCGGCCCGTTGCCGTTTCCCGCAGCACTCAGCTTGTCGAGCACGCCCCGGGCCACCGCAGCCAGCTTGGGCGGTGGCGCGCCGGCCAGGCAATCGAGCAGCGCCTGCCTCGCTATAGCGGGCGCGCCGAGACGCTGCCACAGCTCTGCGCGCTCGTAGTGCAGCGTGGCAAGGGCCTCCCCATCGCTCTCGTCGACCAACGCAAGCTGCACCTCGATCAGATCCAGCACTTCATGCCACGCACCGCTTTGCAGGTGCAGGGCTTTCAGATTGTTGATCATCCGCATGCCCAGAATGGCCGTCGTGGCCACGCTAAAGGAACGCGGATCGTTGCTGAGCGTGTCCGGTGACACGCTCTCGAGCGTGAGCGGATCGATCAGTTCCGTTTCGCAGCGCAGCAGAAAATGTCCGGGATAGTTGATGCCCCTGGCCTCGATACCACACCGGCGCAGGCCTTCCGCCAGAACCACCGCCACCGCAATCGGCAGACCCTGCGAGGTTTCCACCACGCTGGGCAGGTGGCTGTGGGCAAACGTCTGCGCGCCAACCGGCACAGTACCGAAGCCCCGGTCCCTGAACCAGGCCAGCACCCCTTCACGCGGCGACGCGCCCGTCGTTTCCGGTGCATCGCTCTCGAGCGCGCGCCACAACGCTTCCACGACATCGCGTCCTGCCGCAGGGCGATCCGCAGCCGGAATGAGGTCGCCGACCGCAAGGGCAACGGCAACTTCGTCGTTATTTACGGCACGCTGCAAATTGTCTATGCGAAGGGAGAGTCGGCTATCCGCCATGCACTGGAAACCTTATGGGCGTTCGCGCCAGTTTAGCGGACCCGACGCGGTAAAGCCGAGCACGCTCAGGGCAGCAGTGCATCCACCGTGGACAGCAGTTCATGGCGTGCGAAGGGCTTTGTCAGAGTGGCATCGGCGCCGATGAAGCGGGCAGTTTCCAGATAGTCGTTGGGGCCGAGGCGGCCACCCCCTGAGATCGCGATGATCGGCAGGTCGGCCGCATGACGACGAATGTCCGCGATGGTTTCGAGGCCCTCTTTCTCGGGCATGATCAGATCCGTGATGACGAGATCGAACCGGCTGTGCCCCACTGCCGTAACCGCCTGGCGGCCATTTTCGGCAACGGTCACATCATGGCCCTCGAGCCGCAGCATCTCGCTCATGACGTCGAGTACGGAGAGGTCGTCATCCACCAGCAGAATTGCGCTCACTGCAATCTCCCTCTGCCCAACCCTGGCAACTTGAACGCACTGTACCATCCAGGATGCTGCACGTATGTAAAACTCGCGCGGGCCGCTGCCTGAGCTGACGCGCAGGGATCACAGGCCTGAGTCTAGTTCACGGGTGATGCGTCAGCAGGGGACGCACCCGCCCATCAGCCCGGCCCTCAATGCTCGCGGGTTTTCGCGAAGGTGACATCGGGCCAGCGCTCTTCAGCCAGTGACAGATTGACCCGACTGGTTGCCAGATAGGCAAGATACCCCCCGGCATCGATGGCCAGGTTGTCCTGATTTTTGGCTTTAAACTCGTTCAGCATCTTGTCATCCTCGCAATAAATCCAGCGCGCGGTGAAGATACTGGCGTCCTCCCAGACGCATTCGGCCCGGTATTCGTCCTGCAGCCGGAAGGCCACCACGTCAAACTGCAGCACGCCGACGGCCCCCACCACAATCTGATTGCGCGCGAGCGGGCGGAAGGCCTGCGTAGCGCCCTCTTCCGCCAGTTCCTGAATACCCTTTTCCAACTGTTTGCCGCGCAGCGGATCTTTTACGCGCACCCGCCGGAACAGTTCCGGGGCAAAGTTGGGAATCCCCTTGAACTTGAGCTTCTCACCTTCCGTGAAGGTGTCACCGATCTGAATCGTGCCATGGTTGTGCAGGCCGATGATGTCACCGGCAAAGGCTTCCTGTGCCTGCACCCGGTTCCCGGCCATGAACGTCACGGCGTCTGTCACCTTGATCTGTTTGCCCAGCCGCAGGTGCGCCATGCGCATGCCCTGTTCGTAGCGGCCGGAGCACACCCGCATGAACGCGATCCGGTCGCGATGCTTGGGGTCCATGTTCGCCTGGATCTTGAACACAAAGCCGCTGAACTTGTCTTCGGCGGGTACCACTTCCCGCGCGTTGCTGTCCCGCGACTGCGGCGGCGGGGCGTGTGCAACGAAGCCTTCGAGCATTTCTTTCACGCCGAAATTGCCCAGCGCGGTGCCGAAGAAGACGGGGCTCAGGGTGGCACCGCGGAAGTCGGCGTCGTCGTAGCTGTGACTGGCGCCGCGAACCAGCTCGATTTCGTCGCAGAAACTGTCGTAGTCCTCGCCGAGGTAATCGCGCGCCGCATCACTGTCGAGACCTTCTATCACCGGATAGTCGTGCACATGATGGCCCTGGCCCTGCACGTAGGTGATGATGCAATCCCGGGCCAGGTCGTACACGCCCTTGAACTGCCGGCCCATGCCAATGGGCCAGTTCATCGGCGCGCACTGGATCTGCAGGATCTCCTCTATCTCGTCCAGCACCTCGATGGGATCACGGATTTCCCGGTCCAGCTTGTTGATGAAGGTCACGATGGGGGTGTCGCGGAGGCGGCAGACTTCCATCAGCTTGATCGTGCGCGGTTCCACCCCTTTGGCGCCATCGATGACCATCAGCGCCGAATCAACCGCGGTGAGCGTACGGTAGGTGTCCTCGGAGAAATCCTCGTGGCCAGGCGTATCGAGGAGATTCACCACCCGGTCCTCGAAGGCAAACTGCATGACCGAGGTCGTCACGGAGATACCCCGCTGCTGCTCCATGCTCATCCAGTCACTGGTGGCATGGCGGTCGGATTTGCGCGCCTTCACGGTGCCGGCAAGCTGTATGGCACCGCCGAACAGCAGCAGCTTCTCCGTCATGGTCGTCTTGCCCGCATCCGGATGCGAGATGATCGCAAAGGTTCGGCGGGCGCTGACCTCGCGGGCCGTGCGGCTGGTAGGGGCTGAAGCGGATTCGGACAACGTTCAGGGGCCGGGTTGAGAGGTCGCGGAGTATATCGGCGGGGTCTGCCAGCGCAAGCCGCCGGCAGGATTTCTCCCGCAAGCTGTCTGCATGACTGGCGCTATACTGCGCCAACCGGACAGCCCGGCGCCGGCGCGCCGGGACTCATCGCTGGAGACCATGGGGTTCGCGCAATGACACCAGCCGTACGCGCGCTCGACAGCTCGGGAATCACGTACGTCGTACACACCTACGACCACGACCGGTCCAGCCCGTTCGGCACCGAGGCTGCGCAGAAACTGGGAGTGGCCGCAGAACGTGTGCTCAAAACCCTCGTCGTTACCGCCGCCGACGACACATTCGCCGTCACCGTCATTCCTGTTTCGACCCATCTGAACCTCAAGCTCGCAGCAGCGGCGCTTGGGGCCAAGCGCGTCGCCATGGCTGTGCCGGCCGACGCAGAGCGCATCACCGGCTATCTCGTCGGCGGCATCAGCCCGATCAACCAGAGACGCGCGCTTACAACCCTCATCGATGAGTCGGCGCTGGCTTTCGACACCATCTTCGTGAGCGGCGGGCGCAGAGGGCTGGAACTGGAACTGGCGCCGCAGGACCTCAGCGCTGTTACCGGCGGGAGCTTTGCGGCGCTCACCGACCGTTAACTCAGCGCAAGAGCCAGCACCAGCGCATCTTCCCGACCGTGGATGGACGGGTAGTAGTCTTTGCGCTGTCCGATCTCGAGAAACCCAAGCGACTCGTACAACGCGACGGCCACCCGGTTGCTGGGCCGCACCTCCAGAAACATGCGTTCCGCCCCCGTCTCCAGCGCCACCTGCATCATGTGGCGAACGAACAGGCGGCCGAAACCACGGCCCTGCAGGTCGCGGCGGATACAGATGTTCAGCAGATGAGCCTCATCGGCAACGCTGGACAGAATCGCATGGCCACTGACGGCATCGTCCACGCACAGCAGCTGGCATTCGTAGCCTGAACGCAGGCAGTCCAGGAAGATGCCCCGCGACCAGGGAAAGGCGTAGGCACGAAACTCGTTGCGCAGCACCTCGTCAAGATCTTCGCGCCCCATGCGCCGGAACGCTATGCGCTTTCGCTGAGCCTGTGCCATAACAATCGTTTTTCGGTGGCGTCGGACGCACAGAGGGCGAGATCAGGCAGATCGAGCAAACGCACGTTATCCGGTAGCCAGGGGCGCAGCTCCTGCGCTTCCGGGGTGAGGGCAAGCCAGAACGGGTCTGCCTCCGTGTCCGCAGCTGTGAGGTGCTTGCGAAAGAACGCTGCCAACGCACGCTCGGGCGATGACGCGGCGTTATCGATCTGCGGCCAGGTGAAGTCTCCCGAACGCAGCCTGCCCTCGTACCCGCCGGTCTGACGCCAGTGCAGGAAGCGCGCGACGTCGCCGGCAAAACGTTCATCCTGCCCCGCCTGCCCTACCCCCGCCAGCAGACCACTGCCGCAGGCGAGCCAGGCAAAACGGATGGGCGCGTGGGGCGCTGCCACCGGGTCGTCGGGCGCAGCCGTTGTGGCCTCGGTCTCCACGGGGGTCTCGGCCGGAGTTTTGCGGGACGGCAGAGTGCCGCCGCGCGCGGCAACCTGCTCAGCCTGCCGCGCGGGCTGCACAGGGGCTGCCGCCGGTTGCGGGTCGGGCGCGGCTGCCGGGGCGCCACCCTGATCCGAAGCCGCCCCGCCACGCTGGTACCACACGCGGATACCCATGGCCCGCAGCAGCGCTGCACGCTGTGGGGCTAGTGTTCTCGACTGATGCTCGGGGTTCACGCTGCTCTGTCCAATCTGCGGTCGAAGCTACAGTCCAGTCCGCCGTCCTGTCCGCCGTCCTGTCCGCCCTCCACGCTACCGCGTGCACGCTGTCACGTCACGTATGCCTGCGTTAGAATCCGCCGGCATTTTTTGGGGCTCGCCATGCAATACCACACCGACGATGTACGCATTACCGGCATGCAGGAAGTCATCGCGCCGGAGGCGTTGATGGAGGAGCTGCCGATCTCCGACGACGGCTCTACCCTGGTGTTTTCCACCCGCCAGGCGGTTTCGGACATCATACACAAACGCGATCCACGCCTCCTCGTCGTGATCGGTCCGTGCTCCATACACGATCCCGCAGCAGCCATCGACTACGCCGGACGCCTTGCGGAACGCGCCCGCGACTACGCGGAGAGCCTGCTGGTGGTGATGCGGGTGTATTTCGAGAAGCCGCGCACCATCGTCGGCTGGAAAGGCCTGATCAACGATCCGCACCTGAACAATTCTTACGACATCAACGAAGGTCTGCGAACGGCGCGGCGCCTGCTGCTGGACATCACCGAGCTGGGCCTGACGGCCGGCACGGAATACCTGGACCCCATTTCTCCCCAGTACGTCGGTGATCTTGTCAGCTGGGGCGCGATAGGCGCGCGCACCACCGAAAGCCAGATTCACCGCCAGCTCGCCTCTGGTCTGTCGTGCCCCATCGGCTTCAAGAACAGCACCGACGGCTCCGTGCAGATTGCCATCGACGCAATGCGTTCCTCCAGCCATTCGCACATCTTCCTGTCCGTAACCAAGGCAGGCCACTCGGCAATCTTCTCCACTGCCGGCAACCCCGATTGCCATGTCATTCTGCGCGGCGGTAACCAGGGCACCAACTTCGATGCCGAGGCCATAGCCACCACCCAGGCCAGCCTGGACGCCAACGGGCTGACCGCGGGCATCATGGTAGACATGAGTCACGCCAACAGTCAGAAGGACCACAACCGGCAACTGCTCGTCTGCGAGGACCTGTCCCGTCAGCTGGCCGGCGGCAGCCGGTCGATCATCGGGGTGATGGTGGAAAGCAATCTCGTTGCCGGCCGTCAGGACATCCAGCCGAAGCTGGAAGACCTCACTTACGGGCAGAGCATTACCGATGCCTGCATCGGCTGGGAGGACACCGAGCGGGTGCTGGGTACGCTGGCGGAAGCCAACGCCCGGCGCGCCGAACCTTAAGCCTGTCTCCGGCGCGCCCGATAGCGGGCCGCCAGCAGCACAACAAACCACACCACATACAGCAGAGGCTCGCCGAAGCCGTCGCGCGTCAACCACCACACGTGCAGCACCGCGGCCGCCAGCGCCGGATAGATCAGGCGATGAAGTTTCCCCCACGCTGGCCCCAGCCGGCGCCGCCAGGGGATCGTGGAAGTGACCGCCATTGGCACCAGGCACAGAACTGCAACGATGCCGGCTGTGATGTACACGCGATCGTTGAAGTCTTCCAGCAGCGCCGCCCAGCTGAACTCGATAAAGAAGAAGAGATAGGCAACCACGTGCAGCAGCACGTAGGTGAACGCAAACAGCCCAACCATGCGCCGGTGCACGCCCAGCCAGCCGAGCCCCGGCACCTGGCGCAGGGGCGTCACGCTGAACGCCAGCAGCAGAGACCGCATGGCCCACTGACCGAGGTGGTGAAGTATGGCTTCGCCGGGATCAGCGCCAAGGCCGCTAGTAGGCGCCTGCACCTCCAGCACCACCCGCCACGCAAGCCAGGCCAGCGGGAGGCTCAGCAGCGCAAACAGCAGGCATCGGCGGGCGGTGATGCTCAGTAGAACTTCGCCAGATCCATGCCGCTGTACAGCGATGCCACATCCTCGGCATAGCCGTTGAACATCAGGGTCGGGCGACGGTTGGGATTGAAAATGCTGCTCGGGAGCCGGCGCTCGCTGGCCTGGCTCCATCGCGGATGGGACACCTCAGGATTCACGTTGGCGTAGAAGCCGTATTCACTCGGCTGCAGCGCCTGCCACGTATTGCGCGGTGCGCGTTTCGTAAAGCGGATGCTCACGATCGATTTGATGGATTTGAAGCCGTATTTCCAGGGCACGATCAGGCGCCAGGGGGCGCCGTTCTGGTTAGGCAGTTCTTTGCCATAGAGACCCACGGCCATGATGGTGAGCGGGTGATACGCCTCGTCCATGCGCAAGCCTTCCACGTATGGCCAGTCAATGTTGGAAAAGAACCCCCGCTGGCCGCGCATCTCGCTCGGCCGCACCAGCGTTTCGAACCGCACGTACTTCGCGTCGCCGGTGGGCTCGAACTGCTCGAGGATGCGCTTCATCGGGATGCCCAGCCAGGGCACCACCATCGACCACGCTTCCACGCACCGGAACCGGTAGACGCGTTCCTCCGGGGTCAATCCCTTGACGATATCCTCGTAGGCGAATTCCCCGGTTTTCTTGGCATGACCGCTGACCTTCACGGTCCAGGGATCCGTGGTGAGCGCATGGGCGTACTCCGCCGGATCGCTCTTGCCGGTACCGAACTCGTAAAAGTTGTTGTAAGAGGTCACGATGGCTTCGGGCGTGATCTCGTCGTCTTCCTGCAGACCCGCGTACGCGCCGGGGGCTGCAACGAGCGAGCCGCCCACTGCCGCAGCAGTGCCCGCGAGAAACTTACGCCGATTGAGATACGCCGTCTCGGAGGTGATTTCCGATGCGGGTATGGAGGGCTGTGTTTTTATGAGCATGGGCTTCCTTGGTGGCCAGCGGCGCCCCGCCCATCAGAGCAGATCGTCCGCATCCCGTTTGTCTTGGCCCGCGGCGTCCTGGTCCGCGGTGTCCTCGTCTTCGAGGGACGCTTCCTTAGAGGCCGCCTCCGCCGGGGAGTTCCGCCCGGTGGCCCAGCGGTAGACCTCCGTCACAGGGCCGGACAACGCATAACCGCTGAACAGCACCAGCAGCACGGTGGGTGGATGCAGCAGCAGCAGCGAGAAGGCCAGCACCACAAAAACCAGCGTTATGAACGGCACGCGGCCTTTGAAGCCAAGAACTTTCGGCGAAAAGTAGCGGAAGTTGGACACCATCAGCAATGCCGTGACGAGGGTGACCGCGCCCACGAGGCTGGCTGCCAGCTTCGTCGGGCCGGGCTCGCCGCCATAGTCCACCCACACCCACACCGTGCACGCGATGATTGCCGCGGCCGAGGGGCTGGCCAGCCCCGTGAAACTCTCCGTTTCGCCCTTGGTGTTGAAACGCGCCAGGCGCAGGGCCGCGCACGCCATGTAAACGAACGTTACGACCCAGCCCACCTGCCCCAGCGTGGACAGGCCCCAGCTGAACGCCACCAGTGCCGGTGCGACGCCAAAGGCCACCATGTCCGACAGACTGTCGTACTCCGCGCCGAAATCGCTTTCAGTCTGCGTGAGGCGCGCGACGCGACCGTCCGCCGTATCCAGCGCCATGGCCACGAAGATAGCCAGAGCGGCGGGCACATAGTCGCCGTTCATGGCTGCAACCATCGCAAAGAACCCAGCGAACAGCGCGCCGCTGGTAATGAGATTGGGCAGCAGATAGATACCGCGCCGCCGCAGGCGGCGGCGCATGGGCGTAACAGGGGCGCCGTCGCGCTGCCTCAAAGCTCTTCCCTCCGGCCCAGACGACGTCAGTTGACGTCTTTGTCGACCAGCCGGTTTTCCTGAATCCACGGCATCATACCACGGAGCTTCTCACCCACTTCCTCGATGGGATGCGCCTGCGAGATGCGCCGCATGGCCTTGATGCTGGGCGCGCCTGTCTGGTTCTCGGTGACAAACTCCTTGGCGAAACGACCGGTCTGAATCTCCTCGAGAATTCGCTTCATTTCTTTCTTGGTGTCTTCGGTCACAATGCGCGGCCCGCGGGTGAGGCCCCCGTATTCGGCCGTGTTGGACACCGAATACCACATATTGGCTACGCCGCCCTCGTAGAAGAGGTCGACAATGAGCTTCAGCTCGTGCAGACATTCGAAATACGCCATCTCCGGCGCGTAACCCGCCTCCACGAGGGTTTCGAAACCCGCCTGCACCAGCGCGGCCGCACCGCCGCACAGCACGGTCTGTTCGCCGAAGAGGTCCGTTTCGGTCTCTTCGCGGAAGTTCGTTTCGATGATCCCCGCACGCCCACCGCCATTGGCGCTGGCATAGGACAGAGCAATGTCTTTGGCCTGGCCCGTTGCGTCCTGCGCCACGGCAATGAGGCTCGGCACCCCGCCACCGGCAACGTACGTGGAGCGGACCGTGTGTCCCGGACCTTTCGGCGCAATCATGATCACGTCCAGATCCGCGCGCGGTTCGATGAGCTCGAAATGCACGTTGAAGCCATGCGCAAAAGCCAGCGCAGAGCCTTCTTTCATGTTCCCTTCGAGGTGATCGCGGTACAGCGCAGGCGCCAGTTCGTCCGGCACCAGAATCATGACCACGTCGGCATCTTTCACCGCGTCGGCCACCTCGGCCACGGCAAACTTCGCGTTTTCGGCCTTGCGCCACGAGCCGGAGCCGGCGCGCAGACCCACCGTGACGTCCACGCCCGAATCGCGCAGGTTGTTTGCGTGCGCGTGGCCCTGTGAACCGTAGCCGACAACCACAACCTTCTTGTTCTGGATGAGCGACAGATCGGCGTCTTTGTCGTAATAGACTTGCATGGTTTCCCTCGTTAGGTTGTTTGTTTGGTTGGCTTTCAGACGGTCAGCACACGATGACCGCGTCCGATGCCGGACACGCCCGATCGGACCACCTCGAGAATCTGCGCACTGCCGATGGCTTTCAGAAACGCATCGAGCTTGGCGGACGGTCCCACGAGCTGCACCGTATAGGTATCGTCAGTCACGTCAACGATCTGCCCGCGGAAGATGTCGGCTGACCGTTTCACCTCCTGGCGGGCCTCCCCTTCGGCGCGCACCTTGATCAGCAGCAGCTCGCGCTCAATGTGCTCACCTTCGCCCAGGTCCATGACCTTGACCACTTCCACCAGCTTATAAAGCTGCTTGATGATCTGCTCGACCACCCCCGCATCGCCCCGGGTGGTAAGGGTCACCCTGGACAGGGTCTGATCGTCGGTGGGCGCGACCGTGAGCGACTCGATGTTGTAGTTGCGCATGGAAAACAGACCTACAACCCGCGAAAGTGCCCCGGCCTCGTTCTCGAGCAAGACGGCAATGATCCGGCGCATCAGACCGTCTCCGCCGTCTTGGACAGCACCATGTCGCGCATGGAACCGCCTTTGATCGCCATGGGATAAACGTGCTCGTGCGGATCCACCCACACGTCCACGAACACGAGCTTCGTCTTCAGCTCCTCAGAGAACGCCTGGGCCATCACCGCTTCCAGCTCCATGGCATCGGACACCTTGAAGCCGACGTGCCCGAAGGCTTCCACCAGCGTCTTGAAGTCGGGCAGCGAATCGCTGTAAGTGCTCTGCGAATGGCGCCCGCCGTACTGCATGTCCTGCCACTGCTTCACCATGCCCAGGGCCTGATTGTTCAGATTGATGATCTTGATCGGCAGCCCGTACTGCAGGCAGGTGGAGAGCTCCTGCATGTTCATCATGAAGCTGCCTTCTCCCGTGACACACG
>CAZYYJ010000043.1:0-42216 GCA_964651595.1 uncultured Pseudomonadales bacterium | reverse complement strand
CCCCTGGTTCAGGGACAGGGTGGCCTGCATGTAGATCTCGTCCAGGTCGGGGCGCTCCTCGCGGTCGACCTTGATGTTCACGAAGTGCTCGTTCATGACCGCGGCCGTGGCATCGTCGGCAAACGACTCCCTGGCCATGACGTGACACCAGTGACAGGTGGAGTAGCCGATGGACAGCAGAATGGGTTTGTCTTCCCGGCGGGCCAGGGCCAGCGCCTCGTCGCCCCAGGGGTACCAGTCCACGGGGTTGTCGGCGTGCTGCTTCAGATACGGGCTGGTTTCGTGCGCGAGGCGGTTGGGCATGGCGCAATGGTACTCCCATCCAGTGCAGCTGTGGGGCCGACCGGCGCGTTTGTACTCCCCTGCCATTTACGGTATGTAGGGCCGATGGGGAAGGGACTGAGCATGGCGGCTGCGGTGCGATGCGGCTGCGCAGTAGGTAAACGTGGTAGACGCTGACGGGTTTCGCCCCAATGTCGGGATTGTGTTGACCAACCGCAGCGCCCAGGTTCTGTGGGCGCGGCGGGTGGGCGGTCACGACGCCTGGCAGTTCCCGCAGGGGGGGATCCACGACGACGAGTCCGTGGAAGACGCGCTCTACCGGGAACTGAACGAAGAGGTGGGTCTGCTGCCGGAGCATGTCAGCATTCTGGGCCGAACCCGGGGCTGGCTGCGGTACCGGCTGCCGCGCCGTCTGCGCCGCTACAACTCCACCCCGGGCTTCGTGGGGCAGAAGCAGAAGTGGTTTCTGCTGGAGATGCGGGAAGACGCCGTGGGCGCCGTAGACCTGACGGGCGGGGACAAGCCGGAGTTCGACGACTGGCGGTGGGTAACCTACTGGTACCCGCTGACGCAGGTGGTGGAGTTCAAGCGCGACGTCTATCGACGGGCGCTGGCCGAGCTGGCGCCACACCTCGTGTACGAATCGTGATGTTGAAAAGGGAACAACCAGAGCTTTGCTGACCACCCTGCGGAAAATCGTTCAGGACGTGACGGCGCACAGTCACTTCGCCGATGCCGTGCGTACGCTCGTGGGCGAGGTCAAGCAGGCCATGGGCACCGACGTGTGCTCTATCTATCTCCTCAATCCCGGCCGCAGCCACTATGTGCTGGCGGCGACCGACGGGTTGAATGTCAGCCAGGTGGGAACCGCGGAGATTCCCGTCGAATCCGGCCTGGTGGGCCTGGTGGGTCGCCGTGCCGAGCCCATGAACCTCGAAGTGGCCAGCGCCCATCCGGCGTTTCTGTATCTGGAGGGCTCCGGCGAGGAGCAGTTCGACTCGTTCCTGGGCGTGCCCATCATTCACCAGCGACGCCCCCTGGGCGTGCTGGTGGTGCAGCAGAGCGAGTCGCGCCGTTTCGACGAATCGGAGGAAGCGTTCCTGGTGACGCTGGCAGCGCAGCTTGCCGTCTCCGTGGCGCATGCGGAGGCTGTGGGGGACAGCGCACTCACGGATGTGGCGACCGAGGAGCTGGTGGACACCTGCTTTGTCGGCGTGGGTGGAGCACCGGGCATCGCCATCGGCCATGCGGTGATTGTGCAGCCGGTGGCCAACCTCGACACGGTGCCGGAACGGGAGGCTGCCAACGTTACCGCCGAGCTGTTGCTGCTGGACCGGGCCGTGGAAGCCGTGCGCAGCGACATCCGCAAAATCAGCGAGGAGTTTGCCACCAGCCTGCCCGAGCAGGAGCTGGCGCTGTTCGATGCCTATCTGCACATGCTGGACGACAACGCGCTGCCCGGCGACATCCGCGAGCGGGTTCAGCAGGGCCAGTGGGCGCAGGGCGCGCTGAAACAGGTGATCCGCGAGCACGTCAGCCGTTTCGAGCTGATGGAGGATGCCTACCTGCGCGAGCGCGGGGCCGACGTGAAAGATCTGGGCCTGCGGCTGCTCGCTTACCTGCAGGACATACGGGAAAAGAAAACCAGCTTTCCCCCGGACACGGTGCTGATTGGTGAAGACGTTACGCCTTCAGTGCTCACCAACGTTCCGCCGGAACGGTTGCGGGCCATCGTTGCCAACGGCGGTTCGCGCAATTCACATGTGGCCATTCTCGCCCGGGCCATGGGCATTCCGGCCGTGATGGGCGCCATCGATCTGCCCCTCTACGAGCTCGAGGGCGACCAGCTGCTGGTGGACGGACACTACGGCGAGGTTTACACCCGGCCCTCGGAGGAGCGCCTCGTGCTCAACCGTGAGCTCATTGCGCAGGAGCGGGTGTTCGACGAGGAGCTCGACGACCTGAAGGAGCTGCCCTGTATCACCCGCGACGGCTGGCGCGTGCAGCTCTGGGTGAACATAGGCCTCACCGGCGATCTCACCCGGTCGCTGGATCGGGGCGCGGAAGGCATTGGTCTGTTCCGCACCGAGATTCCGTTCATGACAAAAGACCGCTTCCCGACGGAGTCGGAGCAGCTGGTGCTGTATCGCGAGCACATGGAGGCCTTCGAGCCTCGGCCGGTCACCATGCGCACGCTGGACGTGGGGGGCGACAAATCCCTCAGCTACTTCCCCATTCAGGAAGAAAACCCGTTCCTCGGCTGGCGCGGCATTCGCGTGACGCTGGACCATCCGGAGATTTTTCTGGTGCAGGTGCGGGCCATGATCAAAGCCAACGCCGGCCTCTCCGGCATGCTGCGCATCATGCTGCCCATGATTTCCAAGCTGGAGGAGCTGCGGGAAGCCAGGGCGCTCATCGATCAGGCGTACAGCGAGGTGCTCGAGGAAGGCGTGGCGGTGAAACCGCCGCAGGTAGGTGTCATGGTGGAAGTGCCGGCTGCCGTGTACCAGGCCCGGCTGCTGGCAAAAGAATCAGATTTTCTGGCGGTGGGCTCCAACGACCTCACCCAGTACATGCTGGCGGTGGACCGCAACAACGCCCGGGTGGCGCAGCTGTACCAGGACGTGCACCCGGCGGTGATCACGGCGCTGCGCGAGGTGGCCCGCGCGGCCCACGCGGAGGAAACGGGCATCGGCATCTGCGGCGAGCTGGCCGGCACGCCGGTGGGTGCGGTGCTGCTGATGGCCATGGGGTACCACGTGCTGTCCATGAACGCGACGCACCTGCCCAAGGTGAAGTGGGTGATCCGCAACATCAAGCGCACCGATGCCCGGCGCATGCTGGCCAAGGTGCTGCGCATGACGTCGAGCGATGAAATCGACCAGTTCATGACCGCCCAGCTCCGTGACGCGGGCCTCGGCAAAGTGCTCCCGCACGACCATACGTAGGAACGCGTTGGGCTGACAACCTAAGGCACCCGCGACATGCCTCCATCCATGTTGATGGCGCAACCGGTAATGTAGGACGCTGCGTTGCTGGCGAGAAAGTGGGCCAGGTTCGCACACTCTTCCGCTTCCCCCATGCGGCCCATGGGCAGGTTCTTCCCGGCGCGTGCGATGAAGTCCTGCAGCGGTATGTTCTCGCCGCTGGCTTCGTGCTGGCGGCGGATCTGATCGCTCTGAATCAGGCCGATGAGCAGCGCGTTCACCAGGATGTCGTGGGGCGCGCCTTCCGCGCTAAGCACCTTGGTCAGCGCCATGCCGGCGGCCCGGGTTACCGACGTGGGCGCCGTGCGCGCCTGGGGGGTCTTGGCGAAGACGTTCAGCAGGTTGATGATGCGCCCCCAGCGTTGGGTCTGCATGTGCGGCCAGACGAGGCGCGACAGGCGCACGGCGGCCATCAGCTTGAGGTCGATGTCGAAAGCCCATTCGTCGTCGGTGATGTCCATGAAGGGTTTGGCTATGGCCTGGCCGGCGTTGTTGACAAGAATGTCCACGCCGCCGAATTGTGCCGTCACCGCCTCGTGCGTGGCTGCCAGCGCGGCCGGGTCCGTGACATCGCAGGCGAAACCCGCAATGGCCCCGCCGGGCTGTGCACCGATGGCGTCTACCGCCTCGTCCAGTGGCGCCTGGCGCCGTGCGAGGATAGCCACCCGCGCGCCGGCGCCGTGAAACGCCTCTGCCATGGCGCGGCCGAGGCCGAGGCTTCCGCCCGTGATGAGGGCAGTGCGGTTTTCCAGTGACAAGTCCATGAACGCTCTCCTCGAATTGGTTCAGCCGGTCAGCGCTACCTCGTAGTCCACGCGACCCTGGCGTTTGCCGCCCGCCCCGTAGCTCTGCTCGGTGAAATGCATCTGTGTCTCGCCCAGAAACAGCACCGACGTTGCCCGGGTGCCGTACTCTTCCCCGGCCAGGAAGCGCGGGGCAACGCGCCGCTCGAACTCGAGATCCCGGCCGCGGTGCGGCAGCTCGTCGTCGGGCGGCACGGCCGCGTCGGCCAGCTCTGCCAGCAGGGCTTCAGTACGTGTGGGCAGGTCGGCTTCGGTAGTCAGCACCTGCTCCAGCGCCGCGGCGCCACCCGTGCACTTGGGCCAGCGGGCACCCAGCTCGGCGTTGCTGAGCCCGTAGTAACCCGGTTCCAGCAGGTCGGTGGTGCCGCGGTTCGAGGTGTAGGCGAGATCGGTACCGTCGAACAGCAGCAGGTTGTAGCCGGCGTACTCGTGGCCTGCAATGGCGTGGGCGTAGTGCTCGGCCGGGTCGCTGCCGGTGAGAAACTCCTGCACCAGAAACCCGCGGGATCGTGGCGCGGGGGGATCGTCGGGCTGGCTGAAATTGGTGAGCGCCGCGAAACGGCCATTGCGCGTAGCGCCCAGCCAGGTGCCGCCGGCGACACGATCGCGGCCGGCGATCACCTGGGGGTGGTCGGGCCAGAAGGCCACCGCGTCGCTGGCACGTGCGTGCACCTCGTCGCGATTGGCGGCCACCACCAGGGGCCAGCCGGGGGCCGTGCGATAGGCAAAGAGGATGAGACACATGGGTGCACGGTACCGCATCCGCCTACGAGCGGCGAGCGTCCTGGGGTATGCTGCGCGCTTCCCAACGGACCGTCGCCATGTATTACCCGCTCATCGACAACGAGATCATCTCCCTCGGCGGCGGCCTGGCCCTGCGCTGGTATGGGCTGATGTATCTCATCGGCTTCGGCATGGTGTGGCTGCTGGGCCGGTACCGGGCGAAAACGCATCCCGGTAACTGGCAGCAGCAGGAACTGTCAGACCTCGTGTTCTACGGCGCCATGGGCGCCGTGCTGGGCGGGCGTCTCGGCTACGTGTTCTTCTACAACTTCGATGTGTTTCTCGGCGATCCGCTGTACCTGGTGCGCATGTGGGAGGGCGGCATGTCCTTCCACGGCGGGCTGCTGGGTGTGGGTTGCGGCATGTGGTATTTCGCCCGCAAGAGCGGCCGGCGCTGGATCGATGTCACCGACTTTCTGGCGCCGCTGTCTCCCATTGGTCTCGGGCTCGGACGCATCGGCAACTTCATCAACATGGAGCTGCCCGGTCGCGTCACCGAGTCGAGCTTCGGCCTCATCTACAAGTGCGACGCGGTGCGGGGCCTCACACAGACCTGTGTCAGCGAGTGGGAGAACGTCGCCCGGCACCCGTCACCCCTGTATCAGGCGTTCACCGAAGGACTGTTGCTGTTCCTGCTGGTGTGGTTCCTTTCCGCCCGGCCGCGCCCCGGCGGTTTCGTCACCGGTGTGTTCCTCATCGGCTATGGCGGCTTCCGCATCGTCACCGAGAATTTCCGCTCGCCGGACTCGCACATCGGCTTTCTCGCGTGGGACTGGCTCACGATGGGTCAGCTGCTGTCGCTCCCGATGATCATCGCTGGTATCTTGCTGGTGGTCTGGTCGCGGCGGTCGCAGGCCCCGGTTTCGGCACGGCAGACATAGAGCAGACGCAAAGCAGACAGAACGATCCCATGAAGCAATACCTGGACCTCATGCGCCACGTGCGCACCAACGGCACGTTCAAGAGCGACCGTACCGGCACCGGCACCTACAGCGTGTTCGGCCACCAGCTGCGTTTCGACCTGAGCGAAGGATTTCCCCTCGTCACCACCAAGAAGATGTTCGTCAAAGGCATCATCCACGAGCTGCTGTGGTTTCTGTCCGGCTCCACCAACATCCGCTACCTCACAGACCACAACGTGCACATCTGGGACGAGTGGGCGGACGAGCACGGCGAGCTGGGACCGGTGTACGGCTCCCAGTGGCGCTCCTGGCCGGGCCCGGACGGTGCCACCATCGACCAGATATCGCGGGTGGTGCACGACATAGGGCACAACCCGGACAGCCGCCGGCTCATCGTCTCAGCCTGGAACGTGGCCGAGGTGGACAACATGGCGCTGCCGCCCTGCCATTCCCTGTTTCAGTTCTACGTGGCCGACGGCCGCCTGTCGTGTCAGCTCTATCAGCGCAGCGCCGACATTTTCCTGGGTGTGCCGTTCAACATTGCCAGCTACGCGCTGCTGACCATGATGATTGCCCAGGTCACGCGCCTCGAGCCGGGCGATTTTGTGCATACCTTCGGTGATGCGCACATTTACGCCAATCATCTCGACCAGGTGGACGAACAGCTGACGCGCATGCCGCTGCCGCTGCCCACCATGCATCTCAATCCCGACGTGACGGACGTGTTCGGGTTCCGCTACGAAGACTTCACGCTCGAGGGGTACCGCTGCCACGACGCCATCAAGGCGCCCATCGCCGTTTAGCAGAGTCAGCATGGACCTTGCGCTCATCTGGGCCATGGCCGAGAACGGCCTCATCGGTGCCGGCGGCGGCCTGCCCTGGCGCCTGCCCGACGACATGCGCCACTTCATGGACACCACCATGGGCAAGCCCGTGATCATGGGCCGCAAGACCTTCGAGTCCATGAAAGCCGCGCTGCCCGGCCGTGCCAACATCGTTTTGACAAGAGACCGAACGTGGCGGCGGGACGGCGCGGAGGTGGTGGGCGACCTGGATGCCGCGCTGGCGCTGGCTGAGGCCCGCGCCGGGGCACACGGGGTGGACGAGGTGATGGTGATCGGCGGCGCGGACATCTACGCGCTGGCGTTGCCGCGGGCGACGCGACTGTACGTGACGCACGTGCATGCCGCGCCGGAGGGGGATGTGTTCTTTCCGCCGGTGGACCTGGCGGCCTGGCATTGCGAGCACGAGGTCCGCCATGAGGCGGACGAGCGTCACTCGGCAGCCTTTACGATCCGCGTGTATCGGCGGGCCTGAGCAGCGCCGCAATCACATCGCCCGTGTGTGGGCGTTCGCGCCAGCTCGTGGCGGGCAAGGTGATCTCCGGAGCAAGGGGCACGAGGCCCTGAAAACGACCGCGCTGCTTCACCAGCAATGCCTCGATGGGCTGACTGCGGGTGGTGAGGTTCAGCACCTCGGCGCGGGCCCGCTCGAGATCGCAGGACCCTTTGTTGATGCTGCGCACCGTCGCCGCCACCGCTGCTGCGTCGCTCAGCGATACCCGGTACAGACGGGTATCGGCATCCAGATCCACCAGCTCCAGCAGATAGTGCTGGTTGCAGCCTGCGCAGCGCACGAACCCGTCGACCAGATCGAGATAGGCGTCCAACACGAGTTCCGTATGCAGCGTGGGTTCGCCGGCAAGATGTTCACAGGGCTGGGGGTGGCTGGTGCGTTGCACGGGCGACAGATGAGACCGGGGAGCGGTCATGATACTGTGCCGGCCGATCGTTAAACACGAGAAGAGTATGACTTTGAGCTGGACGCGAGGCCGCTTCGGCGCGGTACTGGTGGCGCTGGTCACCCTGCCGGGCGTGGCCCTGGCAGCGGAAGAGCGGCTGCCGATACCCAAGAACATCGAAACGCGCAATGTGCCGGCGCTGTCCCCGGCCCTTGGCCAGCGCCTGCAGCGCTACAGCAACGCACGTGGCGCCGGCCTGTACGGCTGGCAGGGTGACGAGTTGCTGATCGGCACCCGCTTCGGCGAAACGTCGCAGCTGCATCGCGTGAGCCAGCCGCTCGGCTATCGCGAGCAGCTCACGTTCCTCTCCGAGCCCCTGGGCGGGGTTTACCTGCCGCGACGCGGCGCGACAGACACCGCGATCATCAGCTGGGACGTGGGTGGCTCCGAGTTTGATCAGCTGTTTCGTTTCGATCTGAAGACCGGCGATGCGGAGCTGATCAGCGACGGCAAGTCGCTGTACCGCTCGGTGTTGTGGTCTCCCGACGAGAAACGCATCGCCTACGTCACCACCGAGCGCAACGGCCGCAACTGGGACACGCACATCCGCGCTATGGACGGCACCGTCAACAAGGTGTTCGAGACCGAGAGCGGCTACTGGTACCCGATCGCCTTCTCGCCGGATGGCCGTAAGCTGCTCATGAAACACCGGGTGTCCATCAACGTGTCGTCCATTCACGAGCTGGATCTCGCCACGCGCGAGCTGACCCGGGTGCTGGGCGAAGACGGCGAATCGGCCGTGCTGACGGCCGACTACGACGGTCGTGGCGGGCTCTATTTCATCGGCGACGCGGGCGCCGAGTTCCACCGTCTGCAGCACCTCAATCTCGCCACGGGTGAGGTGCAGGTACTCACGGAAGACCTGCCCTGGAACGTGGAGGGCATGGCGCTGTCGCCGGACCGCGACCGGCTTGCCTTCAGCGTCAACGAAAACGGTTTTTCCCGTCTCGAGGTGCTGCGCCTGCCGAGCCACCGGCCCCTGAAGCTGCCGGAGCTGCCGCGGGGCGTGCTGACGTCGCTGGACTTCTCGCCGGACGGCAAGCGCCTGGCGCTGTCGTTGAATCGCACGACGGCGCCCACCGATGTGTATGTCATGGACCTGCGCGGCCGCTCGCTCACCCGCTGGACGCAGAGCGAGGTAGGTGGTCTCGACACGTCCACCTTCGTGGAAGCGCAGCCGTTCCGCTATACGAGCTTCGACGGGCGCAGCATTCCGGCCTTCCTCTTCGAGCCGGACACACCGGGCCCGCACCCGGTGGTGATTCTCATTCACGGCGGACCCGAAGCGCAGTACCGGCCGCGCTTCTCCACGGTGGTGCAGTCCTGGGTGACGGAGATGGGGGTCGCGGTGATAGCGCCCAACGTGCGTGGCTCCAGCGGTTACGGCAAAACCTATCTGAAGCTCGACAACGGCATGTTGCGGGAAGACTCGGTGAAAGACATCGGCGCTCTGCTCGACTGGGTGGACGGCCAGAAGAACCTGCTCAGCAACCGCGTGGCCGTGTATGGCGGCTCCTATGGCGGCTACATGGTGCTGGCCAGCATGGTGCATTTCGGCGACCGGCTCACCGCGGCGGTGGAGTCGGTGGGCATCTCCAGCTTCGTGACGTTCCTGGAGAACACGCAGCCCTACCGGCAGGACATCCGCCGTGTGGAATACGGCGACGAGCGCGATCCGGCCATGCGGGCGCACCTGGAGAAGATCTCGCCGCTGAATCACGTCGACCGGATGAAAACTCCGCTGCTCATTTCGCAGGGTGCCAACGATCCGCGGGTGCCCGCGTCCGAGTCTGAACAGATCTATCAGGCGCTCACCGATACGGCTGTGCCCGTCTGGTACATCCTCGCCCGTGACGAAGGGCACGGGTTTCGCAAAAAGGCCAACCGGGACTACGACCGCGCGGCGAAGTTCGCCTTTCTCGAATCGTTCCTGAAAGCCGAGTAACGCTGCAGTGACCATCGCCAAGCTGGGGCTGGTGGTGAACCCCATGTCCGGCCGCGACGTGCGTCGGCTCGCGGCACGGGCCACCAACATGACCCACGAGGCGAAGCGTGACATTGTGGCGCGCGTGGCGGCCGGGGCTGACGCGATGGGTGTCACGGACATCTACATCACCCGCGAGCCGTTCCGCATCTCGGCCATGGCGCTGGAGCACATGGGCCTGAACGCCCGCGTGCACATCGTGGAGCACCCCCTTGCCAACGATGCGAGCGATACGGAGCGCACCATGGCGGCCTTTCTGGACGCCGGCTGCGACACCTTCGTCTCGCTCGGCGGGGACGGCACCAACCGGGCCATTGTGCGGGTGGCGCCCGACATCAACCTGCTGCCCCTGTCCACGGGCACCAACAACGTGTTTCCGGTGCTGGCGGAACCCACGGTGGTCGGCATGGTGGCCGGGCTGCAGGCCCGCGGGGCCCTGGCCGGCGCCGGGCATGTCCGGCAGCGCGTGAAAGTGCTGCACGTGACGCTGCCCGGGGGGCGCGACATCGGGCTCATCGATGCGGTGCTGCTGCGCAACGATCACGTGGGCAACCTGCTGCCCTTCGACCCTGCGCGCATCGACACGCTGGTGCTGACGCGGGCGGAACCCAACAGCATCGGCATGTCGCCCATCGGCGGTCTGCTGCACCCGGTGCATGCCGGGGACGATCACGGGCTGCTGGTCACATTGAACCCCGACGCGGCGCCCCTGCATGCACCCGTGTCGCCCGGCTTGTTCAAGCCCGTGCACGTGGACACGGTGAGTGAGCTGCCGTTCGATGTGGCGGTACCGTTGCGCGGCCCTGGAGTGATTGCCCTGGACGGTGACCGCGACCTCAAGCTGCGCGACGGCGAGCACGCGCAGGTGACCGTGCGGCGCGACGGTCCCTGGGTTGTCGACGTGGAGGCTGCCATGCGCTGGGCAGTGGCAGCGGGTATCATGGCGCCCACTTCCGACCACCAGCACGGGCAGCCCGTTTCATGATCATCAAACCCCGTATCCGCGGCTTCATCTGTACTACCGCCCACCCGGTAGGCTGCGCCGCCAACGTGCAATCGCAGATCGACTACGTGACAGACCAGGGCACGGTGTCGGACGGAGAGCTGAAAAACGTGCTGGTGCTGGGCTGCTCCGGCGGGTACGGCCTTGCCAGCCGCATCGTGGCCGCGTTCGGCTGCGGGGCCGCCACCCTCGGCGTGTCGTTCGAGCGGCAGGCGGAAGGCAATCGCACGGCCACGCAGGGGTGGTACAACAACATTGCCTTCGAAGAGGCGGCCGAGGCGGCCGGGGTTTATGCCCGCACGCTCGACGGCGATGCCTTCTCGGACGAGATGCGTGCGCAGGTGATCGACGCCATCCGCGCCGACATGGGCAAGATCGACATGGTGGTGTACAGCCTGGCGCCGCCCGTGCGCCCGCACCCGCGTACCGGCGTGCTGCACCGGTCGTCCATCAAACCGCTGGGCGAAGCGCTGGACATCAAATCGGTGAACGTCGACCGGGGCGAGGTAACGCGCGTGAACCTTGAGCCTGCCACGCCGGAGGAGACGGCTGACACCGTTGCGGTGATGGGCGGCGAGGACTGGGAGTTCTGGATCGAAGCGCTGCTCGAAGCCGATCTGCTTGCAGAGGGCTGCAGAACCCTCGCCTTCACCTACATCGGCACGGAGCTCACGTGGCCCATCTACTGGGATGGCACGCTGGGGCAGGCCAAGCTCGACCTTGACCGGGCCAGCAGAGCCAACGCGGAACGGCTGGCGGGTATCGGCGGCGATTCGCGGGTTGCGGTGCTGAAAGCCATTGTCAGCCAGGCAAGCTCGGCCATTCCGGTGGTGCCGCTGTACTCGGCGCTGCTGTTCAAGGTGATGAAAGAGAAAGGCCTGCACGAAGACGTGATCCAGCACATCCATCGCATGTTCGCGACGCAGCTCAAAGCCGGCGATGAGCTGCGTGTGGATGACGAGGGCCGTATCCGTATGGATGATCTCGAGCTGCTGGACGAGGTCCAGGACGAGGTGCGCCGCCGCTGGGCTGTGGTGGAAACGGACAATCTTGCCGAGCTGGGCGATCTAGCCGGCTTCCGCGCCGATTTCCTGCGGATCTTCGGCTTCGGCATCGACGGCGTGGACTACGAAGCCGACGTGGACCCGACGCTGGGGCGGTCGTAGCGCACCACCGCTCTCCGCGCACTGACGTGACTGCCGGACGCTGACCTACAGCGCGCACGCCGTGCCGCCGGGATCATGGCGGCCATGGAAGGTCACGTCCCCGTCGCCCTGCGGCGCCCCATGGCCGGGTGTCGCTACGCGGTGTATCTGTTTGTCTTTGCGGGTCTGGTGGCAGAAGCCTGGCTGCATCGCCAGCCTCTCGCCAGCGCCGCCGTTTATCCCATCCTCGCCCCGGCGCTGGTGAATGGCGCCATGCACTGGCTGCCACTGCGGTGGCTGGGCGTGGTGGCCGTCGCGGAAGGTGTGCTGGGGGTGACTGTGCTGGCGCTGCTGGCCGCACCTTTGGCGTTGCAGTTTTTTCTGGCTGCAGCCATTGCGGTCAGCAGTGCGGCGCTGTGGGGTGCCTTCAATCTCATACCCCTGGCAACCGTGGCTGCGTTCGGCGGGGCCGTGCTGGCCGCCGGCCACTGGACAGCGGGTGTTTACGCCCTCGCGACGCTGCTGGCCCTGGTGGCCATCAACGGGGTCATTCACCGGCACGCGAGTCTGCTGGCGGGCCATGGCGCCCGGCTGGCTGATCAACGGGAGAAGCTGCTCAGGTACCTGCCTCGGGAGCTGCGCGACCGGCCTGCCGGTTCGCGGCGCTCGGAGCGGGTATGGCTGACGGTGGCGTTCGTGGATCTCGCCGGCTTCACCGGTGCCGCGGAAGAGCTGCCTTCCGAGGCGCTGGATCATCTGCTGAACGACTACCTGGCGGCAGCCAACCGCCTGGTGGAAAACGGCGGTGGCAGCATCAGCAAATTCCTGGGCGACGGCGTGTTGTGTGTCTTTGCGGAAAGCGGCGACGCGGTCGAAGGCCGTGCAGACGCCGCCACGCGGTGCGTGGACACGCTGGCGACCCTGCCCGCCTGGATTGAGGCCTTGAACGAACGGTGGCGGCGCCAGGGTTATCCGCACCGCTTTGGTGCAGCGGCCGGGGTGGCGTCGGGGTTCTGCACGGTGGGCGACTGGGGCGCTGGCGAGCGGCTCGACTTCACGGTGATAGGGGCGCCGGTGAACCTGGCGCAGCGCCTGCAGGCGGCGGCGGGTACGTGCGGCACGTCGCTTCTGGTGGACACGGCCACAGCGCAGTTGGCCAATCCATGCAGCGCGTTTCTGTCGCCGGTGGATGTGTCGCTCAAAGGTTCGCGTGTGGAGATTGCCTACCGGCCGTTGCCTGAGTGCGCGGGCCTGGGATAATGGCGCGCCATGGAAAAAGTCTTTGTCGCCGCAGCCCGCGGCCTACCCACGCCCCACACCCCCATCTGGCTGAATCGCCAGGCGGGCCGTTACATGCCCGAGTATCACGTTGTCAAAGGCGACACGCCGAGTCTCGAGTTTTTCAAGAACCCCGAGCTTGCGGCCCAGGCCACGCTGGACGCGCAACGCATTCTCGGTGTCGATGCAGCAATCATGTTTGCCGACCTGTTACCCATCATGGAGCCCATGGGGCTGACGCTCGACTACCTGCCGGGCAAAGGCCCGCAGTTTGCCAACCCGGTACGCACCGAGGCGGACGTTGCGGCGCTGCAGGTGCTGCCGGCAGAAGAGGCCACGCCGTATATTGCCGGCACCGTGCGCAACATCCTCGACGACCTGCCTGCGGAGATTGCGCTGATCGGCTTCTCCGGTGCGCCCTTCACGCTCGCTTCTTACGCCATCGAAGGGGAAGGTTCGCGCAACTACGTGTGGGTGAAGAAGATGATGTACGAGGCGCCGGCGCTGTGGCGCGAGCTGATGGACAAGCTGGTGCGCCAGGTGTCCAGCTACGTGCAGCTGCAGGTGGCCAGCGGGGTCGACGCGGTGCAGCTCTTCGACACCTGGGTTGGTTGCCTGGCGCCGCAGGATTTTTTGCTGCACGTGAAACCGCATCTCCAGGCGCTGCTGGACGATCTCCGCAAGCACATCGACGTGCCGATCATCTACTTCGGTACCGGCAACAGTCACCTGCTGCCGTGCATGCAGGATCTGGCTTTTGATGTTCTCGCTTTCGACTGGCGCACGCCGCTGCGCGAAACCTGGGACGCCATGGGCTACCGGGCCGTGCAGGGCAATCTGGATCCCATTGTGCTGTGTGCCGACAAGCCAACCATTGCAGCCCAGACCGGTGCCCTTCTGGCATCGGTGGCGGACAAGCAGGGGCACATCTTCAATCTCGGCCACGGCATCATTCCGGAGACACCGGTAGACAACGTGAAATTTCTCGTCGACTACGTGCACGAGCACGGGGTGCACGCCTGACCGCGCGGCGCGGGCTACAGGTGGAAGTCAGCCGGCGGCGCGTAGCGCCGTGGTAACCGACCGTGCTCGTTGCGGTCGGGAATGAGCAGGCCGGCGCGGGCCAGCGCCGTAAACAAAGCGGGTTCGTAAGCCTGCGGCCAACCCTGCTCGGCAGCCTGCCAGCACGGTTGGCACACCCGCACATCGTAGGCGGGAACCTGCTTCTCGCCGGGCGCGCCCAGGCACAGGTAACACAGATCCGGCATGGCTCAGCGCCGCTCGCTCAGCGGCGTGCCCGCCTGCAAGGCGGCTACGGCCGCCAGGCAGGCATCGACCGCGCCGGGGCTCGTGAGCCGGATGAACGCCAGATGGGGATACGCCCCGACGTACGCCGGATCGGCGTAACGCTGCCGGTTGGCGCCATGCATTTTTGCTGCCCACAGCACAATGGAATCGCGCGACAGAAACACGTTGGCAACCGTTTCGCGGTTCCCGGTGCCGGGCCACAGCTCTTCCCCGGAGCGAATCCGCCGCAGGGCCCGCCGCAGCACACGACTCACCGTGACCGCTTTCGGCAGATCGAGAAACACGAGCGCTTCGGTACGGGGCCATTTGATGTGACGGGTACGGCTGTAGCTGCCGTCCAGCACCCACGCCTCGCCGGCCACCGCTTCGGCCACCTGCGGAAGAAATTCAGCGTCGCTGGGTTCGCGCCATTGCGGGCGCCAGTACAGGGCGTCCATCTCGATGTAAGGCACGCCCTTCAGCTCGGCGAGACGGCGGGCGAACGTCGTCTTGCCGGAGCCGGACGAGCCAACGACATTGATTCGTCGCGCGTCCACGAGGCTGGCACCGGCGCTGTGGGGTGCCTGGAGCGCAGGGCTGATGGCGTCAGTCCGCCAAACCGGGCAGCGCAAAGGCGACGAGGTAGTCGCCGGTGGCACCGAAGCCGGTGCGCGCATCGCCGCCTGCTGCAATCACCACGTACTGAGTGATGGTGCCAGCGGGGCTGGTGACGGTGTAGCTCATGGGGGTGGCATTGCCTGAAAACGGCAGCGCATGCTGCCACAGCTCGTCGCCGTTGGCAGCGTCGTAGGCGCGCAGCGCATTTTCGGCGGCACCGCCGACGAACACGAGCCCGCCGGCAGTCATCAGCGGTCCGCCCATGCCGGGAGCGCCCAGCGCCAGCGGCACGCCCGCAATGTCGCTGACGGTGCCGTGCGGACGGCGCCACAGTACCGCCTCGCTGGCAATGTCCAGCACCATCATCTCCGCCATGGGAAAGCCGGCGCAGGGGATACCGATGATGGGATCCACCAGGGCGTGGCGCGCCATGAGATAGTCGGTGCCCCGCTGAGAAGCCAGCTCCACCTCGTCGGGCAGCGCCAGGTGTTGCCGCATCGCCTGCCAGGTGCTGCGGCGTTCTTCCCTGGACAGGTCCGGCTGGTTCAGACGGGCGAGGTAGTCCTCGACGTCCGCTTTCGGAATGAGCCGCGTGCGGAACGGTACGTTGCTGGTGCGCACCGCTATACGGCCCTGCGGGTCCACCGCGACGCCGCCCCAGTTCGTGGCGCCCATGTTGCTGGGCAGGCCGATGGTCCACCTGCTGGTGATGGGTGCATACACCGGCCCCATGGCGCTTTCGGCTTCAAGCTCGTCGCACAGACCCAAAGGCAGGCTGCCGGGTTCGTACGCGCGTGAAACCTGAAACGGCTCGGGCGGAAACGGCTGCTGCGGCGCCAGCAATCCCTCGAGCGGTCCGCCCTGGGGCACGTCGCGATAGGTGATGTCCATCAGAGGTTCACCCGTTTCCCGGTGCAGCACAAAAACGAAGCCCATCTTGGTGGCCTGCACCAGCGCTGGCACCACAACGCCGTCCAGGGTCAGGTCCACGAGGGAGGGTGCCGAGGGGACGTCGAAGTCCCAGAAGTCGTTCAGCACCGTGTTGAAGTGCCACAGGTATTCACCGGTGGACGCGCGCAGCGCCACGATGGCTGAGCCGAAGTAATCCAGATCCGGCGTGGCAGGCCGGAAATAGTCCGGCGCCGGATTGCCTGTGGGTAGAAACACCATGTCCCGGGCGGCGTCGAAAGACATGGGGGCCCACACGTTCGGCGTGGCCAGGGCATACCCCGCCTCGCTCACCAGACCGCTCGCGTAGTCGAAGCCCGGAGGCGCGAGGTCGAAAGCCCAGACGAGCGCGCCTGTGCGCGCATCGAAACCGCGCACCACGCCGCTGGGCGCATCGGTGCGCTGGTTGTCACTGATCGACGCGCCCACGATGACGCGATCCGACAGCACGGCGGGTGGCGACGTGACCTGGTACTCCCCGGGCCAGGTGAGCTGCCCCACGCCGACCTGCAGGTCGATCTCACCGCCCGTGCCAAAGGCTTCACAAGCCCGGCCGGTGCTTGCGTCCAGCGCAATCAGGCGCGCATCGTTGGTGGCCATGAAGATCCGTGCCGGGCATGCCTCTTCAGGCTGTCCATGCCACTGCGACACGCCGCGACAGTTAATCTCGTTGCCGTAGTCGCCCTCGCGGATGCGGGCATCGTAGCGCCAGCGCTCAGCGCCGGTGGCGGGGTCCAGCGCAATCACCTGGTTGCGCGGCGTACAGAGCACCAGCAGACCGTCCACCAGAATGGGTGTGGCCTGAAACACGGTGCCCGCATCACCGGTGCGAAAAGTCCACGCCACTCCCAGGTTGGCCACGTTGTCGCGGTTGATCACCGCAAGCTCCGCATACTTCGCTGCCCCGGGCCCTCCATAGTGAGGCCAGGACGAGGTTTCCCGGGCGGCCCCCGGACTGTCCCCCGCAAGGTACTGGTCGAAATCGGGGGTGCAGGCGCTGGACAGGCCGACCCAGACCCAGAAGCAGATGACACGCGCTGACGATCGCATATGGCCGCAGCCTAACGCCTGGGATTTCGCGAGACCAGAGGGTGTGCACGCGGGCGGCAGCCCTCAGGCATCGTCCGCCGCCGCAAAACCCCGGTGCGTCGCAAATTGCCACAGGTTTCCCCAGGGGTCGGCCACTGTCGCGCGCCGGTCTCCGTAAGGCATCTCGGCGGGCGCTTCGAGCACGGTGGCGCCCAGGGCCCGGGCCTTGTCGCAGGCGGTGTCTGTGTCGGGCACGTAGACGTACAGAAACCCCTGGGTGGGCGCGCGTGCCTGCGTGCCCGCCACCATGATCAGGCTGTTGCCGATGACAAGCTCCGTCGGGCGGTCCGGGTGATACTCGCCTGCTGCTCCGGCCACGGTCTGCAGAAACTCGATCACCGCCTCGGGCTCAGCCACGGCAAGCCTCGGCACCACGTCGGGCCAGCCCGGAGGCACGTGGTCGCGCAGAAACGTCCAGCTGTCGGCACCGTCCAGCTCACGGATGGGCAGATCGGCCACATCCGCGGGGTCACACAGTCGCAGATTAGCCGCGGCGCGATCGATCGCGGGGTCGAGGCTGTCCCAGTGGGTCAGACAGCCGCAGGTGGCACAGCGATGCATGGCAAGCTGCCGGTCGCCCTGCACGTAGCGATCGGTGGTGCCAGCGCCGGCCGTGAGCACCAGGGCGTCGGCGGTGACATGACCCCAGCGCGCGGCGACGCGCCGGCAGATGGAGCAGTTGCATTCCACGATCGCGCGCGGGCGGGGCAGGAGTCGAAAGGCGACGGCGCCGCAATGGCAGGCGCCGGTGAGAGGGATCGATTCGTCAACCATCGTGTTCTTCTCCCGCGTGTGGGCCGCGACCACGACGCCCCGGTCCCGTGCATGGTAGGGTGCATCGGGACCGGGTGCGGTGCAAACGCGGACGACACATGCTCAAGATCGAATTCATCGCCCGCTGCGGCGAAGAAAGCCTGCCTATCACCGTGGAAATGGCCTTCAAGCCGGGAAATCAGGCGCAGCGGGCGCGGCGCCTGGCAGTGGGGCATCTGCTGGCGGCGCTGGAGATCGAACGGGCTCGCGTCGTTGCCGAGGGTGATGATCTCGTTACCGTGGAAACGTCTTCCGGCACCTGGGTGATTGCCGAAGGCCGTGCCGCCGATGCGGCAGGGCGGGGACGCATGTAGTCAAAGGTTGTGCTGGCGTCGCCGTTCAGCACGTTCGCGGGCTTCGGCGCGTTGCTCGGCCAGCACGCGTTGCACCAGCGCCGGCGCCTGTTCGAACACCTCTTCCGCCAGCGTTTCCTCCAGCTTCGGGAAGTTGAGGAAATAGCGCGTGCCCGCCCGGTCGCGGCGCAGGAAACCCAGATCCACCATGTAGCGGCGACACGTGACGTGGTCCACCTTCGTTGCGTAGCTGGCGAGGCTGTCCTTGAGCGTGTCGTTCAGTTCCAGCTCCGTGTAGGGATACCGCCGCTTCAGGCTCAGCGCCAGCAGGGCCAGCAGTATGTCGCGGCGCCGCGGGTGCTTCGGCATACGCTCGAGCTGCGTGGTGGCAAGCAGCTTACGCAGCACGTTGGCGACTTCTTCCGCCGTGGCTGGGGTGTGAGGTTCCATGGTCAGGTAGCACTACCCTGGTTGTCCCGAAGGGCGGCTATTGTGCACAGCAGCGTATCGGTGTCACCTGCGGAATCGATGTCCGCGGGGAAAGCCTCCATCAGCCCGGTCAGAAACGTGGCCAGAACGCTGCGTTCGCCAGGCAGCAACGCGTCGATGCGCGCCTGGTTCAGGTGAAACAGAAACTGCGCGAGGTAGTAGGCCTCGCCCTGCCCGCACGCCAGGCGCGCCATGGCGGGCAGGTAGTAGCGGAACGCATTGATGTCCTGAACGAAGCAGATGGGGTCCCAGCCGGGGTTGCCCAGTTCCTCGAGCGTAATGCTCCCGGGTGTGTGCGCGCTCAGCGTCGCGTTGTGCTCGGCGCATTCGCTGCAATGGCTGGCGTCGACAAACTTTGTCGGCCGGGGTGTGGCCGCGAAACACCGGACAACGTCATCCAGAGCGGGAAAGGGTGTGCTCATGGTGTCTATTCAACCTCGATACGGCGGCGCATACTGACGACACGGTCACGGAGAGCCAGCCATGTCCGGGCACGTTCCCCCGTCAGTCTCCGCCCGTTCGGCTTCTCGAAGGTAATGGAGGAAAGAGATGCGATCCGTTTATCTGTTGAGTATGTGCCTGCTGCTGGCGCCCCTGTCTTCATACGCTGACGGTCCGTGCAGCAGCGCGCCCTACAAAGCCTTCGACTTCTGGGTGGGCACCTGGAAAGTGCATTCCCGGGAGGGTGAGTTTCAGGGAGAGAACGAAATTCGCCGGGAAGAAGGCACCTGTCTGCTCGTGGAGCGCTGGCGCAGCCGCAATGGCGGCACGGGTCAGAGCTACAACTTCTACGATCCCGCCCACGAAGTCTGGCGCCAGCTCTGGGTGAGCCAGGGCGCGGTGATCGACTACCGCGGTAATCTCACGAAAGACGGTGCCATGCGCCTGGAGGGGACCATCCGCTACCAGGCAGATGGCCGCGAAGCGGAGTTTGTAGGCACGTGGACCCCGCAGGCAGACGGCTCGGTGCTGCAGGAGTTCAAAGAGCGCAACGCTGATACCGGCGAGTGGCAGGACTGGTTCACAGGCGTTTACACACGCGCCAAGGGCTAGGGCTGCTCCAGCCAGTTACCGGCGGGTGAAAGCACGGTTTCCTCGCCGGGGGTGAACACGACGCCCGCGGGGTCTTTGCCTTCCGCGACCGCAGCAACCTGCGCTTTCATGAACTGGCGCAGCTTGGCAATGCCCAGATCCGACGTGCGCAGGTGCTCGTGGTTGTGCCACGTGATATCCCCCTGGCTCTTCTGCGATTCGTAGTCGCCGGGATAGAGCTGATGCTCAGCGTCGCTCAACTCCTCCCACAGCTTGCCGTTCATGCGCGAGCGCATCTCCTGCAGATCGCCCCGGTTGGTCACGCGGCCGGCGGAATAAACCCGGAAGTGCGTATCGTCCATGGGCAGCACCCAGCCGATGATGCCGCAGCGGCCTTCGGCGAGCCGGGGGCTGGGCACGACCCGCACGGTGGGCATCAGCACCTCGGAGACCCGCCGCAGCCGGGTGCCGTTGTCGAGGTTGCGGAATGATGTCAGGCGCACGCCGGCCGTCTCGGTGCTGTAGTGACACTCGGGCATGGTGGCCATGGCCGGTACGAACTGTGTGCCTGAGAAAGAGGCATGCAGAATCACCACATGCAGAGGGTCCAGCACGTTCTCGAAGTGCTGAAACCAGTTGAAGTCGAGCACGACCGGTCCACCGCCGCCAATGGAGCGGTCGTCGGTGTCCAGCACCTCCCCGTCGTCCAGGTTCTCCAGCAACTCGTAGCGCGGCAGCAGAGGCTGCTTGTCTGCCGGGCCCATGTAAGCCCACAGCAGCCCGTAGCGTTCCTGCACGGGATACCACGGCTGCACCACGTTGTGCCGTCGCTCGCCACCGCCGGGCTCGCATGGCTGTTCGAGGCACTGGCCCTGCGTGTCGAAGAGCCAGCCGTGATAGCAGCAGCGGATACCACGGTCTTCGACTTTCCCGTAGAAGAGCGATGCGCCGCGGTGCGCACAGCGCGGATGCATCAGCCCGGCGCGGCCCGCACCGTCGCGAAACAGAATCAGGTCTTCTCCCAGCACCCGCAGGGCGCGCGGGGTGGCGGTGGCATCGGCTGCAAGGCCCACCGGGTGCCAGTAGCGCCGCAGCAGTTCGCCCATGGGTGTGCGCCGGCCAACCTCGGTGAGCGTGGCGTCGTGTTGCGGTGGCGCGAGGTCGTAGGCCGTGCGGATGCTCATGGTCTGCTCCGGGCCTGCCGGCCCTCAGGCGTCGTAAAAGGCGCTGTGAAACCCCAGCGCGCCGTCGGGCGCGGCGCCCCGCAGCGGCTTCAGCATGAAAAACTCGACCGGCTCGTTCGCCGGTACGTTGGCGGGCGCCAGCACAAAACCGAAACGACGGTAGTAGTCGGGGTTGCCTGTCAGCGCGCAGCCGAGGGCACCCTCGGCGGCAATGCGCGCCAGACCCTCCACGATCAGTGCTGCACCAATGCCCTGGCCCTGCCACGCGGGCAGCACCGAGACTGGGCCCAGGGCGAACCACGGGGACGATCCGTCGGCGGCCACCATGGGAGAAAAGGCGATGTGCCCCACCACCTCCCCGTCACGCTCGGCCACCAGCGACACGAACAGAGCGCCGGCCGCGCGCAGGCGGTCGACAACTTCCTGCTCGTCACCGTCTGCGTACGGACGGCCGCGGAACGCGGCCTCGGTGAGCTGGAAAATCGCGCGATGGTCGTCAGCGGCTTCGGGTCGAATGATCAGCATGGCGTCTCTTAAGCATCGTCACCGATGCCGCTGGTTAAGGCGCCGGGTCGAGACCGGGCAGAAGCACAATGTTACCCGTAGAGGCAGCGAAGCGATGCTGCGCAAGGGCCTGGTAGTCATCGGAGTGATACCACGCCAGGGCGTCGTCCCGCGAAGGGAACTCGATCAGCACCGTGCGGGTGCAGGCCCACTCACCTTCCAGGGTTTCCCCCGCTTCGTCCACCGCAAGCAGTTTACCGGCGTACTGGCTGAAGATGTCCATGAAGCCCGCCTCGTAGTCGGCGTAGCGGGCCCGGTCGTGGATGTCGATTCTGGCAATGATGTAGAAAGGCATGGCGATCTCAGGCGGTGGCAGGGGCGGCGGGCGCTGTGCCGGTTGTGGCTGCGGGCCCGTTTTCGGACAGGCCACCACGGAAATAACAAAACGCACCCGCAGTGAGCAGCGCCGCAGGTCCGAAGGACAGCAGTGCGTAGCCATCGCCCAGGAGCAGGGCCGCGAGGATCACCAGTGCCGCCGCATAGCCGATCAGGTAAGCGGGCCTGTCGGCGCGCGCAGCGCGCAGCAGCAGATAACCCGGTGTGCCCACGATCAGTGTGACCAGATACACCAGCAGCATGCACCCCAGCAGCGCCAGCAGAAACTGCAGGATGGTGACGTTCAGCGGCAGCAGAAAAGGCACGATGCCCAGGGTGCCGACCGCAGGGGCCAGCAGCATGGCCTTGCGGATGCGTTTGCGATCGTAGGCGAGTTTATCCATGGGTGTCGTGCTCCGGGTGACCTGCAGAAGTTTGCCATACCTGCCGGGGCTCACAAGCACCCGGGCGTACAACGGCTACGATGCTTCGAAGTGAAAGCGGAACGTGGTTGACGGGCTCACGCAGACGTTCAGGAACAGCCTGGGTGCATACGCGTTAGAATCATGCGTCGAACCCGCGGGAGCCATTGCATGCCTGTCACCATACGTAAAGCCCGCCCGGAGGACAAAGCGGCCTGCCTTGCACTGCTGGGTGCTCTGGCAGACGCCACCGGGTCGTCGATTGCCGCCGCCGCTGGTGACGTTTTCGATACGCTGCTGGACGAAAGCCGGGGCATGGTGCTGGTGGCGGAGGAAGACGGGCCGTTGCTTGGTCTCGCTTCGGTGACGTTCAACCCCGCCATGCGATACGGCGGCGAGTACTGTCAGCTGGAGGAGCTGGTGGTGGATCCCGAAGCGCGCGGCAAGAATCTGGGCGCTTTGCTGGTGGAGGCCACCCTCGAGCAGGCGCGGCAGCGGGGCTGCGCGGAGTACGGCCTCTATCTGGTCGCGTCCACCGAGAAAAACTGGCCGTTCTACGAAAAGTTCGGCTTCGAACGCGTGGGCACGGAGCTGAGACAACCGCTGCTGTAACGGTAATCAGACAGCCACAGCACCGGCAACCAGCAGCACCACGAGCGCCAGCAGAGACAAAGCGAAGAAGGCCGAGCGCGCCAGCTTGATGTTGGCGTAGTAACAGGCGGCGTAGGCTGCGCGGCAGCCGACGAAGGCCCACGCAGCGCTTGCCGTGACATCGGGGGATGCTCCCGCAAGCACACAGAACAGCAGCGCCCCCAGAAAAATCGCTATGCTCTCGTTGGTATTGGCCACCGTGCGCGCGACGCGGAACAGCAGATCGTCGTGCTCAGCGGGCACCGGCGTACCCGGAACGTGTCTGCGCCGTATGCCCACGACATCGGCAACAAGCAGCTGCACCAGCATGAGGGCCGCCATCACGCCCAGAGCGAGCACTGCGGCGCTGTACGCGTCCACCAGATTTTCTGCAAGCGTCATGCGGGGCAACCCGGTTGGGGAATTACGTCCGGGGACGCTTTGTAGAACGTCACCACCTCTTCGTACGCTTCGCCGCCGCGATTGATGGCGCGGTGCGTTCTGTCGTCGGGCTCATCCCAGCCCGCCATGCCGGGGTGCACGTCCACGGCTACCTGCTCGCTGCTGTCCCGGTACTCGATGGCAAGCTTCGAGCCTGCTACTACCACGGTAAAGCGCCGGCACGCATCGCTGTGCCAGAACATGGGCTCGCCGGGCGCGAGGCGCAGGCGCCGTATCAGCAGCGTGTCGTTGTCGGTAATGACTTCCAGTTCCATCGTGGCGCTGTCTCCCGTTGCCGTCGCCCCAGCCGCAGGTTACCAGGCATGTAAAGCCGGCACGATCAGTTACCGGCTGAATGCACGCTGGTCCAGCTCCGCAGCTCCTCTACAAAACCGCACGGTTCCGCACATGCATCGACCGGTGTGTGTCTCACTCATCCTGTGCTGCCTGTGGGTGGAGGGACAGCGCCATGGGCTGCGCGATCAGGGTGGTGCCCTCCCGCAGGGGCTCGGGTGCACCCTGCGCTACGAAGCCTGCCGCCGCGTACATCCGCCAGGCTGGCGAATCGTCGACAGTGACACTCAGCAACAGCCGGGCGGCGCGTTGGTTGCGGGCCCACTGAATCGTGGCCGCCAGCAGCGCTCGTCCCACCCCCTTTCCCCGGCAGCCTGGATCCACCCACATCTGAAAGAGATATGCGTCGGCGTGCTTGTCAGCGTCCAGCATGCCCCAGGCCAGCCCCACGGGATTACCATCGACCCTGCCGAACAGCGGCAGATCGTGAGCTGGATGGGCGTCGCGCAAGCGTGCCTGCCACGACGAGTCGTCGCGGCGCACCGTCTCCTCGAAGGTGCTGCCGAAGGCGTCCGGCGCCTGCTCGAGGGCGTTCAACCGCAGGCGCTTGTAGCTCTGCCACTCCGCCGGCGCAATGCGCGAAACGCTAACGGTCTGGCTCATGACAGACGAACTCGAGGTTGTGACCGTCGGGATCCACCAGAAAGGCGGCGTAATAGTGCTGATGATAGTGTGGCCGCAGGCCCGGCGCACCGTTGTCCACCGCTCCGGCGCTGATGGCCGTGGTGTACAACGCATCCACCTCTTCGCGGGTGTCCACGCGAAAGGCCAGATGCACCGGTTGAACGTCTCCGGCCTGGCGAACCAGCGCCAGCACGGCGTAGTTACCGGGTCCGAAACCTACGGCGATCTCGCCGAACTCGCGATTCACGGGCATGCCGTTGGGTACGAGCAGCTGCTCGTAGAACGCCCGGCTGCGGGCCACGTCGGCGACGTAGAGGTTCAGGTGATCCAGTTGCATGCGGCGCTCCTCAATCGTCTGCGGCCCCCAGCGCCTGCCGGCGTCGGTGGTTAGGCCCGCAACGCCGCGCCCGTCAGCCGGAGCCGCCCGACTTCGACCGCCGGTTGCGGCTGATCAGCACGAAGATGCCCGCTGAGATGGGCCCGATAATGGGCATCAGCCAGCCGACGACCAGCGCAACAATCTCCGGAACGGTGAATTTGCCGGGCTGGTTTGCCGCCAGAAACGTGATGGCCCCCATGATGATGACATGCGGCAGCGCAAGCTGACTGAGCAGGTTCAGATCAATGTCCATCGGACACCTCCGGGCGTGGGTCGCATGTGGTCGGGCTCAGGCGTTCTCATGCGCGAGGATGTCCTTTTTGCGTGCGACGCGGCGCCAGGCCAGCTCGAACAGGTCTGCAAATTCTGCTTCGTCCACCGTGGGCCGGACGAGAATCGCCGCGTAGCCGCGGTAGTGATCGGTGATGTAGTAAGTGAGCGGATCTTTCTCGATGAGCGCCTGCTGTTCTTCGACGGTGTTCAACAGCACCACGATGGCGTCCTCGCGATTGTGCAGGCGCAGCACGAGCTTCTTGCCGACCTTGATGGCCGGTGTGCCGTAAGAAGTGCTTTCCTCGGTGCCGGGAAAGCGGCGGGCGAGGGTGCGAATGGCGGCGAGCGTGATCACGCGATCAGCCCGCCGCGGGTGGCATTGGCCTCATACCCATTCATCGTTCGGCGCAGTGAGCTCGCCCCCGGCCTCGCCGGTGTTCACCACACCGCTGGGCTCGATGATCACGGCGTGACAGCCCTGTTCAGCCACGGGTTTGTGCTCCATTCCCCGGGGCACCACGAACATGTCCCCGGGCCCGAGGGTGACGCGCCCGTCACGAAACTCGATGTCCATGTGCCCCTCGAGGCAAAGAAACATCTCGTCGGTGTCGTCGTGCTTGTGCCACACGAACTCACCGGCCAGCTTCACTACCTTCACCTGGTAGTCGTTGAGCTCGGCAACCACCTTGGGTGTCCAGGGTTGGTCCACCTTCGCCAGCCGCGCTTTCAGATTGACCGCTTGCACCTGCTCCTCGCCCCTTGAGCGCAGGCCTAGCCCGGGCGATGGATGCCGCAGATCTTGTGACCGTCGGGATCCAGAAAGTAGCAGAGGTGCATCACGCCCATGGTGCCGTCGCGGGGCCCCGGCGGGTCTTCCACGCTGGTGCCGCCGTTGGCAATGGCGACGTCGTGAAACTCTTTCACCTGCTCCGGTGAGCTGCAGATGAAGCCGATGGTGGAACCGTTGGCCACGCTGGAGGGTTCGCCGTTGATGGGTTCGCTGATGCTGAACGTGGAACCGTCGTGGATGTAGAACAGGCGGGTCTGGCCCGTGTCGTTGACATGCGCCATGGGCTCGCCGGCGCCCAGAACGCCAAGCACGGCGTTGTAGAAGCTTCTGGTTCGCTCGATGTCGTTGGATCCGATCATGACGTGGTTGAGCACGGCTTCCCCTCCTTCAGAGTTGTGTTGTTGATGGCGATGAGCCTAGCCCATCCCTCCGGCGAAAAACAGGCAGCGGACCGGCTGTGGCTGCCGTTCAACCGGTACCGACGGCCTCGGCAATGGCGCGCCCCTGCTTTTCGATACTGGAGAGCGTGGTGTGCAGCGCCGCCGCTTCGTCGACGTTCATGGGCAACGCCCCCGCCCCGCTCAGCAATCCGGCCATGTCGCCGCGCAGCTTTGAGAGGGCCCATTCGAAAGGATCTTGCGCATCGATGCGCACGAACGGGTCGTTCCGGTAAGACCAGGCGAGGTGGTAGTGAGGTTGCTGCTCGAAGCAGTCGAAACGCAGCACTTCCTCGGTGGCAACCTCATTCTCCGCGCTGGCGACGGGACCGTACACGTGAATGGCCAGGCCGCGATCGTCGCCGACGTTGCGGAAAACGACTTTGAAGGTGAATCTGCCGTTGGCCGCTTCGGGCATCAGGGTAATCTCCTGTCGGTGAAACGGACTTCGTCGGCGGCCGGGCGGTCTCGAACGTGAACGACAATCACCAGTTCCTCGCGCTGGTTGTAGCGGCCGCGCAGCTCCCAGCAGCCGTCCGAGGGAAACTCCATGCCAACCAGCATCGCGCTCCAGTCGCCGTTGATACCGGAGCCGTTCGTTGCGTCCCGCACGACGAAGCGCTGGTGTTCACCGTCGAGACGCAGCGCGGTGATCTCCAGGTCTGGTTTCGGCTCGTCCGCGCCGGAAAAGCCTTCACGCCACCACCAGAACTTGTTGCGGTAGTTGGCCGCCTTGCCCATGCCATGCCATGTCCCCGTCCGGGGGATAGCAGCGGCAAGGAGGTTGCTACCGTACCACGCGTGCGAATCGCCCAGACCCATGGGCACACTGGGATTGGGCCAGTCGTCCGGACGGGTTACGGGACAGTCGAATGCGTCTGCGCCTGCGGGGAGCCCCGCAAGGACCAGCAGTGCGGCGGCGCAGCTACCGGTTGTGAGGCGCGTCATCGGCGGTAACGGGGCGCGTGGCGTCCATGGTCCGCTGCAGTCTCCCGTGCATGGTCAGGCAACCTCCCGCAACCCGATGGCGTTGCCGAACGGGTCTTGCACCTGGCACATTCGCAGGCCATCGGCGAGGGCCATGGGCCCCCGGAAGAGCGCTGCACCTGCCGCTACAAGGTGTGCCAGGCGCTCGTCGAAACGCTCGGTGCGCCAGTAGGCTACGGTACCGCCGACACCGGCAGACACCTTGTCGTCGGCTGCCACCACTTCAATGCTGACACCCTGGTAGTTGAGGTACGCGAAACCGTTGGAAACGGTGCTGAGCTCTGCGTCAGGGAACGCCCGACCGTACCAGCGCAAACCCTCCTGCCAGTCGGGCACGTAGACCATGATTGACGCGATGGGCGACTGATAGCTGGTCTTCACGCTGGCAAACGCTCCTAAAGGTCGTCCGGGTTCTCCGGCCGGAAAGTCCTGGCGGCTTCTGCAGATTCGAAACCAACCACGTACGTCGCCGGCTCCGGACATCGCGCCGCGTGCAGGGTTCGCGCGGGAATGGAGATGAGGTCTCCCGGGCCGGCGAAGAGTGTGGAATCTGTGGCGACGTCGCGGGTTTCGAAGGCGCCGTCCAGCACGTAGATCAGCAGGCTGGTTCGGTGCCAGTGCACGTCTTCGAGGTCGCCCGATTGCATGGCCCCGTCGCGGGCGAAGCGGCCAAGGCCTTCGATGCGCTCCACAGCCTCGCTGCGACCGGCAAAATGTTGTTGGGTGACGGACACGCTCATAGCACAGAGCTTGCACCGGTTGGCTGCAAATTCCCACCTTCGGGTGATGACGAGGGTGGTTACGGGATCAGTCTGTACGCCTCCCCTGCCCAGGCAAGGCGCTGTCCGCCCGGAAATGTCAGGCGCGCGTTCACCTGGTCGACGTCGTAACCGTACAACGCCACCATCGGGCCCATCGCCGTGTCGCCCCTGGCCGTGCCCCTGGCGCCGTCGCGCATCTCGATCTGCAGTGTGCCCGAGAGCGCGTTGTCGCAGCTGTAGGTGGCTTTGCCCCTGGACGACCGGCCCCGATAGCGGAACCTGCCGGTGCAACTCATCGGCTCTGCGGTAACCGCCGCCACCGAGAACGTGCCATTGAAACCGAAGCTGGTCGCTTCGCCCACCAGCACGTGGTCGCCCACGACGGCAACCGTCAGGTAACCCAGACTTCGCACGGAGGAACTGCCTGCGCAGGCGCCTGCTGCTGTGGCCAGAATGCACGCTGCGACGAGGCGGGTCAGCGCCGGATGTGTGTCAGGCGTGGATGGGTACACGCTCGTCGGGCTCGGGGGTTTGCGGAAACTGCACAGCCACGATGGTGGTGCGCCCTTCTGCAAGCGCTTTGCAGAGCCGATGGCCGCCGTCCATCAGCGCGCCGTCTTCATTCAGGATCACGGGGTAGGCCAGGTCAGCCTGCGCGATACGCTGCGCGTGCCCGGCAATCTCTCTGAGGGTGGGTTCGCGGCGCTCGAACCAGCAGTTGATGTCGAGCTCGGGGATCTGTTCGATCTCCATGTCGAACGGATCCAGCTGTCTGGCAAGTTGCCAGAGCCGCTCGGTGTTCCATACGTGTCTTTCAGTCCCAACGATTCGAGTATGACGTTCGCCCATGAGCCGAAGCGTATTTTTTTGCGTCGCGAAACGCAACGTACCCGGCCTGTCAGGGTTGCTTGGATCCCACCTGCACTAGCACCGCGCGGTCTGCCCATTCCGGGAACTGCGGTATCCCGCCGCCGATTTCCTCCCAGGCAGCCTTTTCGCTGACGAAAGTGTGTGCCTGAGCGGTTTTAGTGAACGTCGAGTCCAGCGTGCCCAGGCGAATGCGTACCTGCTCCGGCGTTTGCAGCAGGTAGGCGAACAGCGGCGACCCGCAACGCGAGCAGAACGCGCGCCGTTTGCCCGGGCTGGATTCGAACTCGCGAAGCAGGCCGTTATCGTCGTGCAGCAGAAAGTGCTCGCGGGCAATGCCGGCGTTGGCGCCGTGGGCGGTGCCGCTCGCCTTCCGGCAGCTGCGGCAATGGCAATAGCCGAAGTCGGAAAGCTGCTGGTGCACTTCGTACGTGATGCTGCCGCACAGGCAGGAGCCGTGATGGATGGCCATGGCAACCGCTCTCAGTTCGGGGCGAGAGGCGCCGCGGTCTCGCGAACCAGGCGGTCTTTCACCGCCTGGGGTAACTCGTCCCAGTGCGTGTCCCGCAGCGCGCCTTCCAGCGAGTAGAGGTAGTAACACACCGGCCAGGTACGCTCGGGAAAATTGCCTTTCAAGTGAAGATACACTTTGGCCGGCGTTGCTTTCTCGAGATCTGCGTAGGTTTCGATACCCATCGCCCGGAGGTGCCTGGCCACGGTAGGGCCTATGTTCCGGAGGTTTTCTACAGGCTCAACGGCTTGCATCAGCTTGTCTCGGTGACCGACGGGAAAGGCTGAAGATTCAACATTGCGCGGGTGGATGCAAGCGGCATATACGCTCTGCTGACACCGTGCTGGCAGTAGCGTGGATCAATGGCCTGCGAAGAAGACGTTGTGTGTGTCTGCTCCGGCGATTTCTGGCTCACTTGCCGCGCTCTTCCATCAACGCCAGCGTGTGGCTGTCGGGGTCGGTAAAAAAGGCCATCCACAGATCGTGGTCCGGCATCTCTGCGATGAGATGCGGCGGTTGTGTGAACGGCACCCCACGCGACGTCAGCGCGCTCACCGCCGCGTCGATGTCGTCGACGCTGAAGTAGTGGCAGACGTGGCTGGGGACGATCTCCTCGGTGGTTCCCTCCAGCATGAGGCGCACGCCGTCACAGTCGAAAAACACCAGGTCGTCGAAACGGAACAGTCTGGTCAGCCCGAGGGCGTCACCGTAGAACGCCTCTGAGCGGTTTGCGTCCGACACGGGCAGGGCAAACTGGCCGAGCCGCCCTAGACGCATGACGTCAGCCCTGAAGATGCTCGTTTCATGGTGTCAGCTCCTTGCGCAGCGCTTGCAGAAAACGGGGCACCATCTTGTGCACCCAGGCAGGTTCGCGATGACGGATCATCAGCCAGAACAGATTCTTCACGTCCCAGTAGGTGGCATCCAGAAGGCCCGCTTCGTTGGGATGGCGCTTGAAGTGCCAGTGCACCGAGTTGGGATACTTCCGGCGCGAATAGCCGCCGACGTGCGATATGTAGAGGCCCACGGAGGCAGCCGCCCGCTCGATGCCGGCCTCCAGGTCTGCCAGCCTGGCGCTGTCCGGCAGATCGACGTAGAAATCATCCGAGCGCTTGTCCTTGGCCACGGGCAGTTCCAGAGGGTGTTTCAGCCTATGGAATAGGAACTTTTGCAACGCCGCAAGGGTAGGGCCCTACCGATCGCGGCCGTAGACGGGATTATTTAGATCGATACTCCAGTGCCTGCGTGGCGTCCACGAAAGCACGGAAATCTTCGCTGTACGCCATCTTCCGAATCGACCATACCGCGGCCACACCAGGCAACCCCAGATAGCTGGAGAACTGCACTACCATGGCCTGCCACTGCACGTCGTTGAGCCGTTTCTGCTGGTGCTGGTGAAAGGCGTCCTCCCACACCCGCATGATGCCCTGCACCATGGAGATGAACTGCAGCCGCTCAGTTTCGGGCAGGGCTTCAAAGTTGTCTTTGGCGCGCACGAACACGTCAGCGAGGTTTGGATTCTGAAATGATGTGATGGCATTGCGGAACGCCTCATTCAGCTCGTGCACGGATGCTATGCGAGACTCGCGATTCTGCGAACGGATCTGTATCGCCAGATACAATAGCGACAGCACCACAGCAAATGCGCCGATGGTTTCGCCGATGGCGCCTATGGCTTCCCAGTTCATGACAACCGCCAGCCGCTAGCCGAAGCACTCACGGATGGCGTGGGGCGTGTCGACAATGTGGTGCGCGCCGGCTGCTTCGAGCTCACTGTAGTCTCCATAACCGTAGGTGACGCCGATGGCTTCGATATCGTTTGCCAGAGCGCCGATGACATCGTGCTCGCGATCACCAATCATCGCGGCATGGCCGGTTACCCCGGCGTGCTGTCGCGCATAGCGCAGAAGATCGGCTTTGTTGGAATGGGTGCCGTCCAGTTCCGAGCCGTAAATGCCATGGAAATAGTGGCTCAGCTCGAAGTGGTCGAGAATTCTGCGCGCAAACACATGGGGTTTGCTGGTGGCCACGTAGAGGCGCACGTCCCGCTCCCGCAGGTGTCCCAGCGTGCCCTCGATGTCCGTGTACGGCACGTTTTCGGACCAGCCCACGTCGGCAAAGCGCTCCCGATACAGATCCACCGCAGCCGTCACGCGATCCACGCCCACGAGCACCTCCATGCTGTGGTACAGCGGCGGGCCGATACACCATTCCAGATCGTCCTGCGACGGCGCCTCGACCTCCAGCTTCTCCAGGGCGTATTGAATGCACCGGGTGATGCCTTCTTTGGGGTCGGTGAGCGTGCCGTCGAGGTCGAAGAACACCGTGCCTGCCTGGGATAGCTTGCCCATGTTAAACCTCAATTCTGTAGTTGGTGTGCTGGGCTGCGAAGCCCAGCGACGTCCAGAAGCTGTGCCCGGCGGGATTGGTGGCTTTCACGTCCAGCACCACAGGAAGCCCCGCTGTGTTGTGGTTGGCGAGAAACCGCTGAAAGGCGGCGCGGCCGAGACCGTTGCGACGCTTGTGCCGGACGATGAAAAACTGGCGCACGTACAGGGCGCTTTGAGAACCTCTCAGCGCTGGATCGGGAGGCAGCTCCTCGTAGAGGAGATAGCCCACATCTTCGCTCGATACCGCAAAGATCATGCCGTGAAAGGCACCTCCGGACAGCCACTGTCTGAGACGGTCTTCCGCCGCGGGCACGGTCATGGGCACCGATCCTTCGTCTTCGTGCAGCTGAACGTTCCACGCAGCCATCAGTGGCACGTCGTCAGCACCGGCGCCGCGAAGGCTCAGCATGGCAAACGATCAGTTGCCATTGGCTGCTTCGGAGATCTCATAGTGCCGCTCTACGTGGGTGGTGACCTCTCCCCAGAAGGACGACCGTACCCGTTGCTGATGGCGCTCGAACGCCTGCCGATCCTGAAATTCTTCGGCCACGTCAAAGCGATAGGGGTCCGACGGCGCCTGCGTTACCTCGAAAGCGATACACCCCGGCTCGTTGCGCGTAAGCTCGATGTGGTTGGGGAGCTCGGCCAATACGCGGGCCAGATCGTCGGGCGGCACCACGATGTAGCCGGTGAGCGTCACCTTTCCCATGACCTTATTTTCCTCGTTGGACACACGACCGGTGTGTGGGCTTGTCAGGCAGTGACTGCCTGCAGCTTGGCGAGAAACCGGTGCATCTCGGGATCGGTTGCGTGCTGCGGAACGTTGTCGAAAGGAAACCACCGGACACTGCGAAACTCGGATTGATCAAATTTGAGGTTCCACCCCATGCTGCCTCGAAGAGCATACCAAAGCGACACGTCGGTGTGCCCCGCTGTGCGGCCAACGGTGGTGGTGCTGGTGAGCAGTACCGGGCCGTCGACGAGGAACGTGCCCTGAATTGACAACTCCTCCGTGACCTCCCGCAGGGCGGTGTCGCGCGGATGTTCACCGGGCTCGACATGTCCACCAGTGGGCAGCCATAGCCCTGCGTTGATGTGATCCACCAGCAGAACCTGCCGGTCGTCGATGAGGGCAAAGTAAGAGACGAGGTGCTTGTCTGGACAGGCAGGCTTGCGCAGGCGACACAGCTCAGCACCTGAATCTATCCAGGCCAGCACGTCCGACTTGGTATCACTTTCCAGCCTGTCGAGCGGGTTGATGAGCTCCACTTCGGCGCGTATCGCATGCCGCGCGGATGAGGAAGTTGGTTCCGCCACAAACACCTACTCCGTCTGATCGTCGGTGGGCGCGTTTGCCGGCGGCGGGACTTTTGTGCGCGCAAAGATCAACCCGAACACAGCCAGGAAAAACAGCAGCGCCAGAAGCAGAGACTGGTCCGAAGGCAGGCGGAACGAGCCCCCTGTGGTGGCGGCGAGGAGGCCTAGCAGGACTGCCAGAATGGAGAGAATGGACGCGAGCGCAGCGATGGGTCTGGCCACGAGCAGAAGCACGGGCACATAGGGACTCGCGGCCACCAGCGCTGAGAAGCCAAGAATTGCCGCGCCCCAGAAGCCGGTACCCATGATGTCCCTGGACACGGCGAACACGGCTACACCGGTCACCGCAAGGAGAAAAGCACTGATAGAACCGGGCTTCATGAGGATGCGTCTCCGGCGACGTGCTGTCGCAGTTCAAAGCCGTTGCCTTCGGTATCGACGAACGACGCCACCCTCACCGGAACGAAATCGTCCGGTTCGCGCAACTCCCGCATGGCGCCACCGTTGTTTTCGATGGCGTCCCGGGCTGCTTCTATGGAGGCCACTAGCAGGTTCAGCCCGGCGTTGGGAATTACGGCGTCGTCGTGGTGGCCGGGGTACAGGATATGCAGGGCCAGCTCGAAACTGTCGAAGGCAAAGGTGGACCAGCCTGCAGACTCGAAGGTGAGCTGCGCGTCGAAGACGTTTCGATAGAAGGCGACGGCACGCTGCATGTCATGCACGTAGTGAATGAACAGCGGGGAAGAGGTTTTCAGCACTGGCTTGTCGCCAGGCTCGTGGCTGCGGGGCTGCGCGTTGGCCATACCGTTGGTCTGCATGCGCTGGTGTCCATGACGCTGTGTGCCGGCGGCTCGTCAGGTTGCATCTAGGCTGTCGGTGTTGAAGAGAAGCGCGACGAAATGTACCGCCGAAACCATGAGTTGCCACACCAGGTTCAGAACGATGAGAAATGCGTGCCCACCCACGAATCCCAGGCTGGCCGCGCCGCTGGCAACGATGATACCCAGTCCGCCAAGCACCATGAACAGCACCAGCGGGGTTGGCAGGTTTGCCACGGAGGGTCCGCGGCGCAGAAAACCGGCGAACACGCCGCGCAGCAGCACGACCAGATGCGCCACGGCGACAGCGGCCGTGGCGAACGGCAACGCAACGGCCGGCTCGGCCGCCAGGCCGGCCAGGATGGGAAAGAAAGCGGCGAAGGTCACCGCCAGGCTCACCTCCACCAGCTGGGCGAGCTGAAACTGCTCAGACTCGGTCCAGCGCCCCGACGCTCTTCTGCCCAGCACCGCAACCAGCCCGCTGAAGCCTGTCACGGTTAACCCCAGGGCGGCTATCCCAATGAGCACTTCTGCATCAGGGAGCATGTCAGGCACTGATCTCGCGCCATACAGAAATACCGTTTGCGCCATCGCCGGTTAGCCACCGCCATTCGAGGGTCATCTGCGGTGTGCCGTCATGCTCGGCTAACGATACCTTCGCGGCGCCGGCTGCCAGCTTTCCGGAGGCGTCCATGGCGTGGTACAGCATCTGGTTTCCCTGCACGATCACGTGCCCGTACGTGACATTCGGTCCGGCGTACTCAGCGGTCTGTGGATCGACAGTGTCGTGAAAGCGCATGACAGTGGCGGCGGATGCGTGGCCACTGTCGTTCTGTACAAGCTCGAACGCGCGGTTTTTAAGGTTCATCGGTACCACTGCGTGTGCGGGAGCTGACGGGGTTCGCAGATTGCGGACATCGGGTGCCTACCCGTCCTCGGGCTTCGACGCCCTGGACCGCAGCACGCCGAACAACATCCCTATGCTGATGCCCAGTCCCACGCCCAGCGCGATGTTGTCCATGGCCACGCCCAGCCCGGCACCGATGGCTACGCCCAGCGCCAGGCCGAGGCCGAGGTTCTTTTCCTGGTGGTTGCTGTCGTTGCTGCGCTTTGCGGACACGGTTGTAAGCTCTGCGTTAGGTGGTGCTGAGTGTATCCCAGCAGATCAGGTTTTGGCCGGGTAAATCTCGGGTGCCCGGGAGTACTGCATGTCGTAGTGGGTTTCCGTCGCGTCACAGACAGTAAACCCCATCCGCTCGTACAAATGCTTGGCGGGGTTTGCGCGCAGCACCCGCAGCCGCACCGGGAGGCCCAGCGATTCCGCCTCGCGCATGATCGAGCGCAGCACCGCCGATCCAATGCCCTGGTTCTGAAACGCCGCCAGAAGGTAGAGCCTCACAACTTCGTGATGCGCCGGGCTTCGCCGCACCCAGACACAGCCCGCAACGCGCCCGTCAACCTCGATCATATCGTGCTCGAGAATGTCTTCAGCGCGAAAGCGCTTCTGCCGTTCCAGCTCGTTCCATGCCCCGTATTGAGCCACGACATGAGGCAGCATGGCTTCTTTCTGGATGTGCAGTACCGCCTCGGTGTCTGCTGCTTGTGCCCGCCTGAGAGAATGGTGTGCCATCAGGAAGATTCTTCGTGGCACACCATCTCGATGTTGTGCCCGTCGGGCCCGATCACGAACGCGGCGTAGTAGCTGCCGCTGTATTGCGGGCGCAAACCGGGGCCGCCGTTGTCCTGCGCGCCGGCCTCCAGGGCCGCGCGATGGAAGCGATCCACCTGCTCGCGGCTGTCTGCCACAAACGCGAGATGGAGGTGGGATGGCGTTTCCTCCACCCGGCGTATGCAGAGCGAAGACTTGCCGTCTGCGCTCAGCTCGATGCCGAGCGGTCCTTCGGAAACCACTTCTATGCCAATCGGTTCCAGTGCTTTCACGAAGAAGGCTTTGCTTGCTTCGTAGTCGGTGGTGCCGAACACAACGTGATCAAACATTTCATGTCCTTCCAGGCGCGAGCCCCTGTCACTGCCAGTTGTCGTGCACTGCCATGGCAAGCTCGGCAGCGTGTCGTCGCCTCGGGCTGTCCATTGTCCAGATCGCGATGTTGCCGACGGAGCGGTCGTCGGCACAGACAACGAGGCGGATCATGTTGCGGGGCTCTTCGGCACCCCTGCTTTTCCACGCATGCAGGGATGGGTGGGGCATCTGCAGTGTACCGCGGATGACGCCGGGTTGACTGTAGACATCATGCAGCGCCTCCGCATCCGCGGGTTCCTGGCGACGCACGATAATGTTGGCTGAGTTCACTGGTTACACCCTGTGCTGTTACTCGTCGATGAGACAGAATCCGTGGCCGAAAGGGTCCGCGCAGTAGGCGATAGCCCCCCAATTGCCGGACTCTGTGCCTTCCACGGAGCCACCGTGCTCCAACACCAGCTGAACCGCAGTCTCGATGTTGTCGACGCCGAAATCCAGATGCACCGGTGTCCAGTGCCTTACGTAGCTGCGCCGCGCATCAGCGTCTGGCAACGGTTGAGAATCTTCGGCGCGCGCCAGCAGGTAGATTTCCGTGGGGCCGCTCGCCAGCACCCGCATGTTCCCTTCGTCTCGCACGTTTGTGCAGCCAAGGGCGCCACAATAGAAGCGCGCAGCTTCCGCCAGGTCTGGAACGTCGATACTCACGGATACGTGTGGCATGCCTCTGGTCTCCGTGTGGGGTTCAGAGAGCTTGCTGAGAATTCCCGCTGGTGTCCACGTCTCCGGTAGGTGGTGGCTTGCGCTAGCGCGATTCTTTTCTCTGCAGCCAGAAAGCGACCGCGGGAAACTGCAGCCAGAACGAAAAATAGAAGAACGTCAGGTACCAGTAAGGCACGACAAACATGATGCCCAGGTCGAAATACACGGCGAGCAGGAGGTAGTCGTAAATAAACAGCGGTACGGTCAGGTACAGCGCCAGCCACCGGGAGTTGCGAACGTGAGCGCCGTCGCTCCAGAACCTGCGCAGTGTGTAGAGCGTAATGGGAAAATAGATTGCGGTGACAACGACGCAGAGCACCACTTTCGACCAGAACGGCCAGCTTTGATAGTAGTCGGGTAGCCCGATCAGATAGAAGATCAGCCAGGTGACGAAGCTGTACGCGACGAATCTGCTATGCGTTCTGACAGACATGGCGATGCTCAGCCCTTCCCCTGCCCATCAGACACACCCGCTTCCTTCTGCTTCTCCGCGACGCGGTTCCGGGGACTGTGCAGGCCGATCTGATTTCCGTCGGGGTCGTTGATGATCGCAAACCGTGCACCCCAGAGCGCATCAATCGGTGCCAGATGGCCGTTGTAGCCAAGCGCGACGAGGCGGTGAAACAGGGCATCGACGTGCTCCGCGGAGGCAAGCTCGAAATTGATGGTGCCCTTGCTCAGGTTGCCGGGCTCTCGAAATCCGGGGTCGTAGCTGCTGGTGAGTTGCCGGGTGCCGAACTCGAGCATCACCTCACCAGACCAGGTTGCGCGGGCGAACATGTCACTGACCGGTTCCACCGCCAGACCCAGGGCTGCGTAGAACGCGGTTGTTGCCTCCATGTCAGCCACAAAGAGATAGAGGCCGATCAAGCGTGGAGATGCTTCCGTCATGTTCGTGTTCCATTGCCAGCGGCAGAAACTGGCGTTTCGACGCGAAGGTTAAGTCGACGCATACAGATTCAGCGAAGGGGCTGGACTACTCATGGGTGTCGAAGCTGGCGATCTCTGCAACCAGCGGAGACCATGACTGCCTGCTTCGGGTCCAGTATTGCGCGTCGGGGTATAAGCTCGATGTGTCGTCCAGGGTGCCTGCTTTCACGCTGCAGATTGCGGATGTTCGGTTGTAGATACGGACGCCACACTCCGGACAGAAACCGCATAGCTTGGTTCGGCCGCTGTCTGCTTTCAGTTCGAACTCTTTCACGGTACCCGTCTCGATCTCCAGCGAATGCGGGTCGATCACGAGGCTCATGCCGAAAGCGCTGCCCGACTGGCGCTGACAATCGGTGCAATAGCAGACGTTCAGGCGGTACGGGGCCGAGTTGATCGAGTAGCGGACGTAGCCGCACTGACACCCGCCTTTGAGCTTGGCTGCCATGCGCTTAAGTGCTCCGGATCGCGTTGCGCCGGTTGTCCATCAGCTCCCGTGGCCCATCAGGGTTCGTTCCGAAAGGTATAAACATGGTGCGTGTGTTTTGGCGCTAGGGACGTTTTGTTGTACGCCCCTGAAGTATACGTAGCTACCACGCGAGGCCAGAAGCCTTCGGATTTGGTGTTGTTTTTCAGGGAGTGGAGTTCCCAGGTGCCCCGGTGAGCGTCGAAAACCTGGGTGGCGGCATTGTACGCCGTTCCCTGGCCCTGAAATTTCAGCAAAACAAAAAACTGGTCGAGGTTGAAGTGGGAGCCATCTTCCCGCACCAGGGCAAAGCCCGCGAGCTCATCATCTTCGAGAATGAGGTAGGGATACTTCTTCGGGTCTGACCAGTACTCCAGGTAGTCACCGTCCTGAAAGACGCCGTCTTGGTCCAGCTTGTAGTATTCGGGCATGAACCTGGAGAACTCGTACAGATAGAACTGATCGATGCGGTGCAGTGCTTCCTGCTCCGATTGCTGTGCAATTCTGATGTTGGTCATCCGGGTTGATGCGTGCCGCTGTATGGGGCGGTGGGCTCCCATAGCTTGTCAGGAATCGAGCTCATCGATTTTTCTCGTCAGGTTTCGACGCGCCTGCTCTTCGTATTGCTGGCGGATCGGCTCTGTATGGTAGATCTTTTCCCGTTCGTGGAATGACCTTAGCACCGCAGCCCGTCCGGAGGTGTACGCCTCGTCCGGCACCCAGTGATACTCGCGTCTTATGTTGCGGTCGTACTCCTCGAAGGTGTGTGACGGGGCACCGAGGATCCCAAGATCTACATCGACCATGAGCATGGAATCGAGCGACGAAACCTGGTGAGTTTTGGTGGCCAAAATCATAGCAACAACCCGGGAAACACAATCTTTGCCTGCTCCAGCGCGTTTCAGGTGTAGTTCCGCGAGCTCCGCACTCTGTTCTTCGTTGTCGCCGGCCCTGGTGTCGTAGATCGCATCGTGAAACCAGATCGCTACTTCAACTTCTCCAGGACGCTCTGCGTAGCGCGAGTATTTCTGAAATTGCGACAAACACTCCACAACGTGCGACTTGTCGTGGTAGAAACGAGTCGTTTCGGAATACAGGTCGAGAAGGACACCAAACGTGTCCTGGTCAGCCTCCAGTCCCAGTTGGGCCATGGAATCTGCGAATGATCTGAACTCGAACATCTGAATGGCTCCTTCAGACCGTCAGCGGTCGTTTCCTCGATTGCTTTTGCCACCTTTTGGAAAAGATCAGGAACATCGACGTCGCGAATAACGATCACTTTTCGTTGCCCGGAGCCTGCCACTACGAATGACTGAGCGTCTCTGCAAAGATCCAGTGATAGCCGGCCAGGTCAGTCGCTGCGTAGACCTTCGCGCCATAGTCCGTGTCCCGAAGGTCAGAGACCAGTTCAGCTCCAGTGGCGATCGTCTGAGCTTTGTGCGCAGCGGCATCCTCAACGGAGACATACAGGCATTGATGGTGGCTTGAGTCGCGAGCCGGTATGCGAAAGTCATCGTACGGGGCGCTGAGAATCACCATGCCGTCTCCGAGCGATAGTTCGGCATGAACGACCTTGCCATCTTCCACCGTGACTCGTTCGGCAGTGCGCTCCGCGAACCCGAACGCCTGGCATAGCCAGTCCGAGGCGGTAGCTAGATCTTCATAGAAAAGCACAGGAGAAATTGTTGGGATGGTATCTTGAGACATGTCGGTCATCCCGCCGCGCGCGGCGCCGGGCGGGACATTCCGCCAACGTGGGCGCGCGCTGACACGTTAGGTGTCGTATGGGAGATCTTTCGGGTGACAGTTGACGAAGTCTGGCACCGGATCAGAAGCAAACTGCACCGCCGGGATGGATGAGACATTGTTGAGCAGCGCTTTGCATACACGATGCATACCATCCATGACGCGTCCTCGAGCGTCAAGAATGATCGGATATGTTAGATCGCACTCGGCCGTGAGCCGCATGTGCTCAACGAAGCTGAGGGGAGACGGGACGGCACCGTCTTCCTTGTACCAGTGGTTGGTGTGTATGTCCGGAAGCGATGAAGGGTCGATCTGACGGACTGGCAGATGTTCTGCAAGCTGGATCAGGCGCCGCACATCCCAGGCGTCCAAACCGGAGCCTGTCTGCCGGAAGTGATATTGGGGCCGGATAGCTGGATACATCGGGGTCAGGCACCTGGGACTGTGTTGGAGGGCGGGACGTCTACTCGAAACCTGGTGAGGTTCGCTCTGCCCTGCTCTGGCGATGTTCGTGCAGCACCGTATCGATGATGTTTCGGTATATCAGCAGAACCAGGTGAGAGGGTACGTTGAGCTCTGATGCGAGGTGGTTGAGCCGGTCGAACAGCTGCTCTTCCCGCTCAAGATCCTGCACGGGCCACTCGCCCAGCGACTTCAGTTCTCCGATCTTGCGGGTGAGCTGGAAGCGGGACGAGAGCAACTTCAGAATGGTTTCATCGATCGAGTCGATTTCCTTTCGAAGTTCTTCGAGCGTCTGCATTGTGTCTGCTGCTACCCCTGGCCCGCGGCTTCCACATAGGATTGATACGCCGGTAGGGCAATGGCCGCGATGATGCCCAGAACGAACACGCCCAGATACACCACGCAGATGATTTTTCCGGCGCGATCAAGCTTCTGATCGACCGCGTATCCTTCGGGATAGGCAAGTGCTCGAAGGCCCACGTAGAGGTTGAGAAAAGGAACCAAAAAACCCAGTACCCACCAGCCGGAAGCGCCCTGATTGCGAAAACGCTGCACGCCGAGCACAAAAATGCCCGCCAGCCCAACGAGTGCCAGTATCGCGGAGAGGGTGGACATTTCTTCTTCGGGAGGCGAATCCACGAAGAGGAGCACCACATAGATCCCCATAGAAGCGAAGAAATAGGGGAGCCGGCGAATACCGGGCCATTCTGTGGAGCCCGAAGCTTCTATGTCTATTGTGTCTGTCATTTCTACCCTCCGGGCTCCTGGCCTCTCGATGCCGCACTAACGCGCGGTTCAGCGGAATTGTTTGCGGGCGACGGTGCAGTGCCCGTGGCACGTGCGACCGCCATGGATCATGCCGTCGACCATACCACCACGCGATGCTTCCAAGTAGCGCTGCGACCGCGATGGCGAAGGTTTTGCGGACCGCTCTCAGGCATCAACCCACAGCGCTTCTATGTTCTCGACAACTCCGGCCAGCACCAGACTGGATATGCCTGTCAGTTCCAGTGCGCAAGGCTGGCTTCCGGGCTCGAAAAGAAGTGCGACGGGTTTGTTCAACGCATAAGCGAAAGCAGCTTCCATGAGAGTGTTCGGTCCAACATAGCCACTGATGTTGTGCTTTTCGAAGTTGGCCAGAAGCACTGCGTCAGACTTCCTGATTTTCTCGAGGTGGTCGTCAATAAACCGCTTCTTGAGCTTACCAACTACCTGTATGTCGGGGTTTTCCCAGTCGATGGGCTCTTCTTCCCGTTGAGGTGTTTCAACGCCGTAGCCAAGATTCTGTAGACGACGAGCCAGGTCTTCCATGGCATCAATGAAACGCATAGACCCGCAGATTGCTACTGAGTACGACATCGATATCTGGCGTGGCGGCCGACCGGATGGCTCAAGTCAGACGAGCGACTGTGCTATGGCGCGCTGGAAAGCCTGCTGCGTGGCGTTTGCGTCGCCGTTGAAGCTTGCGACTTTCTCAACGAGCTGTGGAATTGATTCTTTCTGCTCTGCGGACATGGCGGGCAGGGACGGCGCAACGAGATCGCTGACTTTGTGTACGTAGTTCGGATCTGTCGCCACCAGGTGTGACGCCACCGAATACATCTCCGTCGCATCCGGCGCTGCGAATTTGAGTTCAGTTTCGTACAAAGAAAGCAGGTGATCTTTTTCCTGAGTGGTAGGGTCGCCGGCCTGGCGCATTGCAGCGAACATCAGAACAGCGGCAAGTTCTCTCGGTGTCTCAATCGCGTAGAGCGGATTGATCTGCTTGTTTTCCCAACGTTTTCGCCGCGCCCAGTACCAGGGGTTCAGGCTGTTCAGGTCGAAACCTGCCCGTTGCAGCGAGTTCAAGGCCCAGATCAAACCGGCGATTGCCGTGATTACGGCGATGATGATGTGCATACGATCTCGCTCCTTGATCCTGCATGAGGGAACGCCTGACCGTCTTCCAGCCCTTGTCCCCCCGTAGACTGAAGCCAGACCAATTCTGTGCGCTTTGAAGAGAGGCTGCAATCGGCTGGGCCGGTAACGCGTGTTTCGAAGCGGCGTCAGTTCCCCGTTGCCTGCAGCTGCGCAACGTACTCCTGGAACGGCACGCTGAACAGGGCACTATTCGAAGCCCAGAATTGCGCCGCTATGGATTCGGTTTGCCGCTTTATCCTCATGCCGTACGTACGATGAATAGATTCCGGCAGGTTCCCAGCCTGGTACTGATAGAACGGATTCTCATAGTTCGGGCAGACACCCATCCACATGAACTCAATTCTGATTTTG
>CAZYYJ010000042.1:0-43430 GCA_964651595.1 uncultured Pseudomonadales bacterium | reverse complement strand
TGGCGCGCCCGCAGGGACTCGAACCCCGAACCCCCAGGTTCGAAGCCTGGTGCTCTATCCAGTTGAGCTACGGGCGCATGTGCTCAGAAAAGCCGCGCGATGGTGCCTCAGGCCCACCGCCAATTCAACTGCGCAGCAAGGCGCCCGGCGTGGCCCCGCTGTATTCGTTGTCCGTGAGGACGATCTCTCCGTTCACGATCGTGTTGCGAACGCCATCCGCGGTCTGCTTCAAGCGCATGGCGCCGGCCGGCAGGTCGGTCACCACCTCAGGCATGCGCGGCCCGATCGTGTCCGGATCGAATACGACGATGTCTGCAGCCATGCCCGTGCGCAGGAGCCCACGGTCGTGAAGGCCCCACAGCGTCGCCGTGTTGTAGGTAATCTGTTTGACCGCCTCCTCCAGCGACATGGCTTCTTTCTCGCGCACCCAGTAGCTGAGAAGGTGGGTCTGCAGAGAGCTGTCCATGATCTGCGAGACGTGCGCACCCGAATCGGAGAATGTCACCACCGACCGGGGATGTTTCATCATCTCCAGCACATGGTCCTGGTTCTCGTTGGCAATGGGTGTGCGGAAAAACATCTTCAGATCTTTCTCCAGAGCCATGTCGATCATGAGCTCCACGGGGTCCACCCCCTTCTGCCGGGCCAGCTCCGCCATGGACGGCTTGTCGTAGACCATGTCGTCCATGGGAAACACGTAGTCCCAGTTCGGCGGGCGCAGTTCGGCGCCCACGATGCGCGGGCCGGTGTACTCCTGGTTAGCAATCTCCACCAGCCTGGCTCTGATCTGGGGATCACGGAGTTTCACTTTCTGTTCCGCGAGCGGCAGCGAGCGGATATCGCGCCACAGCTCCCACTTGTCGTAGGGCAGATTGCTCTCGAAGGAGAGCAGGTTGTTCAGCCCGCGGCTGTGCACCTGCGCGTACATGCGCCCGCCCGCGGCTGCCGTTTCGTCCAGCAGATCGAAATAGGGACGCCAGAAGTCCGGCGCAACCTTCACACTGAACATGCCCCACGTCTGGGTCACACCGGACTCCACCGCCAGATCGCGCAGCCGCACGTGGTAGTCGCGGATACGTTCCGGATCGCGGCCCGGCGCTTCGCCGGCAACCTCAAAAATACCTTTGCCCGTCTCGCCCACGGCGTTGACGATGGCCCGAACCTCGTCCCAGCTCGCCAGGCGACTGGCCACCGGCCGGTCGTCGGCAGTGGTGTGGTTGAAGGTGCGCGACGTCGAGAAGCCGATGGCGCCGGCCGCCATGGCTTCTTTCACCAGCGCCTGCATGTGCTTAACGTCGTCTTCGGTAGCCTCCTCGGCGAAAGCACGTTCCCCCATCGTGTACGTGCGCAGGGCCGAATGCCCGATATAGCCGGCGTAGTTGATACCTTTGGGCAGCTCGTCCACCGCATCGAGAAACTGCGGAAACGTCTCCCAGGTCCAGTCGATGCCCGTCAGCATGGCGTCGCGGGAAAGGTCTTCGGCTCGCTCGAGGTTGCGGAACACGAGATCAGCATCCTCCTGCTTGCAGGGCGCCAGCGTGAAACCACAGTTACCCATTACCACCGAGGTGACACCGTGATAACAGGAGCAGGAACCGATCGGGTCCCAGAACACCTGCGCATCCATATGCGTATGGCCGTCCACGAAACCCGGCGCCACCACATGCCCTTCGGCGTCGATGGTCCGTGCGGCTTTTTCGTTGACCCGGCCGATCTTCGCGATGCGTCCGTCCTGCACCGCCACGTCCCCGCGATACCGCGCACCGCCGGAACCATCCACGACCATCCCGTTCCTGATCACCAGATCGTATGTCACGCGCCCTCTCCCAAAAGGTGGTCGGGCCATCTTAGCACCAAGGTTCAGGTCCGGCAGCGTCCCCCGGGGCCCTGCCAGGGGTGATGTGTTAGCATGCGCGCCAGACGATTGCGCACGAGATCCCCTTGGCAGCACAGCTGGCTTATACGGTCCATCCGGGACAGGGCCCCTACCTTCTGCTGCTTCACGGCTTCCTTTCTTCCGCCCGCCAGTGGCTTCTGAATCTCGATGCCCTGAGCGAGGTCTGCCGCCCCGTTACGGTGGATCTCTGGGGCCATGGAGACTCACCCACACCGGAAGATCCGGCGCTGTACGCACCTCTGGCGTACATCGAGCGTCTCGAGCAGATCCGCACGGCGCTGAACACGGACACGTGGATCGTCTGTGGCTACTCTCTGGGCGCAGGCATCACCATCCGCTACGCACACGTGCACCCCGAGCGGGTCGGTGCGCACATCTTCACCAACTCGCAGTCAGGGCTCGCCAGCGCGGCACTCATCGCTGAATGGTCAGCGGGCGCCGACGAGGCCGCGGCAAAGATCCTGGCGCACGGTCGGCAGGCGATTCGTCGAATTCCGGTACATCCCCGCTTTGCCAAACGTGTGCCGGAACCCGTCCGCGGCGCCCTGCTCGAAGACGCGGAGAAACTGTCGCCGCTCGGCATCGCGCACTGCATGCGCTATACCAACCCGAGCGTCAGCGCCCGGAACATCGCGCCCGCCAACCCCCGCCCGGCACTGCTGTGTTTCGGCACCCACGAGAAGCGCTTTCATGACAGCAAAACGTGGGCCGAAACCCACATGGCCCGGCTCACGGTGGCTGAGCTCGATGCCGGCCACGCTGTCAACATGGAAGACGCACCGGGCTTCAACACCGCTGTCAGCGAGTTCATCCATGCCCACGCCGCCTGACTGCCCACCCGCTGAGCACATCGTGGACATGCTCATCGAAGAGCGCGCCGAGAAGCTGCGGCGCCGCCCCTACATCTGGGCCATGGTGGTGAAGCACCTGTTTCCCATTTTCGGGTTCGACAAGGCCAAGGCCCTCGTCGATCACGTGCAGGGCATGAGCGGCTACGAGGTGTTCGAGCACCTCAGCGGCGTGCTCAACATGCGCGTCACGGTGGAAGGGCTGCACCATCTGCCCCGGGACGGGCGCGCCGTGCTCATGCCGAATCACCCGGCCGGCATCGCCGACGGCATTGCCGTGTTCGACGCCATCAAAGCCGTGCGGCCGGACATGACCTTCTTTGCCAATCGGGATGCCGTGCGCTGTCAGCAGCGGCTGAACGAAATCATCATTCCCGTCGAGTGGATGGAGAACAAGCGCACCCACGCCAAATCCAAAGAAACGGTACGCAACATGCTGCGGGCCTTCCGCGACGAACGGCTGATCGTGATTTTCCCCTCGGGGCGGCTGGCGCGCCCGACGCCGCTGGGGCTGGTGGAGCGACCCTGGATCGCCTCCGGTGTCGGTCTGGCGCAGAAGTACAACTGCCCCATCGTGCCCATGCACATCACCGGCCACAACAGCGCGTTGTATTACCTGCTGTGGTTTCTGAATACCGAGCTCAAGGACATGACCCTGTTTCGCGAGCTTCTGAACAAAACCAACCAGCGCTATCACATCCAGCTGGGCGCACCGATCAACTCCGACCTGCATGCAGAGCTGCTCACACCTATGCTGCGCCGCTTCGTCACCCGCGAGTTGAAACGCGGCAACACGAACTTCGTGGAAACCGAAGCGCCCTGATCTCCCCCTCAAGTTGACTTTCGAGCGCCGTCCGTTAGCGTTCGGAGTCCACTGGGGACGCTGCAACGCACGGGGGAATTGCCATGCAGGAGACGCTGCGGCTCGCAGATCGCGTGGCGGGCACACACTGGGACACCATTCCGCCGGAAGCCCGCGAAGTCAGCAAGCAGGCGCTGCTGGACTTTCTCGGCGTGGCCGTTGCCGGCATGGAGGAGCCCCTGGCCAGAATTCTCCGCGAAGACGCCGCCGAGCAGGGCGGACATCCGCAGGCCACTGTGTTTGCAACCGGCGAGCGCGTCTCTGTGCAGCAGGCGGCGCTGATCAACGGTTCGGCCGGTCACGCCCACGACTACGACGACGTCGCCAACGATATGACCGGTCACCCAACGGTACCTGTGGCACCCGTGGCGCTGGCGCTGGCAGAGCACAACGGCGCCACCGGCACAGAGCTGCTGACCGCGCTGGCCGCGGGCATCGACACCGAATGTATCCTGGGCCGCTATGCCGGTGGCAGCCACTACCAGAAAGGCTGGCACAGCACGGGCACCCTGGGCGCCTTCGGCGCCACCGCCGCCGCCAGCCGGCTCATGCAGCTCGACCGCAACACCACAGCCCGAGCGCTGGGCATCGCCGGCACGCAGGCCGCCGGGCTCAAGGCGCAGTTCGGCACCATGTGCAAGCCGCTGCACGCGGGTCACGCCGCGCAAACCGGTGCCATGGCCGCGTCCATCGCGCGGCGGGGCTTTTCCAGCCGCGACGACATCCTCGAAACGGAACAGGGTTTCATGGACACGCAGGCGGAAACGGCAGACCCCGCAAAATTCGACGCCGCGGTGGTGCGGCCGGGCTACGTGCAGGACGTGCTCTTCAAATACCACGCCGCATGTTATCTGACGCATTCCGCCATCGAAGCCACCGCCCGCCTCTGTGAGCGCAACGCCTTCGACCCCAGGCAGATCACGGCCGTCACGGTAGAGGTAGATCCGGGACACTTCCGGGTCTGCAACATCCAGGCCCCACAGAGTGGCCTCGAAGCGAAGTTCAGCCTGCGTTTCACAGTCGCCATGACCCTGGCCGGGGTGGATACCGCCAGCATCGACATTTTCACCGACGAGCTCACCCAGGACCCGGAACTGGTCGCCTTCCGCGACCTCGTCACGGTCGTCGCCCACAACGAGCCAAACCCGGACACCATCGTCACCATCACCACGAGTGGTGGCGAGACGTTCACGGAAGCCTTCAACGTCGCGATACCGCTCACCGATCTGGCGCTGCAATGGGACAAGCTGATCCGCAAATTCCGCGCCCTGACCACGCCCCGGCTCGGCACGGAGCGGGCGGAAGCGATCATTGCCCTCTGCCGTGAGCTCGAGGTGCACGACGATCTCACACCGCTCTTCGAGGCGTTGAGCATGGCGGACGACGCCAGATAACACCAACCAGGCGCGCCACGCGCTACCCGTAGAAGGAGTCTCCATGTCCAAGCAACCCGCCCGCGCCCGGCGCTGTCAGCTATCGGTGCCCGGCAGCTCTGAAAAAATGATGGCCAAGGCAGCCGCCCTGGAGCTGGACCACGTGTTTCTAGACCTCGAGGACGCTGTCGCGCCCAGCGCCAAGCCAGCGGCCCGGGGCATGATCGTGGAGGCGCTGAACACGCTGGAGTGGACCCCGCGCACCCTGTGCGTTCGCATCAACGACGTGGAAACCGAGTGGTGCCACGACGACATCATCGAGGTGGTCACCGGTGCAGGCGAGAAGCTGGACACGATCATGCTCACCAAAGCCAAGAGCGCGGCGGACGTGCGCTTCGTGCACCTCATGCTGGATCAGCTCGAGAAAAAACTCGGCCTCACGAGACGCATCGGTATCGAATGCCTCATCGAGGAAGTGGAAGGCATGATGAACGTGGAAGAAATTGCCGCCTGCTCCGACCGGCTGGAATGCCTCGTCTTCGGCATGGGCGACTACTCCGCCAGCCAGCAGATGCAGCTGTCCAGCGTCGGCAGCACCGGCGGCTACCCGCCCGACATCTGGCACTACCCGCGCTACAAGATGACCATCGCGTGCCGCGCCAACGGCATCGATCCGGTAGACGGCCCGTACGCCAACTTCCGAAACGCCGACGCCTACACCAAAGAGGCCGAGCGCTCGCTCATCCTCGGCATGGTAGGCAAGTGGGCGATACACCCGAGCCAGATCGAGATTGCGCAGGAGATCTTCGCGCCGGACCCGGAGGACGTGGCGTCAGCCCGGAAGCAGAAGGAAGCCTACGACCAGGCGCTGGCGGATGGCCTCGGGGCAATCAATGTCGACGGCGTGATGGTCGACGCGGCCAGCATCCGCATTGTCCAGAATCTCATCGATCGAGCCGATCTGATCGGCATCTGAACCTTGCCATAGCGCGAGGTGCCCCAGGCGACGCCGGGATCAACAGGAGCAACCCATGACCGACCACTACCTGACCGACGAACGCCTCATGATCCAGGAGGTCGCCCGCGACTTCACCATGAAAGAGGTGCTGCCCGTCGCCAACGAGCTGGATCCGGTGCAGGGCAGCATCCCCATGGATCTCCGGCGCAAGCTTGGCGAGATGGGTTATTTCGGCATCCGCATGCCCGAAGAGCATGGCGGCCTTGGACTGGGGGTATTCGAGTACTGCCTCATCGCCGAGGAGCTGGCGCGCGGCTGGATGAGCGTCGCCAGCATCATCGCACGGGCCGCGTCGCTCATGGGCGTAGGCGGCTGGCCCGAAGATAAGCGGCGCGAGCTGACGGCCAAAGCCGCGCAGGGCGAATGCCTGGCAGCGGTGTCGCTCTCCGAGCCCAACGTGGGCAGCGATCTGGCAGCCGTCAGCTGCAAAGCCGTGCTGGACGGCGACGAGTGGGTCATCACCGGCAACAAATACTGGTGCACCTTCGCTGACGAAGCCGACTACATCAATCTGCTGGCCCGCGCGGAGGCGCCCGGGGAAGGGGCACGCTACAAAGGCCTGCGGTCGTTCATCATCGAGAAACCGCGCGGCGAGCTGCCCGAGGGCTGCCACGGCGCACCCATACCCAAAATCGGCTACTTCGGCTGGAACACCTTCGAGCTCGCCTTTGATGGCTGCCGTATCCCGAAGGAGAACATCATCACCGGCGGCCAGGGCGGCGGCGAAGGTTTCAAGAACACCGTGAACATGCTGAACGTGGCGCGGGCGCATACCGCGGCCCGCTCTATCGGTCTCGCCCGGGGCGCCCTTGAAGATGCGATGGCCTACAGCCACGAGCGCGTACAGTTCGGCGTGCCCATCTCCGACTTCCAGGAAACACGTTTCAAGATCGCCCGCATGGCCGCAGAGATCGAAGCCGCACGCGCCCTCCTGTACGACGTGTGCACCAAGATGGATGCAGGTCTCACCTGCGACAAGGAAGCGTCCATGCTGAAGTGGTACGCCGCGGAGATGGCCGAGCGCGTTACCTCCGACGGCCTGCAGATCCTGGGCGGTGCCGGTTACACCAAGCTGCACGCCATGGAACGCTACTGGCGCGACGCCCGCCTCACGAAGATCTTCGAAGGCACCTCTGAGATCCAGCTGCGGATCGTTTCCGACCGTTTGCTGGGGAAACCCACCCAGCGGGCAAACGCCTGACAACCTCACCGGTCGGGTAGTCATACTGACAAGCATTGGACATAATCCAGACTGCCTGAATTCCAGAAGCGCCAGAAAAAAAGAGAAAAAAGGGGGATCCATGGACCTGGGTGGCATCCGGCGGTTGCGCGCAGCAACCGTCATGGCTCGTACAGCCGCAATTTTCGTGACCCTGACGCTGTGGAGCGCCGCCGCGACAGCCGAGCGCTATCAGACGGTGCTCAACGTCTCACCAACCTCCGCAGGCATCGACCGCGTCGTCTTCGACTGGGCATCTGCACAAACCAGCGGCAGCGTCTTCATCAATGCCGTCACCGACCTGTCCGTCTCCCTGCTCGACGGCGACAACGTCGTTTACAGCGACACGGTCATCGTCGATGGCATTGTGCAACCCATTGGTGGCACCAGCCGTACCGCAGGTGATCTGTTCTGGGTGTTCAACCTCACAACCAATGAGCTGGAGCAGCTTTCGAACGCCATTGGCAACCTTCTGGCTGCATCCAGCGGCACGCAATACCGCATCTCTGACGGTCTCAGCATTCCCGAGGATGCGCTGGTCCGATTGCTGCGCTGGGAAAACGGCGCAGCGCAGCCCATCGAGGAGACAACGGTGCTGAGCCAGACCACCGTGCTGGTCGCAGCCGGCGTAGACAGCGACGGCGATGGCTTCGACAACGAGCTGGAACTGCGCTTCGGCTCCGATCCCACGAACCCCGACGAAACGCCGGTACAACGCAGGGTGGTTGCCAGCGACGGCGCGGCGCTGGATTTTTTCGGCTACTCGACAGCCATCGCCGGCGACACGGCCGTGGTGGGGGCTTACCTCGACAACGATGACGGTGACAACTCCGGCGCCGCGTACGTGTTCGTGCGCAACGACGACGCATGGTCTGTACAGCAGAAACTCACCGCCAGCGACGCGGCGGCCGGAGACGGCTTCGGCTTCAGCGTGGCCGTGTCCAACCACACCATCGTCATCGGCGCACCCTTCGATGACACCGACGGCTCGTCGTCCGGCTCGGCTTATGTGTTTGTCCGCACTGGCACGCTATGGAGCCAGCAGCAGAAACTGTCCGGCCGCGCCGCGGCCGCAGGAGACGAGTTCGGCTGGAGCGTAGCCATCGACGGCGACTGGGCCCTGGTCGGGGCGCGCAACGACGACGATGCGGCCTCAAATTCAGGCGCCGTGCACGGCTTCTTCCGGCGGGATGGGGTCTGGTTCCGGACGAGCCAGTTTTCTCTCACCGCCGGCGATGCACTCTCCGGTGCTCAGTTCGGCACCACCATCGCCATGACCGAGCAAACGGCTGTCATAGGCGCCCAGTTTCACGACAGCTCCACCGGCGCCGCCTACGTGTTTTCCCGGCGCGGGGGCGGCACCTGGGGCGACCAGCAGAAGCTGACCGCCAGCGATGCAGCTTCGGGAGACCGGTTCGGCCGTTCGGTGGCCATTGACGGCAACACGATCCTGGTTGGCGCCGACGGCAACGACGACGACGGCAGCGGGTCCGGCTCGGCGTACGTGTTCACGCCCAACAGCGGCGGTTTCTGGATCGAGCAGCAGAAGCTGACCGCGGCAGACGCCCAGAGCGGCGACGCCTTCGGTTTCAGCGTCGTCGTGGACAACGACGTTGCTTTGATCGGCGCCGAGGACAGCGACGACGTGCCGACAGACTCCGGTTCTGCATACGTTTTCGTGCGCAGCGCAGGCACCTGGGTTCAGCAGCAGAAGATCACCGCCAACGACGCCGCCTCGGGCGACGCCTTCGGCTGGAGCGTATCGTTGTCTGGCGACACCGCTTTCATCAGCGCCCACCTCGACGACCAGTTCGGCACCAATTCGGGTGCCGCGTACATTCTCGATTTCGACGTGGATGACGATGGGCTCCTCGACGCCACGGAGTTTGCCGATTTCGGCACCGACCCGCTCGATGCGGACACCGACGACGACGGGCTTCTGGACGGCTTCGAGACGGCCAACGGGTTCGACCCACTCGCTGGCGGGGAGCAGGATCAGGACGGCGATCAGGACGGTTTGACCAACCTCCAGGAACAAGCCGCCGGCACCAACCCCGATGCCGCTGACACGGACGGAGACGGCTTCGACGACCCTCTCGAGATCGCCCAGGGCAGCGACCCGCTGAACGAAACCAGCAATCCTTTCCAGCGCAGGCTCATGGCAGACGACCCGCGCGGCTTCGGCACCTTCGGCCGGGACGTGGCCATCTCCGGCGACACCGCCCTGCTCGGCGCGTTTTTCGAGGCCTATGTCTTCGTGCGCAACGGCGATGAGTGGACGCAGCAGGCAAAGCTCAAGGCCAACGATACCGAATCGGGCGACAATTTCGCCACGGCCGTCGCTCTGTCAGGCGATACGGCGTTGGTCGGCGCCTACGGCGACGATTTCGATCGCGGATCCGTCTACGTCTTCGTCCGCAACGGCGATCAGTGGACCCAGCAGACGAAACTCACCGCAACCAATGGCAGTTTCGGCGACGAGTTCGGCTTCGACATCGCCTTCGAGAACAACCGGGCGCTGATCGGCACACCGGTCGGCAACAGCGCTTACGTGTTCGAGCGAAGCGGCGCAAGTACCTGGAGTCAGACCGCGGAGCTGATACCCGGCAATCTCGCCGTTGCAGGCTTCGGCACCAGCGTGGCTCTGGACGGACAGACTGCGCTGGTCGGCAATCCGAACCTGACCGGTGGCGGTGCCGCTCACGTTTTCGTGAAGAACGGGCCGTGGCTGGAGAATGCCCAGCTGACCGCAGCCGACCGCAGCACCGGCGACTTTTTCGGCGCAAGCGTAGCCCTGTCTGGAAACACGGCATTGATTGGGGCCTACGGTGATGACGACGATGGCAACGCCTCAGGATCTGCCTACGTCTTCACCAAGGAGCCTGCCTGGGTCGAGCACAGCAAGCTCACCGCCAGCAATGCCGCCGCAGGTGGCGAATTCGGGCGCAACGTTGCCCTGGAAGACGCTATTGCAGTGATCGGCGGCGGCGTCTTGAGACAGGGCGTGGTCACGCCGTGCTGTGTGGGTGCAGCCTTCGTTTTCGCCCGGTCGGCAGACGGCACCTGGGCAGAAGCGGATCGATACCTAGGTGACGCCGAGGAAGCGGACCTCTTCGGCCGCAGTGTCGCCATTGCGGGCGGTACGGCGCTGATTGGCGCCCCCCAGAGCAATTTCGCCGGTCTGGACGATGCGGGATCGGCCCTCGTCATAAACCTCGACCGCGACGGCGATGGCCTCGTCAACGCCCTGGAGAGCGAGGTTAACGGCACCGATCCCTACGAAGCGGACACCGATGGAGACGGCTTTCAGGACGGCCTGGAGGTAGACGCGGGTGCCGACCCTCTCGACCCGAACGACGTGCCCCTTCAGTTGAAACTCACCGCCTTCGACGCCGCGGCTGAAGACCTGTACGGCAGTGCCGTGGCGCTGGACAACGGTACCGCGGTCGTCGGCGCGTATTTTGCGGATACGGTCGCGGAAAACGCCGGGGCCGCTTATGTCTACGTGCGGCAAGGCGACATGTGGCTGCTGCAGCAGAAGCTCACGGCCAACGATGCTGCTGCCCAGGATCTGTTCGGCAGCCAGGTCGCCATCTCTGGTGACACCATCTTCGTCGCAGCACGGCTCGATGACGACAGCGCGCCCGACAGCGGCTCGGTCTATGTGTTCAACCGCGCAATTTTCGGTTGGTCACAGACCGACAAGCTGACGGCCCCGGTTCAGGCTGCAAACGGCAGCTTCGGTGCCAGTATCGCCGTGAGCGGTCGCTATGTGCTCATCGGCGCCCCGCTCAATAACGGGGGCGGCGCCAACAGCTTCGGCAGCGTCTACGTCTTCGAGCATCTGGGCCGGGGCGACTGGTCTTATCGAGACGAGTTTCGCGCCGACGACACGGACGCGGGCGACCGCTTCGGGAACACCATTGCGACAGATGGCGATCTGGCGGTGATCGGCAGTACCGAGAGCGACAATACGGACTCCGCGTACGTGTTCAGACGTGGGCCCGGCGGTGGCTGGACTGAACTCGACAAGCTGCGACCGGCAAACCCCACGCCGGACGACGGCTTTGCGGCGAGCATTGCCATCGCCGGCGACGTTGTGCTCATCGGTGCCTTTGGCGAGGGGGCTGAGAAAGGCGCGGCATACGTCTTCAACCGTACCAGCGGTGACCAGTGGCTGGCAACGCAGAGGCTGACCGCCAGCGACCCCCAGGATAGGCGTTTCGGCAGAAGCGTCGCCTTCGACGGCAATACCGCCGCCGTCTCCGCCCCAGGCGGCGCGGCCGGGGGCAGAGGCGCTGTGTATCTTTTCGCGTCAAACACAGGGATCTTGAGCGAAGTGCAGAAAATCACCGCAATCGACGCGAACACCGGTGATGCGTTTGGCAGGCAAATCAGCTTGTCCGCGGGTTATCTGCTGGCTGGCGCGCCGAACGACAGCGGCGCGGCAAACCTCGCCGGGGCAACCTATACCGTCAATCTGGATCGCGATCGCGACGGATTACTGGACTGGGGGGAGGCTGTGGAAGGGACCGACCCGCGGGATCCGGACACAGACGACGACGGTCTCCTGGACAACTTCGAGGTCGCCAACGGCTTTGACCCCCTCGCCGCCGGACAGCGGAACGGGGACAGCGACGGCGACGATCTGACGAACCTGCAGGAGCAGGCCGCCGGCACCGATCCAAGGGTCGCCGACACCGACGACGATGGCTTCGATGACGGGATCGAAGTAGCCCTCTCGACCGACCCGCTGGACCCGCGGCAGAACCCGAATCAGCAGAAGCTGTTCGCCAGTGACGGCCAGTGGTCCTCAGATTTTGGCGCGAGTGTCGCCGTCGATGGCCTGACAGCATTGGTCGGTGTTCCGGCCAGTAACGACTTCGGGCTTGATTCGGGCGCTGTCTACGTGTTCACGAGCAGCAACGGCATCTGGTCACAGCTGACGAAACTGACCGCGCCCGATGCAGCGGCCCGCGACGAGTTCGGACGCAGCGTTGCGATCTCCGGCGACACCGCCGTCATCAGCGCGTGGGGAGACGACTTCGACGGGCTTTTCTCAGCCGGTTCTGCGCACGTATACGTACGCAGAACCGGCGTGTGGACGCATCAGCAGAAACTCGTCGCAGACGATGCCGCCGGCAACATGCTCTTCGGCGCCAGTGTTGCCGTCGAAGACGACACCGCGGTCGTGGGCTCCGCGCTGACCGTCGGCGCCTACGTCTTCGCGCGCACAGGCAGCGTGTGGACACAGCAGACGAAACTCATCGGCAGTGACACTGTGCCAGGGGATGCCTTCGGGCAAAGCGTCGCCCTGGACGGAAATACCATTCTGGTTGGCGCCTTCGGCGACGACGATGCCGGCAGCAACTCGGGCTCCGCATACCTCTTCGTTCGCTCCGGCAGCAACTGGTCCGAAGCACAGAAACTCACCGCCAGCGATGCTGCCCAGTTTGACGCCTTCGGCAAGAGCGTCGCGTTGTGGGGCGACACGGCGTTAATCGGCGCTTCCGGCTCCTTCGCATCCGGAGGGACACCCGCGGCTTACGTCTTCGTCAGGGGCAGCAACGCATGGGTCCAGCAGCAGAAGCTGACGACCAGCGACAGCGCGGCCAACGCCAGGCTGGGCGAATCGCTGGACCTGCACAGCAACCTTGCCCTTCTCAATGCCGGCAACGAAGGCTCGTTCATTTTCCGCCGCGACGGCGGCAGCTGGACCGAGCTGCAAAGGCTTGCACCAAACGACGGCGAATCATCGTTCGGCAGCAGCGCTGCCCTTTCCAGCAGTACGGCCTTCGTAGGCGCAGAGCGTGACAGTGACACCTTCGTATTCGCAGGCGCAGCCTACGCGTTCCCGCTCGACCCGGACGGTGACGGGCTGCTCAGCCAGGATGAGCTCGACAACTTCGGCACCGACCCCTTCCGTGCGGACACCGACGGCGACGGTCTCATAGACAGCATCGAGCTCTTCGCCGTTGGTACCGACCCTCTCGATGCGGATACCGATAACGATGGGGTCAGCGATGGCGAAGAGTTTGATGACAACACCAATCCGCTCGACGAGGAAGATTGTTCGATCTGTACCCGAAGCAGCGTGATCATCAAGATTCTGGAGGCGGCGCAACGTCGGCGCTGACACAGCGTGGTTTCCAGCTGCTGGCCCGTGAGATACGGGCCTGCAGGCACTGCGCCGCGCATCTGCCCCTCGGCCCCCGGCCCGTGTTTCAGGCGCATCCCGACGCCCGGGTCCTCGTCGTCGGCCAGGCCCCGGGCACGGCCGTGCACAAGAGCGGCATCCCCTTCGACGACCCCAGCGGCGACCGGCTGCGCACCTGGCTGGGTGTAGACAAAGCCACGTTCTACAACCCGCACCAGCTGGCGCTGGTGCCCATGGGCTTCTGCTATCCCGGCCGCGGGAAGGGCGGCGACCTGCCACCCCGGGCTGAATGTGCCACCTTGTGGCGGGAGCGGCTCCTCGCCCACCTCGACAACGTACAACTCACTATCGCTGTTGGCCGCTATGCCATCGACTGGCATCTGCAGCCACCCCGCGGCGCTACGCTGGCGGAGCTGGTCGCCGGCTGGCGCCAGCACTGGCCGAAGATTGCGCCGCTTCCACACCCCAGTCCGCGCAACACGATGTGGCTGAAGCGCAATCCCTGGGTGGAAGACGAGCTGGTTCCACGCATCCGGCGTCGCGTGCGGCGGCTGCTGTCGACGTAAGTGGACGCGAGCCCGGCGCTGGGTCAACATAGGTCGCTCTGTCCGTCGCAACGCGGCCCCCAAGCAGCAAGAGGCCAACAGTGTCGAATACATCCAGCGCTTCCACCCCGCCGGCCGCCGCAACCCTCGGCGAGCTTAAAACCAGCGGCTACGCCTACCGACCGGTCAAAGAGGAAATCCGCGAGAACCTCATCCTGAAGCTCTCCCGCGCCGAGCCTCTGTTTCCCGGCGTGGTGGGCTACGAGAACACGGTCGTGCCGCAGATCGTCAACGCACTGCTGGGCTGCCAGGACATCATCTTCCTGGGCGAGCGCGGCCAGGCCAAATCACGCATCGTGCGCAGCTTGGTGTCGCTGCTGGACGAGTGGACGCCGATTCTCGACGGCTGCGAAATTCCCGAGGACCCGCTCGCCCCGATCACCACGCAGGCCAGAAACCTGATCGAAGAGCATGGCGACGCGACACCGATCCGCTGGCTGCATCGCAGCGACCGCTACGCCGAGAAGCTGGCGACGCCCGACATCACCATCGCCGACATCATCGGTGAGGTGGATCCGATCAAGGTTGCCGAGGGCCGCTATCTGTCTGACGAGCTCACGCTGCACTACGGTCTCGTGCCGCGCACGAACAAAGGCATCTTCGCCATCAACGAGCTGCCAGACCTTGCTGAGCGCATCCAGGTGGGGCTGTTGAACCTGCTGGAAGAACGCGACGTGCAGATCCGCGGGCACCAGGTGCGTCTGCCGGTGGACACCTTCATTCTCGCCACGGCAAACCCCGAGGACTACACCAACCGCGGGCGCATCATCACACCTCTGAAAGACCGCTACGGCGCACAGATCCGCACGCACTATCCGGAGCTGATCGAGCAGGAAATCGAGATCATGCGCCAGGAAGCAAACGTGCTGCACATGGCTGACTACCATGTGGAAGTGCCTGATTTCATGCAGGAGATCATCGCCGAGGTAACGCACCAGGCACGGCGTTCCCCTGATGTGAATCAGCGATCCGGCGTCTCCGTGCGCGCGTCGATCAGCAATTTCGAAGTGCTGATTGCCAACGCCCTGCGCCGTGCCCTGGTGCTGAACGAATCGGAGGTGGTGCCGCGCGTGTCAGATCTCGACTACATCCGCCCGTCGTTCCAGGGCAAGGTGGAGTTCGAGGCGATGGAAGATGGTCAGGAAGACAAGATCACCACCCGCATCATTCAGGGGGCCACCAAAAGTGTGTTCGATCGGCACCACGAGCTGAACGATCTCGCCGTGATTGCGGAGGCGTTCAACGACGGGCTCACCATCGAGATCGGCGAGGCTGTGTACGCCGAAGACTACGAGTCGATCATCGAACAGGTACCGGGCCTGGCCGATCGCCTCACGGCCACAACCCCGTCCACGAAGGCATCGGAGGTGGAGTTCATTCTGGAGGGGCTGCATCTGAACAAGCTCTTGAACAAGCACGCCGTCGCCGGACGGGCGACCTACTCCGGCTAGCGCCGGCTTCAAGGAGCTGCCATGCCGTTCTCCCGCCGTCACCGCTACTCCGCCTGGGATGGATCGCAGGCGCCGCAGCTGGACGCCGACGAGGTCATGAAAGCCCTGGCGGACGATCTCATCGAGTACGGCGACATGCGCTGGGCCATGCGCAACCTCATGTCGCGCGGCATGCCCGTTCCGCAGGGCGGGTACATGCAGGGCCTGAAAGACATGCTGCGCTCCCTGAAAGAGAAGCGGCAACGACAGCTGCAGCGCTACAACCTCGACGGCATCTTCGAAGATTTCCGCGAGCGCCTCGAAGAGGTGAAGCAGATGGAGCGGGAGCGCATCGAGGAGTGGAAAGCCAAGGCAGACGCCGCTGAGGCGTTCAGCGACACGCTGCTGAAGGACATTGCCGAGCGCAACGAGGCAACACTGGACACGCTGCCCGACGATCTGCCCTCTCAGATCAAAGCGCTCGAGCAATTCGAGTTCATCAATCCCGACGCGCAGAAGAAGTTTCTCGAGCTCCTGAACGAGCTGAAGAAGGCCATGACCAACACCTTCTTCCAGGATATCGAGAACATGGTGCAGAACATGTCCGACGGCGACATCGAGCGCATGAAGGACATGGTCAAAGCGCTGAACGACATGCTGGTGAAACGTATCGCGGGCGAAGATCCGGGCTTCGACGAGTTCATGGAAGAATTCGGCGACATGTTCGGCAACAACCCGCCACAGAGCCTCGATGAGCTGCTGGAGCAGATGCAGCAGCAGATGGCTGCCGCGCAATCGCTGCTGAATTCCATGTCGCCCGAGCAACGCCAGGCCCTTCAGGAGCTGTTCTCGGGGCGCTTTGGCGACCCGGAGCTGGAAGCGGAGATGGCCAAGCTGGCCAAGGAGCTGGATTTCCTCTCGCCGGGCGATCAGCGCTACAACTTCAACGGCGAAGAATCCGTGGATTTCCAGGAAGCCATGCGCCTCATGCGCGAAATGCACGAAATCGACGAGCTGATGGACCAGATGCAGGGTGCGGAACGCCGCGGCGATCTGGATGGCATCGACAAAGACCTGCTGCGGGATGTGCTGGGCGATGAGGAAGCCGACCAGCTCGAAGAGCTGGAGAAGCTCATGCGCATGCTGGAAGACGCCGGCTACATCCGCTCCACCGACGACAACCGGTGGGAGCTGACACCGCGCGGCTCACGGGTCATCGGTCAGAAGGCGCTGGGCGAGATCTACCAGCGCCTGAAACGCCAGAGCCTGGGCAACCATGCCATCCCCGAAGAAGGCCGTTTCGGCGAGCGCATTGAAGACACCAAAGCCTACGAGTTCGGCGATCCGTTCCACCTGCACATGCCCCGCACGCTGCGCAACGCCATCGACAGAAACGGTCCCGGTTCCCCGGTACAGCTGAAACCGGACGATTTCGAGATCTACCGCAGCGAGATGATCACCTCCACTGCGACGGCCATGCTGGTCGACCTGTCGTGGTCCATGGCGCTGCGCGGTTCCTTCCAGGCTGCCAAAAAGGTCGCTCTGGCGTTACACAATCTCATCACCAGCCAGTATCCCAAGGACAGCTTCTACATCATCGGCTTTGCCGCCTATGCCAAGGAGCTGAAAGCGCACGACCTTCCCTATCTGCAATGGGACGAGTACGTGCTCGGCACCAACATGCAGCACGCGCTGCTGCTGGCTGAGAAGCTGCTGGCCAGACATCCCGGGGGCAGCAAGCAGATCATCATGATCTCGGACGGCGAGCCCACCGCGCACCTGGAGGACGGCGAGGCGATTTTTGCTTACCCGCCCACGCGCGAAACCATCCGTGCCACTTTCCGCGCGGTGAAACACTGCACGACGCGAGGCATTGCCATCAACACCTTCATGCTCGAGCAAAGCGACTATCTGCGCGCATTCATGCAGGAAGTGGCGCGCATCAACGGCGGTCGCGTGTTTTATACGTCACCGGACCAGCTCGGCGAGTACATCCTCGTCGACTACGTGGAAAACAAACGCAAAAAACTCTCCCGCTAGAGCCCGAACCATGACCCAAGCCCTTTCTCTCGAGACCGAGCGCATGCAGGCGCACGTCGACGGCGGCGTCGGCTGGATGATCTTCAACAACCCGGCCCGACACAACGCCCTGTCACTGGAGATGTGGCAGGGCATAGGCGACATCCTCGAGCACTTTGACGCCAACCCCGACGTTCGCGTAGTGATCATGCGCGGCGCCGGCGGCAAAGCCTTCGTATCGGGCGCCGACATCTCGGAGTTCGACACTAAGCGCGCCAACGCCGAACAGAAAGATGCCTACGGCAGAATTGCCGGTCGCGCCAACAAATGGCTGGCGCGCATCCACAAGCCATTGATCGCGCTGATCGAGGGCTACTGCATCGGCGGCGGGCTGGCCACCGCGCTGGCGGCGGATGTCCGCATCGCAACCCCCGACTCGCGCTTCGGCATTCCGGCTGCGCGCCTGGGCCTCGGCTACGAGTACGAAGGCCTCGCCAAGCTCGCGCGCATCGTGGGACCCAGCCGCGCCCGGGACATCATGTTTACGGCCCGGTTCATGGAAGCGGACGAAGCGCTCGGCATGGGCCTCATCAATTTTGTGCAGTCGCGCGAGGAGATTGAAAGCTTCGCGCTCGCGTACGCCGAGACCATTGCAGCCAATGCGCCGCTCACCGTGCAGGCGGCGAAAGCGGCGCTCGATGCCTGGGAGGCGGGTTCCGGACAGGAGGACGTGGAAAAAGTGCGCGCGCTGGTGAACGCGTGCTTTGACAGTGAGGACTATAAAGAAGGGCGGCGTGCCTTTTCAGAGAAGCGAACCCCACGCTTTCAGGGCCGATAGCCAGGGCCCCACACGCCGCCCCGCAAACGCTCTACGGGCGCAGCAGCTCCGCGCCACCCTCTTCCACGAGGTAGCTCGTATAGGCTTCCGTATCGAGCCGAACATGGCCTGAGCAGGCCGCCAGCGCGTAGTTGTGCACCACCTGCATGAGGCGGTCCTGCGGCACGTTCTGCAGTTTGCTGATCAGAGACTCGTACTCGATTTCCGCGTCGAAACGGCACGGATAAGGCCCCACATCCACTCCTTCCCGGGTGCGGATGTACCAGCCGTTGCCGTTGCGAAAAATGCGTTCGTTACGTCGATACCACGTCTGCGGTAACTCTCCGTCACGCACCGTCTGTTCCGGTAGATCGTTCGCCTGTGCGTTAGCAGCCATGTCACTTTCCCTAAGGTTGCTGTCAGTCCCACGGACATGGTGCTACAGCGCACAAGACAGCGCTGTCCCGTTTATGTGAAGTTTGTAAATACGCTTTGAGGCGGAAAGGGAGCTAACCTGTCAAAAATGCGCCAAATTTCCGGCGCGCCCGCCTGTTCGGCGTCAAATCGACTGCAGCAGGGTTTCTGCCTCGCCCCGATCGTCGAAATCCCCCAGCGTCAGGGCCCGCTGCAGGGCAATTTTCGCCCCGGGTACGTCCCCGGTTCGGTGCAGGGCCACGCCGAGATGATATTGAACCGTGGGATCATCCGGCTTGGCGCGGGCGCTCTCCCGCAGCAGCGTCAGCCCTTCCTGTGCCTCGCCGGTGCGTACCAGCACCCATCCCAGCGTATCGATCACGTCCGGATTGCCCGGCAGCGCCGCGTAAGCCTGGCGCGCCACCTCCACCGCACGCGGGTCGTTGGCCTCCATGTAGAGCCATGCGAGGTTATTCAGCACGATGGGGTTGTTGGTGGGCATCATCGATTCGTACTGTGCCTTGGCACCGTCATTGTCCCCCTGCTGAATGCCCAGGTTTGCCAGCATCAGCTTGAAGCCCGAATCTTCCGGATGGGCGCGCAGCCAGTTGCGCATGACCTGCATCGCTTCCGCCGTGCGTCCCGAGCCGGCCAGCAGCGCGGCGAAACGCGACGTGCCCTGCCGTGAGCCGCGCTCGGCCATCGTCTTGAAGTGCTCGAGAGCCGCTTCGCGGTTGCCGCTGGCCGTGAGCGTATCGCCTTTGAGCAGCTGCACTTCTTCCGTGTCGATTCCCGCTTCGGTCAGCGCAGCAAGTTGGCTCGCGGCTGCCTGAGGATTGCCTTCCATCAACTCGAGCCGTACCGCGCTCACTATCGCGAGCACAGGCGGATCATCGAACGCGACAGCCGCTTCCAGGTGCTGCCGCGCCAGCGTCAGGTTGCCGATACGCAGCTGCAGCGCACCCAGGGCGCCCAGCACCTGCTTGTTGTTCTGAAAGCGGTCGCTCAGCACCTGCAGGCGATTGATGGTCTGCCGGGCTTCTGCGGCATCGCCCGTCGCGAGGTCCACTTCAGCTTTGAGAATCAGCGAATCGGGCAGCTCCGGCGCCATTTCCACGAGCGTTTTTGCAGCACGCTCAGCGCGCTCGAGGTCTCGCGACACCAGCAGCAGCCGCAGCTGACCGATGCGCGCGCGCACCGACCCGGGCAACCGCTCGATGACGTCGTCCAGCATTGCCAGCACGTCCGGGGCCGGGGAGTGCCGAGCCGTAAACTCCACCAGGCCGAGGGCGGCGGCTTCGTTCTGCGGGTTCGCAGCCACTGCATCCTCGTACAGCTGACGGGCAGCCGCGATCTCACCAGCCCTTTCGGCGATGTTGGCAAGGCTCTGCGCGGCCGGGTAGTACGCCGCGTCCAGCGCCAGCGCTTTCTCGAAGCTCTGCCGGGCCGCATCGGCCTCGTCCTGCGCCAGCAGCACAGCGCCCCGCATGTTGTGACCCAACGGGTTTTCGGGACTTTTGGCAACAACGTTATCCACAGCCTCACGGGCTCCCGCGAGATCCCCGTCGCGAAGCTTCAGCATCACGAGAATGAAGTCGCTCTGAAACTGATTGCTGTCCAGGTCCACCGCCGTGTCGAGCTCTGACAGCGCACCCTGATCATCTCCCGAAGAGATGAGGCTCAAGGCGAGCTGGTTCCTGAAAGGCGCCTCGTCCGGCGCGAGGGCCACAGCCCGCTGAAACGATGCCGTGGCGGCCGCGGGGTCGCCGAGTTTCAGCTGGGCGCTGCCCATCAACGCCCAGATCTGGGGGTCGCCCGCCTGCTCCAGCACCGGCCGCAGTGTGTCCACAACCGCTTCGCTATCGCCCTGACGGTCATGGATGGACGCCAGCAGCTTCCGTACGGACGGATTCCCGGCATCCTGGGTGAGGTAGCGCTGCAGATAATCCTGCGCCTGGTTCATCTGATCTTCCTGCATTTTCAGCAGGCCCATCAGGTACAAGGTAGGCGCATGTTGCGGGGCGTTCTTCTGCACCACCAGAAGCGCATTCTCGGCGGCCTCACGATCTCCCTCCCGGAACGCGATCAGCCCGTTGAGGTATTGCCCGGGCGCAAGCTCCGGCGCTCGCGCGACGAGGATGTCGGCCGCGGATCGTGCCTGCGTCAGATCCTCCAGCAGCAGATGTGCTCTGACGATGCCAAGCTGTCCGGCCACTTCGCCGCCGGGAAGCGCTGCGCCCCGCGTGAACGAAGCCAGCGCCGCATCGTAAGCCTGCTCGCCAAGCTCCACCTCGCCTTTGAACACCCAGCCACGCACCAGGCCAGGATCCTTGGCCAGGGCCTGCTCCAGATAGCTGATGGCGCGCGGCGAGTCGTTTTCGCTCTCTGCGATCTGCGCCATGCCCAGCAGGCCTTCCACCAGATGCAGTCCCTGCTGCATGAGCGGCTTGGCTTTCTCCACGTCTCCCGCCGCCAGGTACGCCGCGGCCAGGGTCACCGCAAAGGGAGGTTCGAGGGTCTGCGCTTCTTCCAGCGCCCCGATCACCTCGGAGTACTGGTTCAGCGCAAGTTTGGTGCGGTACAGCGCAAGCATTGTCGCGTCATCGGTAAGACCGAGATCCTGCGCCCGCTCCAGTTCCTTCAGGGCCGAGACCGCGTCGCCGGCACGCAGGTGCGCCTGGCCCAAGAGCGAGCGCGCCTCGCCGAAATCGCGGTTTTTCTGCACCGCGTTTTTCAGATCGATGATTGCTGCCTGAACTTCGCCCTGCGCAAGCGCTTCCTGCGCGCGCTGGAGATGCTCTTCGGCAGTCAGGTTCCCGCACGCACCAAGAAGTACTACGAACGCAAGCAGCCCCAGCCACTGGGGCCGGCGGATAGGCAGAACTGGGATGGGCATGGCAGTTTTCCGTGCAGTTGGCAGAGCGGTTCCGGCCCTGCAGGTGCACGGCCGACAGTGCAGATTCTAGCAGCCTGCCCCAGGGCAGACTGCTAGCTTTCTCACACCGCCGGAGTGTTACCGGAGGTTACTGGGAGGTGAGGGTCACCTCACCGGAGAAGTCACTTTCGTCACCTTCGAGGTCAACCGCCGTCATGGCAACGAAGTAGTCACCGACTGGCACGGCCACCGTATGGCTGGACACAGAGCCGGCAACCTCCACGAAGTCGTCGTACGACCCGCTAGCATCGCCGAAGTGAATGCGATAGGCGGACAGCCCGGCGATATCGGAGCCGTCCACGTTCTGAGTCGGCGCCTGCCACGCAATGTCGAAGGAGCCCACCGGGGTCAGGCTGACCATGGCCAGACTGTTGCCGCCGGCGCCGGCGCAGTTGAGCGTAAAGGTGGTGACACCGTTGATGGGGCCCACAACTTCCTGCCCCGACAGGGCTTTGGTACCCGACCAGCCACCGCTGGCCGTACAGGACGTGGCGTTGGAGGCACTCCACGATACCGTCGCATCGTCCCCGACGGTGACGTCACTGTCGACGAGCGACAGCGTCACGCTCGGTTCAGGTTGCGGCTGAGGCTCGGGCTCAGGTTCCGGCTCGGGCTCGGGTTCCGGCTCGGGCTCGGGTTCCGGCTCGGGGTCAGGTTCCGGCTCAGGCTCGGGTTCCGGTGGTACCGGTTCCGGGTCCGGGTCGTCGATGGCGACACCATCCACGATCACGTCCACAGACGCCGCGCTGACTCCGCCAGCGCCGACGCATTCCAGGGCGAAGCGTTCGCTGGCGCCCAGGGCATCCGTTCGGTACACGCCTTCCGTGCCGACGTTGTCTTCCCACGATCCCGCACAGTGGTCAGCGCCGCTGGTCGCCCAGCTCAGAGTGGCGACAGAGCCGGAGTCAACGGCTTCAGGGGTCGCCTGGAAGGACAGGATCGGCGCGGGTTCGTTCTGCGCAGGATCGCCGCGCTCCACCACCTCACTGATCATCTGCTGACTCGCCAGCGCCAGCCGTTCCGGCATGCCCTGAAGCGTGTTGCTCGTGGCCGCGTCCAGCATGGCGTCGATGAGCTGACGTACGGTGGCCGGGGTTGCGTCGTTCAGTGCGAGAGCCAGTTCGCCAAGCTCCGGATCGGGCAGCACACCCATGATGGCCGTGATGGCGCTCAAGGCCGCGTCGATGGCAGACGCGTCGCGCGGAACGCTGTACACATCCGGCGCATTGAGGTTCGGCATCACAGTACGAACCGCGGCGTTCATGGCCGTGGTGGCATCGGCACCGTCGACTTCCAGCCGGTCCGCCAGCACTTCGAGCCGGACGCCCACCTCAGCGGCTTTGACGACGGCAAACACCCGCTCCGTATCGAGCGCGGTAGAGCCCGGCGCCGCGCCATCCAGCGCCCCGTCACTCAGGTCGCAGGCGATGGTGTCGACAATGTCGTCCATGGAGGCCGTCGCCTGCATGGCGGCGCCGGCGCGGCGCACCACCTCCCCGAGGGCCTCGTTGGCCAGAACCGCGGTCTCTATGCTGCTGGCGGTAATGGTCTGCGTCATCGGATCTGCCAGGGCGGTGCGATCGAGGCCGATGTTCAGGGCGCCGAAGATCGTGAGCCACGCAGCGTCGATGGCCGTATCGCTGGCGTTGCCAGCGCATTGCGCCGCTTTGACCGCCAGCGTGGTCAGCGGTGAGACGTTCACGGTCTGCGAACCCAGGGAATTGGTCAGCGCAACGAGTTCGAAATCGGCCGCACGACCGGTCACCAGGTCCGTACCCCCGGTGACCCGCACGGTCACGGGCAAGGCGGTACCGGCTGGTACCTCGATCTCGTAGTTGGCAAAACCATCGCTGGTGCCGCTCGCCACTTCGTTGCCATTCGCATCGCGTACGGAGATGTCCGCATCGATGATGGGACCATCGCCGATGCTGCCCGACAGGACGCTGCCGCTGCCGCCGCTCGGCGGCACGCTGGTCGGGGGATCATCCGACGAACCGCTGCTGCTGCCACTGCCACAGGCAGCAACGAATAACGCAAGCACAAATAGAAATAGCGGGCGAACCTTGCTCACTCTCTCGAATCCCATTGGCTATTCCTCCCGGAAACCGCATGCCAATTACTCTGCCTGGCCCCCCGGAAAGTCCCCATCCGGAAAGCGAGAATCCAAATCAGTCTATGTATGGATAAAAGGACAGCCTGTGATGCTCGACACGCGATCTGGGGGGAATTGTAAATCTGTGAACCGCTGCCCAGCGTTGCCGTGACGCATTTCGGCGGCGGGTTTTTGTGAAAAACCGGCGTTGGGCAGTGTTGAACCAAACTGTCTGCGTTCCTGCTGTCTGCGTTTCCGTTTCAGCTTTCTAATTCAGCTTTCCTGATACAGCTTTCTGATACGGCGTCGGTTCGACGCGTCAGCACAGACGCGGCTTAACTAAAGCGTTTGTAAGTTGTTTGTAATCGCCAGATAAAGTGTAGCCCGGAGCACCCCGCCCCGGAAGCATCGCCGGCACTTTTTTTACCCAGGTTTGACATTTCTACGGGCAAACCCGGGGCGGGGGACTCTGCTAAACTGCCGCCTCCGCCACGACCGCCAGACAGCCAGCCCATGAACGATGACGCCGTCACAGCCTGCGTACTGATCATCGGCAACGAAATTCTCTCGGGACGCACGCAGGACGTGAATCTGTCCCACCTTGCCAACACGCTCGGCGACTGGGGCATTCAGATCCGCGAAGCGCGCGTGATACCCGATGTGCGCGCCACGATCGTCGCGGCCGTCAACGAAGCGCGTGGCGCCTTCGACTACGTTTTCACCACCGGCGGCATCGGGCCCACTCATGACGACATCACCGCTGAGTGCATTGCCGCCGCCTTCGACGTGCCGCTGATGCAGCACCCGGCCATCGCTGAGCGGATCCGCCGACGGCCGGCGCCGGAACCCGTCATGGAAAGCCGACTGCTCATGGCGCGCGTGCCCGAGGGCGCCGAGCTGATCGACAATCCCAGCGGTGGACCGCAGGGTTTCGCCATGGAGAACGTGTACGTCATGGCAGGCATTCCCCTGGTGATGCAGGGCATGCTGTCCACGCTGGCCGGCACGCTGCGCAGCGGTCCCGTGGTGCGGTCACACTCCGTGCGCGCCTACCTGGGCGAGTCGCAGATCGCAACCGCGCTCGGCAATATCCAGGCTGCCCAGCCTGAGGTCGACATCGGCAGCTACCCGTTCTTCCGCGACGACCGCTATGGCACCGTGCTGGTGGTGCGTGGCACGGACCCCGCCGGCATCGAGAAAGCTGTGGGGGCCATCATGCAAGCCGTCGAAGAAGCGGGGGAGACGCCGGAAGACCTCGGGCTCGAGACCTGACCGCTTGCCGTTACCGTCGCTGATACTGTTCGGCGCGCTCGCGCTTGCCGCGGCGGCGCAGCCTGCACCCTACGACGCCACGGCGCAGTTTCAGGATGGCCGTGACGCCGTGTATCGCGCCAGCGGCACCTCGAAGGTCGACGCCAGTCAGGCGGCACTCACCGCCTGCCGCATGGCCAATCCCACCCTCACCACAGACTGCGAGCTCATCGCACTGAACGGTGAGCCCCTCACCACCAGCGCAGCGCTCAAGGCGCAGGTGGCCACAGACCGGCGGCCGCTGTACCTGTGGGAGCTGAACCACGGCCCTTCGCGCATGTTCATTGCCGGTTCCATCCACATGCTCAAACCGGGCTTCTACCCGTTGCCGCCTCAGTTCGACGCCGCGTTCGCGCAGGCCGATGAGCTGATTCTGGAGGTGACACCAGAAGACATGGCACCTGCGACGATCTCGCGCCTCACGCGCCAGCACGGCTTTCTGGCAGAAGGAGACACCCTCCAGACCGTGCTGCCGGCGCCGTTGTACGACAAGCTCCGGGGCATTGCCCGCGAGCTGGGCATCGAGCTTGCCGACCTGCACGCCATGAAGCCGGCGCTGGTGCTGCAGCAACTGGCGGTGCTGGAGATGATGGCCCTGGGCTACGACCCCAAGGCCGGGATGGAGCAGCACTTTCAATCGCGGCCCGGCCTGCCTGTTGCAGGTCTGGAAACCAGCGCCTTTCAACTCGAGCTGCTGCTGGGACCGCCTTTGCCGACACAAATTGCCCTGGTAGAAGAGTACGTCCGACATCGACCGAACCTGGAAGCCCAGATTGTCGAGCTGGACCTCGCGTGGCTGAACGGCGACGACGATGCCATGCGTGCCCTGGTAGAAGCCCAGGCCGGCGAGACGCCCGCGGTGCGCGCCTTCAGCCGGGCACTGCTGGAAACCCGCAACGTGGGCATGGCCGACAAGCTCGAAGGCTATCTCGGGCAGCCGGGCACCCGCTTCGTGCTGATCGGCGCTGCCCATCTCGCCGGTCCCGACAGCGTGCTGGCCCTGTTGCAGCAACGGGGCTTCGAGGCCACGCGCCTGTGGTCTGACACACACGTCGCGCCCGGTGGACTGAGCCCATGAACGACGCCTATCGACCGCCGCCGGGGCTTGCCAACGCACACGTGCAGACCATTGCCTCCAGCATTGTCCGCAAGGCGCTGCTGCCCGGGCGCCTCGGCGACTTTCTGGCCTCGGGGACCGCACGACAGATCGAGGTGGCGGACGTGCAGTTGCTCGTCCAGGCACACCTGGCCAACGCGCCGGACGCACCGCTCGTCTGCATCATTCCCGGCTGGCTCGGTACTGCCGATTCAGGTTACGTGCTGTCCGTGGCCGCCGCGTTGTGGCGGGCGGGTTTCAGCGTGGTGCGGGTGAATCTGCGCGACCACGGCGACACCGTGCATCTCAATCCGGGCCTGTTTCATTCCGCGCTGATTGACGAGGTGGTGGCCCTCATCGACACGCTGAGCAGTTCCCATGGGGCGGCGGGGACCGGACTGATGGGGTTTTCCCTGGGGGGCAACTTCGCCCTGCGCGTTGCCAGGCAGTTGTCCCATGTACGCACGCTGGCCGTATGTCCTGCCATCGAGCCCGAACGTACCATGCACAGCATCGACAGCAACCCCATCTATCAGGCCTATTTCGTGCGCAAGTGGCGCCGGCAGTGGCGGGGGAAGCAGGCTGCGTTTCCCGATCGCTACGACTTCTCGCCGGCCATGGCGCTGTCGACCGTGAGCGCGCTCACCGACTACTTCGTGCAGCGCCACAGCGACTTCCCCACCACCGAGCGCTATTTCGACGCCTACGATCTCAGCGGCACTGCTCTGGCGGGCGTTCACGCGCACGTGCTGATGGCAGCGGACGACCCCATCATCGGTTTGTCGCAGTTCGACAGCCTGCCCGCCTCAGTGGTGGTGGACGTCACCGAGCACGGCGGTCACGGGGCCTATCTGACCGACTGGCAGCTCAACAGCTGGGTCGACCAGTACGCAGTCGATCACTTCAGCCGTCAGTTGTCGAGGTAAGCTGCCCGACGGGCAGCGAAGGAGACAGGCCCGGGAGCCAATTGCTGACTCAGCGTCCGCCTGAGCGCTCTATGGCACACGCTGCCGAGCCTTCTGCCGGAAAGTCCCCGGCCCGCAGCAGCGTGGAAGGCACCTCTTTACCAAGCTGGGGCGCAAGCCACGCCGCGCCTTCGAGCAGCACCGGCAGGTCTACACCATGGACGACCGCGCTGCGGTTGAGCAGGTAGACGAGATCTTCCGTGGCGATGTTGCCCGTGGCATTGGGCGCAAAGGGGCAGCCACCAATGCCACCGATACTCGCATCGAGGGTGGCTACACCGGCCTGCAGGGCCGCATAGGCGTTCGCAATGCCCGTGTTGCGGGTATCGTGGAAATGCGCCCGCAGCGGGATGTCGTCACCCAGCAAGTGGCGCAGCTCGCCAAACAGATCCGTGACCTGAGCGGGCACGCCCACACCAATCGTGTCGGCGAGACTGATCTCCACCGGGCCTTCGTCCGCCAGCCGTCGGACAATCTCCAGGACAGTGCCCGGGGCAACGTTACCCTCGAAGGGGCAGCCGAAGGCGGTGGCCACGGTTACCTGAACGGGGAAGCCGCTCTGGCGTCCGCGTCGGAGCACATCGGTTGCCATGGCCACGCCCGCGTCGATGTCCATGCCCTGGTTTCGGGCGCCGAAGGTATCGCTGGCGGCGATGACCAGCCCGGCCTCATCGAGACGCTCGGTGGCGCGCAGGCGTTCGTAACCGCGGGCATTCAGCACCAGGCCCGTGTAACGCACGTCGCCCCGTTGCGGGAGACCGGCGCAAACGGCCTCAGCGTCAGCCATCTGCGGCACTACCTTCGGATGCACGAAACTCGCCACCTCGATACGACGGCAGCCGGCTTTCAGGGCAAAGTCGATGAGCTCCAGCTTGGCTGCGGTGCTGAGCTGGGCCGTCTCGTTCTGCAAGCCGTCCCGCGGGCTCACTTCCATGACGGTGACTTCAGCGGTCATGCTCAGAAGCCTTCGCGCAGCGACACGGTCTTGTTGAACACAGGGCGTTCTGGCGTGCTGTCGACGGGGTCTTCCGCGAAATACCCCTGCCGTTCGAATTGAAACGCCCGATCTTCGTGCGCAACGATGGCTGGCTCCACGAAGCTCTGCAGCACTGTCAGCGAATCAGCGTTGATCACTGTCTGGAAATTGTCCCCGGTGGGTGCAGGGTCGGTGAAAAGCCGTTCGTAGAGACGGACCTCGACGGGCACGGCGTGCTCTGCGGAAACCCAGTGAATCACGCCCTTGGGTTTGAGCCCACTGGTGTCCTGCCCGCTGCGCGATTCCGGGAAGTAGGTGCATTTCAACTCCACGATCTCGCCATCAGCGTCTTTCACCACCTCGTCGCACTGGATGATGAATCCATAACGCAGCCGGACCATGCCGCCCGGCACCAGGCGTTTCCATTTCTTCGGCGGATCTTCGCTGAAGTCGTCGGCCTCGATGTAGAGCGTGCCGCTGAACGGCATCTCGCGCTCGCCCAGCTCGGGATTCTGCACGTGCCAGACCGCAGGCATCTGCTCGCTGTCCCCGGACCAGTTGGTGAGCGTGACCTTCAACGGGCGCAGCACCCCCATGCCGCGGCGCAACGTGCTCTCCAGATCTTTGCGTACGCAGAACTCCAGCAGGTTCATTTCCACCCGGTTGTCCTGCTTCGTCACTCCCACGCGCTGGCAGAAATCGCGCAGGGCCGCCGCAGTCACGCCGCGCCGGCGCAAGCCCGCGATGGTGGGCATGCGGGGATCGTCCCAGCCGTTGACGGCGCCTTCGTCCACCAGACGGTTAAGCAGGCGTTTGCTCATCACCGTGTACTCGAGGCCGAGGCGCGAAAACTCGATCTGCGGCGGGTGATAGTTGACGTTGCTGTTCACGATCACCCAGTCGTACAGGGGCCGGTGGTCTTCGAATTCCAGCGTGCAGAGCGAGTGGCTGATGCCTTCGAGCGCATCGCACAGGCAGTGGGTGTAGTCGTACATGGGGTAGATGGGCCAGGCATCACCCGTGCGGTGATGATGCACGTGGCGGATGCGATACAGCACCGGGTCGCGCAGATTGATGTTCGGCGACGCCATGTCGATCTTCGCGCGCAGCACGTGCTCGCCATCGGCAAACTCGCCGGCCCGCATGCGCTGGAAGAGATCGAGGTTTTCCGCCACCGGGCGATCGCGGTACGGACTGTTGGTGCCGGCCTCGGTGAGCGTCCCGCGCTGCTCACGGATTTCCTCGCCGGACAGGCTGTCCACATAGGCTTTGCCGTCACGGATGAAGTCACAGGCAAACTTGTACAGCTGCTCGAAATAATCCGACGCAAACGTCACCGCCGTCCACTCGTAACCCAGCCATGCGACGTCTTCCTGGATCGCCCGCACGTACTCTTCGCTCTCTTTCAGCGGGTTGGTGTCGTCGAAACGCAGGTAGGTCCGGCCGCCGTTCTCCTCGGCCACACCGAAGTTGAGGCAGATCGATTTGGCATGCCCGATGTGCAGGTAGCCGTTCGGTTCCGGGGGGAAACGGGTAATCACCCCGTCCGGCAGGCGGTCGTCCGCAATGTCCTGGGCAATGCGGCTGCGAATGAAATCCCTGGCTTCCTGATCCATGCGGGGGCGACGTCTTTGGCGTGTTTGCGGCGGGATGCGCATCTTGCACTACACTTTGAGAATGGAAAACCCCACGGACAAGCAGGAGCCGAGCGTCGGCACGCCGACACCGCCACCCGATCCGGAAGAGGCCGCAGCCGCTGCGGGGCAGGCACCCGACGAGGCGGGCAAGGCGGACGATGAGGACCGGGGCGATACGCTGGCTGCATGGATACAGCGCGCGAAGCGGGCTCATGAGCTGGTGGACGCGGTAGATCTCAGCAAAGTTGCCGATCATGACCCGGAAGAAGTCTCCAAAGTGGGCGACGTGGCCGACGCCCTCGGTGAGCTGGAAAGTGGTCACGCGGTGGAGCACGTGGATGGTGTCGACGAGATCACCCCGGAAATCGATGCCACCCATCAGAAGCTGGAGGCCCTGTTCGAGCTGCTCTCGGGCGCCGGCTGGTCCGACCGCATCGGCCGGGTGCTGCATGCGGTCAAAGGGGAAGAAAGTCTGAAGCCCATGCAGATGATTCCGCACCAGGAAGGCCTGCCCGAGTTCAGCATCTGCATTGCACCGCAACAATGTGTCGGCAATGGCAATTTCGGTCTGTTCATCTCCGAATCCGGCCTGTTCGCAGCCTCCATTGCCGACCCGGTCACGCGCCACCGCTGGCGCATTTTCCGCAGCCGGCCCTACGATACCCACGAAGAGCTGTTGCACGCCCTCAAACAATTCAGCCTGACCGCCTTCGAGTAGCCTCGGTGGCACCGGGTTGCGGTTTGGGTCAAGATGCCGCTTTCACCCGTGATGCCCCAACGTGCAGCAGCCCCCGCAAGCGCCGCATGATGCCCCCGCCCCGGCGGGTGCCGCATGGCCCGCCGCGCGACGGCGCCTCGTCGCCGCGGTATGCCTGCTTGCGTACCTGGCAGCAGCCGTGCTGCTGTCAGCCACCCAGCCTCCCTACGTTGCCATTGCCGGCGAGCTTGCCGGAGACCACTGGTACCGGATACAGCTGCGCGAGCAGCACGTCGGGTACATGTACAACACCGCCCACAGGGACGCCGCGGGTGACTGGCACTTCGAAACCACCACCCATTTCGCGTCGCGGGACGACTTGAGAAACACGATCACGCGCTACCAGCGCTTTGCCGCCACGCCTCCGCACCACCTCCTGGAGGCGCGCTACAGCAACCGTCAGCGCGGTCAGACCGCAAAAACGGTGATCCGCCGGACACGTACCGGCCATGGTGAAGACTGGCGCTATCAGGCCGAGCTGCTGCGTAACAGCACCCGGAACGAAGTGGACCTGAACTGGCGCTACACGCTGGGCGACTTCCTGGGCTTCGAAGCCTGGCTGGCCGGCGCGCCCCGGGACGCCGGCGCCCGCCATCTGGCGCGCAACCTCGATTTCGAGCGGCTGCGTGTGGTGCAACGCGGCTATCGCGTGGTGGATCGCAACGCCACCGGCTATCTGGTGGAAACCAACGCACCGTTCACCGCCACGCAGACCCAGCTCTCCCAGCGCTTTCTGCCGGAAAAGATGACCATGTCCGGCGTCTTCGACATCCGGCGCAGCACCGAGTCCGACGCCGTGGCGCTGACGGAGCTGCGCAACAAGACCAACTATCAGTTCGGGCTGAACGAGCGCCTCGAGAACACACAGCAGCTCACACGCCTCGTGCTCGAGCCAAGCGGACCCGTGGCGGAGGCCTTTACCGGCGTGTTCGAATTGCACCGCAGCCAGACGCCCACCAGTCCTCAGATCCGCGCGCCCGAAAACTATCTCGGGGAGGAGTTGCGGTACCCGGTCACGAACAGCCGCATCCAGGCCCTGGCGCAGGAAGCGCTGCAGAACGCACGCCGTGCCGGCGATGACGATCTCGTGATGGCCTTCATCGAGGTGGTGCAGCGTACGCTGCGCTATGCGGAAGACCGCCCGGCCGGCGCCGTGCTGACCAGTCTCGATCGCGGCACAGGCGAGTGCACGGACTTTGCCGACCTGCTCACCACCATCGCGCGGGCCGCCAACGTGCCGTCCCGCACCGTTTACGGCCTGGCCTACAAGGACGGTGTGCGTCCCACGATGATGTTTCACGCCTGGAACGAACTGTACGTTCAGGGCACGTGGCAGGCCGTGGATCCCACCTGGCCGCAACGGTACGCCGACCTCACTCACATCGCCCTCACCGATCAGCAGGCCGCTGAATTGATGCTGGCCCACGACAAGCAGGCAGTGGAGTTTACGGTGCTGGACACCGACTACGCCGGCGATTGAATCCCGCTTACAAAACAGCGCGCAAATTCGACGCCAGTTGCATCGCTTTGATCGCTTCGGTCATACGATCGCGCGGTTCGGTCATAACCAGCAGCCGCCCTCCCGCGTACAGTCTCTCCCGCGCAAACACTGCGCTCCAGCGAACCTCACGCGGAGCAGTTTTGCGGCGGAGGGAGAAGACGAAGAAGATAGAAGAAGAAGAAGCTCCGCCACCCTTGCGGCGCTAGGGGCCGGCCTGCGTGCGCAGCAGGCCCTCCTGGGTTACCGATGCCACCAGTTCCCCCTTGAGGTCAAAAAAGTCTGCATGCACCAGGCCGCGCGCACCCTGGGCTGTGGTCGTACGTTTGGCAAACAGCAACCACTCGTCCGGCGCCACCGGTCGATGGATCCACAACGCGTGGTCCAGGCTCGCCATCTGCAGGGCGTTCCGCGCCAGCTCATCCTGATGCGGCAGGCTGGCGGTGGATACCAGGCTCAGATCCGAGGCGTAAGCCAGCAGACAGCGTTTGAAGGCCTGCGTACCGTGAACGTCACCACCCAGCGCCAGTGGAAAGCGCAGCCAGGTGGGACTGAAATAGCGTTCCGCGGCCCAGGGCGCACTGCCCGGCGCGAACACTCCCCGGGTGACGAACGGTCTCGGCAGCCGTGCCATGGGACTCAACAGGTGCGCGTGAGGGGCATCAGCCGCCATGGCAGCGGCCATGCGCCAGTCGTCCTGCAACTCGTCCGGCAGAGGCACGTTCGGCATTGGATGGCTGTGCTCGAAGCCGGGCTCGTCCACCTGGAACGACGCATCCAGGCTGAGAATGGCTTCGCCCCCCTGAATGGCCACCACCCGGCGGGTGACAAAGCTCCGTCCGTCCCGAATGCGCTCCACCTCGTACAGCACCGGCCGGTCGGGACTGCCTGCGCGGAGAAAATAGGCGTGCACCGAATGCAGGTGCACGTCCTGCACGGTGTGGTACGCCGCCATGGCGGCTTGCGCCAGCACCTGTCCCCCGAAGAGCCGCCGCGGCCCGCGCTGCTCGTTCTGGCCGAGGTACAGGTTGTGCTCGACGGTCTCGAGCGCCAGCACATCCAGCAGTTCTTCCGCCCTGGCGACAAGCGCCGCGTCACCTTCCGGCCGCATCGAATCGGTCACTGCACGCTCACAGGTTGTTCTCGTAGTCCTGCTCAACGGCCGCGTCGATCTGGGCGGCAACCTCCGCGGGCGCGGCTCTGCGCGCGGCAAAGATATCGCCGAAAGACACCTTGTGCGGCTCGCCCCACTGTTCCGGCTGCCAGAGCTTGGAGCGAATGAACGCCTTCGCGCAATGAAAGAACACCTCGCTGACCTGCACCTTGATGATCACCTTCGCCGGTTTGCCATCAGCCGCGGCCAGACGCTCGAGCCACTCGGGATCTGCGTGCAACGTGGCAGTGCCATTCACACGCAGCGTCTCGCGCGTGCCCGGAATCACGAAGATCAGGCCCACCCGTGGATTGGCGAGCACGTTGAGGTGTCCGTACGCAAGCTTGTTTCCCGCGCGGTCCGGCACAAGCAGTGTGCGCTCGTCGAGCACATGCACAAAACCGGGGGCGTCACCCTTGGGTGAAGCGTCCATGGCGCCGTCGCGGTCGGCGGTGGCCAGCACCAGGAACGGCGACCGGGCAATGAAATCGATCGCAAAGCTGTCGAGGCGATCGATGTTCTTTTCCGCCAGGCCGGGCACCTCGTCGCCGATGAGCGCGCGCAGAGCCGCTTCGTCGTTGACCTCGTGCTCGCTCGCAAAAACGGGAACGGCTTCGTCCGGCGTCATGGCAGACCTCGGTTGTGTCTCCTGAAAGGACCTTCGATACTACGGGCCGGGAGGGGCCGATGTCATGCAGCAGATACCGTTCGATCATCCACACGTGAAGGTGGCCGGCGCCCTCGACTTCGATGAAAGCGACGCGGGCCTGACGCCGCGGCGGCTGCCGGCGTGGACCCGTCCGCAGGTGCCCGTCTTCATGGAGCTGATGGTTACGCAGCCCAGCGGCGTGCGTGTGACGTTCGCCACCAGCAGCGAGACGCTGGAGCTGGACGTGCTGGCCACCCGCATCCAGATGGCAGAGCGGCCGCCAAGACCTGCCGTGTTCGATCTCGTGGTGGACGGCGAGCTGCAGGCATCGCAGACCGTCGACGAAGGTAACGTGCTGGCCGTGGATCTGCGCAAGCCCGGGCGTCCCGAGTTGATCCCCGGCACACCGGCCACCGTGCGTTTCGAGCAGCTGGGTCCCGGCGTGAAGCACCTGGAGCTGTACCTGCCTTCCGGCGCGCAGATTGCCATCAAAGCCCTGCGCATCGATGCGGGTGCCACCGTCGAGCCGTTTCTCAGCACCCCGGTGGAGCGGCTCCTGTGGGTACACCATGGCTCGTCCATCAGCCACTGCGCCGAGGCCACCAGCCCGGCCCGTACCTGGCCCGCCGTGGCAGCGCGGCTGGCCAACGTGGAGCTCATGAACCTGGCGTTCGGGGGCAACTGCCAGCTGGATCAATTCGTTGCCCGCACCATCCGCGAACAACCCGCGGATCTGATCAGTCTGAAGCTCGGCATCAACGTCGTGAACATGGATTCCATGCGGGAAAGAACCTTCACACCCGCGGTGCACGGTTTTCTGGACACGATCCGCGAGCGGCAGCCGCACACACCGATATTGATCGTTTCGCCCATTTTCTGCCCCAGCGCCGAGACGAGCCCGGGGCCCACGTTACCGGACGCAGACGGCAGATTCGTCACCTTCCCGGGCAACGAGACGCTGCGCGCAGGGTGTCTGACGCTGACGTGGATCCGCAAGATTCTGAGCCGGCTGGTGGCGTCCCGACGAGCGGCGGGTGATGAGAATCTGCACTACCTCGACGGTCTCACGCTGTTCGGCGCAGACGATGCCGGCGACCTGCCCGACGATCTGCATCCCAACGGCGCGGGCTACGTGCGCATGGGGGAGCGCTTCTGCGAGCTCGCGTTTACCGGCAAAAACGCGCCGTTTGCATCAAAGCTCCACTAGCTTGAACGTGGTGCCAGGGTTGCCGACGATGATGACCCGGCAATCGCGGTAGTTGTCGTTCACGGTGTAGGCCAGCTCTTCCTGGTAGATGAAGCCAACGAACGCCTTGTCGCAGTGCAGCCGGAGCTCGGCAATGTCGCCCTGAACGTCCTCCAGCTGAAAGGTGTTGCGCAGCAGGTGGTGCACGGTCTGGTTGCTGCGGCCAACGGTGCCTGCCACCTCCATGCGCAGCTCGGGCGCATCGCGCAACTCGAAGATACGCGCCTCGAATGCCGTATAGCGTTCCGCGTCTTCCGGTGCGGGTGATCGCTCGCGGAGCTGTTCGATGGTGACGAGCGCCCGGGCGTGGTGATTGAGCATGAGCTGCAGGCCAAGCTTTGCGCGCAAGACCGTCACCAGCTGGCCGTCCGGCAGAAAGCCCCGTGACCGGTCGATGAAAGAGGCCCGTGTGAGGGCCGCAAGCTGCTCTGCCGGTGTGCCCCAGGCGCCCGCAAAGTTGTATTGCACGAGCGCGTAAAATGCTTCCTCATACATCGTCCGGTCCATGGCCGCGAGCTTCGCCATGCCGGCCTCGGCTGCAGCGCGATTGCGCTTTTCGATGTGCCCGGACACACGCCGGTAGCGTTTTCGAAAGGACGCCCTTGCGCCGGTCTGTCCCGAGATCTCGAAGGTAACCTTTGTCACCAGACCGGCATCGATCGGGCGGTCGCCAAGCATGGCCGGCTGGTAGCGGAAGTCGCTGAGCGCCGTCACAGCCGCGGTTTCGAAAAGCTCGTCATCGGAAGAGTCCACGACCGCTATGTCGTAGGGTTTACCCGCCGGATCGACCATGTACGACAACGTCACCCAGCCTTCCACACCGCTCCGGGCGTATCGGGTGGGGTAGCGCGGCGCGGCGCTTTCTATGCGTACCGGCGGCGTAAACGTCTCGACCCCTGCCAGACCGGTGTCGGCCAGACTGTCCCTGGTTTCGCCGGCCGGTACCCGCTCCTGGCCTTGCAGAGCCGCTGCGAAGACAATCGCAATCAGCGCTACGCCCGCACGCATACACTTCCCCTGCCGGTACGAACCCTGATCTTAAGTTGTGACCCGACCGGCCACAAACGATACTGCGCGAACCTGATCGCCGGAGCCCGTACGCCATGCAGACCTTCACAGACGCCTGTCTCGAAGCTCTGGCCAGCGGCACAACCTACCCCAGCGCGCTGGCGTCGATGCCCGAGCTGAGCCTGGAGGACGCCTACACGCTGCAGCGACATTTTGTGGCGGCGCGCACCGCCACCGATCCGATTGTGGGTTTCAAAGCGGCGCTGACGGCGCCGCCGCCCCAGCAGGCCATGGGCATCGACCGGCCGATTCTGGGCGCCCTGCTTGCAAGCCATGCCATGCAGCCGGGGCAGATCGTGGCGCCTGCCGGTGGTCTGCTGGAAACGGAGCTGGGGCATCGCCTGTCCGCGGCAGTCCGGGCGCCGGTGACCGCGGACGAGGTTCAGGACCTCGTGGGCGAGGTACACGTGATGGTGGAGCTTGCGCAGCCACGGCTTTCCGGCAAACCTGCCGGTCTGGATCTGATTGCAACCAATTCCGCCGCCTTCGGTTTCGTGGCCGGACCCGTGCTGACGGCGGATATTCCCCTGGACGATGTGGAGGCCGCGTTGCTGGACACCAGCGGCACGACACTTTTCGGCGCCCCCTGTGGCACCGTGATGGGCGGCCAGCGCGAAGCGCTGACCTGGTTGATCAACACAGCCCTGGCGCTGGGCTACGAGCTGGAAGCCGGCCATCTGCTCATGACCGGCTCCGTGGGGGGCGCAGCACCGGCGCGCCCGGGTGCCTACCAGGCGCGCTTCACCGCGGGGGACGCGCTGAACGAAACCATCGCCTTTGAATTGACCGCCGCCTAACCCTGCGACCAGACGCGCACGAGCTCCTCGTAGGGCACCGTGCGCCCCTGCGGTTTCTCATCGTCGAGCCTGGCCTTGGGCGCGCCGGGCTGTTCCAGCCAGAAACTCGCCTCCTGCTCCTCGGCCAGCGCGGGACCACATTCGCCCAGCACACCGAACTGCTCCAGTCGCTCCAGCACCCGGTCCTGCTGCGCGGCGAGGCTGTCCATGGCAGCCTGCGGCGTCACCTCACCGCTGACCGCGTTGGCCACGTTCGCCCACCACAGTTGCGCAAGCTTCGGATAGTCGGGCACGTTGGTGCCGGTGGGCGTCCACAGCTTGCGCGCCGGGCTGCGATAAAACTCCACCAGTCCACCCAGCCTGGGCGCGAGCTCACCCATGGCAGCAGACTCGAGATCCGACTCGCGGATGGGCGTGAGACCGACAATCGTCTTCTTCAGGGACAACGTCTTTGCCGTCACGAACTGAGCGTACAGCCAGGCCGCTTTGCGGCGGTCGAGCGGAGTGCTGGACAGAAACGTCCACGAGCCCGTGTCCTGGTAGCCGAGCTTCATGCCTTCTTCCCAGTAAGGACCGTGAGGCGATGGCGCCATGCGCCACCTGGGCGTGCCGTCTTCGTTCACCACCGCGAGGCCCGGCTGGATCATGTCCGCCGTGAACGTGGTGTACCAGAAAATCTGCTGAGCGATGTGACCCTGCGCCGGCACCGGCCCTGCCTCGGAAAACGTCATGCCCGACGCTTCCGGCGGCGCGAAGCGCTTGAGCCAGTCGATGTAACGCGTCAACGCATAAACCGCTGCCGGGCCGTTGGCGGCCCCGCCGCGCGTCACCGAAGATCCCACGGGCCGGCAGTTTTCCACCCGAATGCCCCACTCATCCACCGGCAGACCGTTGGGCACGCCGACATCGCCGGCACCGGCCATGGACAGCCATGCGTCGGTGAAGCGCCAGCCGAGGGAGGGATCTTTCTTGCCATAGTCCATGTGACCGTAGACACGTTGGCCGTCGAGCTCCTTCACGTGCACCGAGAAGAACTCGGCAATGTCCTCGTAGGCGCTCCAGTTGACCGGCACTCCCAGGGGATAGCCGTAAATTTCCGCGAACTGCGCCTGAAGGTCTTCGCGGCTGAACCAGTCGTGACGAAACCAGTACAGGTTGGCGAACTGCTGGTCGGGCAGCTGATAGATCTTGCCGTCGGGACCGGTTGTGAAGTCGAGACCGATGAAATCGTCCAGATCCAGCGTGGGTGACGTCACATCGGCACCCTCGCCGGCCATGAAGTCGCTCAACGGGACGACGTAGCCATAGCGGGCGTGCGTCCCGATCAGGTCCGAATCGTTCACGTAGGCGTCGTAGACGTTCTCCCCCGACTGCATCTGCGTCTGCAGCTTCTCGATGACGTCCCCTTCCTGAATGAGGTCGTGGGTGACCCGGATGCCGGTGATCTCGTAGAACGCCCGCGCGAGCACCTCGCTTTCGTACTCGTGCGTGGTGAGCGTCTCAGACACCACATTGATCGCCATACCCCGCAGGGGCTCGGCAGCCGCGGTGAACCAGGCGAGCTCCGCACGCTGCTGCTCCGGGGTGAGCGTGGAGGGCTGAAACTCATCGGCCGCCCAGCGCGCTGCGTTGGCGGCATAGTCGACCGTTTCCAGCTCTGCCGTGGTTCCCCCGTCGCCGTCGCCACAGCCAGCGAGCAGCACCGTGACCGCGAGCCCGGTGCCCAACGTCCGTTTCATTCCCATACCTACCTCTTGTCCGTCAGATCTATCGCGAAGTGCGCGGAGTATAGAGCCCTTCAACCCCAGCGCAGAAGCACCGCTGCCCACAGCACCGACACCACACTCGCCAGATAGACCGCGGTGCCCACCAGACCCAGCCACGCAAGGTGCACAAATGCCGCACTGAGAAGACTGATGAAAAACCGGTCGCCACGGGTTGTGGCCATGGGCAGAAAACCCTTTCTGAGGCGCGTGGGCGACAGCAGCTCCAGCACCGTCATGATTACCAGCGCCGTGCCTATGGCAGCAAAAAACGCCGCCGTCGGTGTGGTCCATGCCATCCAGGTCACGACACGCGCCCCAACGCAAAGCCGCGCACGAGGTGGCGCCGCACGAACCACACCACCAGCACGCCCGGCACGACCGTGAGCACCCCTGCGGCGGCCAGCACCCCCCAATCCAGGCCCGACGCGCTGACCGTACGGGTCATCACCACCGCGATGGGTTTGGTTGCGCTGCCCGTCAACGTGCGCGCGAGCAGCAGCTCCACCCAGCTGAACATGAAGCAGAAGAAAAACGTCACCCCGAGAGCACCGCGATTGATGGGGAGGAAGATACGGAAGAAGAAGTAACGGAAGCTGTGACCATCGAGCCTGGCCATCTCATCGAGCGCTGTGGGCACGGACGAGAAGAACCCTTCCAGAATCCACACCGACAGCGGCACCGTGAACAGACAATGCGCCAGAGCTACCGCCAGCGGTGTATCGAAAAGACCAATGGCGGAATAGAGCTGAAAGAAGGGCAGGAGAAATACCGCCGGCGGCGCCATGCGATTGGTGAGCAGCCAGAAGAACAGCTGCCGGTCGCCGAGAAAGCGGTAGCGCGAGAACGCGTAGGCTGCCGGCACCGCCACCACCAGCGACAGGCTTGCGTTGATGGCGACGTAGGCGAGGGAGTTGCCGAAGGCCTGGTACCAGACGGGGTTGCCGAAAATCTCGCGGAAATTCTCCAGCGTGGGGCGCGCGGGCACCACATTGAACGCTCCGAGCACGTCCGCGTTCGTCTGCAGCGCCACGGTGACAAGCCAGTACAAGGGCACCAGCAGATACACACAGAAGAGAACGAGCACAACGCGGCTCAAGCCCGCACGGTTATTCATCGGCCTCTCCGGTCTGCATCACGGTGGTGTAGAAGAGCCAGCAGAACAGCAGAATGAACAGAAAGTAGATGACCGAGAAGGCCGCCGCCGGGCCCAGATCAAACTGCCCCACCGCCATGGTGGCGAGATACTGACTGAGAAACGTCGTGGTGTTGCCGGGGCCGCCGCCGGTCAGCACAAACGGCTCCGTGTAGATCATGAGGCTGTCCATGAGCCGCAGCAGCACGGCAATGACCAGCACCGCGCGGAGCCGCGGCAGCTCCACGTAGCGGAACGTCTGCCAGCTCGATGCGCCGTCCAGTTCTGCCGCCTGATAGAAGGCGCCGGGAATGGATGTGAGCCCGGCGAAGGCGAGCAGGCTCACCAGCGAGGTCCAGTGCCAGACGTCCATGGCCAGCAGCGTCAGCCACGCCGCCAGCGGGTCGGCGGTGAAGTTGAAGTCGATGCCGAGGCCGTTGAGGGTCACGCCCAGAAGGCCGATGTCCGAGCGGGCGAAGAGCTGCCAGATCGTACCCACCACGTTCCAGGGGATGAGCAACGGCAGCGCCAGCACAATCAGCACAACCGGTGTCCACCGGCTGTCCCGCGGAATCCCCCGCGCCACGAGGATGCCGAGGGGAATCTCCACGGCCAGCACCGCCGCGCTGAAACCGAGCTGACGCACGAACGCGTCTATGAAACGGGGATCGGTGAGCGTGTCCTGATACCACTGAAGACCTACAAAAAAGCGGGTGTTGAAATCGAGGATGTCCTGAACGGAATAGTTCACCACCGTCATCAGCGGCACGACACCGCTGAACGCAACCACCAGCACCACGGGCAGAACGCCCAGCCACGCCCGATTGCTGCGCGTCTTATACATCGAGCATCTCCGCCGATGCTTCCGTCAGCAGGCCGTCGGCAAACACCAGGTGTCGGTGGATGTCGATGTGCACCGCCGCCCCCTGGGCAGCAATCACGGGCCCGCGTACGACGATGGTGCCCCGTTCGGTGGCCACCGTGCTCAGCCCCACGGGCTCACCGTCCACGGCGCCATGCACGCGCACATGCGTCACCTTCCCGGCGAGGCTCGGGCCATCGGCCTGCAGCGCGCTTCCGGCCAGGCGTGCCCATTCCGGACGGAAACCCAGCTCTACACCGGTGTCCAGGCGCACGAAGTTCATGCCCGGGCTGCCCACGAAGTGGCCGACGTCCCGATGCGCGGGACGTTCGTACAAGGCCTCCGGCGTGTCGCTCTGCAGGATGCCGTCCACCGTCAGCAGCGACACCCGGTCGGCAAACGTCAGCGCTTCCGTCTGGTCGTGAGTCACGTAAATCATGGTGACACCCAGCTCGGCCTGCACCGCCTTCAACACCCGCCGCAGATCCCATTTGACCCTTGGCTCCACCGCGGTCAGCGGCTCATCGAGCAGCACCAGGCTTACGTCGGGCCGGGTGAGGGCCTTACCGACCGCGACCAGCTGTTTCTGGTAGAGGCTCAGCCCGCGAGGCCTGACTTTCAGCGCGTCGGTGAGGCCGAGGGCCTCGGCCACGGCCGCTACCCGGCGGCCGATCTCCGCCGGGGCCATGCGCCGCGTACGCAAAGGAAAGGCCAGATTGTCCGCCACGGTCATGGCTTCGTAGAGCACGGGAAACTGAAACACCTGGCTCACCCGCCGTGCACGTCCGGACAGCGCCGTCACGTCATCGCCATCCAGATAGACCCGCCCCGCTGTGGGCGTGAGCAGACCCGACAGGAGGTTCAGCAGGGTGGTCTTACCGGCACCCGAAGCGCCTAGCAGCGCGTGCGCTTCGCCCGACGCGATGGTCAGAGACAGATCCGCAATCGTGGGCGCCTCGGCGCCCGGATAGGTGAAGCTGACGTCTTCGAGACGAACCTCAGCCACGGTCCGCTCCCGCAAAGCGCACCACGTCCGCGGGGCGCGCCCGCAGCGTGAGCTCGCTGCCGGGCGCCACGGAACGTACACCGGGCAGGCTCACCACCCAGGACGCGGCTTCCACGTCACCGTGCACGTAAGTCTGCACGCCGTTGGTCTCGGCTGCGGTCACGCGCATGGCAAAGACGTAGCCCTCACGGTCGTCCTCGTCCGGCATGACGTCGAGGTGCTCGGGCCGCACCCCATGGGCCACGCCGTCGCGCTCGAAGCGGTTCACCTGGGGATCGGACAGCAGCGCCATGGCGTCGAGGGACGCCGGTTGATCGTAGACGAGCATCGGCACGCCACTCTGCAGCAGGCGGCCTTCCTTCAGCAGCAGCACCTCGTCCGCCACGTTGAACACCTCACGTGGGTCGCTGCTGGTATAGACCACCGTCGTGCGCGACGCCACCAGCAGGTCTCTGAGCTCTCCTTCCAGCGCCTCGCGCAGTTTGAAGTCGAGGTTCACCAGCGGCTCGTCCAGCAGCAGCACCGGCGCTTCCTTGGCCAGCGCCCGGGCAATGGCCACGCGTTGCTGCTGCCCGCCCGAGAGTTCGTGCGGCAGCCGCTTCAGCAACGGCTCGAGGCCCAGCCCGCGCGCCAGGTCTGTCACCTTGCGGTCGGCAACCTCCCTGTCCATGCGCTGTGCACGCAGGGGCGAAGCGATGTTGTCGTAGACCGTGAGATTGGGATAGTTCACGAAGGCCTGGTAGACGAACGCCGCCTGGCGCTGCCGGGCCCGTTCGCTCAAAGGTTCTCCGTGCCAGCACACCTGCCCCGTGGCGCGCGTGGAAAGGCCGGCAATGAGACGGCAGAGATCGGTTTTACCGGACAGATTGGGGCCCAGCACCACCGTGATGGCCCCCGCTGCGAAGGTGTGCGCAAAGCCGCCCCCCGCAGACTCGTGCGCCCCCGGCAGCCGGACGTCCAGCACCTCCAATCCCGCCGCCAAAGCTCATCCCCCAGCCCAAAGGCGGTCATGCTATACCACCGCCCCCGTGACGCAACGACGGCCTTGTAATAATTCGCCCAGGGAATCTATTGGTTTTGATTTATTCCGTTTTCAACGGGATTGGCCATTGGTACCTTGCGCGCCTCTCAGAGGGCCGGCTGCGGCTGAACCCCTCTTGGGAACGCCAACCACAGGACACGAGAGGACCACATGTCAGCTTATCTCGACGACATCGAACAGGTGCGCCAGCAGCTCAGCGACCGGGCTGAGTGGCACGCCATCAACCCCGAATACGCCGTACGCATGAAGCTGCAGAACCGCTTCAAGACCGGCCTGGAGATTGCCCAGTACACCGCCGACATCATGCGTCGTGACATGGCCGCGTACGACGCTGATCCCGCCAAGTACACGCAGTCTCTCGGTTGCTGGCACGGTTTCATTGCGCAGCAGGTGATGATGGGCGTTAAGCGCTCCAAGCAGACCACAGACCGCAGCTACATCTACCTGTCGGGCTGGATGGTGGCTGCACTGCGTTCCAAGTTCGGCCCGCTGCCGGACCAGAGCATGCACGAGAAGACCACGGTCTCCGACCTCATCGAAGAGATCTACACCTTCCTGCGCCAGGCGGACGCCCGCGAGCTGCGCCACATCTTCAGCGAGCTGGACGAAGCCCGTGCCAACGGCGGCGACGTGGACAGCATCATCGCGCGCATCGACAACTACCAGACCCACGTCGTGCCGATCATTGCCGACATCGACGCTGGCTTTGGTAACGAGGAGGCCACCTACCTGCTGGCCAAGCGCATGATCGAGGCCGGCGCCTGCGCCATCCAGATCGAAAAC
>CAZYYJ010000041.1:26636-43760 GCA_964651595.1 uncultured Pseudomonadales bacterium | reverse complement strand
GCCAGCGGCATCATCAGCGTGGTGGACGGCATCGACCTCGAGAACACCGGCTGCTTCATGAAATGGAACGGCGAGCCGCACAACTGGTAACGAAGGCGCTCAATCGGTAACGCTGCAATCCGCTGGTGCGTTCACCGGGTTGCAGCTGAGTCTCGGCGCCACTTCGTAGTCGGTGCCGAAGTGCGCGGCCGGCCGGTAGTAGTCGGTGCTCACCGCCTGCGCGCCGCTCGCAAACGCCGCGTCACGCCGGGTGACATCGTTGCTTCTGGCTTCGCGCGTATCCGCGTCGGCCCGCGTGCGCACCATGTAGCCAGCCTGCACCAGCTGCCGTATACGGCGGCTGTCCCGCAGGGGGTCGTTGACCACCATGATCGCAGCCGCCGCGTGCTCCGGGGGCACATTCACGAACATGGGGCGCTCACGCCACCGGGCTGCATAGGCGGCGCGCTTATCGCCCCCTTCGTCGAGAATCAGCAGAAACTGCCCCCGGGCCTCACGCAGCGACGGCCACACCGGCACACCTGGGCCCCGCTTGACGCTGGCCGGCGTGATCAGCCGATCCTTGAGGGCGGCCGTCACCGCCACATCCAGAGCGGCAAAGGCGTCTGCCGTAAACGGGGCGGGATCAGGCAGCCCTTCAATCTGCTGATCCTTCGCGTTGAAGCTGATCCACACCGGAGCGTGCGTAGGGTTGTCATCCGACCAGGCGACGATCTGCGCGAGACAATCCGCAAGGGGACTGCACAGGCTGTTCATATCTATCGCCTGCACGTGGCCCACGGGAAAACTGCCGGTTCGGGGATCCCAGAACACGTCCAGCTCCAGCTTGCGCAGGCCGAGATCGAGCTGCTCGGCCAGGGCAACGTGACTGTACTCGAGCGCTGCGGCCGCGGCGGGGTTACGCGCCGCGAGAGCCTCGACGTCAGCATCGTCCATCCACAGCTTGTAGCTGTTGTGACTGCCAACGAACTGCAGCTGGTTGATAGTGAGCTCGGGCGCCTGCGCGAAGGTCTTAAGCGCGGCCGCCGCGAGCAGCCAGGCGCTCAGCCGCGCTCGTCGATATCCTCGTCGGCCAGGGCGTGACCCCAGCCCTGCTTTGCGTGGAGGTAGCGGCGGTTCCATTCACTGACTCCCTTGACGTGCTTTTCCTGCGTAATCTGATCGAGACCGCAGGCCTCAAGATCCGCTATTTTCTTCGGGTTGTTCGTCAACAGGCGGAACGGTTCGCGTCCCACGAAGTGCTTGATCAGCACCCCGGCGTCCGTGAAATCCCGGGAATCGTCGGGCAGACCCAGCGAGCGGTTTGCCTCGTACGTATCCTCCCCTGCATCCTGCAGCAGATAGGTGGCCGCCTTGGCCCACAGGCCGATGCCGCGGCCTTCATGACCCGCCATGTACACGAGATAGCCTCCGCTCGGCTCCGCGTGTATAGCGGCAATGGCCGCATGCAGCTGAGGCCCACAGTCGCAGCGCTGCGAACCGAACACGTCCCCGGTCAGACAATTGCTGTGCACACGAATCAGCGGATGCTCGGTGGGCTTGCCGATAACCAGCACGCTGTTCACCGCCAGGGGCGAGACGAGGTGCGAGAACAGATGCTGGCCACCCCGCGCGCGGAGATCTTCCGCCAGCGCCGTCACCTGGCTGAGCTCGGTACTGCGCACGGCTGCATACCACTGCACGGTGGTTTTGATGGTTGGCAGATCGATGGGCAGCGGTATCGGCCCGAGAAGATTGATGGCCAGTTCGCCGGGTGCTTCCTGCGTGTGCACGTCGATGAGCTGACCTTCGCTGTTCAGGCGCACGAGCTTGCCTTCCGCGATGAGGCGGCGACGCACATCGGGGTTCAGGTAGGTAAACATGGCGCGCTATCTTGCCCTAAATGCAACGCCCGTCCTATAGTCCGCGCGATCACCGGGAGGGAGCGGCATGAGCACATTCGAACATATTCTGTACCAAGTAGAACGCGGCCGCGCTGCGATTACGCTGAACCGGCCCGACAAGCTCAATGCACTGTCCCTCGAGTTGCAGGCCGAGCTCGCCGAAGCCCTGTGGGAGGCCGACAACGACCGCGCCGTGCACTGCGTCATCATCAAGGGTGCCGGCCGGGCTTTCTCCGCCGGCTACGACCTCACCGGCGCCGGCGGCAATGTGCCGGTATCCCGTGTGCAGAGCAGAGACAACGCGTACCGGGGCGGGCGCAGCATCGACGACGATGCGTGGCAGCTCGAGCGGGGCCAACGTTACCGCATGGCGATTTTCGACATGCACAAGCCCGTGATCGCCCAGGTGCACGGTTACTGCCTGGCCGGGGGCACGGACATCGCCCTGCTGTGCGACATGATCATCGCCGCGGAAACGGCCACCTTCGGATTTCCGCCAGCGCGGGACCTGGGCGCTCTGCCCAACAACATGTGGTTGTACAACGTTGGACCCCAGTGGGCCAAACGGCTGACGCTGACAGGCGACACGATCACCGGCGCCGAGGCACAGAGCATCGGCCTCATTCTCAAGGCCGTGCCCGAAGCGCACCTGGAGCAGGAAGTGGAGGGCCTTGCCGCCCGCATGGCGCACATCGATCCGGACCTGCTGAGCGCCAACAAGCGCATCATCAACATGGGCCTCGAGCTCATGGGCGCGCGCACGCTGCAGCGCATGGCCGCTGAAAACGATGTGCGCGGTCACAACACCCGCGCGGCAGGCGAGTTTCGTCAGGCCGTGAAAGACAAAGGGCTGAAAACGGCGCTCGCAGACCGGGACGCGAAGTTCGGTGACGGTCGCGCGCGCGTGCACGGCCCCGAACTGCGAGACAGCGACGGCAAGCTGATCGATCCTTAGGCGTCTACGCCGCAACCCCGAACAATGACCCGACGGCCGCTGTTGCCGCCATGGCCAGCACCCCCCAGAAGGTGACGCGAACCACCCCCGGCAGCATCGGCGCGCCCCCGGCCTGCGCGGCGATGGCACCCAGCACCGCCAGAAACATCAGGGAGGCGAATGCAACCCCCGGGATCAGACTGGCTGTGGACAACAGCCACGCCGCCACCAGCGGCATGGCCGCACCCAGAGTGAATGCAGCCCCGGAGGACCACGCTGCCTGCAGAGGCCTCGCGCTCTGCGTCGCCGTGATCCCGATTTCGTCTCGCGCGTGCGCCCCGAGGGCATCATGGGCCATCAACGCCCGCGCCACCTGCTCCGCAAGCTCTGCTTCGAGACCACGCTGCTGATAGATCCCGGCAAGCTCTTCGACCTCGAGATCATGATTGGCTGCCAGCGATTCCCGCTCGAGACGCAGATCCGCCTTTTCCATGTCAGCCTGGGAGCTGACCGACACGTATTCCCCCGCGGCCATGGACATGGCACCCGCCACCAGCGCTGCCAGCCCGGCAAGCATCACCTGCTCGTGACCCGCACCGGCCGCCGCTACGCCGATGACGAGACTTGCGGTCGACACAATGCCATCGTTGGCGCCCAGCACCGCCGCGCGCAGCCAACCGGTTCGGTGCGATCGATGGTGCTCCAGCGCGGTCAGGGCATCACTCCTGCAACCGCTTGGTCATGCAGACGCTGAAGGCATCGTCCACATAGGGCCCGAAGGCCTCGCAGGGCTCGAAGCCGCAGCGGGCATAGAAGCGTCGCGACGCCGAAAAGCCATCCCCCTTACCCGTTTCGAGGCTCATGCGTTCGAAGCCGAGCGCCCGCGCGGACCGTTCCAGACCGTTCATGAGCGCATCCGCGACGCCCGCGCCCCGATACGCTTCGAGGACATGCATGGTTTTGATTTCGCCGTGTCCGGCGGACAGCTTTTTGAGGCCGATGCACCCCAGCGTCGTCCCGTCGGGGTCCAGGGCGAGCCAGTAACGCACTTCCAGCGTCTCCTGCGTGCCCGGGGCCAGCGCATGCCCGCTACCGGCCGGGGTATGGTCTGCCGCGTAAGCCTGATGGATTGCAATGAGACTCGCGAGGCGCGGATCACCGCCTGCGACCTCTGTGACCACCACCGCCGCTGGCGTTCGCTCACTCATGCAAGCGCAGCAGCCGCGGCCAGCGCCGCGGTGGCGGCCAGCTTGTGTCTCGCCTGCCAGGGTGGTCCCGCTTGGCGCCCCATGGCTGCCAGCGTCGTTTTCAGATCACCGGTATCGAGTGCCGCTTCCGCGGCTTCAACCACCTCGTTGCGGTCGTACCACACCACGGTCCAGCCTCGCGCCTCCGCCGCGCCAGCCAGCGCCTGACGATACATGACCGTGTCCGCCACGCTCTGCGCGCGGTTGTCGGCTATGCATGCCTCGATGGTCGGTGGCAGAACCGGGCACGACCGCAGCGTGATGGCCCCGATCGGCGGCGCCACCGCCTCAGCCAGTATCGTGAGGCTGTCTTCTGCGCCCTGCGCAGCCGCAGCCTGCACGGTCTTCACTAGCTCGATGGCTTCCGCAAGGGTGATATCTCTCGCCCAGGGACTGTCGCGATAGCGGCCCACCGCCCAGGAGCCTTCGTGGTGATAGGGATGCGTTGGCAGATCCCGGGTGAGGTCGATACGGCGCCGATCCAGGAGCTGTCCGGCAGCGACCGTGACCAGCTCGGCGGAGTTGCCATGCTCCGCCACCCCCACCACCGCGCCACGCTGCGCCATCTAACCCTCCCGAACGTCCCGCGCCTGCGACAGCGGTGCACTCACCCGCGGGGCCGGCTCCGTGTCCAGCCACCGCAGCAGACGATTCCACTGGGCCAGATCTTTGTGCAGCGTCGGCCCGCTCATCTCGTGCAAACCGGCGCCGCTCTGGGCCGCACGGATATAGTTCTGCGTATCCCGCAGCACACCGACGACAGGAATATCCAGCGATTCCAGGAATTTCATGAGCGAACGGAACACGATGGTATTGCGCTTCACGCGGTTGGCCACCACCCCCAGGCGCTGCTCGCGACGGAGATTGCCGGCGTTCAACAAGAGATCCCCGATGGTCCGCGCAGCGGCATGGATGTCGATGTCCGAAGGCAGCACCGGCACCACAACCTTGTCGGCACCGCGCACATAGTTCAGCAGCTCGTGTTTCTTGAACGATGCGGGGGTGTCGACAATCACCCGCTCGATGTCGTGCGGTATGTGATGGGCAAAAGTTTTGGTGACGCCGACAGGTTCCTCGAACATGGCAATGCCGTGAATGGGTGCCGCTTCGTCATCCCGCTTGCTGAGCCAGCGGACGCTGGAGCCCTGCGCATCGTGATCCAGCAACGCCGTCGGCAGGCCTTTGCTCGCGAAATAGGCGGCGAGATTGGTGGCGATGGTCGTCTTTCCGGAACCCCCTTTGGGGTTCAGCACGACGATTCTGCGCACAGGCATGGCGACATGTCCGGGTGGTTCCAGGAATTATAGCCACAATTTGCCAACGGAAACTGCGGCCCAGTGGGCGTGCTGAACGTCAGACGTTTGGCAGGATGTCCTTCGCGACCCGTTCCAGAACGTCAAAGCGCGTGTCGAAGTTAGGCAGAATCATGAGCTGTTCGAGGCCCACTGCTTCCAGCGCGCGGATGCGCTCGATCAACGTTTCCCGCGTCCCGATCATGCTGGACGCGGCAAGCACTTCCGGCGTGAGGAAGCGCTCTTCCTCCTCCAGCACCCAGCAGTTGTGACCGGCGTGAATACGCTGGTGACGCCGATCCTCCGGATAACCGGCCAGCAGGGCCGTGTAATCATCCCAGATGCCGGCCAGCGCATTCGGCGGCTGATGCCCGAAGTTGCGGAACTGATCGTACGCATAGTGCACCGCGGCCATGGCCATGGCGCCGCACTCCGCTTTCACCCGCGGCGAGTCCACAGCTTCCCCGTCGTCCAGCACCACCATGGTTGTCAGCGCCGTGGTGTAGAAACCCTGGCGCGGCGCTACTTCCCGGCCGTCGCGCTGTGCCCCTTCGTTCAACATGTGCCACACGCTGTTCATGGCGCCTGGACTCCCCACGAGCGCTAGCACTGCACCGTCACCATAACGTCCGGCCAGCGCCAGAGACCTGGGACCGAAGCCGGAGATGTAGAGGGGGATCGGGGTTTCGAAGTTGACGAAACCTCTGTCGGGCATGATGTGCCGGATGGGGATCGTGCCGTCGCCGTGCGGCATCTCAGCCTCCTCCCCTTTCAACAGCGGCACCAGCTCCTGGAGATAGCGCTCGAACTCGCTGATGCGCTGCGGCGGCAGCCCCATGACGCGCCTCGCCGTGTTGCCCGAGCCAACCCCGAAGAAGGTACGACCGGGGGCAAGCGCATTGATGGTGGCGATGCCGGCTGCGTTCACCGCCGCCGGGCGCGTGCCGGAGACCGCGACGCCGGTACCGAGCCTGATGCGCGATGTCCGGGTTGCGGCCAGCGCCAGGGCTGCGTAACAGTCCGACCACAGCATCTGTGAGTCGGCAAGCCAGGCATGGCTGTAACCCAGCTCTTCAGCGCGCACGACGTAACCGATGTCACCGACATGCGACGCCACGCAGATCCCGAGATCCATGGCCGCCCCTCCTCAGGATGCAATCAGAAGACGATGCGCAGCACGCTCTCCGCTACGCAGGCGGGTTTGTCCTGTCCTTCGATTTCCACGGTGAGCTCGTTGACGACTTCGAGCTGCGGGCCTTTGATTTCCACCGTCTTCACCTTGCCCACCGTGCGGATGCGCGCGCCAACGGGCACCGGCGACATGAAGCGCACCCGGTTCCAGCCGTAGTTCACACCCATTTTCATGCCGTCGAGTTGCGGCAGGCCAACCCCCTGCCCCCCGGGGAGAAAGCTCATGATCGACATGGTGAGCTGTCCATGGGCGATGGGGCCACCAAAGGGCCCCGCCTTGGCCCGTTCCGGATCCACATGGATCCACTGATGGTCCATGGTGGCGTCGGCAAACGTGTTGATACGGTCCTGCGTCATCTCGAACCAGTCAGTGGGTTCGGAAGATTGATCGATTCGGCCGGACAGAACTTCAGCGGCATTCTGCAGCGCGTCGGACATGGTGTTCCCCCTTTAAGCGTTGGCTTTTCTGGTCAATGGTCTTGCCGGCAAGGTTATCATGGGTGCCAAAAGCAAGGGAGAGACCCATGAGCGCCCGCTACGACGGCTACACGCACCTGCTCTTCGAGCATCCCGAGGAACGCATCCTCAAAATCACCATCAACCGACCGGAAAAATACAACGCGCTGGACGAAACCGGTCACCGCGAGCTCACCTATGTGTGGCGCGACGTGGACGACGACCCCGACGTGGACGTCGTCATTCTCACAGGCGCCGGCAGAGCTTTCTCAGCGGGCGGCGATTTCGACATGGTGGAACGCATCACCGAAGACTTCGACGTGCGCGCGCGGATCTGGAAAGAGGCCCGCGATCTCGTCTACAACATCATCAACTGCGGCAAGCCGGTCATCTCCGCCATCAACGGCCCGGCCGTCGGTGCCGGTCTGGTTGCAGCCCTGCTGGCCGACATATCCATCGTCGCGAGGTCGGTCTCCATCACCGATGGGCACACCCGTCTTGGCGTCGCGGCCGGCGACCATGCCGCGATCGTATGGCCCCTGCTGTGCGGCATGGCAAAAGCCAAATACTACCTTCTCACCTGCGACCGTCTGAGTGGTGAGGAAGCAGAACGTATCGGGCTGGTATCTCTATGCGTCGAGGACGACGCCCTCCAGGACGAAGCCATGGCCGTAGCGCGCAAGCTCGCGGCCGGCGCACCTACAGCAATCCGTTGGACCAAGTACTCGCTGAACAACTGGCTGCGTTCTGCCGGGCCCATCTACGACGCATCGACCGCGCTGGAGATGCTGGGTTTCGGCGGACCGGAGGCGCGGGAAGGCGTCGCGTCACTGAAAGAAAAACGCGACCCCGAGTTTCCGCGCGGCCCCAACATCTGACCGGGACCGGCACCTCAAAGACGGGTGTCACCCTGCAGCACCCGCGCAATCATGCGGTTGCACGCGTTTTCAATACGCGCGGCGTCCGCTTTGGAAGTGGTTGCGCGCGCAAACAGAATGCCGCCAACGGCAAGGACCGCGACGGCAACTGCGTCATCGTGGTCTCGACGCTTTCTTCCCAGGCCCCGTTTCAGCTGCTCGATGAGCGCGGCGAACCGATTGCCATAAGCTGATCGCAGCCGTGGCGAAGCCCGCGTCGCGTCAACCGGCATGGTCGCCAGCGGGCAGCCTTCGATGATCTCGTCGAGGTTTTCAGGATCGAGATAGTCGCCAAGGATGCGCCGGGCATCTGCGTTCAGGGCTTCGCGCGTGGCACCCTCGCGTTCGCCGAGCATTCGAACCAGCCCCGCGTTACGGGTAAGTATGGTCTCGATCAGCGCTTCCTTCGACTCGAAGTGCGCGTAGAAACCACCACGGGTCAAGCTGACGGCGTTCATCAGTTTCTCCACGCTGACGGCGTTGAAACCGAAGCGGCGGAAAAGCGGCGCAGCCGTTTCAATGATCCTGCTGCGGGTTTCGGCCTTGTGCTGTTTGGAATATCTCATCGGACGAGTGTTGCATGACGAGTGTCATATATCTATTATATGACATACATCATATAAAGAGAGTTCGATGATCCGAACACCAGAGACATGTTGAAACCCGCCACGGCAGCCGGCTGCCTGGTGGTTTGCCTCACCGGCAACGCCAGCCCGCAGGAGGCAGCCACCAACACCTATGAGGACCTCACCATGAGCCAGACGACCACAGCCATCGCAAGCACCTACTACGGTGCATTCCAGGGAGAGCATGCAGTGGCAGACATCCCCATGCGCGAGGATCTGCTGTTCGTTTCACCCCGCTTTACCCTCAACAGCGCCGCTGCCTTCAGGGGCGCGCTGACCGGGCTGTTCCAGCAGGTGAAAGGTCTTGAAATCAGCGCCCAGCTGCAGGAAGGGGAGACCGTCGTGACGTTCTACGAGCTCGACCTCGGCGCCCCCGGCGGGCCGATCCCCATGGCCGAGCGGCTGCGGGTGGAGAATGGCGCGTTGACCCGCATCGATCTGATATTCGACTCAGCGAGACTGCCCGCAGACGGCGAAGCGGCCGGGAAAGCGCCCGGACCCGACAGCTGATCCACGCCTCGGGCGTTCAGCCCCGCTCAGTTGACAGAGCGGTCCACGCCCTCCCAGAAGGGCGCGCGCAGTTCGCGCTTCAGCACCTTGCCGGGACCCGATTTCGGTAGCGGTTCCTGGCGGATTTCCACCCCCTTGGGGACCTTGTAGCCGGCAATGTGCTCGCGACAGAACTCGATCAGCTCATCAGGTGCCACGTTGCTGTGCTCGGGTCGTGGCACGACGGTCGCGTGCACCGCCTCGCCCCACCGCTCATCGGGCACACCGTACACGGCGGCTTCCAGTACGGCGGCATGTTTGTACAGCACCTCTTCCACCTCGGTGCAATACACGTTCTCGCCGCCGGACACGATCATGTCCTTGCTGCGGTCCACGAGAAACACGTAGCCCTCGTCGTCCATGTAACCGAGATCGCCCGTCCAGTACGCGCCGTCCCTGAGCACAGCCGCTGTCTGCTCGGGCTTGTTCCAGTAACCCAGCATGACGTTGGGGCCGCGCACCACAACCTCACCGACGTCCCCGCGCGGCACCTCCTTTCCGTCGATGTCCAGCACCCGCACATCCGTACCGGGAATGGACTGTCCGCAGGAACGCGCACGATCGTCGTCCAGCAGGGTGTGCTCTTCTCTGAGCGCTGTCGTCAGCGGCGACAGCTCCGTCGCCCCGTAGACTTCGATCATCTCCGCCGTGGGAAAGGCAGTCCACGTACGGCGCACCACCTCGGTGGCGATGGGCGAGCCGCCGTGGGCGATGGCACGTACCGTGTCGACCTTGCGCGGTGTCGCGTGCTGCGCCTCGGCCATGGCTGCCAGCATGGTGGGCACACCAAGCGTGAGGCTCACCCGTTCCGCTTCGATGATGTCCAGCACCCGTTCCGGGTCGAATGCGCCCAGCATCACCTGCGTGCCCGTGGTCCATATGGAAGCCAGCACACCGTTCGAGCCCGCGGCGTGGAACAGCGGCGCCATGACCAGGGTTACGTCCTGCGCCGTCTGGGGCACGGACGTCAGCCAGTGAAACGTATTGGCAATGAGGTTTCTGTGCGACAGCATCACCCCCTTGGACTTGCCGGTTGTACCGCCGGTGTAGAACAGTCCCGCCAGATCATCTTCCGTGATGTCCCGGCCGAGCGGTACCGGCTCTGCATCGAGCAGCGCGTCGTACGCAGCACCGAGGGATATCACATGCTCACACACGTCCGCGAGGCCACCCGCGTCGCGATCGGTGATCAGCACCCGCGTGCCCGAATCTTCCAGCGCGTAGCGCAGCTCCGGCTCGGCGTGACGGGTGTTCAGCGGCACCACCACCAGCCCGCCGGCGGGTACACCCACATACGTTTCTATGTACTGATGGCAGTTGTCTGCCCAGATCGCCACCCGGTCGCCGCTGCTCAAACCCAGCGCACGCAGCCCGCCGACGAGGCGTGCGCAACGATCGGCGAGCTCCCCGTAGGTGAGCCGCAGGTCGCCGTCTACCAGTGCCGTGCGGCCCGCGGCCACCTGCACCGCTCTGAACAATGGATCTGCGAAGGTATGCATCTCGAATCAATCCCATCCCCAGGAGCTGTGCATTCTAGGGGCCGCCTTGCAACGCAGGCAAATGTGCTCGAAGCTCCAGCCCCATGGAAACACCCCCGAGCCCTCCGGTGCACAACAACGTCGTGCTGACGGTGAAAGACCCGGCGCATGTCGCCACCGTCGCAGACCTGCTGAAGGAGCAGGCCAGCCTAGCCCGCGAAGAACCCGGCTGCCTGCGTTTCGAGGTACACCACGACACCACGGACCCGCGCATGTTTTTACTGCTGGAAAGCTGGGAAAGTGCCGCTCATCTCGCCGCCCACCGGCAAGCACCGGCCTTTGTGGCGCTCTACCAGCCGCGCGTGCTGCCGCTGGTGGAGCGCACCCCATACGTGTGTGCGCGCATCGCTTGAGCAGAGCTAGCTGTCGGGCAGATTGTCGCCGGCTGGCGGCGGAGCTTGCACGGTCCTGACCGTGCCCGCAGGGGACGTTACCCGCGTGTAGGGGACAACCCGCCAGTGCCACTTCATGCGGCGGATTTTGAAAATCCACGCCCGCGGGCGGCTCTTGAAGGTCAGAACACGGCCGTCGTACTGGCGCACGACAAACATGCCGGTACGGCGACTCTGCAGACAGAAGTCACCCATCAGCGTGCTGCTCGACTGCCAGCCTGACGCTTGTTCACCTGACTGGTCATCTCGTTCGTTCGACCCGCACCGTTGCACCGGTATCCCTACGCATCATGACCGAATGACGGGTTCTTTTACAGTGCCGGGCAAAGCCCCGGTCAGCACGCTTTCCATCCCCTGAACGGCTTGCTACGGTGCGCCGGTTCGACGTTACACCTGGCCCATGATTTACCGCACCCTTGCTCTGTGTACCCTGTGGCTGTGCTGTGCCCCGACAGCTCGCGCAGAACATGTCATCAGCATGCTGGTGGAAAACGACGTGTTCACGGGCACCGACCGCCACTACACCTCGGGCGTGATGTTCAACTACATCAGCGGTGTGGATGACGGACCCCGGCGTCTGCGGCGGATGGGCGTGCGTTTTCCCGGAATCGAGGAGGGAGACGCCATGCACGTGTCGGTCTCTCTCGGCCACGAAATCTATACGCCCACCGACATCCGGGCCGCGGAGCTGTTACCCGACGACCGCCCCTATGCCGGCCATCTGTATCTCGCCGCCGGTTTTTCCACCGCAAACACCGAAGAGATCGAAACCTGGCGACTCAGCCTGGGCCTGGTAGGTCCGGGCGCGCGCGGTGAATGGGTGCAGAACACCGTACACGATGCCATCGAGGAAGAGCCGGCCAATGGCTGGGACAACCAGTTGGACAACGAGTGGGTGCTGTCTGCGGAGTATGAGAAGAAATGGCTCAATCGCGGCTGGTACGGCAGCGAAGCGTGGCTGCTGGAGGTGGACGCCATTCCGCGCGTCAACGCTGCCGTGGGCACACCGCTCACCTACGCGGGCCTCGGGGGCATGCTGCGCATCGGCCGCGGTCTGCAGAAAGACCACGGGCCGCCGCGGGTCCGTCCGAGCATGCCGCTGTCGCAGTTTTACGATACGGATCTCGGTAGCAGCTGGTACCTTTTTGCCGGCGTGGACGGGCGTTTCGTGGTGCACAACCTGTTTCTGGACGGCAACAACTTCGACAGCAGCCACTCCGTCGACAAGCGCGACTGGGTCGCCGAGTTGCAGGCAGGCTTCGTGTGGAACAACCGGCGCTTCCGACTGGGGTATACCTACGTGGTCCGTACGCGGGAGTTCGAGGGACAGGACGAAGCCGACATATTCGGTTCCATGACCCTGTCCCTGCACTTCTAGCGCCCGTTTGCCTCCGTGTCACGGAGTGCGGACAATCGCGGCATGCGAAACACCGCCATCTTCATCGTTGCAGGGGTTGTCGTTCTGGGCCTGGCGTTCTGGTTTGTCTCCGGCGCACGGCCCCCAGGCGACCCGGCCACTCATCCCGTGACTGATCCGCGCCCGGACAATCCGCCGCCGCCCATGGCGCCGGCACTCGGGCAGCAACCACCCGGCGGTGGTGCTCAAGCTGTCGATGAACTGGCGCGCCTGCGCGCGGCAAAGGCGCTCGCGGACGAAGCCGTCGAAGCTGCGGATGCACGGCTTGCGGCGCTGGAACAGCAGATCGAACTCATCGAGATGCAGATCCACGACATCGAAGCGGGTGGGGACGACCCCGCCGAGCGCGCCGGCGAGGTGCTGCCCTATCTGCAGCCCGTGCTGGCAGAGTTTCTCGACGCCCAGGCGGCGCTGGAAGCAGCCCTGGCCGAGCAGGCCGGAGCCGATGCCGCGCTGGCATCGGCTCTCGGTCGCTGAACGGCGTCGCTTAAGGTGCCGGGCAGCTAGGGAACGCGCCCAGGAAGTCGCGCGGTGGAAAGCCGAACGGCGTGCCGATGGTGTGTGCGCAGCCGGCATTCGGGTCTGCCATGGCATCCACGTCCAGAATCGCATCGCCATCAGGTCGCGGTCCCCCGTTGGCCCAGGCGTACATGTCCGCCACCGGGGCGGTCCATTCGGCCAGCGAGAACTGACAGTGGCCGATGGCACGCGTTGCACGGGACACCAGATACCCCGAACGGCCCCGGTCCCGTGCTTCCCGCGCATAGATCTGCTGCATGGAGAACGGTACGAACAGGTCGCCCAGCGTGTGCGTCGAAACCACTGGAATGGCCAGACGTCCGGTGATCTCAGGCACCCGCTGCAGCTTCAGAAAGCGTTTCGGGTTGACGCCCTCGGCGCGGGAAATGCGAATGATCGCATCGTTCAGCTGCTGCTCATCGGCGCTCAGCGCCGGGTCCGTATCCAGCTGGTAGACCTTGCCGATGTTGTCGTAGAGATTGCCGGCCACCACACCGTCAAAGTCAGAACCGGCGCCTGCAAAACCGAACAGGAAGTCCTGCCAGAAAGGATAGGCCACCTGAAAACCAGGCCGCGGACCGCCCGAGATCATCTGCGCCAGATCGAAGTGCTTCTGGGCCGTCGCCGGATCAGCCAGGGCCGCCACCACCTGCGGAAAGATGGTGCTGTAGTAGTCAGCCGGAGGAGGCTCGTCGGCACTGGGCAGGCTCACACCGGCGAGCGCTTCGGCAGCGCGCGAGTAGTCACCGAAATAGTTCACCAGCTCGAGGTCGCCCATGACCCCGCAGAAAGGCGCAGCGCCGGAGTACTGCACGCCCCCGGACAGCTTGCCGAGAATACGCGCGATGCGCCGGCAGAAACGGCCGTAACGGCCTTCAGGGCACTTGATGTTGGGGAACTGCTCGATGGCGGCGCCCGTGATGTGCCCGCCCATGGATGCACCGGAAATGAACGTGCGCGACGGTTTTCCAACCGTTCTGGCAAAAAACCGCGCCAGGTCGTTCGTGTCCTGCACCCCTGCCCGCACATCGTAGTAGTTTTTCGTGTAGCTCGACGCCGCCCACGCGATGCCGTTTTCGATGAGCCAGCCGCGCATGGGCGGCGAGTCAACGGTCAAGGTCTCGCCGGTGCCGCGAAAGCCATGGGCCCACATGAGCAGATCGCCGCCGTCCCAGCCGTCCGGCACCTCGATGCGGTAGCCTGCCCCGCGGTACACCCCGAAAATGGCCGTGGCGCCGGGCAGCGCTTCGAACTGTATCTGCTCTTCATCAACCGTGAAGGTCCGGTCGTCCTGCGGAACGGGTTCTTCCTGTTGCCAGTACCGCGCCGATGCTACCGACGAGAAAAACGTCAGCAACAGCACCGCGGACCACGAAATCTGCGTTCGTAAGTTCAAAATCACTCTCCCCCTGTTTGTCAATCAATCTAACCACAACGCCGTAACAAACACACCAGCCATCCGCGCACATCCTTCTCCCGCTTTAGACGATCGCGATCTATAGTGGTCTTTCCTGCGAACAAACGAGGCAACGACGTGAAAATTCTCGTCACGGGCATGAGCGGCCTGATCGGCGGCGCGCTCAGGCAGGCGCTGGCGCCGAGCCACGAACTCAGCGCCTTCAACCGGAGCGCGGTCGAAGGTGTGCCTACCACCCGCGCCGATCTGAGCGACTCCGCGGCTCTGCAACGCGCGGTCGAAGGCCGGGACGTGGTCATCCACCTGGCCGCCAAAGCCGGTGAGCAGTTCACCTGGGAAGAGTTGCGCGATACGAACATCGAAGGCACCCGGAACGTGTTTGCTGCTGCCACCGCTGCAGGCGTGCCGCGCGTGGTTTTTGCCTCCAGCGGCGCAACCGTGGCCGGCTACGAAGCGGACGAGCCCTACAAAGCCCTGGTGGAAGGGCGCTACGACAGCCTCCCCGACACCTGGCCGATGGTGACCATCGCCACACCCACGCGGCCCCGCGGCGTGTATGGCGCCAGCAAGGTCTGGGGGGAGGCGCTGGCACAGCACTTTGCCGATACCACGGCCACGGCCTTCGTCAACGTGCGCATCGGCTACGTGAACGCCGAAGATGCCCCCACCAGCCCGAGAGCCGCCAGCGTGTGGTGCAGCCAGCGCGATGTGGTCAGCGCGCTCGAGCTCAGCACGACGCAGCCGCTGCCGAGCACCTGCGTGACGTTCTTCGCGGGCTCGAACAACCGGTACGGCTACAGGGATCTCGCCCACGGCGCGCAGGTTGTCGGCTACGCGCCGCGCGACGGTGCCGGCTAGAGGCTTCCCCGCGACAGCAGCGCGTCCACGAGCGCGGCGTGCGGTATCTCGTCAGCCAGACTGGCGCAGAGGTTGGCGCCGGTAAGCTCGACACCACACGCTTCTCGGTAGCGGGTCAGCGCTGCTTCGTCCGCTGCCATGATGGCGTTCGCAAGGCGCGGGGAGACGGCGCCGACACGCGGCTCGAGATCGAAACCCAAGGTGTTGTGCAGGCTCGTCAGCAGTTTCGGACCCACAAACTGCGGTGCCAGGTGCGCTGCATCGACGCGCTCCATGAGTACCTTCACGGTCTCTATGAGGAACGGCAGCACGGCGCTGTCCCGGTGAAAGGCGCAGAACGCGTTGTGCACATTGCGGTACACGCGCCCGTTCGCGTTGCGGGCATCGGCCTGCCACCAGGCCTCGAGCCCGAACTGACAGCGTGCCGGCGGTGTCCAGGCAAACCGGTCCGGCGCGAAGATCAGCGTATCGGCGTCGAGCCACAGCGCCACGTCAGCGTCCCCCGCCTGCAGCAGGCTGTGCATCCATTCCAGACGCGCCAGATCCGCCACGATGGGGGTGCGGCTACCAACCTTGTCCCGATACCAGGCGGGTGCACGGGCAAGCAGCGCATCACCCTCAAAGCGATACGCAAAGCCGGCCTCGGCCGCCCAGTGCTGTACACTCTCCAGGCACTGCTCGATCCAGGGCGGCACATGCACTTCCCGGAAACTCTGTACGACCTGAACACGGTTCATGGACGCCATGCTGAACAATCCGTGCTGCCGGCGCCACTGTAGTGGCTGAGCAATCACTGGCCACCAATCTTGCGGTGCTGCGCCAGGGCAACGTTGCGCGCATGTTCGGCGCGTACCTGGTGAGTTACACCGGCACGGCCATGGCACCGATTGCCATGGCCTTCGGCGTTCTGGAACTGACGGGATCCACTGCCGATTCCGCGATCGTCATCGCCGCGCCCACCGCCGCGATGATCGTGGTGCTGCTGGTGGGCGGCGTGGTCGCCGATCGCCTGCCGCGGCGATGGGTGATCGTGGGCGCGGACACGCTGGCAGCCGCCGCGCAGGCCACCATGGCCTGGCTCTTTCTGAGCGGCAACGCGACGGTGCCCCTGCTGACGCTGGCCATGCTCGTCAACGGCATCGCCATCGCGTTTCACGCTCCGGCCGCATCCGGGCTGATCATACAGATCGTGGCGCGCGAGCATCTGCAGGCAACCAACGCTCTGCTGGGCACCGCCCGCAGCGGGGCAATTGCCATGGGCGCTGCTCTGGGCGGCGTTCTGGTGGCCGCGTTTGGTGCGGGGTGGACCCTGGCCCTCGACAGCCTGACCTTTGCGCTGTCCGCTGTCCTCGTGGCCACGACGCGCCCGCGGCCGCAGCGTCTGCCTGAACGCGCGTCGATGCTGCGCGACCTAGCCCTCGGCTGGCGCGAATTCACGTCGCACACGTGGCTATGGGTGATCGTGCTGCAGTTCTCTCTGGTGGTGGCCTCCATCGAAGCAATGTTCGGGCTGCTGGGACCGGCTGAAAGCAAGGCGTACCTGCGCGGCGCTGTGGACTGGGGCATCATTGCCGCCGCGAACGGCGTCGGCACGTTGACCGGCGGTCTCGTTGCCATGCAGGTGCGGCCCCGTTATCCCATGCGTTTTGCAACCTGCCTCGTGTTCGGTTTCGCCGGTCTCACCACAGCGCTGCTGCTGAAGCTGCCGGTCGCGGCGGTCGCCGTAGCGGCCTTCGTCGGCGGTGTGTGCGGCCAGGTATTCGGTGTGCTCTGGGTGACTACGCTGCAGACGCAGGTGCCCGAGCACATGCTGTCGCGCGTCACCGCTTACGACTACCTAGGCTCGGTGGCCCTCGCCCCCCTCGGCATCGTGGCCGTCGGCTTCATG
>CAZYYJ010000041.1:0-26626 GCA_964651595.1 uncultured Pseudomonadales bacterium | reverse complement strand
AGCGCTGGGGTCCACCGTGACCCTCACGGTGGCCGTGCTCATTGTCATCGTACCCACCGCACTGGCACTCTGCGTGCGAGACGTGCGCTGGATGACCAACGCGCCCCCACCCAACGCCACGGAGTCGACCGAATGACGCCACGATGCCCAGGCACCGCGACGCTTCTGCTGCTGTGTGTTTTCGGTTGCGCCACCCCGCAATCGGGGTCGCACGGAATCGATCCCGGCGATCGCCCCCTGCGCCTGGCTGAACAGCTGCCGGGCTCGTCAGAGCTGCGCAGGCAACTGCTCGCCTGCCGGGACATGAACTGGCGCCGCAGCGACTTTGCCATTGCGCACCGGGGCGCGCCCCTGGGTTTTGCCGAGCACACGGCCGAGGGCTACCGCGCCGCCGCCGCCATGGGCGCAGGCCTCATCGAATGCGACGTGACGTTCACCCGGGACGAGGCCCTCGTCTGCCGCCACTCCCAATGTGATCTGCATCGCACCACCAACATCCTGAAAACACCGCTGGCAGCACGGTGCCGCAAGCCCTTCGTGCCGGCGGGGCCCGACGGTGCCGCCTCGGCAGAATGCTGCACCAGTGACATCAGCCTTGCCGAGTTTCGCACGCTGTGCGGCAGACCCGACGTGGTCGACGCCAGCGCGACCAACGTGGACGAGTACCTGACACCGCTGGTAAGTCCGGTGAACGACGTCGTGCCGTCGTGCGGCAAGCTCATGACCCATGCCGAGAGCATCGCGCTGTTCGACACGCTCGGCGTGAAGTTTGTGCCCGAGCTGAAAGCCCCCATGGTGCCCATGCCGTTCGGGGAGGGCCTCACCCAGGCGGCCTACGCGACGCGTCTGATCGACGAGTACCGCGCTGCCGGTATCGATCCGGCGCGCGTCTTCCCCCAGTCTTTCAATCAAAACGACGTGGTGCACTGGATCGAGCAGCATCCGGAGTTTGCCGCCAACGCCGTCTACCTGGACGGCCGGGGCAGAAACCCGGATTTCGAACCCACGCGGGCAAGCTTCGATGAGTTGCGCGCGCAGGGATTCACCATCGTCGCCCCACCCATGCCGCTGCTGCTGGTGCTGGACGAAGAAGGCACACTGCAGCCCTCCCCGTATGCCATCAACGCCCGGGCTGCGGGGCTGGAGATCATCACCTGGACCTTCGAGGCCGGCGCACCGCTGGATCCAAACAACTTCATGTACGCCAACGTGCGACCGATGATGACGAGCGAAGGACGCATGCTGGAGGTACTGCACGCGTTGCACACGAAAGCCCGCGTACGCGGTGTGTTCACCGACTGGGCGGGGACGGTCAGCTACTACGCCAACTGCTTCGATCTTTAAGGGATGACGGCTCGCCGGCCGATCTGCTGAATTTCCGCAGGCAGCGTCATCGGCGGCACGGCGCAGCTGCCGCCACGCAGAAACGCCTCGATCTCGTCATGCCGAGCCTCGGCGTCTTCTTCGCCGAGGCGCATCAGCAGCGCCAGATACTCGGGCTCGAAAATCACCATGCTCAAGGCGTCTGAGCTCGGCTCCGATTTGTCGTCCAGGCCACGCTCGAAAAACCGGAAGGCAGACGGCAACTCGATCTCGTGATCCCTGGCCAGCACCCCCAGGTCCTCCCGCGGGCGCAGCACCATCACTTCCACGGGCCTGAAACCGCCATGCTCTTCCGGCGGAATTTTGGCCAGCAGGCGGTTGATGCGGTTCATCTGCACCGCATCGAAATCGAGCAGGTCCAGAAACACCGCGTTGAGCATCACGCCCGCAATCTGCACGGGCGACGGATAGACTTCGCGCAGATCCTCCGGCATGGCGGCCAGCGGCTGGGAGCGCGGCGATACGGCAAGAATGCGCGTCGCCCCCAGATGCAGCGCAGGCGACAGCGGTGCGGTGAGGCGCACGCCGCCGTCACCGTGCCATGCACGATCGAGCTGCACCGCCGGAAAAAACAACGGCAGGGCGGCGGAGGCCATGACGTGATCCAGGGTGATTTCCGTCGCTACCGCACGCATCTGCCCCTGCAGCCAGTGGATGCCGTCCCGCGATTCCACCCAGGCACGTGAACGTCCAGTGCCGTAATTGGTTGTGACAATCGCCAGCGATTCCAGCAGTCCGTCAGCGATGTTCTCGGGCACGCCACAGATACGCTGCCCGTCCAGCGGCAGATGCGCGCCGAGAAAAGCCCGCAGCGGCGCGTTGTCCACCATGCCGTGCAGGTCGGCCTGGCCGAAGCGTCCCGCGCTGAGCACGCGCAGGCCCCACACCATCACGCGTTTGAAGACACTGGCGACATCCGTGCGGTACACCCGCGGCGTTTCCAGGCTGAGCCACAGCTCGCGTAGCGCCTCCACGTTGTCGCGCCAGCTGCCGCGGAATGATGCCAGGTGCACCGCATTGATGGCGCCGGCGGACACCCCGGTGAGGATGACCGGGCGGTACTCCGGGATGGCCCGCGCGATATAGCGCAAGGCGCCCACCTGGTAGGCCGCCCGGGCGCCGCCGCCGCTCAACACGAGCGCATGCTTGTCAGCCTTGGGTTTCACGATCCTGTCCGCCAGTCTGCAGTTTTCCTGGTCGATCTCTTACAGCGTCGCCGCTTTGACCTGCGACTTTACGAGAAGGTTCACCGTCCCGCCCTGCAGCAGTTCACCGTCCCGCCCCTTCAGCGTAGACGCCGGCCGGGCGACTGTAACGCGAAGGCTGCGCCAGTTCACGCACACGGCACGGCAGAAAGGCGCCAGCGAAGGCCGCGCATTTCGGCGCCCGCGCCGCTCAGGGTGACAGATTCACGTATCATGGCTGAATGCCTTCACTCCTCGAGACAGTGAAGCCACGGCTGAACGCACTGTTTCGTCCCGGTGGCAAGGTTTTCTACGGCTGGTGGATCGTCGCGGCGGCGGCCGGTATCCAGTGGCTGGCCGCCATGACCTGGATGCACAGCTACAGCGCCTATGGCCTGATGATTCAAGCCGAGTTCGGCTGGTCCATGACCATCATCTCCGCGGCGTTCGCGCTGACGCGCCTGGAAAGCGGCCTGCTGGGGCCGCTGCAGGGCTGGCTGGTGGACAAATACGGACCGCGGCTGATTCTCACCATCGGCACCGTGCTCTTTGGCATCGGTTTCTTCCTGTTCGCCGCCGTGAATTCCGTGGCGACCTACTTCGCCGCCTTCATTCTCATTGCCCTCGGCTCCAGCCTGGGCGGCTGGGCAACGCTGATGGTGTCGCTGGTGAACTGGTTCAACGTGCACCGCTCCAAAGCCGTCGCCTGGTCCCAGATCGGCTTCTCGGCCGGGGGCTTGTGCGTGCCCATCGTGGTGCTGGGGCTGGAAGCGTTCGGCTGGCGCACCATGGCCATCATTTCCGGCATCGCGGTGCTCGCCATCGCCGGCCCGCTGGTGCAGCTTGTCAGGCACCGGCCTGAGGAGATCGGCGAGACGGCAGACGGACTGCGCGCCAATCCGGATGACGACGCGGAACCCGAGGCGCTGCCGTACAGCTTCACCTGGCGGGAAGCGGTGCGCGCCCCCTCCTTCTGGCTCATCTCCTTCGGCCATGGTCTCAGCCTGTTCACGGTATCCGCCATCATCATGCACCTCATTCCGCATCTCACCACGGGGCTGGGCTACACGCCGGTCAACGCCGCCCTGGTGTTTGCGTTCATGACCGGCACGCAGCTCTGCGGCCTGTTCCTGGGCGGCACGCTCGGCGACCGCTTCAATAAACGCTATCTGTGCGTGGTGTGCATGATCGGTCACTTCACCGGCCTGCTTGCCATCACCTACGCCACTCACATCGGCTGGGTGATCGCCTTCGTGCTGCTGCACGGTCTCGGCTGGGGGGTTCGCGGACCGTTGATGGTGGCGCTGCGCGCCGACTACTTCGGCCCGCGTTCGTTCGGCACGATCATGGGCATCTCTTCGCTGATCGTGATGATCGGCATGACGGGAGGGCCGCTGATTGCCGGCTGGCTGTTCGACGTGTATGGCAACTACCAGATCGCGTTCACCGCCATCGCGTTCCTCTCGCTCACCGGCAGCATCTGCTTCTGGGCGGCGACACCGCCCAAACGACCGCACGCCGCGCCCGCCTGACACGCGTGTATACTCGCCCGGGGCGCGAAGGGAAAAACATGAATACTCACACAATACGTACGCTGCTCGGGGCAGGGCTGCTAGCGGGCGCCGCCGCCGCGCACGGCGACAGTGTCGAATGGCCGGCCTACGGTGGCGCGCCCGGTGGCGGTCACTACAGCGAAGCGCAACAGATCACGCCGGACAATGTGGCACGGTTGCAGCAGGCCTGGGTGCATCGGTCCGGCGACTACGTCGCGGGCAGCAACAATCTTGCCGACATGATCGAGGCCACCACCGACGCCCGTCCCACCAACTTCGTGGTCACGCCGATCATGGTGGCCGGCACGCTGTTCTATTGCAGCCCGTACAACCGGGTGTTTGCCCTCGACCCGGCCACCGGCAGGGAACGCTGGCGTTTCGACCCGCAGGTGGACATGGAAAAAGAGCCGCTCACCAACTGCCGGGGTGTGAGCAGCTGGCAGGATCCGAGCGGCGCCAGCTACACCTGCAGCCACCGCATCATCCTGGGCACCCTCGATGCGCGGCTGATTGCCGTGGACGCGAGAACCGGCCAGCGCTGCGCAGGCTTCGGCGCCAACGGTGAGGTGTCTCTGAAACAGGGCCTCGGTGAGCACGAAGCGCCCGAATACGGCATCACCAGCGCGCCAGCGATCATCGGCGATCTCATCGTGACCGGCTCTTACGTGCTGGACAGTGCCCGTGCGGACATTCCCGCCGGGGTCGTGCGCGCCTACCGGGTTACCACAGGCGAGTTCGTGTGGGGCTGGAATCCCGTGCATCCGGATCGCCCGCAGCGCGATCAGGCCGGCAACTACGCGGCCGGTACCACCAACGTCTGGTCCACCATTTCCGTGGACGCCGAGCGGGGTCTCGTCATCGTGCCCACCGGAAATTCCTCCCCGGACTACTATGGCGGCGACCGCGACGGCCACCTCGATTACTACTCCAGCTCCGTCGTCGCCTTGAACGTCGCCGATGGCAGCGTGGCCTGGCACTACCAGACGGTCCATCACGACATCTGGGATTACGACGTCCCGGCGCAGCCGACATTCGTGGACCTCACCATCAACGGACGCACGCGACCGGCTGTGGTGCAGGTCACCAAGATGGGCATGACCTTCGTGCTCGACCGCGAAACCGGCCAACCCCTGCATCCCGTGGAAGAACGTCCCGTGCCGCAAACGGGCCACGTGCCCGGCGAATATCTCAGTCCGACGCAGCCTTTCCCGGTGAAACCCGAGCCGCTGCATCAGCTCGGGGTGAGCGTCGATGACGCATGGGGTTTCACACCCTGGGACGAAGCGAGCTGCCGCCGGAAATTCGAGCGCATGACCACCGGGCCCATCTACACGCCGCCGAGTTTTGCGGGGACCGTGTTCTACCCGTCCAACCTGGGCGGCAACAACTGGGGTGCACCCGCGGTGGACCTGGCGCGCAAGATCATGATCGCCAACACCAAGCACCTGCCCATAGAAGTGCGCCTGGCGAAACAGGCCGACTGTCCGGACAACATTCAGTTTCCGCAGAAAGGCTCGGACTACTGCGTGATCATCCAGCCCGTAACCTCGAATCTCGGCGCACCCTGCACGAAACCGCCGTGGGCAACGCTGGCGGCGGTGGATCTCGAAAGCGGAGAAATTCTGTGGCAGAAGCCGCTCGGCACCCTGAAAAATCTCGCCCCCTGGCCGATCTATCACTTCATCGACGGTGGCATCGAGATGGGCGGTCCCATGGTCACCGCCTCCGGTCTCACGTTCATCGCAGCCACGTCTGACGCCATGCTGCGTGCCTTCGACACGCTGACGGGCGAATCGCTGTGGGAAGCGGAGCTAGCCGCCACGGGCAACGCAGTACCCATGAGTTACATGCACGAGGGCGAACAATATGTGGTGATTGCTGCCGGCGGGCACTTCACCTCCCCCGTACCTGCGGGTGACTATCTGACGGCTTTCAAGCTTGCCGATGCCGATGAGTGACGAAGCGGTGGTCGCCAGCCTGCGCTACCTGGTGAAGGGCGTACGCACCACGCGGGACGCGAAGAGCGAGCTGCAACAGGAGCTTGCCCAGAGTCTGCCCCACGCCCACGCCATCACAGTGCTGCCCGTCGTGGAAGGTTTTTCCGTGGAGATCGAAGTCACCGATCTGAAACCCTTCAATCGCACCAGCTTCGAGCCCTACGTGGCTGAACACGTGCTGCCGGACGCGGTGCGCCTGCGCTGCGAACGCACCGGCGAGCTTGGCGTGCAGCTGCTGAAGAGTTACTTCGTCTGAGCCGTGGCCCGCCTGCGGGCCCTGTCAACGCGTGACCAGCGTCCGTGGCGGGCGATAGGTCGCCAGAATCACCGCGGTGAGCACGTAGAGGCCCAGAAAGACCTGAAACGCGAGGGCGTAGCTGCCTGTCGTGTCGAAGATCCAGCCGGCAAACGGCACCCCGACAATCTGCACGGGAAACATCGCCGGACGCATGAGCCCCAGCACGGCACCGAAGCGCTCACGCCCGAAGGTTCTGCCCACCACAATGCCATGCATGGGCACCACCCCGCCGACGCCGAAGCCGAACAGCGCCGCGCCCAGGGCAAACCATCCCAGGGTCAGAGCCTGAAACATGATGAACTGCCCGGCAAACTGCACGGCGACGATCAGCAGCATCACCCTGCGCAGGGAGAATCTGTCTCCGAGCCAGCCGAACGACAGCTTGCCCAGCACGCCGAGCCCTGCACACAGCGACATGACAAGCGATGCCACGGACAGGGAATGGCCCTGATCCGTCAGCCGCGGCACCATGTGTGTCAGCGTCGCTGACATGCAGCAGAAGATGAGGGAAAAGATCGCCACGATCGCCCAGAAATTTCTCTCGCGGGCAACTTCACGCATGGAAAGGCGTGGCGGCGGGGGCGGCTGTGTGCTCCGGTCTGCCAGCTGCAGGGCACCGTCCGGGCGCAAGCCGACATCTTCGGGTCGCGACACCACGAAACGCAGCACCACGGGCACCACCACAAAAAAGGTGAAAAAGCCGTAGGCGAGAAACCCGTTGCGCCAGCCATAGGCATCGATGATTTCTGCGCTGACGTAGGGCATGACCACGCCGGAAAAAGACACGCCCGTGGCCGCTATACCCAGCGCTTTGCCGCGGTGCCGTTCGAACCAGTTGGTGACCAGCTTGCTCGTGGCGAGGTTGCCCATGGAACTGGCCCCGAAGCCGATGAACAGTCCCAGCACCAGGTAGAACTCGAGGGGACTGCGCACGAAGCTGAGGCCGAGAAAACCCAGCGCCATGGAGGTGGCCCCCAGACCGATGATGCGTCGCAGCGGATACCTGTCCAGGGCCCGGCCCACGAGCGGTGCCACCACCGCCCCGACCGCGCTGGTGACCGTGAGGCCCAGCGCCACACCCAGGCGCGAATCGCCGAACTCACCGGCAATGGCTTTGAAGAACACGCCATAGGAGTAAAAGAAGAAGCCCACGGCGACGAAATCGACAAAAAACGCCACCATGACCATTCTCCAGCCGAGAAAACGGTCCGTGAGGAGCAAACGCTGTGGCCAGGTTGGGAAAGTTGTATTCTACCGGTGCACTGGGAGGGGCGCGATGAGTTCTAAGGCGAAACAACGGGGTAAAGACATCCCGCAGGCCGTACGCGAGGTCTGCCTGTCCTTTCCCGAGACCGAAGAGGTCATTTCCCACGGCTCGCCCGATTTCAAAGTCATCGGTGGCAAAACCTTCGCCACCTTCGCGGTGAATCATCACGGCGACGGCCACCTCGCCCTGTGGCTGCGATCGCCGCCCGGTGCGCAGAGCCTCTACGTCGAGGCGGAACCCGAGTACTTCTACGTGCCGCCCTATGTCGGCCCGTCGGGCTGGCTTGGTGTCGATCTCGACAAAGGGCTGTCATGGCTGCGCATTGCAGACCTCGTCCGCGAAGCCTTTGTGGAAGTGGCTCCCAGAAGCCTCACGAAAGAGCTGGGGCCGACCATCGAAATCGATCCGCCCACGGCGACCATCGACCCCGAGGTATTCGATCCCTTCTCGTCCACCGCTGCTCAGAAACGCCTCGAGGAGGTGCGGGTTATCTGCCTGCGCTACCCGGAGGTGGTGGAAAGCACCCAGTTCGGCAATCCCTGCTTCAAGGCCGGTAAGAAGAACTTCTGCACGCTGTACTTCCGCAACCGGGAGATGCAGATCTCCACCTGGGCCGGAGCCGACGGTCAGGCCACGCTGACATTCGATTCGCGATACCGCATACCCGCGTATACCGGGCATAATGGCTGGATCGAGCTCGGCATCAAGAAGAACCCGCTGAAGGGCGAGCTGGAGAGTCTCATCGACGCCAGCTACCGGCATTTTGCGCTGAAGCGCATGTTGAAGGTGCTGGATGCTGAGCGCGCGCCAGGCTGAGGCCCCGGCTGCACGCACACACGACACACATTCTGCAGAGCTAGAGGAGCAACATGGCTGCACCGTTGGACGACGTGGTGGTCGTCGAAATCGACAACTGGATGGCCGCGCCCAGCGCCGGCGCGATCCTTGCCGATCTCGGCGCGCGCGTGATCAAAATCGAACCGCTCACGGGCGATCCGATGCGAGGCATGAGCAGACCACTCAAGAAAGAGGACGCCAGCGACGCGCTGAAGGCTTACGACTTCCAGTTCGACGTCGACAATCGCGGCAAAGAATCGATAGCCGTCGCGCTCGATCAGCCGGAAGGGGTCGACGTAGTGAAGCGTCTCGTCGCGCAGGCCGACGTCTTCATGTGCAACCTGCTCGCAGAACGCCAGGCGCGCTTCGGTCTCGACCCGGAAAAGCTGTTCGCCGTGAAGGCGAACCTCGTGCACGCCACGCTCACCGGCTATGGCACCAGCGGCCCCGACGCGTGGCGGCCCGGCTACGATGTCACCGCATTCTTCGGCCGTTCCGGCCTGTACGATGCGCAGCGGGAAGGCGACGACGGTGTCGTGCCCATGGCACGCCCGGCCCAGGGCGACCACACCACGGGGCTCGCGCTCGTCAGCGCCATCCTCGCGGCCCTGCGCCTGGCTGAGCGCAGCGGCGAAGGCCAGGTGGTGGAAACCTCTCTCTACGAAACCGCAGTGTGGACCCAGGCAAGCGACTACGCCGTTACCTCCAACGACCTGGCGCCGGTGCGCCGCCGGGCCCGCAAGCAGATGCTTGCGATCACCGCCAACCGTTTTCCCTGCGGCGACGGTAAGTGGGTGGTGTTCAACATGCTGCCCGATCCGCCGTACTGGCCGCGCATGTGCCAGGCCCTGGAAGTGGAGGAGCTCATCGACGACGAACGCTTTGCCGACTCGAGCCTGCGCTACCGCAACATGGCGGAGTTGATCAACCTCATCGACGCCGCGCTGGCTAAACGCACGCGTGACGAGTGGGGGGAGATCTTCGACAAAGCCGGCCTGATCTGGGGACCGGTTCTGGGCCTGCACGAAGTCCCCGCCGACCGCCATGCGCAGGCGCTGGGCATGTTCCCGCGCATTGAGCATCCCGAGGCAGGCACCTACAGCACGGTCAATATCCCCATGCGTTTCGCCAACGCCGATGTCGGACCCCGGGGTCCCTCGCCCCGGGTGGGCGAACACACACGCAGCGTGCTCGGCGGCGCCGGGCTGACTGACAAAGACATCGACGCGCTGCTCGCAAACGGCACCATAGGCGCGGGCGAGCAATCCACAAGCTGAATCCATAGACCGGGAGGCACCCGTGAACAACGTTGTCATCGTCGACTGCATCCGCACCGGCCTCGCCAAGGCGCACCGCGGCACTTTCAATCTCACGCGCTCGGACGATCTGGTGGCGCACTGCATCGATGCGCTGCTCGAGCGCAATCCGGGCCTGGACCCGGCAGCGGTGGAGGACGTCATTCTCGGCTGCGGGCGCCAGGTTGGTGAACAGTCTGCCAACGTGGCACGGCACGCGGTGGCCCTGTCGCAGCTGCCGATCACCGTGCCGGCCAGCACCATCAGTCGCGCGTGCTCCTCGGGACTCAATTCCATTGCCTTTGCGGCTACGCAGATCAACAGCGGGTGCGCTGAGATCATCATGGCCGGCGGCGTCGAATCCATCACCGGCCTGTCCCGCGGGACGCCCGGCGAGCACGAGGAAAACGCCCGGCTTCTGGAAGAAAAACCCGACATCTTCATGGCCATGGGGAATACCGCCGAGGTGGTCGCGCGCCGGTACCAGGTCACGCGCGAAGCCCAGGACGCGTACGCCCTGCAGAGCCAGCAGCGCTACGCTGCGGCCGCAGAAGCAGGCCATATCGCCGACGAGATTGCGCCCATGCAGGTGAAATGGCGCAAGGTCGTCGACAAGGAGACGAAAGCCACCGAGATCGTCGACGGCGTGGTGGACCGCGATGAATGTAATCGTCCGGGCACCACCCTCGAAGGTCTCACGCAGCTCGGTCCGGCATTCGAAGATGGCGGCTCTGTCACCGCCGGCAACGCCTCGCAGCTCTCCGACGGCGCCGCCATGGCGCTGCTGATGACCGAAGCGAAAGCGGAGGCACTGGGCCTCGAGCCCATGGGCTATTTCCGCGGTTTCACGGTCGCCGGCTGCGAGCCGGACGAGATGGGCATCGGTCCGGTGTTCGCCATTCCCAAATTGTTGGACTACACAGGCCTGTCGCTGGACGACATTGACCTCGTGGAGCTAAATGAAGCGTTCGCCAGCCAATGCCTGTACTGCCGTGATCGTCTGGGAATCGACAACGACCGGTACAACGTCAACGGTGGCTCCATTGCCATCGGACACCCTTTCGGCATGACAGGCGCACGCCTGACCGGCGGTGTCCTGCGGGAGTTGAAGCGGCGCAACGCGAAATACGGCATTGTGTCCATGTGCATTGGCAAAGGCATGGGCGCTGCCGGTTTGTTCGAAGCAATCTGAAAGATCTGACAAACCAGTCCAGGAGGAGCCAACGTGTCCGAACGTTCCAGTGAGTCCCCCAGCAGCAGCCACCGCCGCCGCTTTCTGAAAACCAGCGCCGTCGCCGGCGCCGGCAGCCTGCTCGTTGGCCGCGGTGCAAGCGCCCAGGCGCCCAGCGGCGGCGCCGAAGGTGTGAAATCTTACCGTCGCCTCGGCCGCACCGGGCTGGAAGTGTCCGACATCTCTTTCGGCTCCTCGCGACTGCGCGCCGGGCAGGAAAACCTGGTGCACCACGCGCTCGACCTGGGCGTGAACTACATCGACACCGCCGAAGGCTACACGGGCGGCACATCCGAGACGGTAATCGGCAACGCGCTGGCCGGCCGCAGAGACAAGGCCTACCTGGTGTCCAAGACGATCACCCGCGCCAACACCAGCGCCGAGCGCATGATGGAAGACCTCGAGGGTTCCCTGCGTCGCCTGAAGACCGACTACGTGGACGTGTACATGAACCACGCGGTGAACGACCCGGCCGTGGTGGGCAATCCGGAATGGCTCGCCTTCACGGAGAAAGCGAAAACCCAGGGCAAGATCCGTTTCACCGGCATCTCCGGTCATGGCGGCTACCTGATCGACTGCCTGGACCATGCGCTGGACAACGACCTGATCGACGTGATGCTGGTCGCTTACAACTTTGGTCAGGATCCGAAGTTCTACGAAGGGCTTACCCGCGGCGTCGACTGGATTGCCACCCAGCCCGATCTGCCGCGAGCCATTGCCAAAGCAAAAAAACAGGACGTGGGCGTCGTGGCCATGAAGACCCTCATGGGTGCACGGCTCAACGACATGCGTCCCTATGAGGATCAGGGCGCAACGTTTGCGCAGGCGGCCTTCAGCTGGGTGCTGTCAAACCCGGACGTGGACGCCCTGATCATCACCATGCGCAGCGAAGCCGATATCGACGAGTACCTGGGCGCCTCCGGCGCGCGGGAGGTATCCCGGGCGCAACGGGCGCTGCTGGACCGCTACGCCCATCTCAACGGCGCCAACTACTGCAAACACGCCTGCAATCTGTGCACGGGATCGTGTCCCTACGAGGTGCCCATCTCGGATGTGCTGCGCACACGTATGTACGCGACGGACTATCAGGATGTCGAGTTTGCCCGCGACGAGTACGCGCTGCTGGACGTGAACGCGGCAGCCTGTCTGTCGTGCTCCGGGGAACCGTGTGCTGACGCGTGCCCCAACGGTATCGACATTGCCGGTCTGTGCGCACCCACTCACCGCATGCTGAGCCCCGAGCGCATTGCCTGATTCTGCTGCCTGTGGCGCACCTTGAAAGGAGCTGATCCCCGCTTGTCCATTGAAGACGTTCTAAAGGCCGTGCAGGCGGGTGAGATGCCCCTGGATCATGCGCGCGCCGCCATCGATGCCCAGTACTTTCAGGATCTCGGCCACACGGTCGTGGACCACGACCGCGAGCGCCGCCAGGGCGCCGGCGAAGTTGTCTTCGGTGAGGGCAAAACGGCCACACAGATCGCCGATATCGTGCAGGCACTGCTGGAGAAAGGCACCAACGTTCTGGTGACCCGCCTCGACGGTGACAAATACGCCCACCTGCCCACGTTTTCTCCCACGGGCACATACCACCCGGAAAGCGGCATTCTCACCATCGTCCAGCAGACCCCTGACGCTCCGCCCACCCGCGTTGCCGTGGTCACCGCTGGTACGTCCGACCACGCGATCGCGGAAGAAGCGGCACTGACCGCCGAGTTTTACGGCAACATGGTCGATCGCGTGTTCGACGTGGGGGTGGCGGGTCTGCACCGGCTGCTGGCCCGCATCGACGACCTGCGCCAGGCGCGGGTGCTCATCGCGGTCGCCGGCATGGAAGGGGCGCTGCCCAGCGTCGTCGGCGGGCTGGTGGACAAACCGGTGATCGCCGTGCCCACGAGTGTGGGCTACGGCGCTGCCTTCGATGGCGTGGCGGCGCTGCTGGGCATGCTGACGAGCTGCGCCTCGGGGCTGTCCGTGGTGAATATCGACAACGGCTTCGGCGCCGGCTATCTGGCCAACATGATCAATCGTTTGTAGCATCGCATCATGGAGAACGCCCTTTCCGACCCGGACATTGCCGGGAAGTACGCCGCCCTGAAGGCCAATCTGGCGCAGTACGACAGCGCCATCATTGCCTTCTCCGGTGGCATCGACAGCTCCCTGGTGGCCTACGTCGCCGGCGAGGTGCTGGGCAGACAGGCCCTGGCCGTCACCAGCGCATCGGCGAGTTTGAAGCGCAGCGACCTGGCGCTGGCCCAGGCGCTGGCCGACGAGTGGGGCATACAGCACAAGGTGATCGTCACCGACGAGCTGTCCAAGGCCGAGTATCGTGCCAACCCCACCAACCGCTGTTTTCACTGCAAAACCTCGCTGTACACCTACCTCGATGAGCTGGCTGAAACCGAAACCGTCGGTGTTGTGCTGAACGGCACCAACCTCGACGACCTCGGCGACCACCGCCCCGGATTGATGGCCGCGGAGAATTTTTCGGTGCGCTCGCCCCTTGTCGAAGCCGGATTCCACAAGGCCGACATCCGCGCGCTGGCCCGGGAGCTGGGTCTGAAGAACGCGGAGAAACCGCAGGCGGCGTGCCTGTCCAGCCGCTTTCCCTACGGCACCCATATCACGCTGGAGCTATTGGAACGCGTGGAGGCCGCCGAGGACGTGCTGAGCGAGCTCGGCTTCACTCAATGCCGCGTGCGCCACCACGGAGACGTGGCACGCCTGGAACTGCCGGCCGATCAGTTTGCGCTGGCGCTGGAGAAGCACGGCGAGCTGAACGAGCGCATCCGCGCCGCCGGCTATCACTACGTGGCGCTCGATCTGGGCGGCTTTCAATCGGGCTCGCTGAATCGTGTGCTCGACACCACACAGAAGATTAACGTCGTAGAAGTGCATACGCCCAGAGCCTGAAGCCTGTCCATGTGTCCGACGCACGGGCTACGTTCAGGCAACCGACAGGCAGGTTGGCGCATGGTGTGGCGACCAGCGTCGAAGATGTAATGTGGTATCGTAGACCTATGCGCAAATTACTAGTCATTATGTGCTTCGCGAGTGCGACGCCCGCGTGGGGCGAGGTCATGTTCGTGGGCACAGGCGCCGATGGCGAAGCCAGCTTCACAGACGCCGCCCTGGATGGTTTTACCGCAACACGCCTGGACGTACCGGCAGTGACACCCGCCGCTGCAGAGGAAACCCGACGTATCGTCGCAGACATGGCGTCCATGGCCCGGGCGCTGGCGGAAGAACGCCGGGAGCGCGAGCAGGCACGGGCCCCTGCCCCGCCGCCGGTGCAACCGCCCGAACCTGTCGTGGTGGACTACCGCTATCCCCTGTTCTTTGCGCCCCCGCATCGACGACGCTCTCCGGCGGTGGCACCACCCCCCGCACCTGCGCCCCGCAAGCCCTTCGAGCCTGCCTTCAGGCCCTTTGCACCGGTAAACCACGCACCGTAGCTGCAGACCCGACGACACGAAGGCCCGCAATCACGGCGGTGCCAGTGGCAGGAACTGCTGCGCGAATTGCTCAACCGCGGGCGCCAGCGTTGCCTCCTTGCGCCGCACGAGACCAAGACGACGGGTGATCGTTAAGCCCCGCACGCCAATCTCCCGCACGAGATCCTGATTCTGCACGCCCATCTGGGAGACAAAGGCGAGCGAGCCCGTTGTGGCCACCATCCGCACGATGGCCGGTATGGAGCGCAATTCCATCACCACGTTGATCGCCACACCGGCTTCGCGTATCGCGGTGTCCACGATCTGGCGGATGGCACTGCCTGCTTCGAAGCCGACGAAACTCTGGCCGTCGAGCTGCACCACGTCCACCTGCGCGAGGGCCGCGAGCGGGTTGTCCGGAGCAGCTATCAGCACCACGTGGTCCTCGACCATGGGCCGAACCTCGAGATCCGTGGTGCGCACGGGCAGCGTGACGAGCCCCAGTTCCAGCGCACCGGCAGCGACGTCAGCGGCTATCTCCGAGGAACTGGCTTCTTTCACCTGGAAGCGCACCCGCGGATAGGAGCGCTGAAAACGCGCAATGGCATCCGGCAGGATGAACGAGACCGCAGTGGCGCCGCCGCCTATTCTCACGGTGCCGCTTTCGGCGTTCTGCTGGCTGGCCACCTCGGCCTGAAGGTTCTCGTAGCGGCGGATGAGCACCCGCGCTTCGCGATCCACCATCGCTCCCGCTTCCGTGAGGCGCGCGCCTTTGCGGCTGCGGCTCAGCAACTCCGCACTGAAAACCTCTTCGAGCTGTTGTATGCGGCGGGTCAACGCCGGCTGGGTAAGGCCCAGACGACCGGCGGCTTCCGTGATTGCGCCCGCATCGGCTACAGCCACCAGCGATTTCATCAGATCCAGGTCCATACTTTATATCGATTTTTTCTATGCTATTCATCAAAACTATACATTTTACGCATGTATTAGCAATCCGCTATAGTTCGCGCCGATTCGGGCAACCGCCCGCCAGACCAATGCAGAGACGAGGTTAGGCATGCTGGAAGACTATCGCGCCCACGCGGCAGAACGCGCAGAACAGGGCATACCGCCCAAACCCCTTTCCGCCGAGCAGGTCACGCAGCTCGTGGAACTGCTGAAGAGCCCGCCCGCCGGGGAAGAGGCTTTCCTGATGGATCTGTTGACCAATCGCGTGCCACCCGGCGTGGACGACGCCGCCTACGTGAAGGCAGCGTTTCTGGCCGATATCGCCCAGGGCAAAACCACCAGCGCGCTCATCGACAAAGCGAAAGCCACAGAATTGCTGGGCACGATGCTGGGGGGTTACAACATCATGCCCCTCGTCGAGCTGCTCGACGACGCAGAGCTTGCGCCGCTTGCGGCAGAGCAGCTCAAGTCCACGCTGCTCATGTTCGACGCCTTCCACGACGTGGCAGACAAGGCCAAGAACGGTAACGCACACGCTCAGGCTGTGCTGCAGTCGTGGGCTGATGCCGAGTGGTTCAAAGCGCGGGAAGACGTACCTGAGGAGATTACGCTCACCGTCTTCAAGGTGACCGGCGAAACCAACACCGACGATCTGTCCCCGGCCCAGGACGCCTGGTCGCGGCCTGACATTCCGCTGCACGCGCTGGCCATGCTGAAAAACCCCCGGGAGGGCATTACCAACGCCATCGAGCAGATCGACGCCCTCAAGAACAAAGGCAACCCGGTCGCCTACGTGGGCGACGTGGTCGGCACCGGCTCTTCCCGCAAGAGCGCTACCAACTCGGTGCTGTGGACCATGGGCGACGACATTCCCTTCGTGCCCAACAAACGCCAGGGCGGCGTGGTGCTGGGCGGCAAAATTGCGCCGATTTTCTTCAACACGGTGGAAGATTCGGGTGCCCTGCCCATCGAGTGCTCGGTGGATCGCATGGCGATGGGTGACACCATCACGGTCCGGCCCTACGCGGGCGAAATCGTCAACGAAGCCGGTGAGGTGATCAGCACCTTCCAGCTGAAAACCGATGTGCTGCTGGACGAGGCGAAAGCCGGCGGCCGCATTCCGCTGATCATCGGCAGAAGCCTGACGGAGCGGGCGCGGGAAACGCTGGGCCTGGGTCCCACGGACGTGTTCCGACGCCCCGAAGATCCGGGTGAATCCACCGCCGGGTTCACGCTGGCCCAGAAGATCGTCGGCCGGGCCTGCGGGCTCTCCGAAGGCCAGGGTATCCGCCCGGGCACCTACTGCGAACCGCGGATGGGTACCGTGGGTTCTCAGGACACCACCGGCCCCATGACACGCGATGAGCTGAAGGAACTGGCATGTCTGGGTTTTTCTGCCGATCTGGTCATGCAGAGCTTCTGCCACACCGCGGCTTATCCCAAACCCGTGGACATCGAGACACAGCACACGCTGCCGGACTTCATCCACAACCGCGGGGGTGTCTCCCTGCGTCCCGGTGACGGCATCATCCACAGCTGGCTCAACCGCATGCTGCTGCCCGACCAGGTGGGCACGGGGGGTGACTCCCACACACGCTTCCCGCTGGGCATTTCTTTCCCCGCCGGTTCCGGCCTCGTGGCCTTCGGTGCAGCCCTCGGCGTCATTCCGCTGGACATGCCCGAATCGGTGCTGGTGCGTTTCACGGGTGAAATGCAGCCGGGCATCACCTTGCGCGATCTGGTCAATGCCATTCCTTACGAAGCGCTGCAGCGCGGGCTGCTGACGGTGGAGAAGAAAGGCAAGAAGAACGTATACAACGGCCGCATCCTGGAGATCGAAGGACTTCCGGATCTCACGGTAGAGCAGGCCTTCGAGCTGTCCGATGCCTCCGCCGAGCGCTCGGCCGGCGGCTGCACCATCGAGCTCTCCGAAGACTCGGTGGCCGAGTATCTGCGCTCCAACGTCGTCATGCTGCGCTGGATGATCGCCAACGGTTACCGCGACGTGCGCACGCTGGAACGGCGCGCCCGCGCCATGGAAGAGTGGCTGGAGAATCCCAAGCTGCTGCGCGCCGACAAAAACGCGGAGTACGCGGAGGTGATCGAAATCGACATGTCGAAGATCACCGAACCGCTGCTCGCGTGCCCGAACGATCCCGACGACGTGAAGCCTCTGTCCGAGGTTGCCGGTACGCAGATCGACGAGGTTTTCATCGGCTCGTGCATGACCAACATCGGCCACTTCCGCGCCGCGGGCAAGCTGCTGCAGGCTGCCGGCGAGGTGATTCCCACGCGTCTGTGGATTGCACCGCCAACCAGAATGGACGAGCAGCAGCTCATGGAGGAAGGTTACTTCAACATCTACGCACAGGCGGGCGCGCGCACGGAAATGCCGGGTTGCAGTCTGTGCATGGGCAACCAGGCGCGCATACAGGCGGGCTCTACGTGCGTCTCGACCTCAACGCGCAACTTCCCCAATCGGCTGGGTCAGGGATCGAACGTCTTCCTGGCTTCTGCCGAGCTTGCCGCCATCGCGTCGGTGCTGGGCAAGCTGCCGAGCCCGGAGGAGTATCTGGCCTACGCGACGCAGATCGACTCCATGGCGCCGGAGATCTACGACTATCTGAACTTCGATCAGGTGCCGGAGTTCATGGCCGACGCCGAGAAAGGCCGATCCCTGGCAAACGAGATCGTCGTGCAGGCTTAACCGCAGCACCGCCGGCGCCGCGGCACCTACGCGGGAAACACGTCGTCCGACACATCCCGGACGAACAGCTTCTCGATCCCGAGCGCCTGCGAATCGGCTTCCAGCGCTTCAGCGCTGGGAGCCACCACCGGCTCACCGGCGGCGCGCAGCGTGAGATCCAGCAGTCCCGCGTCGCTGGAGCTGTTCAGAAACAGCCCCGGGCGCGACAGCACGAAATCCACGGCCCGCTTCAGCGGCTCCGGTTCCGTGATCGGTTTGTACCAGCTGAAATGACGCTCGGGATCATCTTCCCGCCACCGTCGCCGGGCAATGCTCTTGATGGTCTGCATGGCCACGCCACGGGCCTGGCAGAGTTCGTAGAGCGCCTCGAAGTCTTCGGCGTACACCGGGTCGGCCATCATGCTGTAGTTGTAGGGCACCAGAATGGCGTCGAAGGGATAGCGCTTGAGACTCTGGACATGGAGGCTCGGCGCGTACGTGCCGTGGCCGGTGACGCCAATGAAACGCACCAGGCCCGCCTCCTTCGCCTCCACCAGCGCTTCCAGCGCCCCACCGGCACCCATGGCGGTCTGCCACTGATCCTGCTGGGTAAGGTTATGCATCTGGATGAGATCGATCTGCGCCACCTGCATGCGCTCCAGGGACGCTTTCAACTCCGCCGCCGCCTCGGCTTTCGTGCGCGCACGGGCCTTGGTCGCGAGAAAGAAGTCGGCCCGACGCTCGGCAAGAAATGGCGCCAGGCGCAACTCGGACTCACCGTAACCCGAGGCTGTGTCGATGTGATTGATGCCGTAGGCGTCCAGCATGGCCAGCGTGGCGTCAGCTTTTTCCTGGCGCATGGCGCCAAGGGCGGCGGCGCCGAAGAGCACGCGGGAGCTGTCGTGTCCGGTGCTGCCGAAAGGAATGCGTTCGATCATCTGGAGCCCTCCGCTGGTAACGCCTCGATCTTACGGGGCCTCCGGGTGTTCTGCTACCATCGTCCCGCCGTCACCACAGGATCAGCGCTTGTCCAGCGAAACCGTGCATACCTTCGCCGCCAATCCTTTCGACCGCGGCGAGGTCCTGCGGCGCGACGAAGCCCACATCACCCGTCTGCAGGGCCACCCGGACGCACGCTTCCTGCCGTTTTTCGACCTGAACGTCGCCACCCTCGACACCAGCACCGGTAACGAAAACCCGGCGCAGGCGCTGCACTGGCACAGCGCGGCGGAGCTTGCGTTACATGCCCATTCTCAGCTCGTCTTTCTCGGCGTTGAGCACACCGGCGAAGACGAGGTGCCGCACTTCGCCGTTGCCCTGGAAGCGGACCACGAGCACCTGGAGTTCACCGACTGCCGACGCGTCGCCGCGAACCTCGCACTACCCGATACGGGCATTCTGGCCCAGGCGCGCGCGCAGCTTGACTGGCACCGGCGCAATCCTTTCTGCGCGCAGTGCGGTGCACCCACGAGGGCGGAGCGCGGCGGCCAGATTCGCCGCTGCACCGGTTGCAACAAGCACATCTTTCCCCGCACAGACCCCGTCGCGATCATGCTCATTGTCGACCGGCCCGGCGGCGAACGCTGTCTGCTGGGCAAGTCCCAGGGGTTCATGGCGCGGACAAATTTTTTCTCCGCCCTGGCCGGCTTCATCGACCAGGGTGAAAGCATCGAGGACGCCGTGCGCCGCGAGGTGCGGGAAGAGGCCGGCGTGCAGGTGGGCCCGGTCTCCTACCATTCTTCCCAGCCCTGGCCGTTTCCGTCTCAGCTCATGATCGGCTGCCACGGCGTAGCGGAAACCCAGGCGATCACCATCGACGAGGCTGAGATGGCCGCTGTGGAGTGGTTTCACCGCGACGAGATCCTGGCTGCGCTGGAAGAGAACAACCCCAACCTGCGCGTGCCGGGGCCCATGGCCATCGCCCACCACCTCATCCGGGCCTGGGCGCACGGCGAGGTGGCGCCGTGACGGCTGAGCTCGTCTGCTGGAACTGTGGCGCAAGCCTGGCGGACGTGCCGCGGCCCATCAGTCGCCACGCAGCATGCAGCGCGTGTTTCAACGAGCTGCACTGCTGTCGCATGTGCCGGCACTACGATCCGCAACGCACCATGCAGTGCTTCGAGGACCGGGCCGACCCGCCTCTACAGAAAGAGAACGCCAATTTCTGCGATTTTTTTGCGCCCACGAGCCAGGCTTTCTCGGGCACGACCACCACGCGGGCCGACAATGCCCGGGCCGGTCTGGATGATCTGTTCGGCGGGACGGAAGACCCGCCGGAGGATGCCAGACCGGGCGACGACGACAACGCCTCAGCCGCGCCCGGGACGCCCGCCGATGAAGCCCGGCGGAAGTTGGACGACTTGTTTCGCTGACCGCAAAACGCCCCCGGCACACGCTCTGAGGCGCGTTGACTCATTCCCGTCATCGCGAAAGAATACCCGCACACGTATTGACGACGGATACAGGTATGCCGATCTCGAGTAGCTTGGACGCAGTGCTGAAATTCTTCGGCGGCGGCAGCGAAATCACGCCGGAGGAACAGGCTCAGCTGGCCAAAGAGGTCATGCTGATGACGCTTGCCCGTGCCACGTCGGCAGACACCAACATCAAGGCCATCGAAGTGACGAAAGTCCGCGAGGTGCTGAAGGAACGCACCGGCGAGGACATTCCCGACGCAGAGATCCGCGTGGCCGCCCACTCGGCCATCTACGAGCGCGCGCCGCTGGACCGTTACATCAGCTCGTCCGCGAAGAAGCTGGGCTGGGAAGACCGCCTCAGCATCGCCCAGGCCCTGGCCGACGTGGTCAATGCCGATGGCCGCGTCAGCGACCGCGAGATCACGTTCTACAACGACGTGGCGGAAGCGCTGGCCCTCACGCCGGCACAGCTCATGGGGCTGAACCCGGAAGATTAAACCACCACCAAGCCCACCTCCGGAGGGCCGCCAATGACCGTACACGTCCGGGCAGGAACCAGCGGTTACAGCTACAAAGAGTGGCGCGGCAGCTTTTATCCGGAGGAACTGGGCGCCGACGGCTGGCTGAGCTTCTACGCCTCGCAACTGCCAGCCGTCGAAATCAACAATACGTTTTACCGCATGCCGAAAACGCATGTGGTGGAAGCGTGGCGCGACGCTGTCCCCGACGACTTTCGTTTTGTCCTCAAGGCCAGCCGGCGCATCACCCATCTCAAACGGCTGAAAGAGCCCGAAGAACCGCTGGGATATCTCGTCGACCGTGCGCGGGTGCTGGGCGGCAAGCTCGGCGCGCTGCTGTTTCAACTGCCACCGAATTTCCCCCGCAACCTAGAACGCCTGGCAAGCTTCGTCGCTCTGCTGCCGCCGGACCTGCCGGCCGTGTTCGAGTTCCGCCATGATTCCTGGTTCGAAGCCGGCGCGGCGGCAGAACTGGCAGATGTGCTCGGACCGCGGGGGCTCGTCGTCAACGACGATGGCTCTGGCGCCCTCGACGCCCGGAAGGCAATGAACGCCCCGCCGTCAGCGGGCCCGTTGTATTTCCGCCTGCGCGGCGAACGCTACACCAGAACCCAGCTGCAACGCTGGCTCAAAGCCATTGAAGCTCATGGCGCCGGTGATGCCTTCGTGTTTTTCAAACATGAGGACGCAGGTGCCGGCCCGAAGCTCGCCCGTCAGTTTCTGACCCTCGCCGCAGCCACACCCGCGCGCGCGCCGCGCAAGGCCGCGGCCCGTAAACCCGCAGCCCGGGCGGGACGATCGAAAGCCGGCAAAGCCGGCCCGGCCACCGGCAGGCAGCGCGGCGCCTAAGAAGCGTTTGTGATCGTCGCCAGCGAGGCGTCCGGTAACGTGCAGTCAAAGCGGTAGTACCGCTCCGGATAGGCGGCGGCCACCTCGCTGATACGATCCTGCCACCATTCCACAGGCTCCACGGTGCAATGGGCGTTCTCGCCGTTCGGCAGCACCTTCTTGGCCGGGTAGCAGGCGATATTGGCAAAGACGAAGACCCGGCTGAGGCTGAACAGCTCATCCAGAATCCACGGGATGTCCTCGGCCGGACAGTGTTCCAGCACGTCGGTGCACACCACAAGGTCCGCAGGCTCCTCAGGGCGAGACGCATACGGCAGATAGCCTGGATCGTACAGCGCCGCCGGCAACCCCAGCAGCTCCTGCAGGCAGCTGTAGCTGCGCCCGTCGCTCAACCGGATGTCGTTGACGGGCCGGTACAGCATGCCCTTGCCACAGCCGAAATCCAGCATCGAGTGAAACCCGAAGCGCTGCGTGAGCTGAATGAGGGTACTCACGTGCTGCAGAAGACTCTGGCCCGGAAACATCTGGTGCGCAGCCACACCCTGCTCCGGCGCACCGTGCGTATGCAGAGCCTGATACTGCTGCAACAGCTCGTAATAGCGCGGACTCGGATGGGTACGGCTGTAGGCGGTCTCCGGGTCTCGAACGTCGGGGGCTGCTGTCATCGGCTGGCTCCGTGCGGTGGGCGTCATAGGAAGTGTAGTCAAGGCACAGAAAGCGCCAGCCGGCGGGCGCTTCCGCGCAGGGCTGCTACGCTGAAGAACGACCCTTGCAAGGACGCGCATGAAAGAGCGAATGTCGGCCAGCGATCAGGCACGACTGGTCGCGGCCCGCGAAGCGCATCTCGGCGGCGATCTGGATGCCGCACAAAACGCCTACCGGCGCCTCCGCCGCAAATATCCACGCAACGCCGACGTGAAATCGCTGCTGGGCGCTCTGCACCTGGCGCGCGGCGAGCACGCCGCAGCCATTCCGTTGCTCGAGCACGTTTCGCGTGCGCGTAAAACCGACGCGGACGCCTTCTACAATCTTGGCCTCGCGTTTGCCGGCAGCAACGAACACGAAAAAGCCGTCGCTCACTACAAGCGCGCCATCCGTTGCAATGCCGCACACCCGGCGGCGCACTACAACCTGGGTTTCTCTCTGCGCAATCTCGACCGCAACGCCGAAGCCGTCGAGGCGCTGTGCGCAGACCATGCGCTGAAGCCCAGCTTTGATACCTGTCGTCTGCTGCGCAAATGCTGCATGGCGCTGGAGCGCTACGAAGATGCCCTCGCCTATGCGGAACAATGTGTCGAGATGGAAGGTGCCAACCTGAGCGATCTCAACGCGCTGGTGCTGTTGCTGTGTTACAACCACGCCCGCGCGTCCACGATGAGCGACGAAGACGTAGGTACCCTGCGTGCGCTGGCTCACCGCGCCGTGGAGCTGGGTCCCAACGATGTCGAAGCGTGGGTGAACGAAGGCCGGGCATTGACCATGCTCGGCGCCACTGACGAGGCCATTGCGCCCCTCGCTCGCGCAGTACAGCTTGCGCCCGAGAGTGACGAGGGCAACGCCCTGCACGCGGTGGCCCTGCTCAGCGAGGGACGTCTGCACCAGGGCTGGCATGCGCGCTCGCTGCTGGAGCGCATGCACAAGCCGATCACCGCTACGGGCGTACCGCGCTGGCAGGGACAACTGCAACCCGGATACCGTCTGTGGCTCACCAAGGAACAGGGCGTGGGCGACCAGATCATCTTCGCCAGCGCCATGGGTGATCTCGTGAATGCGGGCATGGAGGTTACGCTGGTCAGCGACCCGCGACTGATTCCCCTGCTGACGCGCAGCATGCCGCACGTGACGTTCTGCGAAGCCATCGCTGAAGCGGATCAACCGGCGTTCGACGGCTTTGCTCCCATGGGTGAGATGCTGCTGCATCTGCGGGAACACAAAGACAAGCTACCGGCGCCCCACCCCTATCTCTCTGCCGATCCCGACGAGACGGCCCTCTTTCGAGGGCGCTACGAGGCGGCTTACCCGGGACAACGCATCATCGGCCTGGCGTGGCTGAGTCACAGCGACGTCAATGGCGCAGGCAAGAGCATCCCCCTGGACGATCTGCTGCCGATCCTGACGCTGCCGGGCTGTGTTTTCGTGTGCGTGCAGTACGGCGAAGGTGCCGAGGCGCTTCGTGCCCATGCAGCGCAGCACGGTTATCAGGTGCACATCGATCAGGACTGCGACCCGCTCACTGATCTGGATGGCGCTGCGGCCCAGCTGGCGGCGCTGGACGAGCTGGTCTCGGTGTCCAACGCATCCGTGCACATGGCCGGTGCCCTGGGTGTGCGCACCCACGTACTGCTCAGCAAGCGGCCGGTCTGGCACTGGTTCCGGGAAGGCAGCCGCGCGCCCTGGTACCCGGACGTGCACCTGTACCGTCAGCAGCGGCTGGAAACGTGGCAGCACCCCATCGCAACGCTGGCGGAGGCCCTCAGCCGTGCTTGATCCCATCCGCGTTTTCATCGGCTGGGACCGCACCGAGGTTGTCGCCTGGCACGTGCTGGCACACAGCATTCAGGAGCGCGCATCCGAGCCCGTCGCCATCAGCCCCGTGATGCTCAACCAGCTCACCCCCTATTTCCGCCGCGGCGAGCATGCGCTGGCGTCCACCGAGTTTTCCTTCTCGCGCTTCCTGGTGCCGTTTCTTGCCGGCTACGAGGGCTGGGCCCTGTTCATGGACTGCGACATGCTGTGCCGGCGCGACATCGCCGAGCTGTGGGCGCAGCGCGACGAACGCTATGCGGTGCAGGTCGTGAAGCACGACCATGAGCCGCAAAACACGGTCAAATTCAACGACAGAATTCAGACGCGTTACGCGAAGAAAAACTGGTCGAGCGTCATGCTGCTGAACTGCGCCCGGTGTCGTGCGCTGACCGCGGACTACGTCAACAGCGCCTCAGGGCTGGAGCTGCACCAGTTCAAGTGGCTGGACAACGATGAGGAGATCGGGGCGCTGCCGCCGGTATGGAACCATCTGGTGGGCTACGACGCTTACACCGAGGACGCTGCCCTCGTGCACTACACGGAGGGTGGGCCCTACTTCAACACCTATCGGGATTGCGACTATGCCGGCGAGTGGTTCGCGACACGCGATCGTATGCTGACCGCGGTGGATCTCAGCTCACAGGCACAGGCTGCGGGCTGATCGGTCAGGCGCGTTGCACCCGCGCAGGCGCTGCGGCTTCGGCGTCGTCTGCGGGGGCCTGCTTGCGGAAATCTTCGATGCGGACGGTGTTGTCGGCCTGCTGATCACCAGCCTGCGCACGCTGCGCGCGACGCCGTTCGTTCTCCCTTTCCTGAGCAATCAGACGGGACTGCGTTCGATTGATCACGAAACTGCTTCTCTCTCTCGGGCGATACCACAGAAGCTTAGACGAGCAACCTGAACGAACCCTCAACGCGGATCACAATTTTCTTGCCGGAGAAAGGATGCGGATCACAGCCTCCGGTCAAAGTGTGCGTCAGCGCACAGTTCTAACGGGGATCCAGTCCGACAAGGGTATCGACGAGAGCGTGCGCATCCGGCAGAAGCTGATGGCCGAGGTCGCGCATGGCGGGGCCCGGCGCGAGCAGGTCGGGAATCTGAAAGACCTGCAGGCCGGCCGCCACAGCAGAGCGGACCCCGTTGTCCGAGTCTTCCACCGCCCAGCATTCGGCCGGGGTGAACCCGAGCCGCTCCACGGCATGCAGGTAGGGTGCAGGATGCGGCTTCCCGGCGGCTGCTTCGCCGCCGCACACGTAGAAGTCGAAGAAATGGGTCAGCTCTGCAAGTCGCAGCTTTACCTCGACAGCAGGCCGCCGCGACGACGTGGCAATGCACAGCGGTATACCCCGGCCGGCCAGCTCGGACAGCAATTCTGTGATGCCCGGCTTCAGATCCACGGGCCGGTGTTGAACGTGGGCGTTGTAATGCTGCGACCAGCGCGCCTGGAAATCGGTGTACGGGAATGCCGGGCCATAACCCTGCCTCAGCAGCGCTTCTGTGGCCTCGTGGGTAGTGCCCACGCATTGATCGTAGAGGGGCAGGTCCGGCTCCCACCCGACATCGCGACAGGCCTGCTCGAAGCAGGCGCGGGCGAGCCGCTCCGTGTCGAGGAGCGTGCCGTCCATGTCGAAGACCACGCCCCTCGGCAGTGCGCGCATGTCAGCCGGCGGCCGCCACCAGATTATTCAACACGTACTGCAGAATACCGCCGCTGCGGAAGTACGCGATCTCGTTGTCGGTGTCGAGCCTGGACACAACCATGATCGTCTCGCTGGACCCGTCGGCACGTTTGACCGTGACCGACACCTCCTGACGGGGCGATTCCGTGGCACCATCAGGCAGCTCTACATCGACAATCTCATCCCCGGTGAGGCCCAGGCTCGTGCGACCTTCGCCGTCTTTGAACTGCAATGGCAGCACGCCCATGCCGATGAGGTTGGAGCGATGGATGCGCTCGAAGCTCTCGGCCAGCACGGCTTTTACGCCCAGCAGGCGGGTGCCTTTCGCAGCCCAGTCGCGGCTGGACCCCGTGCCGTACTCTTTACCTGCAATGACCACCAGCGGCGTAGCTTCCCCCGCATAGCGCATGGCCGCATCGTAGATGCTGAGCTCATCACCGGTGGGCACGTGTCTGGTGTAACCCCCTTCAACCCCGGGCACCATTTCGTTGCGGATGCGGATGTTGGCGAAGGTGCCGCGCATCAT
>CAZYYJ010000040.1:0-44269 GCA_964651595.1 uncultured Pseudomonadales bacterium | reverse complement strand
CATCGAAGGCGAAGCGCTGGCGACCCTGGTAGTCAACAACATGCGCGGTATCGTCAAAGTTGCTGCTGCCAAGGCACCGGGCTTCGGCGATCGCCGCAAGGCCATGCTGCAGGACATTGCAATTCTGACCGGCGGCACGGTCATCTCCGAGGAAGTAGGACTCACGCTGGAAGGCGCAACGCTGGACGATCTCGGCACCGCCAAGCGCGTTTCCAGCACCAAGGAGAACACCACGATCGTAGACGGTGCCGGCGACAAGGCTGACATCGAAGCGCGCATCAAGCAGATCCGTCAGGAAATCGAAGACACCTCTTCGGATTACGACCACGAGAAGCTGCAGGAACGCCTGGCCAAGCTGGCTGGCGGTGTGGCGGTAATCAAGGTTGGCGCGCCCACGGAAGTGGAAATGAAGGAGAAGAAAGCACGCGTGGAAGACGCGCTGCACTCCACCCGCGCTGCGGTTGAAGAGGGTGTGGTTCCTGGCGGCGGTGTCACGCTGGTACGCGCCATCGCAGCAGCTCAGGGTGCCACCGGCGACAACGAAGACCAGAACGTCGGTATCGCCATCGCGACGCGGGCCATGTCTGCGCCGCTGCGCCAGATTGCCATCAACGCTGGTTCCGAGGGCGCCGTTGTGCTCGACAAGGTTGCCGCGCTCGAAGGTAACCAGGGCTTCAACGCCGCAACCGGCGCTTACGGTGACATGCTGGAGATGGGTATTCTCGACCCGGCCAAGGTCTCCCGTACCGCGCTGCAGGCAGCAGCGTCTGTTGCCGGCCTGATGATCACCACGGAAGCGATGGTGAGCGATCTGCCGGAAGAGAACGCCGGTGGTGGTGGTATGCCTGGTGGCGGGATGCCCGATATGGGCGGTATGGGCGGCATGATGTAAGTCACTGCTACCCATGCGTGAACAAAGCCGGGCTATGCCCGGCTTTTTCATTTAACCCCCACGGCATGAGTCTGCGCGACCAAAAAACCAAGTATCACGCGGTGGGGTACGCTGGTTTGTCGTTGGGGGATTCGTTATATTCGCGCCTCTAACAAGACGAGCGGGGGACACTGACCATGGATATGGTGGTCGTTGATTATCTGGCCCGGTGGGGACACTTCCTTTTCGGGATCACGTGGATCGGTTTGCTGTACTACTTCAACTTTGTGCAGACCGAGTACTTCAAGGAGGCTGACGGTGACGCGCGCGTCGACGCCTTCTCCAAGCTGGTGCCGCGGGCGCTGTGGTGGTTTCGCTGGGGGGCGATGTTCACGTTCCTGACGGGCCTGATCATGCTGGGATACAGAGGCTCTGCCGCGACGGCGGACATCACGGTGGGCTCGGTGCTCGGCATCCTGATGTTCCTGAACGTGTGGCTGATCATCTGGCCGAATCAGAAGGTGGTCATCGCTTCCAACCAGGCGGTTGCAGGCGGCGGAGAAGCAGACCCGGCAGCGGCAGGCGCGGCACCCAAGGCTGCGCTTGCCTCGCGCACCAATACGCTGTTTTCGATTCCCATGCTCTGGTTCATGGGTTCCAGTGCGCACCTGCCCAGCGGCTCCATCGGTGCCAACACCACGGCTATCATCATCTGCCTGGTGATCATCGCCGCCCTCGAGGTCAACGCCATCGTCGGTAAGCAGGGTCCCATGACCACCGTACGCGGGGTCATCGTCAGCGGCCTCGTCCTGACGGTTGTGCTGGCCGGGCTGGTGAAATTCATCTGAGCACCGCTTAGCGCGTCAACGAAAGCCTGCCCTCCGGCAGGCTTTTTTTTTGTTTGTGCGCTTCTATACTGCCGGCTGCTGCGAACAGGAGACGTGCATGAGCGACAAGCAAGCGCCGGGTTTGTCCACCCAGGAAGGTACCGGCTACCGCCGCGGCGGCGGAGGCAAGCGGTCGGGCGGTTCGCCGTCTACCGGGCGCATGCTGGGGATGAATCTCATGGTTGCCATCCTCATAGCGGGCCTTGCAGTGGCCGGCTGGTTCATCGCGAATCAGCAGCAGATGCTCATCGCCGGTGAAGATCGGCTGTCCAGCGCCAACCAGCGTATCGAGCGGCTGGAGCAACGCCTCATGGCCACCGATTCCGCCCTGTCTCAAGGGGGGGAAGAAACCCAGGAGCAGCTCGGCTTCTGGGAGTCTGAAATCCGCAAGCTCTGGGCGGTGTCCAACGAGCGCAACCGGAAGTGGATCAAAGACAACGAGAGCGCCATTGCGAAGGTCACCAGCGCCATGAACGGGGTGCAGGCCACTACCCGGGACGTGCGCTCGGCGGTAGATCGTCACGAAGCCGCCTTCGAGCAGCAGCAGACGCTCATCGACCAGCTCACCAGTCTGGAGCTGCAGATGCAGCAGATTGTCCGCGGGCAGCGCGATCTCGTGGACAAGGTGAACGCCGCCAGTCAGTCGGTGGCCAGCCTGCAGGCGGATCTCTCGGACAAGGTCAACGACAACAGTGAAGCAATTCAATCTATCGATGCCTACCGTGTCGCGGTGAATTCGCGACTTGCGGACATCGAACGGCGGCTCACCACGGCCCTGGGACCCGCTGGCGGCTGAATCGTTAAATTTCCCGACACGTGCCCTGCAAGTGTGATGCAGGCACGCATGTGACTGATTTCCGGGGGGCATACTCCCGGTTCTCCCTTTCGGGTCACGTCATTCATGCTGGAATATGCGGACACCCCAGTCTTTGTCTGCGCGTCGCAAACGAGCTCCAGGCTCGTGGCCTTCGCGCAGCAGGCCGACTGGCGTGTGCTTGCACTGCGTGACGTAACCGACAGCCGCGCGCTGGACGTGGCCATGCTGGAGCACACGGTTCACCAGGACACGGTGGAGCTGCGTCGGCGCTGCCCCCACGCGCTGCTGATCACTACCGATCCGGAGTGCGAGGAAGAGTCGGACTTCTTCGTGGACCCGGAGGTGCACGAACGCCTCGTGCCGCAGATCTTCAGCAACGCCGCGGCGTTCTGGCGCAAGAATCACAAGGTGCATCAGCTCGTGCGCGACGTGACGCAGCGCCGCCAGCGCATGCATCAGTTGAACGAGATTGCGCTCGCTCTCACCGGGCAGATGAGTCAGCAGGACCTGCTGGTCACCATCCTCACCGAAGCCCGCCGCATTGCTGCCTGCGAGGCGGGATCGCTGTTCCTCGTGGACGCCGGGGAGGGTGACGAGAAGAGCCTGGTGTTCAAGCTGGCACAGAACGATGCCGTTGAGTTTCCGGTGGTGGAGACGCGCCTGCCGCTGTCGGCCAAGTCCATTGCGGGCTACGTCGCCAGCACGGGCCACGAGCTCAACATCCAGGACGTCTACCGGCTGCCTCCGGATGTGCCTTACGAGTTCAACCGCTCGTTCGACGAGAAGACCGGCTATCGCACCCAGTCCATCCTCGCCTTGCCCATGTGCGACCATCGGGGCCATGTGGTCGGCGTGCTGCAGTTCATCAATCGCGTCAACCGACCCGACGGGGTGGTGATCCCGTTCGGCGAGGAAACCGCGGAAGTGCTGCGGGCCATCGCCAGCCAGGCTGCGGTGTCGCTGCAGAAAAACGCCCTGCTGGAGGACATCAACCAGCTCTTCGAGAGCTTCGTGCAGGCCAGCGTCAAAACCATCGAGCAACGCGACCCGTCGACCAGTGGCCATTCCTTCCGGGTGGCGGAAACCACCGTCAATCTGTTGCAGGCGTTGCCCGCCTCCAACGTACCCGCCTTCAAGGGTCTTTCGATCACGGCCGAGCACATCCGGGAGGTGCGCTACGCGGCGCTGCTGCACGACTTCGGCAAGATCGGCGTGCCCGAAGCGATTCTGGTCAAAGCCAACAAGCTGACCGACGAGCGTCTGGAGGTGATCCGCTACCGCCTCGAGCTGCAGAAAGAGCGGCTGCGTTTCCGGGCGCTGGAACAGGAGCTCGATCTGCTGCATCACGCGCGCATCGACGTCGATGTGGCGCGCCGGCGCATCCACCGCGAGCTGGAAAAACAACTCTCGATCCTGGACCAGTACTACGACTGGGTGCAGCAGGCCAACAGCCCCAACGTGCTGGATGCAGGCAGCTACGGGCACCTCGAAGAAATTCGCGCCTACTCGTTCACCGAGTTCGACGGTTCTGTGGGTGGGGTGATCACAGACCAGGACGTGCTGACGCTCAGCGTACGCCGCGGCAGTCTCACACCGGAAGAGCGCCGTGAGATTCAGGCGCATGTCGTTTACACCACCGAGTTTCTCTCGGTGCTGCCCTGGCCGCCGGAGCTGGCGGGTGTACCCGACATCGCCGGGGCTCATCACGAGCGCATGGACGGCACCGGCTACCCGCGCGGGCTGGTGGGCGAGCAGATTCCGCTGCCCAGCCGGGTCATGGCGGTGTGCGATGTGTTCGACGCGCTCACGGCGATGGACCGGCCCTATAAACCCGCCATCGCCAACGACGCAGCCTTTGCCATTCTGGAAGACGAAGCCCGCCGGGGCCTGCTGGATGCGGACATGGTGCGCATCTTCATCGAGAGCGAAACCTACCGCATTCCGAAGGTCGGCTGACCAGCGACCTTATTCGAAGGGTGTCACCACCACGTGCCGGGGCGCCCCGGCCACTTCCTGCTCGAACACCAGACCCGTTTCGGTGATTTCCACGATGCGCAGTTCCTCCACGCTGTCGCCGGTCTGATAGCGCGTCCCGTCGATCACCACCGCACACAGGGTCGGGTCGTCGGTGTAGATGTGACTCGTATAGCTCAAACGGTCGAAGCGTGCCTGTTCCGCAGGGCTGAGCGCTGTCAGAGATACCCGGGGCGCGGACGCCACCACCACGGTCGCTGCAGCGGTGCCGCGCGCGGAAGGGCCGATCACGAATTCGCCTTCGGCGTTGGCTGTGGATGGTGGCGGCGGGCTGGCGCGCGCGGGTGCCGGTTGTGTCGGCTGCCGTGTCACGGCCGCGGTTTGGGTGGGGGGCGGTGAAGGCTGGCGCACGGGCAGGGTGCTTACCGGTGCCGGTTGCGCGCCTGTTGCGGGCACTGGTGCAGGCGTTGGCGCGGGGGGCTGCGGAGACGGGAGCGTCTGCTGCACGGGCGCGGGCTGCGCAGCGGTCGCCGGCGCCAGTGCGACGGTTGCGGGTACGGCTGGCTCGTCGGACAGCACATACCAGGTCAGCACCCCGGCGTTCAGCAGTAGACCGATGCCCACAACTACCAGCCAAGGATTCACGGCGCGCTGAGCCGGCGGCGGGCTGGAAAGGCCCACCGTCATGCCGGCCTGCTGCTGCTCGGCCTGGTTTTTCTTCAGTGCGTCGAGAATGTAGGACATGGTGCCCGCCGTCTAACGCTGCAACCGCGGCGCGGGCAGTGCCAGGCGCTCGCTCAGCTTGATCCAGGTGAGCGGACCCACCACCCCGTCGGCCAGCAGGTTCTCCCGCTGCTGGAACGTGAGCACGGCCGAGGACAGCGCGTCGTCGAAGCGGTTGTCGGCGGCGCCTACGGCCACGTCAGGCTGCACCGTTGCGAGGCTGTCGCGCAGCCACCGTACGCTGGCGTGCGTGTCGCCGAGGCGCAGGCTGCCATGGTAGTCGGGTGGTGTCTGCCACAGCAGCACGTAAGTGCCGAACCAGTGATCCCGTAGATCGCGGGGCTGCACCAGCACTACCTGCTCGCCGATGTGCAGACGATAGTAGCGGCCGTCCGGCCCCGCGGCTTGCGTGGTGGTGATGGCGCCGTAGAACGGTGCGTTGTCATCATCCCACAGCTCCAGCACAACCGGCGTATTCAGCGTTTCGAGCTCGCTCCAGCCGCCGCTGCGTCGCAGGCATTGCAGGCCCACGCGCGGCGCAAAGTCACAGGGAATCAATGTCTCGTCGTCGGGATACACCGCTGCCCAGGCTTCGAAAACCCGCTGGAAGGCTTTTCGATGAGTGGCAAAGCCGGCGCCGGGTGGTCGCACGATGGCATCCGCGCCGGTGGGCAGGGGAGGCGCCTCTTGGGTAACCGGCTGGGGTTGCGGTGCCGGTGTGTCGGCGACCGGCGCGGGCTGAGCGACGGCTTGCGGGGTACCGGCCGGAGCCGGAGAAGACGGCGGCAAAAGTGGTTGCGTCGCCTGCTGCACAGCCGGCGGCGCCGGGGTCGGGGCGCGCGGCGTCGATTGGGCAGGGGCAGAGGCGCTGGTCTGCGCGGGTGGCGTCGTCAACGCTGCCTGACGGTTGCCGGGCTGCGAGGTGGTGAGCATGGCCCAGCCGACTGCGCCGATGAGCACCGCGGCGCTGGCGCCGGCGATCCAGGGTAGAAAGCGCCGGGGACGGGGCGCCTGGGTGCCGAACACCTCGCGGGCGGCGCCTGCCACCAGCGCAGGTGACACCTCGTGCAGCCCGCGTGTGTACGCGCCCAGCAGGGCGCGGTCGGCGAGAATGTTGATCAGCCTGGGGGTGCCGCGGCTCAAGCGGTAGAGCTTGCGCAGCGCGCTGCTGGTGAACGTGCCGGCTTTGCCGCCGGCTTTCACCAGGCGATGGTTGACGTAGCGGGCGGTATCGTCGCGGGTCAGCGGCGTGAGGTGGTAGCGCGCCGTCACCCGCTGTGAGAGCTGGCGCAGCTCCGTGCGGTTCAGCATGTCCACCAGTTCTGGCTGACCGAGCAGAATGATGCGCAGCAGCTTTTTATGGTTGGTTTCCAGGTTCGTCAGCAGACGGATCTGTTCCAGCACGGCGGGCGTGAGAATCTGTGCCTCGTCGATCACCATCACGGTGCTGCGCCCGGCTTCGTGGGTTTTCAGCAGATGCGTGTTCAGCGCATCGATGTACCGTTTCACGCTGTCCATGCGCGCTTTGTCGTAGTTCACGCCGAGCTCGTCGCACAGGGTTTCCAGCAGTTCGCGCACGGTCAGCCGCGGGTTGAGGATGAACGCCACGTCCACTTCGGCAGGCGTGCTGTCCAGCAGGTTGCGCAGCAGCGTGGTTTTGCCGGTGCCCACCTCACCACTGATCAGCACGAAGCCGCCATGCGTGAAGCCGTACACGAGGTGCGCCAGCGCCTCGTTGTGCGCTTCGCTCAGAAACAGAAAGCTGGGATCGGGCGCGATGGAGAACGGCTCTTCGACGAGCCCGAAGTGTTCTAGGTACATACGGCGTCGCCGTTCACGGCGCCGGTTATGCGACGATCTTTTTCCACCCAGATGTCGCGTATCCACTGCGCCAGCACGGCGCGGCGCTCGGCAGCTTCCGCTTCGCGCACGGCGGCGGGAATTTCGAGCGGCTGCACCTCGAGAATCACGCGGGGGCATTTGCCCTGCAGGAACGCCCAGAACGTGGGTACGCCGTCGGGATAAATGATGGTGACGTCCACCAGACGGTGCAGGTGGTCGCGCATGCCTTCCAGCACGTAGTCGAGGCCGCCGATCTTCGGCCGCAGGAGATACGCGTACTCGCTGTTCTGACGGCTGTGTTTCTCCTCGGTACGGCGGGTGCCTTCCACGAAGTTGAGAATCGACGTGGGATGGTTCTTGAAGCCTTCGCACGCCTGCATCACGTTGTCGCGGTCGGCGGTAAGCAGCTTGGGATTGGCTTTCACCTGGGCCTTGGTCACACGTTTCACATAGGGAAAACCCAGCACCTTCATGGCAAGGCCAATGCCCGGTACCCAGATGAGTTGCTCTTTCGTGAAGAACTTGAGCGGGGGAATCACGCCGTACAGATAGCTCTGCAGCAGCACGATGTCGGTCCAGCTCTGATGGTTGCTGATCACCAGGTACCAGTGATGTGGACTCAGCTCCTCTTCGGCATGCCACGTGATCTCAGGGCGGGTCAGGCCCAGCGCGGCAATCATGCGGCGGTTGTTACCCGTCCACCACCAGATGATTTTGTCCATTTTCTCCTTGTGGCGTCCCAGCCGCTCGCCGCTAAGAAACGGCAGCACCAGGATCCACCAGGTAAGCGGGATCCATACGGCAACCGTATTGATGGCGATGAACAGACTGGCGGCAATGGCTTTCACGAGGTGCATGGCGTGACGGACCGGGCGGTGTTCGGGCCGGCTCATGATACGCGATCTCGGCAACGCAATCTGCCGCGGTGTGCTATAACGACCGCTCCCACCGTTTCCGGAAAGTCGTTGAAAAACAGAGCCCTAGCGCGGGGTTGGGGTGTAGTGGTGCTGGTTGCGGCGACGCTGAGCCAGAGCGCGTGCGCGACCCTCGATTTCTATCATCAGGCGGTGCGCGGTCAGTGGGCCATTCTCAGCGCGCGCGAACCCATCGATGCCGTGCTAGACGATCCCGCGACGCCGCCGGCGCTGGCCGCTCAGCTGCGCCTCGTGCAGGACATTCTGGCTTTTGCAGAGGCCGAGATCGGGCTGGAGGCCGGTGGCCGCTATCGCAGCTACGTGGCCCTCGACCGGCCCTTTGTGGTCTGGAACGTGTTCGCCTCGCCCCCTGACGTGCTGGACGCCGAAACCTGGTGTTACCCGTTCGTGGGTTGCGCCCCCTACCGTGGCTACTTTGCCGAAGCCGACGCGCAGGCGCTGGCGGCACAGCTCCAGGCCCAGGGCCTGGACACGTTCGTGGGCGGGGTGCCCGCCTATTCCACGCTCGGGTGGTTCGACGATCCGGTGTTGTCCACGTTTGTGTCATGGCGGGAGCCGGAGCTGGTGAATCTGCTGCTGCACGAGCTGGCCCACAGCCGGGTCTGGGTAAACGGGGATGTGACGTTCAACGAGAGCTTCGCCACGTTTGTGGGCGACGAGGCAACGCTGGCCTGGTTCCGGCGCGACGGTCGCGAAGCCGAGTATGCCGCCTGGCGCGAACGTCGGGGTGCCTGGCTGGGCCTGCGTGAACGGCTGCTGGGGCTGAAAGCGCGAGCGGCGGCCGCGGACGCGGTCCCGGCCGAAGAGCACGCGCGTTTTCGGGCCTGTTACGAGGAGTTCCGAGCCGGCCTCGCCGGTGCCGGGCAGGATCGTTTCGACAGCTTCGTGGCGCGCGTCAACAACGCCTATCTCGTCTCGCTGGGCGCCTATACCGATACGGTCCCCGCCTTTGCGGCCCTTTTTGCCGGGGTCGATGAGCAGTGGCCGCGGTTTTTTGCCCGTGTCGAGGCGCTCGGGACGCTGCCTGTGAACCAGCGGGTTGAGCGCCTTGCGGCGTTGCTCGGGGACGCGCCGGCGCGGCCCGTTGCCGCGGTTGCGCAGCAGGCCGGAGTTGGTCCTGCGTGCCGTCCCTACGTGGAAGCCGCGCTGGACAGCCAGCGGGCGGGTGTACTTCAATGACCCGAATCAGACAGCGGGGAGAACGAACATGAGCGTAGACGGAAAAGTAGCCATCATCACCGGTGCAGGGGGTGGTCTCGGCAGGGAGCATGCGCTGCTGCTGGCCGCGCACGGCGCCAGGGTGGTGGTCAACGATCTCGGCGGCAACGTGGACGGTACCGGGCAGAGCGATGCGGCCGACGCGGTCGTGGCAGAGATTACCGCGGCCGGCGGGACGGCCGTGGCAAACAAGGCTTCCGTGGCAGACCGGGATGGGGCGAAGAGCATCGTGGAGACGGCGGTGGATGCCTTCGGCACCGTGGACATCGTCGTCAACAACGCCGGCATTCTGCGGGACAAATCGTTCAAGAAGATGAGCCTGGACGAGTGGGACATGGTCATCAACGTGCATCTCAACGGTTCTGCCTACGTGACCTGGCACGCGTGGCCCATCATGTACGAGAAGAACTACGGTCGCGTGATTTTCACGTCGTCGGTGTCCGGCATCCTCGGCTCGTTCGGCCAGGCCAACTACGGGGCCGCCAAGATGGGTATGGTGGGCCTCATGAACAACCTCTCGCGGGAGGGCGCATCGCACAACGTGCACACCAATTGCCTGTCGCCCGGCGCCGCCACGCGCATGACCGCCAGCGTACCCGGCAGCGACATCGACCTGGACAATCCCGACGAGGGTAATCTGCCGGGACTGGTGAGTCCGGCGGTGCTGTATCTGGCTTCCGAGGACGCGCCGAACGGTCGCATCGTGCAGGCAGCCCGCGGACGTTTTGCCAGCGACATGGTCTACGCCAACTCGGGCGTCGATCTCGGCGTGCACGCGTCCGGCGAGGACTTTGCAGACAACGCCGAGGCGATTCTCGATATGAGCGATGCCGCGCCCAAGACCACGTTCTGGCGCTGACGCGCCCGTTCAGCTCAACAGCGCGTAGACGATTGCGCTGATCACCGCCGCGCCGGCGAGGTTCAGCACAAAACCCTCGCGGGCCATGGTGCGCACGCTGAACCGGCCGGTGGAAAAGGTGATGACGTTCGGTGGCGTTGCCACGGGGAGCATGAACGCACACGAGGCGCTCAAGGCTGCCGGCAGCATGAACAGGCGCGGATCGGTCTCAGCGCCCACGGCCGCTGCGGCCATGATCGGCATCAGCAGCGTCGTGGTAGCCGTGTTGCTGGTGACCTCCGTCAGAAACGTCACGCTCAGGCAGATAATGGCGATCATCAGCAGCAATGGCAGCGTGGAGAGCGCTTCCAGCCCTGCACCGATGCGTGCGGAGAGCCCCGTATTCATGAACGCCGTTGCGATGGCTATGCCTGCGCCAAAGAGAATGAGCATGCCCCAGGGGATGCGGTTGGCGGTTTCCCAGTCGAGAAGCTTCTCCCCGTCGCCATCTCCGCTGGGCAGCAGAAACAGCAGCACCACGCCGAGAAACGCCACAATGGCATCGTTGGAGTACGGGACGCCGAGCCAGCCGGCCCAGCCGCCGAAGGGTTCGGTGCGGGTGACCCAGGCCAGCGCCGTCAAGGCAAACACCGCAAACACGCGCTTCTCGGCAGAACGCCAGGTGCCGGCGCTGGGGAGCTGCACGCCGCTCCCTGCCTGCGCAGAGAGCGACCGGGTTACCCACAGCGCCGCCACGGGCAGCATCACGAGCACCACCGGCAGCGCCCAGGCCATCCATGTGCTGAACGCGAGCGGCTGCCCCGTCGCTTCCTGGTAAACACCCATGAACACGACGTTGGGCGGCGTGCCGATGGGTGTGCCCATGCCACCGATGCTGGCCCCATAGGCGATGCCCAGCAGTAACGGGGTGCCAAGACGTTCGTCCCGGGAGCTGTCCAGCACGGCGATGGCAACGGGAATCAGCATGAGCACGGTGGCGGTGTTGGATATCCACATGCTCAGGACCGCGCTGGCAGCCATGAAGCCGAACACCAGCCGGCGCGAGCTGTTGCCTCCGAACGCGTTCACCATGGCGAGGGCGATACGGCGGTGCGCGCCGCTGCGCTCCAGGGCCGTGGCCAGGAGGAAGCCGCCGAGCAGCAGCAGCACCAGGGGATGGCCGTAGGCGCCGCCCAGCTCGGCCGGGGTGAGAATGCCGAGCAGCGGCAGCAGCGCCAGCGGCAGCAGTGATGTCGCGGGGATGGGGATCGGTTCGAACATCCACCAGATCACCACCCAGAGAGTGATGCCCAGCGTCAGGGCGGCGTCCAGGGCCGACGGGTCCGAATTCCACATGAGCCATGCGGAGATACATGCGACAATGGGCCCCAGCAGAAGGGGTAGGTGATTCAACAAGCCTCTCAACGCAGTACCGGAACGTTCCAGGATGGCGGGCCGGGGTTAAAGAGGGCGAGCGTAGCTGACATGGGAAACTCTTTCTATTGGTACGACCTGGAAACCTCCGGGGTAGATCCCAAGTGGGACCGGATCGTGCAGTTTGCAGGCCTGCGGACCGATGAGAATCTCGAGGTGGTGGGTGACGAGTTCTGCACCTACGTGCGCCTGCCTGACGATGTCCTGCCCAATCCCGACTCGGTGCTGGTGACCGGTATAACCCCCCAGCTCACTCATGCCAAGGGCATGGCCGAGACCCAGGCGCTGGTGAAGATCAACGAGCTTTTCTCCACCCCGGGCACCTGCGTTGCCGGTTACAACAGTCTGCGTTTCGACGACGAGTTCATGCGCTACGGTCTCTATCGGAACCTGCTGGATCCTTATGCCCGCGAATGGCAACAGGGTAACTCACGCTGGGATCTCATCGACCTGGTGCGTGCTACGGGGGGACTGCGCCGCGATGGTATCGAGTGGCCCGTGGACGAGAACGGTCTGCCGGTGTATCGCCTCGAGGTGCTCACGGCCGCAAACGGTATCGAACATGGTCATGCGCACGACGCCATGTCGGACGTGCGTGCAACCGTGGCTCTGGCCCGCCTCATCAAAGACAAGCAGCCGAAGCTCTTCGACTACTACTTCCAGCTGCGCCACAAGAAGAAGGTGCGCGAGCTGCTGGAACCCTATGGTTCGCGCATGTGCGTGCATGTTTCGGGCATGTACCCGCGTGCCCGCTCGGGCGTAGCGCCCATCCTGCCGATGACACGTCACCCCACCAATGGCAACAGCGTGATTGTGGTGGATCTGGCCGCTGACGTGGAGCCGATCCTGGAGGGTTCCGCGCAGGAAATTGCTGCCGAGCTTTTCAAAGCTGGCGCCGAGCGGCGTCCGCCGATCAAGGAGCTGCGTATCAACCGCTGTCCTTTCGTGGCGCCCGTCGAGGTGTTGAACGAAGAAAATCAGGCGCGCCTGGAGATTGATCTGAAACTGGCGAAGGAGCGGGCGCGCCGCCTGCAGCAGCCGGGGGTGGCCCAGAAGCTCGTGCAGGTGTATCAGCAGGGCCGCCCGGCCCCGGCTGTCGATGTGGATGCGGCGCTGTACGATGGCTTTCTGCAGGACGAAGACCGCTCGCGCTGCGCGCACCTGCACGAGCTTCTGCGCACGGGCCGCTGGCAGGCGCTGGACTACAAGGACAAGCGACTGCACACGCTGGCGCAACGCATGAAGGCGCGATCGTTCACGGGGCTTCTCGATGAAGGCGAGCTTGCGCCGTGGCGTGAATTCGTGGCGGGCAAGCTGTCCGGTCAGGGTGACTGGCTCTCGTTGCGCGCGTACGACGAACGTCTCGAAGCGCTGGCGGTGAGCGGCTCGGTCGATGGCGACAAGCTGGAGTTGCTCGCGCAGCTGGCCGAACACGGACAGGATCTGCGGCTGCGTTACCACCTGTAAACCCGTGTGTGGCGAAGCGCTGAGGCTCAGCTGATGAGATCCATCACCGCTTTCTGTTTCTCCCGCGAAAGGCGGCGAAACAGAAAGCGCTGAGGCTCAGCTGATGAGATCCATCACCGCTTTCTGTTTCTCCCGCGAAAGGCGGCGAAACGCGATGACAATCTGCTCTTCATCGCTGGTGAGACCCCGACCGAACAGCGCTTCCAGCTGCGCCGGGGATAACGGATCACCGGTGACCGCCTCGTCAGAGGCATCGTCGAGAGCACCAGTAAAGCTGCGCTCGAGACGGTCGACAATTTCCGAGTTCATGCTGCGCCGATAGTACTTGGCTGCATCGGCGATCTGGTGGCGCAGGCGCAGAGGCAGACGTACGACGAACTTGAAGGGTTTCTCTTTGGGCGGCGGTGGATCCGGGTCCAGGCCGCGGGCCATGCGGTCGTGCTGTTCGACCGTGAAGCGTCTCGGCCGCTGGTCCGGTTGCGGGAGTAGCGGCTGGTCCTTGTCAGGGTCTACAGGTTGATCCATCTATGGCCCGTGCGTCTCCGACGAATTGTGCCTTCCTGTCTTTTCCTTGCGCCGCTTTGAAGTGACACGAAGGCAAATTGACGGTACCTGTGAAATCCCGCCTGCGCAATAATGGCAGTTTGATATCAGGCCGGTACCCACTCAGCGTGCAACCTTTACAGAGAGACAACATCCGCCTTGCCGCGACGGTCATGCTGGTACGCGACGGCGAGGCCGGGCTGGAGGTCTACATGGTGCAGCGGCCCGGCCGCGGCGACTTTCCCGACCTGCACGTGTTTCCCGGCGGCAAGGTGGACGAGGAAGATTTTGCCCCCGAGCTGTGTCACGGAATAGACGATCAACAAGCCAGCAAACGGTTGGGGATCGCCGCCGGCGGGTTGCGTTACTGGGTGGCGGTGGCCCGTGAGTGCTTCGAGGAGTGCGGCGTGTTGCTGGCAACGCGCGACGGCCGGGCGCTGAGCTTCGACGACGATGCCACCGTGCAGCGCTTTGCGGCCTATCGCGAGCAGCTGCTGGCCGGCTCCTTGAGCTTCGCGGCGCTGTGCCGCGAGGAGCGTCTGCAGGTAGCCTGCGATCGTCTGGGCTATTTCAGTCACTGGATCACGCCGGAAATGGCGCCGCGCCGCTTCGACACACGCTTCTTTCTTGCTGCCATGCCTGCTGATCAGGACACGCTGGCGCATACGCTGGAGACGGCGGACGACCAGTGGGAGGTGCCGGCACGGGCGCTCGCCCGTCACGGCGACGGAGAGTGGCAGATGATTGATCCCACGCTGCGCTCGCTGGAATCGCTGGCCCGTTACGACACCGTTACCGGGGCGCTGGCGGGTGTGCAGGCGGTCGAGCACCTCATGCCTCTGACGGATATGCTCCGCCGTCAAGGCATGCAGCCGTACGCCTGAGTGCCCGTGTCCCAGCCGGGAGCAGCCGGTCCATGATCTCAGTGCGCGGCGTACGCAAGGGCTACGCAGACGGTGCACAGCACATCCTGGTGCTCGACGGCATCGACCTCGAGGTCCCCGGGGGGGCTTCCGTGGCGCTCACGGGACCGAGCGGTTCCGGCAAATCCACGTTGCTCAACATTCTGGCCGGTACCCTGGCAGCCGATGCCGGGGAGGTTCTGCTGTCCGCTGCGGGCGAGCCTTTTGCGCTGCACGCCCTTGGCGAAGCCCAGCGCACGCGGGTGCGGCGCAGCCACATCGGTTACGTGCACCAGTTTTTCAATCTCGTGCCGACCCTGACAGTGCTGGAAAACGTCCTGATGCCTGCCTACCTGAACGGTGTGCTCGACGGCGCCTGTCGTGAGCGGGCGGCAAGGCTGCTGGCGGAGATTGGCCTCGAAGCCCGCAGTCATGCTTTCCCGGACACGCTCTCGGGCGGCGAGCAGCAACGGGTGGCGGTGCTGCGTGCGCTTCTCCTGCGCCCGGCGGTCGTGCTTGCGGACGAACCGACAGGTAACCTCGATGCGCAGAATTCTGCCCAGGTGGCGGCCATGCTGTTTGCGGCCGCGCGAGAAACGGGGGCCAGCCTCGTTGTCGCCACGCACAGCGGTGAGGTGGCGGCCATGGCGGACCACGAGTTCAGACTCAACAAGCTGGCGGCCCCGGCGTCTTGATTGCGCTTGCGCTGGTGCGCTTTCTTGGGCGCACGCCGTGGTCGAGCCTCATGGCGCTGGCAGGCGTGGCGCTCGGCATCACCTCCATCGTGGCCGTGCATCTCATCAGCGCCACGCTCGTTGCGCAGATGGATGCGCTGGTACCGCGGCCGCTGGCCGCCTTCGACTACATCGCCTCGCGCGACAAGCTGCCCGCCAGCGACTACTTTGCCCTGCGCCGGGCCTGGCGGGCCGGAGAGCTTCCCGCCATCGCGGGCATGAGCCCGATCATCGACGAAACGCGGGTGGTGAACGGTGAGGCGCTGCGGATTGTAGGCATCGATCTCTTTGCCCAGGCGGATCTGCTGAATACCAGCGTCGTTGCGCGGGCCCGCGATACCGGTGGTGGCGATCCGCTGGCGGGTATCTGGGTCGATGTCGGTACCGGACAGGCCTGGGACGCTGCCGGTGTCAATCCGCTGCCGGCCCCCGTGAACGGCTTTCTGGATCTGCCGGCCGGCTTTGTGATTGCGGACATTGGTGTGGCCCAGCAACTCCTCGGCTGGCAGGAAGACCGTCTCAGCTATGTGGGACTCACACGCACAGTGGCAGTAGGGCGCCTGCTCGACCGCGTCGAGCGCATCGCGCCCGGCTTCAGTGCGGGGCTGCCGGAGCTGCCCGGCCCAGCGCTGCCAGGCTGGCGGGTACAGGCGGTAGACAGCCAGCATCCCGCCAGCGCGCTGGGAAAATCGGTGCTGTTCAATGTCAGCGCCCTGGGCATGCTGGCGCTGGTTGTGGCGTGGTTTCTGATTTACCAGGTGGCCGTTGCCTGGCTGCGCCGGCTCTGGGGAGTGTTCGAGCGTCTGCACGTGCTGGGGGTGGCTTTCGGCACGCTGCGTAACTACTTTCTCGGTCTGCTGGCGGGCGTGGGGTTGCTGGCTGCGCTGCTGGGTATCGTGGTTGGCGACTGGCTGGCAGGACTGCTTCTCGACGTCGCCGTTCCGGCCGGAGTGCCGCCGATGAGCCTCGACGGCTGGGTGCTCGTCAAAGCCATAGGCTCTGCGGTAGGCGTCTGCGGCCTCGGCGGCGGCTGGGCGTTTCTGTCGCTGCGACGGCAAAAGCTCGGCATGACCCCGGCCGGGGGCAGTGCCGGCGCGCTGGCCGGGCTTGCGCTCTGTCTGGCCGCGGCCATCAGCGGGGTTGCTGTGGAGGCGCTGGCGCTGTTTGGTGGCTTCATGAGCATCGCGGCGTTGAGTGTGGCCCTGATCTTTCTCGTGCCGCCCACGCTGGCGTACCTACGCCGCCGCAGCGCCGCCTGGAGCGGTAGCCTGCTGTGGCGCATGGGCGTCCGCGAGGTGGTGTGGCGGCCCCGCGATCTGTCGGTGGCGCTCGCCGGGCTGACGCTCGCCATCGCGACGGCCGTAGGGGTGGGTACCATGGTCGACAGTTTTCGTGCCGACTTCGAGGCCATGCTCGAACGACGGCTTGCCTATGCAATGTCCTTGGACGGCCCGGCGGATGCGCTGGACGCTGTGGCGCAGCGCCTGGCCGATGCCACCGGCATTGAGCGGGTGCAGGCGTTTCGCGAACAGCAGGCGCGCATCGACGGACAGCCGGTGCTGGTGGTCAGCACCCGCGTGGATGAGGCCGAAGCCCGTCGCTACGGTCATGGCGCGGCGCTGGCTGGCGATGAGGTGCTGCTCAGCGAGCAGCTTGCGCGCGACCTGGCGGTGGCGGTGGGGGACCGTGTGATGCTGCTCGACGCGCCCCGGCGGATTGCGGGTATTTTCCAGGGTTTCGGCGACGTGACGCCGCGGGCGATCGTGGACCGGGCGCCGGCGGGTACCTCCGAGGGGTTGCTGACGGGTATCAGCTACGACGGCCTGCTGCCGGCTGCGGTGCAGACAACCCTGCAGGAGCAGTTTCCGGAGCTCACGTTCCGCAGCCAGGGAGCGGTGCGGGAAGTTGCACTGATCACCTTTGATCAGACCTTTGCCATTACCCGGGTGCTGATCACGGTTGCCATGCTGGTGGCCGGTATCGGCGTGTACATTGCGGTGACGGTGTTGCGGCTCAATCAGACCGCCAGCCAGCGCCTGTTGACGGGCATGGGCCTTTCGCGGCGGGAAAACCTTGCGCTGGACTTCTATCGCAGCCTGGGCATCGGCGGCATCGCGGTGCTGCTCGCCGTGCCGCTGGGTCTGGTGTTCGGCTGGATCCTCTGTGCGGTCATCAATCCGCGTGCCTTCGGCTGGACCATCGCCATGCAATTGTCGCCCGGCGCCCTGGCCTGGCCGGTGTTCTGGGGCGTGCTTGCGGCCGTGGGAGCAGGCCTGCTGCGTGTCGGACGGCGCGAGGAGGGCTGGCTTGCGGGCTGAATGGCGCATGCCGTGGTTGCTCGGTCTGGCGCTGCTCAGCGCCTGTGCGCCGGTGCCGGACGAGGCGCCGGAAGGCTTGCGGGCCCTGCGCGTGGGGGCGGTGCTCGGCGACGATGGGGCGACGGGCTTTGCCCGTGCCGAGCAGGTGCGGCCCTTCGAGTTTCCTGCGGACCATGGCGCCCATCCGGCCTTTCGCAGCGAATGGTGGTATCTCACGGTTGTGCTGGAAGACGCGGCGGGCAACGCTTACGGGGTGCAGTTCACACTGTTCCGGCAGGCCCTGAGGCCGCTCTCTCCGGACGAGCCCGCCAGCGCCAGCCCCTGGCAGACGAACCAGGCCTTTATGGCGCATCTCGGAGTGACGGATGTCGCCGGCGGGACGCATGAGGGTCGTGCGCGTTTCACGCGGGGCCATCCGGCTCTGGCCGGAGTGACCGTGCCGCCGCTTGCGGCGTACATCGAGGACTGGTCCCTGCAGACCGAGCCGGGCGCAAGTGGCGCCGAAGGTGTGCGCTTTGTGCTGGATGCGGTGGATCGCGGCGAGCTGGGCGCGCGGCTCGAGCTCGCGCAGACCCGGCCGATCGTGCCGCAGGGAGATCGTGGTCTGTCGGCGAAAGGCGATGGCCAGGCAAGCTATTACTTTTCCATGCCGCGGCTGGAAACCCGGGGCGAGCTGGTCGTTGAAGGCCGGACCGTTGCGGTGACTGGCTGGGGGTGGCTGGATCGGGAATGGTCCACGTCGGTGCTCAGCGGGGCGCAGATCGGCTGGGACTGGTTTGCGCTGCAGCTGGATGACGGCCGTGACCTCATGGCCTTTCGCCTGCGGCGCGCGGACGGGCGTCGCGATCCGTACGATCATGGCATGCTGGTGGCCGCAGATGGTACGCAGCGTAAGCTCACCCCGGACACTTTCGAGCTCACGCCGCTGCGGGTGTGGGAGGACGATACCGGTGCTGCCTGGCCCGTGGGATGGCAGCTCACGCTTCGCCAGGAGGGTGCACAGCCTGAGGAACGCATGGAGATAAATGCCATGCTGAACGATCAGGTCATGGCGCTGGGTGTGGAATACTGGGAAGGGCTGGTGCAGGCCAGCCGCGACGGTGCGCCACTGGGGCGCGGTTACATGGAGCTGACGGGATATCGTGACTGACGGGACGGACGACGACGGCGCCATGCAGCGCGCCCGCGCCAGGGGCGAAGCCCTGGACTGGGAGCGCGTGGATCAGCGCTACGACGAGCACGCCGGGTTGATGCTGTTCGAGAAACGCCTCGACCGCATGAAGAATCCGCGCAACGGCAAGGTCATGGACCGCCTGGTGCTGGAATCTGTGGACTGGGTGAACATGGTGGTGCTCGACCGGAACGGTGAGGTGGTGATGATCCGCCAGTACCGCTTCGGCGTCGGCTACACCACGCTGGAAACACCGGGTGGGATGGTGGATCCCGGGGAGAGCTCGCGCGCCGCCGCCGAGCGCGAGCTCTTCGAGGAGACCGGCTACCGCGCGCCGCGCTGGACCTATCTGGGCGCCGTGGAACCCAACCCCGCGATCTTCGACAATCTGTGTCACCATTGGCTGGCCGAGGACGCCACGCTGGAGGCGCCTCAGGATCTCGGCGACGGGGAGATGATTCACGTGGAGCTCATGTCCCAGGCGGCGGTGCGCCGCGCCGTGACCAGCGGTGAGATCCGCCACGCGTTGTGCCTGTCCGTGCTGTCCCGCGTCTTTCCTGTCTGGCCTCTGCCATTTACCTACGGGAGTGCTGAATGACCGTCGACCTGCTGGCGTACATGCCGTTTGCGAAGGGCCTTGGCCTGACTGTCACCGAGAGCGAAAAAAACTGCGTACGCGGTGAGCTGGAGGTGACCGAGAGCCTCTGCACCACCGGGCGCATCATGCATGGCGGGGCGCTCATGGCGCTGGCCGATACGCTCGGCGCGCTGGGTGCCTTTCTCAACCTGCCGGAAGATGCCAAGGCCACCACCACCATCGAAAGCAAAACCAACTTCCTGGGCGCGGCGCCGCTGGGCGTGCGTATCGAAGCCGTGTGCGAGCCGGTGCACGTGGGCGGCCGCACGTCGGTGTGGCAGACGCGCATCACCCGCGACGACGGCAAGGCCGTTGCCATCGTCACGCAGACGCAGATGGTGTTGCGCTGAAAACTCTCGCATAATGCAGTTTACTTTACCGAAACCTTGCGACGAGAGTGGCTTTACGCTGCGAGGGAAAATTGGTGCAATGTCGCCCGGCTGAACCGTGTGCGCGCGCCACGCTGCGCGGTGTCGTAAGCCGGGAGCTTTCAGGAGGCAGACACGTTGTCCCGTGATGCAGAGTTCACGCCCGATGCGCTGAGCCCTCGCGAATCCTTCGCGAAGTTGATGAATCGCCCGCTGGATGATCTCCACCAGGCGCGGATTCTGCTCGTGGACGATAAGCAGGAACTGCTCACGTCCCTGCATCATCTGGTGACGTTGTACGGCTACGAAGCCGACCAGGCTCTGGGCGGCGAAATTGCCCTGAACGCGCTGGAAAACAACGAATACGACGTGGTGCTGCTCGACCTCATCATGCCCGGGGTCAGCGGCCACGACATTCTCGACTACGCCGCCCGTGAGAAGCTGAAATGCAAGATCATCGTCGTCAGCGGCGACTCGAGCTTCAGCGGCATCAAACATGCGCTGCACTGCGGAGCCTTCGACTTCGTGAAGAAGCCCTACGAGGCGGCAGAGCTCATAGCCACCATGGAAACGGCGCTGCGGCAGGTAAAGCTCGAACGTCAGCACGAGGTCATGGAGCTGCAGCTCAGAGAATCGGAAGAGCTGTACCGTTTCATCGTCAACAGCTCGCCGGATCTCGTGTACATGCTCGACCGCAACGGTTGCTTCACCTTCGTGAACGACCGCGTTCAGTCCATGCTCGGCTACACCCGGGACGAGCTTCTGGGCAAACACTATTCCGAGCTCATCGACCCGGAGGATCTGGACAAGGCGAACGGCGTGTTCAACGAGCGCCGTACCGGTGATCGGGCCATCCGCAACGTGGAGCTGCGCCTGCGCAGCCGCAGCGCCAACCGCGGCACGGGCCGACGCACCTCACCTTTCATGCGCGAGCAGTCCATCTGGACCGAGCTCACGGCCATGGGTGTCTACGCCGATACGGCCGAGCGCACGCGCGCCAACTTCGTCGGCACCTATGGGACGGCCCGGGACATCAGCGAGCGCAAAGAGGCGCAGGAAGTCATCAATTTTCAGGCCTATCACGACCTCTTGACGCATCTGCCCAACCGGGCGCTGTTGAAAGACCGCCTCTCGCTGGCCATCGCCCACGCCCGGCGCAACAAGCGCAAGCTGGCCACCATGTTCCTGGATCTGGATCGCTTCAAGCTGGTGAACGACACGCTCGGGCACAACATGGGCGACCGCTTGTTGAAGGCCGTAGCCAACCGGCTGCAGAGCTGCCTGCGTAGCGGCGATACGCTGTCGCGCTTCGGTGGCGACGAATTCACGCTGCTGCTGCCGGAGGTGCGCACCCGCGACGACGTGGTGGTGATCGCCGAGAAAATTCTGGACCGCTTGAACGAGCCGTTTGTCATCGACGGTCATGAGCTGTTCGTGGGCGCCAGCATCGGCATTGCCATGTACCCGGAAGCCGGCGAGAACGGCGAGGCGCTGGTGCAGAGCGCCGATATCGCCATGTACCACGTCAAGAGCCGGGGCAAGAACGGTTACCAGTTCTTCTCGAACGAGATGAACCATCAGTTTTCCACCCGTCTGTCCATGGAGCGGGAGATCCGCAACGCGCTCATCCAGGGTGAGTTCGAGGTGTTCTACCAGCCGCAGGTGTCGCTGCGCACGGGACGGATCATGGGCGTGGAGGCGCTGGTGCGCTGGCGGCACGGGCAGCGGGGTCTCATCGAGCCGGGCGAATTTCTGCCGCTGGCGCACGAGACCGGTCTCATTCTGCAGATCGACGAGTACGTGCAGGAGCAGGCGTTTCACGATGTGGCGGCCTGGGCGCGCGGTGGCCTGGGCGAAATCGGTTTGTCGGTGAACCTCACGGCTGCCCAGATCGAGCAGGAACATTTTGTGCAGCGTTTCGTCAGTGCGCTGAGCGCGTCGGGCATCGACCCGTCGCGGGTCAAGGTGGAGCTCACCGAGAACACGCTGATGCAGGATCTGGACATCATCGTGCCCAAGCTGAACGAGGTACGGGCGCTGGGCGTGAAGGTGGCCATCGACGATTTCGGCACCGGTTACTCGTCGCTGTCGTACCTGCAGCAGTTTCCCGTGAACACCTTGAAGATCGACCGTACCTTCGTCGGCGACATCCGTGCCGATCAGGGGGGCGCGAGCATTGTCGATGCGATCGTCGCCATGGCGCGGGGACTGCAGCTCGACCTCATCGCAGAGGGCGTGGAAAACCGTACCCAGCTTCGCTATCTGCAGCAGAAAGGCTGCCAGGAAGTGCAGGGCTTCATCTTCTCCGCCCCGGTACCCGCGGGTGAGCTCGTGCAGCTTCTCAAGGAGAACACGTTCGGTCGTACGCTGCAGGGAATGGCCGCCGCCGTCGTCAACGCCTGAATTGGGCCTGGGCCCTGCCATTGGCGTATAATTCGCCGCTTTTCCGCGGCAAGCGCCGCATGGATTTCACGCCATGAAGGGTTTTACCTCGAAGATCGTGCACAGCGATCGCGCCAGCCCCATCGAGCACGGTGCCGTGCACAAACCCATCCATACGTCGGTGGCGTATGGCTACGAGACGGCCGCCGAGCTGGCGGCGGTGTTTCAGGGCAAACAGCCGGGGCACACGTACAGCCGTCAGATCAATCCCACCGTGGATGCGCTGGAGGACAAAGTCTCCACCATGGAAAACGGTCTGAAGACGGTGTGCTTCGGGACCGGCATGGCGGCCATCGGCACGGCAATCTTCTCTCTCCTGCGGGCGGGAGACCATTTTGTATCCAGCGCGTTTCTCTTCGGCAACACCAACAGCCTCTTCAACACTTTCGACCAGCAGGGCATCGACGTGAGCTTCGTGGATGCCACCGACGTCGATCAGGTGGCTGGCGCCATTACCGACAATACGCGCATGGTGTTCGTGGAGACCATCGCCAACCCGCGCACGCAGATCTCGGCTCTGGCGGAAATCGGCGAGCTCTGCGCACAACGCGGCATCGTCTACATCGTCGACAACACCATGACGTCGCCGTATCTGTTTCAACCGCGCACGGTCGGCGCCACCTTTGTGGTCAACAGTCTCACCAAGTACATCGGCGGGCACGGCAATGCACTGGGTGGCGCTATCACGGAGCTGGGCAATTTCGACTGGACCGGCTTTGCCAACATCTACGACGACTACAAAGGCGGTAATCCACAGCTCTGGGGCCTGACGCAGATCAAGAAGAAAGGCCTGCGGGATTTCGGCGCCTCGCTGGGCGGGGAGACCGCGCATCACCTCGCAGTGGGGGCGGAGACGCTGGCGCTGCGCATGGAGCGCCAGTGCGCCAACAGCCAGGCGCTGGCGGAGTTTCTGGACGGGCACGAACGGGTCGGCAAGGTCTACTATCCAGGCCTGCCGCAGCATCCGCAGCATGAACGGTCACAGACGCTGTTCCGGCATCCGGGCGCGCTTCTCAGCTTCGAGCTGGCCGACGATGTTGATCTGTGGCAATACATGGATCGTCTGCAGGTCATCATCCGCTCCACCAATCTGGGCGACAACCGGACCCTGGCGATACCGGTTGCACATACCATCTACTACGAGATGGGTCCTGAGCGGCGCGCGAGCATGGGCATCAGCGACTCGCTCATTCGTCTTTCGGTGGGCATTGAGGACGTAGAAGATCTGATCGAAGACCTGTCAGCCGCATTCGGCTGACCATTGCGCTGACAGCAGCAGGAGAGGGGGAAGAATGACACGACTGGAAGGCAAGGTGGCCGTCATCACCGGTGGCGCCGGTGGTATCGGCAAGGCGGCAGGCAGGCTCTTTGCTGCCGAAGGCGCCGATGTACTGCTGGTGGATCTGGACGAGGCGGCATTGCAGGCCGCCGTGGAAGACATCGGCAGCAATCGCGTCAGCTACTGTGTGGCTGACGTCACCAGCGCTGCAGACAATGACAACATGGTGGCGGTTGCTACCGAACGCTATGGCGGTGTGGACATTCTGCTGGCCAACGCCGGTATCGAAGGAGACGTGGCGCCCATTCTCGAGCAGGACGAGGCGACCTTCGATCAGGTCATGGCAGTGAACGTGAAGGGGCCGTTTCTGGGCATGCGCTCGACAGTGCCGGCCATGGAGCAGCGCGGTGGCGGCAGCATCATCATCACGTCCAGCGTGGCTGGCGTGGGTGGCTCGCCCACGGTGGCCCCCTACGTCACCAGCAAGCACGCCGTGATTGGTCTCATGCGCTCTGCGGCCAAAGATTTTGCGGCGAAACGCATACGCGTGAACACGGTGAACCCGTCTCCGGTCGAGACGCGCATGATGCGCAGCCTCGAGGCGGGCATGAATCCCGAGAACGCCGATGCGGTCAAGGCGGCCATGGAAGCGGCCATACCGCTGGGCCGCTACGGAGAGCCCGACGACATCGCGAAGGTGATGCTGTTTCTCGCCAGCGACGATGCCGAGTTCGTGACGGGCTCGGTGTATATGGCCGACGGTGGCTTCACCGCCTGACGCAGCAAGACAAGGGGAAAGAACATGGCAGAAGCCGTACTCAGCACCGACCTGAACCTGGCCAACAAACGTTCCGGCAAAGTCCGCGACCTCTACGACGTAACGCTCCCGTCAGGGGAAGAGGCGCTTCTCATCATCGCCACGGACCGCATCAGCGCTTTTGACGTGGTCATGGCCAACGGCCTGCCCGGCAAAGGGGTGGTGCTGACGCAGATCTCTAAGTTCTGGTTCGACCACTTTGCCGACAAGGTGAATCATCATCTCATCAGCACCGACGTTGCTGACGTGCCGGGCCTCAGCGATGCCGAGCGCTCAGCGCTTGCCGGGCGCATCATGCTGTGCCGAAAGACCCGGGTCGTGCCCATCGAGTGCATTGCCCGGGGCTACATCACCGGCAGCGGCTGGAAAGACTATCAGCGCTCCGGCAGCGTCTGTGGCATCGAGCTGCCCGCAGGCCTGAAGAACAGTGACCGCCTGGCTGAGCCGCTGTTTACACCTTCCACCAAGGCCGAGACCGGCCACGATGAGAACATCAGCTTTGCCGAAGGTGCGGAGATTGTCGGCGAAGAGCTCATGCAGTGGCTGGGCAGCATGACCCTCGAGCTGTACGGCACCGCCCGCGACTATGCGGCCGAGCGCGGCATCATCCTGGCGGACACCAAGTTCGAGTTCGGCCAGCTCGACGGTGACGGCGAACCCCTGCTGATCGACGAGATCTTCACCCCCGACAGCTCACGCTTCTGGCCCGCCGACGACTGGGAGCCCGGTCGCGAGCAGCAGAGCTTCGACAAGCAGATCGTGCGCAACTACCTCGAAGAGGTGGTAGCTGCCGGCGAGTGGGACAAGTCCCCACCGGGGCCGACGCTGCCCGAAGCCGTGGTGGAGCGCAGCATTGCCCGTTATCTGGAAGCTTACCGCCTGCTCACCGGTGAGGAGCTTTCGCTGTAGGTCTGCCCCGATGGAGTGGCCAGCCTATCGCGTGCTGTGCGACCAGCCCGACTACTGGTCGGGCTGGATGCTGGACCAGTGCGTGGAGCTGTTTGAGCAGCTTGGTGACGATACGCTGGCGGCCCGGCTGCGCTCGGCCCGGGCCGGAGAGCCGCTGCCGGTGCCCGACGATTTCAACGGCCCTCCCACAACCCGCATGTATCGCCTGGCGCTACCCGTCGCCCAGCGCGACGCCGGCCTGGCTCTGATCGAACGCGCCCTGCGCGAAGGCGCGACGAGCTCCGGTACCCGGTTGCGGGGCCTCGGTGGCTTCGTGGAAGCCTGGCGGGAGTTTGCCGCTGCCGGGCGGGTGTCATGAAACGGGTGCTGATCGCAAACCGGGGTGCCATTGCACGGCGTATCGTGCGCGCCTGTCATGCGTGCGGTCTCGAAGCGGTGGCGGTGCATTCCGAGGCTGACACGGGCGCCCCGTATCTCGACGAAGCCGACGCGGCCTTTGCCCTCGACGGGGTGACGGCCGGCGACAGCTACCTCAACCAGACCGCGCTGCTGGCGGTTGCCGAGCGCAGCGGCGCCGATGCGGTACATCCGGGCTACGGTTTTCTTGCGGAAAACGCCGCCTTTGCTCAGGCGGTGCTGGCCGCCGGGCTCACCTTCGTCGGCCCGTCACCCCGCTGGCTGTCCGCCATGGGCGACAAGGTGGCGGCGCGCAGCCTCTTTGCGGAGCAGGGTTTTCCGGTGTTTGCGGGTTCGCCGGCGCTTGCTGATGCCGCTGCGGCGCGCCAGGCAGCCGAAGCCATTGGTTTTCCGGTCATGGTGAAGCCCAGCGGCGGCGGTGGCGGGCTGGGCATGCAGGTGGCACGCAACGAGGCCGAGCTGACAGCGGCGTTCGGCCGCGCGGTTGCGATCGCAGAGGCGGCGTTCGGCGATGCCGGCGTGTATCTGGAGAAGTTCATCGAGGCGCCGCGGCACATAGAGTTTCAGCTGCTCGCGGACGGTGAACGCGCGGTCCACGTCTTCGAGCGGGAGTGCTCCGTGCAACGACGCAACCAGAAGCTGCTGGAGGAAGCGCCCGCGCCGGGCCTCGACGCGGCGTTGGTGGCGCGGCATGCACAACTCGCGGCTGACGTCTGCGGAAAGCTCGGTTACGACAACGTGGGCACCCTGGAAACGCTGTTCACTGGCGATGGCGCCGTGGGTTTTCTGGAGATGAACACGCGCATCCAGGTAGAGCATGCCGTCACCGAGGTGCTGACCGGCGTGGATCTGGTTGCCAGGCAGCTCAAACTGGCGGCCGGCGAGCCGCTGCCGGCGGACTTTGCGCCGCAACCCCAGGGTCATGCCATCGAGGCCCGGGTGTACGCGGAAGACCCCGTGACGCTGCTGCCATCCACCGGTAAGCTCACGCGCTTTCACATGCCGGAGCTGCACGGTGTGCGCTTCGAGACGGGTTACCGGGAAGGACAGACTGTCACGCCGCATTACGACGCCCTGCTGGCGAAGCTCATCGCCCATGGGGCTACCCGCGCCCAGGCCATCGGTCGCCTGCTGGTGGCGTTGAAAGCCTTCGAGGTGGGTGGTGTCCGCACCAATCAGGCGTTGCTGCTGCGGGTGCTGGCAGATGAGGCATTTCTGGCGGGTCGCGTGGACACCGGACTCGTTCCCCGGCTGCTCGCGGAATAAATTCAATCGCATACTGACCAGGAGGGGGCATGGCACGCCACGAAGTGGAAAGCGAAGTAACCGGCAACGTCTGGAAGGTGCTCGTCGAGCCGGGCGCCAGCGTCACGGCGGGCGAGACCATCATGATTCTCGAGTCCATGAAAATGGAGATTCCCGTCGAAGCACCGGCTGCCGGCACGGTGGCAGAGATCCTGGTCGCGCCCGAAGAGCAGGTGGAAGAAGATCAGCTGCTCGCGATTGTCGAGGGCACCGACTGAACGCTGTGGTCCAGCGGGAGGTAGACGCGTAGCGTCGTCCCTTCTCCCCAGGTGCTGGCCACCTCGATGCGGCCGCCGTGGCGGTCGATGACGGTCTTCACGAAACGCAGCCCCAGCCCTGCCCCCCGGTGCCGCGACAGCGTGGGCTCCGCGGAGCGGAAGTAGGGGTCGAAGATGTGCGGCAGCTCGTCTGCGGGTATGCCGTGACCGCGGTCGGCCACTGCCACGCAGGCGGTCTCGCCGGCAACGTTGAGGGTGATGCTGACGGCGTCGCTCTCGGCGCTGTATTTGATGGCGTTGGTCAGCAGGTTCAGGAAGGTGCGCTCCAGCAGCTCCCCGTTGCCTTGTATCCACAAGCCGTCTTCCCGGTCGTCTACCGCCTGTGTGTCCACCTTCAGGGCAATGCCTTTCTCCTGCGCAATGAAGTAAACCTGCTCCGCCGCGTTCTGTATCACCTCCTCCAGCTGCAACGGATAGCGCTCGAAGTGCGCCTGCAGCTGCAGGCGCGACAGCTGTAGAAACTGCTCGGAGGTGGACAGACCTTTGCGGGCATAGCGTTCGATGGCGTCCAGCAGCGGGGTGCGTTCGCCGGCCTGTTGCAGCAGCGCCAGCACCGAGGTGAGGGGTGACCGTATGTCATGGGACAGAAACGCCAGCGCTTCCTCCCGTTGCGCCTGGGCTTCCCGCACTTCCGTGAGATCGGACAGCGTGATGATCCAGAACGGTGCGTAGGCTGTCTCGGTGCCGGTTTCCAGCGGTTCCACCGCAACGAATACCGGATGGGCGTCGGCCCCTCCGGGCAGCGTGCTCTCAAAGGCGTGGGGTTGTTTGTCGAGGACCGTGCTGCGCCAGATATCCTGCCAGCTCACCCCCAGCGGAGGTGGCACGTCCCGCAGGCGCTCGAGCAGATCCTGGGAACCCGGGTCCACTACGCCGAGCATGCGGCTTGCCGAGGCGTTGGCAAACTGCACGAACCCCAGCGCTGAAACGATGACCGCGCCGTTGGCCATGCGACCGAGGCCGGCAAGACCGAGATCGCGCCCGTTGCGCAGGGCGCGTGCGCGCGCTTCCAGGCGGCCGATCTGTCGCGCCAGCCGCTCGGCAGGCAACACCAGTTCCTGGGTGCCGGACAGATCGTGCACCGTGTCTTCCAGCAGGCTTCGCTCGGTGGCTGAAAGACCTTCGCCGCGTTGCACGAAGGTGGCGCCATCGGGGGCTGTCTCCACCTGCGCCCCCAGCAGCTGCTCCAGCGCCTGCATGGGGTTGTGTGGCACCGATCGCTGCGTGGCTACGCCGGAAATCACGTTTCGCGCCCGCCAGGCCCGTTCCTCGGCGTCGATACGGTCCAGCTCGCCGGTGATGAAGCTCCAGGCAACCTCATGGCGCCGCCAGCTCCACAGGGGGTACATGAGCAGCGTCGCCACGGAGGCGTTGGCGAGCGGCAGGTGTACCCAGAGGGTGGAGAGCGTTACCGCTGTGATCAGCAGCGGCATGACCGTGACGGTAGCAGTGAAGGTCAGGGCCTGCTTGGCGGAGAGGCGCGGCAGGCTCACGGAGGTCATGCACACCAGCAGCAGCCCCAGTGCCAGCACGGCCCAGGTTGAGGCGGATTGAACGGTCGTGCCCCGCAGCAGGGCACTCAGCAGGTTGGCATTGAACTCCACGCCGCTGAGAGGACCGCTGTCGCCGCCCAGGGGACTGGTGATCAGATCGCCCACGCCAAGAGCGGTGGCGCCGACCAGCACCACCTTGCCTTCGAGGCTGGCGCTCAACCGCTCGGCGGTTACCTCTGCGTCACCGGCGAGATGCGCCAGAAGGTGCCGTGCCGAGACCTGAGGCACCGTGCCGCGAGGTCCCGCGAAGGGTATGCGGGTGTAACCGCAGCGCATCTCCATGAGCGGCGCGCGGGATCGGTCTTCGCAGGACGGGGTGGTCGTCTGGCGCAGATCGTCAGCGACGCCGAGCATGAGGTGAGGCCAGTAGGCGGTGCCGACGCCTTGAAAGAGGTTGGCGCCGCGCACGAGAGTGTCGGCGTCGCGCTCGATCTGCACGTGCCCCAGGCGCGGCGCCTGGGTCAACAGATCCGGGAACGGCAGTATCTCGATGGGTTGCTGCGCCTGGGCCAGGGCGTCGATGATGATGGGCAGCGCCACGTAGCGCAGCCCGCCGAGAGCAGCGGCAAGGCTCTGATCGGCCGGCGGCGTGGTGCGCGTTGCGTACACGATGTCCACGGCAATCATGCGCGGTTCGAATTCAGCCAGCGCTTCGAAGAGCTGCGCCTGCAGCTCGCGCGGCCAGGGCCAGCGGCCGTACCGGTCGAGGCTGGCGTCGTCCAGCGCAACGATCACTACGTCTTCGTGCAGCGGCGCAGGGACGTTGGCAATCACGGTGTCATAGACCAGCCGGTCGAGGGGTTCAAACCAGGCAAAGCGCTGGCTCACGACGACAAAGGCACAGGCAATCAGCAGAAGCAGCACCGATTCGATACGGAAACGCCGGACCGGTGAGAGGGACCGGCCGCGAAGCGGGCCTCGGGCTCTCAGAGCATCTAAAGCCCTAACGGTGCGAGAAACAGGAGTAGCCACCACGGCGTACGGTTCACGTGGACGTCTTTAACGGTGGCGTTACTCTGCAGACCGCGCTGCTCGCTGGCAACCGCGACCGCGTACCTGCCGAACACCGGTACCTCTACCGCGAGGGCCGGCGTTTCGGTCTGCCGCGTCACCGTGGCGCCATCGGGCCCGGTGAGCGTGACGGTATAGCCCTCTGCCGCAGCGTCGCCGTCCCAGCTCAGCGCCAGCGCCCGGCCTTTACGGCTGACCTCGATGGCCGTCGGTGCGGCCGGCAGCACGGTAAACGGTTCTGCCGTGCTGGGGGCCGAGAGGTTCGAGGCGACGCGCCACGTGTACTGGCCCGGCAGCAGGTCAAGATCGGCGCTGGTGCCGCGCCGGGTCTCGACAAGCTCCTGCCCGCTGGCACTGTCCCGCACGGTCATCACGTACTCGCTGGCGGCATTGCTTGGTTGCCACTCGAACCGGGCGCCACCCCCTCTGGGTGCAACGGTGCGACCCGTTGGCGCTGCGGCCAGCAGGGTTACGGCAAGGCTTGCGTCCTGGCCTTCGATGCCGCTGGCCGAGACACCGCGCAGCTTCACGATCCAGGCGCCCGGGCCCATGTCGACGGGCGCGCGGGCGGCGCGCACGTTGCGGGACGCCACTACCATCTCGGGCGTGCCGGGACGTACCCAGGACAGCACGTAGCGGTCGGCACCTTGCAGCGGCTGCCATTCCAGGGCCGCGCTGGCGCCGTAAGCCGCGGGTGCGGACAGCCAGGTGGGAGCGGGCAGCAGGGACTCTTTCACCACGCCGTCGGCGCGGGCGGCGATACCGAAGCCGCCGGGAATGGTGGTGGTGCTCTGGGGTTGGAGAAAACCCACCAGACCGGTCAGGGTTTCGGTGTTGGTTACGCCACGGGGGCTGCGGCCGATGCGCAGCACGGTGCCCCGAACGGCCGCGATGCCCTCCGGGGTCTGGATACGGAAGCGGTCTCCCCGGTTCTGCTTCACCACGTCGGCTTTGCCGCGACCGAAGTTGAAGCGCAGGTGCGTGTCCACCATGCCGGCCGGGCCGAAGGCGGTCAGCTTGTTGAACAGCACGCGGCTTTCGGGCTCTATGGCCAGCGTGGACCCGTCGGCAAAACGGACCAGCGCAGCGCCGCCGTTCGTGAGCAGCACGTCACCCATGTCCAGCCGGTCCCCCGCCTGCGCGGTGCTGCGCGAGCCGGTTTCGGTGAGACGCTCTACGCCGGCTTCGGCGCTGACCACAATGGCGTGGCTGGGCTCGAAAACGAGCCAGTCGACGGGGAAGCTCAAGCGCAGGCCGGCGCGGATGGCGGCCGGGTTCGGTAACTCGTTGTAGCGGGCAAGCTCCGGAGCAACGCGGGCGCTGCCGCAATACTGCCGGGCCAGGGTCCAGAGATCGTCGCCGGGACGCACCGTGTAGATCCAGTCCTCGGCCAGGGTGGCGGGCGCGAGCGTGAGCAGCAGTGCTCCGAGCAGCGCGCGCAGGGATCGCATGTTTACACCTCTTCCAGCCGGTAGCCGTGCTGGTAGATCGTCTTGATGCGGTAACCGCGTTCCGGGCTGATCGCCAGCCGTTTGCGGATGCGGCTCACGTGTACGTCCACGGTTCTGGTGTTCAGGCCCGAAACTCCCCATACGTCCTTCAGAAGCTGCTCGCGCGACAACAGTCTGCCTATGTGGCGGAAGAGATACCAGGCAAGCTCGAAATCCTTTGCGGTGAGATCGCAGCGCTCGCCGTCTAGCAGCACTTCCTGGCTCTGTGGTTTGAAGGTGTAGGGGCCGATCGCAAAATCCAGCTCTTCGTTGGCTAAACGCCGGCCCAGGGCGTGTACCCGTGCGATGAACTCCGGCTGTGAAATCTGCTTCACCATATAGTCGTCCGCTCCATTGGACAGGGCGCCGACGATGTCGGCTTCCGCGTCACGCTGGGTGACGAACAGTACCGGTACGTGCCACGACACGTTGGCCCGCACTTCCGCCAGCACTTCGATGCCGCTGGTGTCGGGCAACTCCCAGTCGAGAATGAGGAGGTCGAAGCCACCACGGCCGAGCTCGTCCTTGATGGCGGCGCCAGTGCCGTAATGCGTCACGACGTGACCGGCTTCCACCAGCCAGTGCGACAGCAGCTCAGCCTGCGCCGGGTCGTCCTCCAGCAGCCAGATGTTCATGCCTGCAGCCTACCGTAGCTGGGCGGCTGAACAAATCGGTCGATCCAGGGTGCAATCATGAGGATCATCGATTGCACCAGTGCCGGGGCGATGCCCAGCTCATCCGCGATGGGAGCGGCGCTGGTGCGCCGCACGAACTCGTTGGTGTCCAGCGCGGTGATGCGCAGCCGCTCCACAGCTCGCGGCGGGCGCTCGCTGAGCTGCCGCGACAATGCGGACGCAACCTTGTGCACGGTGTTGTGCGAGACGCCGAGATTTTTCAGATCGGCAAACAGCAGCGGGTGCTGCCGTATCAGCAACATGACGTTCAAACCAGAGCCCCCTTAGGACTGATGGTAGTTGGCGGGTGTCTCTCTGAGGCTAAAGGTAACCAAAGGCGCGCGCGCTGAAACGGTTCTGTGTCTTGCTTTTGCAAGCCTTTTACATGTCCTGGCGGGCGTAATTACAAACGCGAGTGCCGTGCGGGCGCGCCGTCCGGCGAGTCGTGCGGGCATGGTTTGTGGTAGCATCGCGCGGCTTGATCGAACGGGAAAACGAGGAGAGACGCGGGGTGAGCGACGAGCTGGTAACCATCGACATGCAGGACGGGGTCGCTGACGTGCGGCTCAATCGTGCGGAAAAATACAACGCGCTGAGCCCCGAGATGTTCCAGGCCATCGTGGATGCCGGGGAACAGCTCGCCACGGCCCGGGAACTGCGCGCCGTGGTGCTGTCGGGCAACGGCAAGGGTTTCTGCGCCGGTCTGGACATGACCAGCATGGCGGGCCTCGCCGAAGGCGGCAGCGGCAGTGGCGGCGGAGGCCTGCTGGCCCGCGACGAGCGGCCGGAGAACTTTGCGCAGCGCCCGGCCATGGTCTGGAAGCGTCTGCCCGTGCCGGTGATTGCGGCGCTGCACGGGGTGGTCTACGGGGGCGGGGCGCAGATAGCGCTGGGCGCCGATATCCGTATCGCAAGCCCCGATGTGAAGCTGTCGGTCATGGAGATCAAATGGGGTCTCATTCCAGACATGAGCCTGTCGCAGACGCTGCGCGACCTGGTACCTCTGGACGTCGCCAAGGAACTCACCTTTACGGGCCGCATCCTGAGCGGTGCAGAGGCGCAGGCGCTTGGTCTCGTCACGCGCGTCGAAGAAGATCCGTTGGCGCAGGCCCTGGCGCTTGCGCAGGAGATTGCCGGTAAGTCGCCGGATGCAATTCGTGCCGGCAAACGGCTTCTCGAGACGGTATGGCACGCCGATGAGCGCACCGGCCTCGAGCTGGAGGCGTCGCTGCAGCTCTCGCTCATCGGTCAGCCCAATCAGGTGGAGGCCGTGAATGCCAACTTCGAGAAGCGGGCCCCCGCTTTCCGCGACCCAGAGCTCGACGGCTGACGAGCGGCCCATGAGCTGGGAAACAGAAATCCGGGAGCTGGCGCGCCGGCGTCATCTGGCCAAACAGCAGGGCGGCAAGGCCGGCATTGCCAAGCAGCATGCGCGCGGCCGCCTGACGGTGCGCGAGCGGTTCGACGCAGTGCTGGACGAAGGCTCTTTCCGCGAGCACGGCCAGGCCACAGCCAGTCCTGTCTATGACGACGACGGCAACGTCACCGAGTACGTACCCGCCAACTACGTCGTCGGTTTCGGCAAAATCGACAACCGTCGCGTGGTGGTCGGGGGCGAAGATTTCACCCTGAAAGGCGGCTCACCGAATGCTGCGGGGCTGCGCAAGAGCGTTTACGCCGAGCACCTCGCCGTGCAGTACCGCGTGCCGCTGGTGCGCATGCTGGAAGGGGGCGGGGGCAGCGTGAAAGGCTCCGGCAAAAAAGGCGGTACGGTCGGAGAGCCCGTGTTTACCGAGCCGCGCTTCAAGATCATTGCCGACGCGCTGGCAGAGGTGCCGGTGGCCAGCGGTGCCATGGGTGCCGTGGCCGGCTTTCCCGCCGGCCGACTGGTGGCATCGCACTTCTCTGTGATGACGAGGCATACCGCGCAGGTGCTGATCGGGGGGCCAGCGCTGGTCGAGCGGGCCCTGGGCGTGCGCATGAGCAAAGACGAGCTTGGCGGTGCCGCGGTGCACGCCACCAGCGGGGTTGTCGACAACCTTGCGGACGATGAGCACGATGCCTTCCGGCAGCTGCGCCGTTTCCTGAGTTTTCTGCCGGGCAGCATCTGGGAGCGCACCCCGCGGTATGCCAACGACGACCCTGTAGAACGCATGGAGCAGGATCTGCTGACCGCTGTGCCGCGGGACAGCAACGCCCCGTTCGACATGCGCGCCATCGTGGAAATGGTGGTGGACGTCGACAGCTTCTTCGAGACGGGACGCGATTTCGGCCCCAGCCAGATCTGTGGCTTTGCCCTTCTCGACGGCCAGCCTGTCGGCGTGCTGGCTAACGACTGCCGCTTCTATGCCGGCGCCATGACGGCGGAAGCGGCACAGAAGTACCGGCGCTTCGTGGAGCTGTGCGATACCTTCCACGTGCCGATAATCAACTTCGTCGATCAGCCCGGATTCATGATCGGCCCCGAGTCCGAACAGGCGGGCACGATCCGTTTCGGTATGGCGGCCGTGGCTGCCGCGGCGCAGGCCACGATCCCGTGGGCTGTGATCCAGGTGCACAAAGGCTTCGGCGTCGCCACCGCTGCGCACTATGCCCCCGGCGCTTACGTGCTGGCCTGGCCGTCCGTCGAATCGGGCGCTTTGCCGCTGGAAGGCGGAGTGGCGGTAGCCTTTCATCGGGAGATCGCCTCGGCGCAGGATCCGGAGGCGAAACGCCGCGAGCTGGAAGAAGGCCTTCGCGAGGCGCGCTCGCCCTTCCCCCGGGCGGAGTCCTTTGCCGTGCACGAGCTGATCGATCCTCGCGAAACCCGGCCCATGCTGTGCGAATGGATCGACTGGATACAACCGCAGCTCGATGCGCTGGTTGGCCCGGTACGTTTCGGCATGCGGCCGTAGACACCGTTCGAAGAATTTTCTTTCCCTTTACTAGTAGCAGGAGAACGCTATGAGCATTTCCTTTGACGGCCAGGTGGCCATCGTTACGGGCGCAGGTGGCGGCCTCGGCCGTTGCCACGCACTGGAGCTGGCCAAGCGCGGCGCCAAAGTTGTGGTGAACGACCTCGGCGGCGCCATGGATGGAACGGGTGGCTCCTCAGAGGCGGCAGAAGCTGTGGTTGCCGAGATCAAGGCCGCTGGCGGCGAAGCCATCGCCAACGGCAGCTCGGTCTCCGACCGCGATGGTGTGAAGCGCCTCGTCGACGACGCCATGGGCGCGTGGGGCCGCGTCGATATCCTGATCAACAATGCCGGCATTCTGCGGGACAAGTCCTTTGCGAAGATGACCCTGGACGATTTCCAGATTGTCATGGACGTGCACCTCATGGGTGCAGCTTACTGTTCTCACGCAGTCTGGCCGATCATGCGCGAGCAGAACTACGGACGCATTCTCATGACAACCTCGCCCACGGGGCTGTACGGGAACTTCGGTCAGGCCAACTACGGGGCGGCCAAGCTGGCGCAGGTAGGACTGATGCATACGCTCAAGATCGAAGGGGCGAAGAACAACATCCACACCAATACAGTTGCCCCGGTTGCCGCAACGCGCATGACGGAGAATCTCATGCCCGAGGAAGCGCTGGCGAAGCTCGGCCCGGAGCTCGTCACGCCGGCTGCTGTGTTCCTCGTGAGCCAGGATGCGCCCAACGGCGTCATCATCCAGGCACAGGGTGGCAATTACTCCATTGCCTGTATCGTCGAGAACGGCGGTGTAGAGCTTGGTATGGACGCCGATGCGGACGACGTGGCTGCGAGCTACGAAAAGATTGCCGACCTGGCAGGTGCGAAGCCCCGCGGGATGCTGCAGCTAAGCAGCATGTAAACCATCGGGCAGCGCCCGGGCGCCCACGACCCGGCCATGGGTTGTGGCCAGCTGCGCCTCGCGTACCTGCGGACGCCACAGGTGCGCTTTGAGGCGTGCGGCCGCTTCTGGCAGGTCCTCACAGGCGACGAAGCGTGTGGTGTGGTGGGTGCGATGTGTGTCGGGGTCGAAGTGGCTCAGGCACAGGCGGGCCACGTCGCGTACGGGCCCCTGGCGTTCAAAGAGCCTGGCGTGGCGTGTGAACTCGGCATCTTCGAGCCAGAGCAGCGTGCGCCAGCTGGTGATCGAAAGCCTGTGGCGCTCGCCCATGGCGATACGCCACAGATCGAACGTCTCGGCTTCGACGAAACGTTCGCTGACCTCACCGCGGCGGTTGACCACCGCGGCCAGGACAACGAGGCGGTGTCCGTTTGCTGGATCGAACGATGGGACTCTGTCCACAGATGCCTCCGGACCCGTACAATTTCCTTCTTCGAGTATAGGTAAGATCCGCGTAAGCGCGCGGAACGGATACGGAGCACCATGGCCGCCTTTATTCTCACCATGATCCTCTCGCTGTTTCTGGGCGGTATCGTCTGGTTTGCGGCCGGATCGCGTTTCGCCTTCAGCGAGGAGCAGGACCGGAACGACCTGCTGAATTTCGGCGCCTTTTTTATCGGCGCCGTGCCGCTCAGCTTCGTGATCGTGTTTTTTGTGATCGGCTAGCGCCTCAGGCGCCGGCTCTGCTCAACCGTTGTCGACCACCAGCTCAGGTGCCCGCACGCGCGGGTCGGCGTCTTCCGAGGCGTGGCTGGAATGCAGGTGATGGTAGAGGTTGGCAATCCAGGCGTGGCCTTCCTGCGTGCGTTTGAGGTACCCGATGCCTTCCCGCACGTAAGGATGTACCTCGCGGTAGAAGAAATCCGGGAACGTCTCCCGCAGGTCCCCCGCGCTGGTGACGGCCATGCGGCCTGCGTCGCCGGTTTCGACGAACTCGGCGTACAGGCGCGACAGCTTCTGCAGATACTGGGGATCTGCCATCTGACCGATCAGATCGGCTGCGCGCACGAGGCCTGGAAGCGAGTCGGTCACCTGATAGCTGTCCGCTGCGGGCACGGGAAAGCGCGTCATCTCGATGCAGGCTGCAATCACGTCCGTGTCCAGCGCCGTTTCGTTGGCAAAACGTTCTGCCACGAAGAGCGCCCCGCGGGTGACATGATAGGGCGCCATGAAGGCATCCGTGGCGCCATCGGGCGGCGTTATGCGCGTACCGGCGGCGTCGATGACGCAGCTCGTATCAGTGTCCTGTGAGAGGAGATTGCGCAGGTAGCCGATGTCATGAAACAGCATCGCCACCACACCCTGCAGCCACTGATCGGCGGTGAGGTCACCGCGGGCAAGCTGGCGGCCCTGAAGCATGGTCTGCCCGACGTCCGCAACCAGGATGGTGTGGTGCATGTCGTGGTACGGACAATCGCAGTTCAGCAGCGTTTCCAGCGCAGTCTGGGCCGCGCTGTTCAGCGCATGCACCTGGGTCGGGTCGGCGTGAGGAAACAGGCGTTCGAATTCAGCGAGCGTGTGGGCCACGAACGCGCTGATGATGGTACCGTTGGGATTGAACATCGTCGGAGAGTGTACGGAAGCGACCCCGTGTCCATCGTGCACCGGTTAACAGATTTTTGACGCGTGACAGCAGAGCTTTCAATGAATATCATGCATGTAGATGCGGATATAGTTGAGTTTCGCTCATGTCTCAAGTGGAGCTGCGTCACCTGCGAACCCTCGTGGCGCTACGCGATGCGGGCAGCCTCGTGGAGGCGGCCGACAAGGTGTTTCTCACGCAGTCTGCGCTGTCCCACCAGCTGAAAGAGCTGGAAACCCGTATTGGCTGCTCGCTGTTCGTGCGCAAGACGCGACCGGTGCGCTTTACCAGCGCCGGCACGCGCCTGCTGCGCCTCGCGGACGAAGTGCTGCCGCTGGTGCACAGCACGGAACTGGATCTGCAGCGCCTCGCAGGGGGAGAATCCGGCCGCATCTTCATGGCCATCGAGTGCCACAGCTGCTTCGAATGGCTGCTGCCGGCCATCGACGAGTACCGGGATCAATGGCCTGACGTGGAGCTGGACATCTCGTCCGGTTTCCACTTCGCGCCGTTGCCGGCGCTCGCGCGCGGGGATCTGGATCTGGTGATCACCGCCGACCCCGTCGAGGAGCTCGGCGTGCACTACTTTCCGCTCTTCTCCTACGAGGCGCAGCTTGCGCTTGCAAAAGACCATCCGCTGACGCAGCAGGCATGGGTGGACCCCGGCGCGCTCGTAGACGAGACGCTGATCACCTATCCCGTGGACCGGTCGCGGTTGGACGTGTTCAAGAATTTCCTGGAACCGGTGGGGGTCGAGCCCAAGCGGGTGCGTACGGCGGAGCTGACTACCATGATCGTGCAGCTCGTGGCGAGTGGCCGTGGCGTGGCTTGTCTGCCCAACTGGGCGCTCTTCGAATACACGCAGAAAGACTATCTGGCGGTACGCTCGCTGGGGGAAGAAGGGATCTGGCCCACCCTGTACGCCGCGGTCCGCAACGATCAGGCCGACGCGTCATTCATGAATGCGTTTGTCACGGTCGCGCGCCAGACCTGCTTTGCCAATCTGCACGGCATTGTGACCGCTGAGCTCGGTTGAGATGCGGAGCCTGCCGGTCAGGGCACCAGCACGGTCTCTTCCCAGCTGCCGTTGTCCTTGAGGGTATAGACGCGTCGGTCGTGCAAGCCGTCTGCCTGCGTGAGATCGAGACGCTCTACGCAGTACGGCACGAGGCGCAGGCCGCTCGACGTACCGGGCGCGACCAGCGGGCTTGGGAGGCTGACCGCCTGCACTGCAGCTTGCAGGACCGCCCGGTCGGCGAAGGCGCTGCTCTGGCGGTGACTCTGCGTGTAGAACCAGTCCATGCGTTTCGGCATGGGCGGCCGTAGCTGCCAGCTCTCCGCTACCAGCTCATGCGGGAGCGGTGCGGTGGTGACCTGCAGGCGGAACTGCACCTGCACGCTCGGCCAGTAGGTCATCACGGCGCAGCGCGTCTGCAGATGCGGCCACTTCGGGGAGGTGGCGTTGACGAAGATGGCGAGCTCTTCATCGACGTCGCGCAGCACCAGCGTTCTTTGCTGCACCGTGCCGTCCTCGTCCACGTTCGCCACCGTGCACAGGCTCGCCATGGGATCGTCCGCGTCGCGAGCCCGGTCCCGATCGGCTTTGAACGTGGCGAGCGGGTTCACTGCGGGCTGGCTTCGACGATGCGTACCCAGCGTTCCGCGTTGATGAAACCGCTGCCCCAGACCGCGTAGTCGGCGTTCAGGGAGGCAGCGACGGCTTCGACAGCCTGGCCCTGGGCGAGCCCGGCGCGGATGCGGGCAACGGTCACTTTCAGCGTTTCGATGTTGGCCTTCAGGTCCTCCGTGTCAGCGAGCGGTCCATGGCCCGGGATGATCCTGGCGTCTTCCGGGACCATGCTCAGCACCTTTTCCATGTTCGCGATGAAGCCGTCCACGTTGCCGCCGCTGGCAACGTCCACGAAGGGAAAACGCCCGTTGAAGAAGTGATCGCCCATGTGAACGACATTGGCCTTCAACCACCACACTACGCTGTCGCCGTCGGTATGGCCGGACGGCAGATGCATGAGTTTCAGGGTGTCGCCGTTGAAATGGATCGTGACCCCGTCGGCGTAGGTGACCAGAGGCAGGCCGCTGGCCGCGAAGTCGGGCGTGGTGAGCAGGCGCGCCCGCACGTTGTCGTGGGCAATGATGGTGCCCGTGCGACCGAATTCCGGACTGGATCCGGTGTGGTCGAAGTGGAAGTGGGTGTTCAGGATGATGCGCGGGCGATCACCGCCCAGCGCTTCCAGCGCGTCCTGGATTCTGCCGGCCAGCTCGGCGAACTGGTCGTCCACGATCAGTGTGCCGTCGTCGCCGACGGAGACCCCGATGTTACCGCCGGCACCTTCGAGCATGTGCACCACACCGGAGACATGGTGGGTTTTGATCTGCACGGCGGCGAAGCGATCCTGTTCCTCGGCGTGAGCCACGCCGCAGGCCAGCGCCGTGGCGCCGATGAGAGAGACGAGGGGTCTGATCATGGTGTTTTCCTCAGATCGGGGTCAGCAGCTATCAGAAATTGATGTGCGTGCCGGTTTTCGTGTGGTCGCTCCACGCATCGGGGGCGTGTTCCTGGTGCCGTTTCATCACCCGGTACAGAAAGCCGTGTCCGCTGGCGGAGAGCGCGTCGTGGATCATGTTTTCCATGTCCACTTCGCTGGCGCGGCGCAGCAGACGCTCGAAGGTGAAGATGAAATTGTTGGTGTGGCGGGCGCGGATGTCTGTGCCGTAAAACAGCTCGAATTTCTCTTCAGGCGTTGACGCGGCCCCGTGCCTTTCCAGCATGCGCCGCGAAAAGGCCTCCGGGTCCTGCCCCGAACCCTGCGCCTGGAACAGACGGGAGATTTCCGGCGTGCCGGCGCCGCCTTCCACGGAGATGAACAGCAACCCCGCAATGGAGCCGAGCTGGCCGCGGACGGAGGCGGCAATCTGCAGAAACGTGTCCTGGCGCTGGTGCAGCTCGCTGGCGGCGAGCTGCTGCGACTGGATCACCGCCTGCTCGGCGCTGCGCTGAATCTCGTTGGCCTGGGCGCGCAGGGCGTCGGTGTTCTGCTCCAGCTCTTTCTGCTGGAGAAAGTAACCGATGACAAGCCACAGAAACGCCAGCGGCGCAAAGGCCCCTTCCAGGAAGTTACCCAGCTCTTCGGCGGGCAGCACCGCGAAGGCGCGCCAGCCGATGGTGCCGCTGATGTAGCTGATGCCCAGCCCAATCCACAGTGCCGTGAGGCCGACGCCAAGCCAGATACGCCAGTTCAGATTTCCCATATGGACGGGCCGGTGCCTACGGCGTGTCAGAGTCTTCCGGCGCCGGGGCGGGATTGGACGTTTCGCCCTGGCGGCGCAGCTCGGCGATGTCGCGCTGAATTTCGCTCAGGCGGAACAGGACGTCCGGCATCTGATCGCTGATGCGCCACAGCAGATAGGCGATAGCCAGCAGGACGATGAAAGACAGGATACCCATGGGGTGTGCGCTCCTAGTAGTGGTTCGAGCGGAAGCATTATGGGGTCAACCCGGCGAACTGCCAACTTGTCACCCGCTGAGGGATCGCTCAGTCGAGCGAGCCGGTGATGGACTTGCGCTGGCTCAGCTCTATCCAGTTACCGTCCGGGTCCAGCACGAAGGAGATGTGCGCCACGTCGCCGAGCTTGACGGGCGCCATGCCCTCGCCACCCCCGGCTGCCAGCACCGCCGCGTGGTCGGCGACCACGTCGAACACCTGCAGAGTCATGTAGCGATAGCCGAGTCCGGCGCGGTCGAAGGGCGCAACGACGCCCTGGCGGAGCTGCAGCGTGGAGGCTCCCGCAGCGAAGCTGTGTTCGCCGGTTTGTTCCAACCCCAGTACCTCGCCGTAGAAGCGGTTGGCGGCAGCCAGCTCGTTCACCGTGAGGTCGAGTGTGAGGTTGCGGTTACCGTCGGAGGGTGCCAGCACCACTTCGTTGCCATCGGGATCCAGCAGCTCCACGGGCGTGTCCACTTCCCGGGTGTATACGGTGAGCCGGGCGAGACCCGTGGGGTGTCCGCGCTCGATGGGCGTGCGCGAGTGATTGATCTTCAACACGCTGTCGCCGATGGCGTGCCGGTGCTGGCGGACTCCGCCCCCCACGGGCAGCAGCTCGGCGAAGGGTACCCCCGCTTGTTCCTGCCAGAAGGCAAGCATAGGATCGAGCTGGTTCGTGTAGAGGCCCACGTCCAGGGCGGGTTTGGCGAGTTGCATCGTGTTTGAAGTTCCAATGGCTGCAGGCGTCGTGGGCGGTGAGCCTACCGCGCGCTGCCGTCGCCGTCACCGCCGACGGTGGCTCCGCTGGTGAGCGCAAGCCCCCCCGGCGATCTGAAAGACGGTGCAGCCTTCGCCGCCCGGCTTGCGGCTATCTATGAGCCGGCCACGCTGGAGGTGGTGGGTCAGCCCAACCCCTGGGTGACGTTCTGGGCGAACCCCCTGCGTCCGGGCACAGAGCTTCCGCGCGGCGAACCGGTGCCGGGGGCCCCCGGCCTGTTCATGAGTGCCGACCGGGAGGCGGTGACCCACAGTGCGGCCGCTGGCGACGGGTGTCTCTACGTGCAGAATCCGTCGAGCTGGCTGGCCGCCTGCGTGGTGGATCCGCAACCGGGTGACGAAGTGCTGGACCTGGCGGCCGCGCCCGGTGGGAAAACCATTGCCATGGCTGCAGCGATGGCCAACGAAGGCCGCATCGCAGCCGTGGAGCCGGTGCCGGCGCGCTTTCACCGCCTGCGCGCAAACCTCGACCGTTGCGGGGTGACCATTGCGGCGCTGTATCAGAAAGACGGCCGAGGTGTCGGCCGGCTCGTGCCGGAGCGTTTCGATCGCGTGCTGCTGGATGCGCCGTGCAGTTCCGAGGCCCGAATGCGCTGGGACGAGCCTGCCAGCTACCGGCACTGGTCGCTGCGCAAGGTGCGGGAAACCAGTCGCAAGCAGAAACGCCTGCTGCGCTCGGCCTATGCTGCGCTCAAGCCAGGTGGTGTGCTGGTCTACTGCACCTGCAGCTTCAGCCCCGAGGAGAACGAGCTCGTCGTGCAGCAGCTGCTTGCAGCGTCGGACGCCGCGCTGCTGCCGGTGCTGCTGGACGAGGCTGTGCCGGCCATGCCCGCGCTCACCACGTGGCAGGGGAAGGCGTTGTCTGACGAGCTGGCGCACGCGGTACGCGTGCTGCCGGCCGCTCCGTGGGAGGGGTTTTTCCTGGCCAGGCTGACCAAACCCGCCTGACGCGGCAGCGGCCGTGCGCGGCAGCCTTTCAGCGCAGGATCTTGGGCCGCTGCATTGCCTCCACCGTGCCGCTGCCCGGGCGGATGTCCGGCCAGGCGGCGGCATCGGGAAAGGCGAGCAGAACGCTGGCGAAAGTCGGCAGCGCGCTGGTCACCGGATCGCTGGCGAGCCAGTTGGCCAGCTCCGTGCAGCCCGGGTTGTGCGCGACGACGCCGGCGCAGCGTGTCAGCGCCGGCGTTGTCTGCAGGCAGTGGAGCATGGTGTCGGGGCTGGCGAGATAAAGACTGTCCTCGGTGGCGGCCTCGCAGGCACGCGCCTTGCGGGTGAAACCTGCCTGCACGTACACCGCCGTTTCCTGGGCGCGCGCCGCGGAGCTTACCCACAGCCACTCGGCGGGATGCTCATGATCGCCGTACCAGGCTCGCATCAGCTCGCCGTCGCTGTGTCCGCGGGGCGCAAGCTGACGCACGTAGTCGCGTTTGCTGCCGTGCTCTTCGGCTTTACCGTGGCGGATGATCCAGATGCGCAGCATGGCTCTCAGTCCCAGAGCGCAAAAAAGTCCTCCAGGGCCTGCATCTGTCCGCCGCTCACGGCCGAAGGCACGATGATGGGGGTCTTGATGCCGGCATCGAACCAGGCCTCTATACCCTCGCGGACCTCGCTTGCTGAGCCGAACAGCGTCGTATCCGCCAGCCAGCGATCCGACAGGCACTCAGGGACCCGATCCAGGTCCTTTGCCGCCAGCGCGTCTTCCACACCCTGCATCTCCTCCTCGTAGCCCGCTTCGCGCCAGTAGTTGCGGTAGTTGGGCAGAAACGCGTAGCTGGTGAGTGTCTTGCGGTTCACGGCCATGGCGGCAGTGCGGTCTTCGCTGATGCAGGTGGGGATCATGTTGCCGACGAAGAAGCTGTCGTCGCTGCGGGCGGCGTCGGTGAGGTTGCCGAGGGAGTGACCCATGTGCGAGCGCGCACCGTTGGCAAACACCATGCCGTCGCCGATCTCCTCAGCCAGACGGATCATCTTGTCCCGTAGCGTTGCCAGCACGATGGGCGGCAGCTCGCCGACGCGCGGTACCGCTTTCATGTCGGAAACAAAGGCACGCATGTCGGCGAGAGGCTTGCCCTGTTTGATACCAAGGCGGCTCATGGCCGGCGCGTGGCTCACGCCCACGCCGAACCGGAACCGGCCGTTCGACAGCTCGTGGAGAAAGCCGGCGGTACCTGCGAAGTCGACCACGTTGCGCGTGTAGATGGGGGTGATCGATGTGCCGATGTCGATTTCGTTCGTGGCTACGGCGATGGCGGTGCACAGAGACAGGCTGTCACCCAGGCTGGGGCCGTAGACGCCGGGAAAGCCGCGCTTCTCGGCTTCCACGGCCACGTCGATGATCTGTTTGCGGCGCCCGGGCACGGCCGCCAGGCTCAGGGCTGGTAGGTTGGTCATGGAGCTGCTCCCCCTAGATTTGTAAGCGAAGCGGGAAGGTTAGCGGCCGGCGCGTCTCAAAACCACCGGTGCCGGGCGCTGCGTTGCCCGGGCAGATGTCTGCGGCGGGCTTCGATCAAGCGTGCATCGCGGAACACGAACACGAGCGCCACGCCTGCAACAAAGCCGCCCACGTGCGCCCAGAAGGCCACGCCGCCGCCGGACGCACCCAGCGCGCCCACCCCGGAGACGAGCTGCAGCACGAACCAGTACGCCAGCATCAGGATGGCCGGCACGGAGACGGTGGTGACGTACACGACGAGGATCAGCA
>CAZYYJ010000039.1:0-45218 GCA_964651595.1 uncultured Pseudomonadales bacterium | reverse complement strand
CTGCCGTGAGATCGTCAGCCGGATTGTTGGGATCCGTACCGTCGGTGAGCACCTCGGTACCATCATCGACGCCACCATCATCGGTATCCGCATCGAGGGGGTCTGTGGTGCCGATGCCCGTGAGCGGGCCGGTGCCGTTGACCTCATCACCATCATTGAGACCGTCACCGTCCGTATCCGCGTTGTTCGGATCGGTGCCCAGATCGCGTTCCTGTCCGTTCGTGAGACCGTCGCCATCCGGGTCTGCCGTGAGATCGTCGGCCGGATTGTTGGGATCGGTGCCGTCGACCAGCACTTCCGTGCCATCGTTCACGCCGCCGTCATCGCTGTCCGGGTCCAGCGGATCCGTGGTACCGATGCCCGTCAGCGGGCCCGTGCCATTCACCTCGTCGCCGTCCCGCAAACCGTCACCATCAGTATCCGGGTTGGTCGGGTCGGTACCGATGCCGCTTTCCGTGAAATCGGTGAGGCCATCGCCGTCCGTGTCGCGGGGACAGTTGGGATTGAGCGTGCTCGGCACGCATGCGTCACCGTCGTCCGGGTCCGTGCGGTCGTCGACACCATCGCCGTCCGCGTCCACCAGAAAATCCCCCACGGACTCGACACTGTTACCCTGATCGTCTGACGTGACGATCGTCGGCTCGCCACCAATGTCCACCGAGCGACCGCTGCAGCTCACCTCGCCGCCGCTTTCCACCTGGCAGGTCATACCTTCGATGGCAACGCCGCCACCGGGCTCCACACCCGTGCACTGCGCTGTCACCGGCACGTCCCCCACGGCCACGCGCGGATCGAAGACACATACCGCGGGCTCGACAAAGAGATCGAAGGTCAGCACGGTGGCGTCGTTTTCATCCGAGTCGCCACCGTTGGCGAGACTTTCCGTGGGGTCGCCATCGCCGTCGGGGTCTGGGTCGGCGCCATCGTCGGACACATCCAGCCTGCGCAGATAGTCACCTGCCAGCACGCCCACGGCAGCCTGGCTGGAGAAAGGTCCGGCAGCGCCGTCGAGATCCACGCGGACCGTGAACGCCAGCGTGCGCACCGCCCCCGCAGCAAGTTCGTCATCCCCTGACAACAGGTCGGTCTGGCCCACACCGTCGAAGGGGTCCGCGGGCGCGGTAAAGCCACCCAGCTCGGGCACACCAATGATGTCGATCCCCGCCGCGCCGGCAAAAGCAGCGCCGAGGTCGTCTGTGATCTGAACCCCTGCCACCGGGCGGTCACCGAAGTTCTCCACCACCAGTTCGAAGCGCAACTCCACTACCGTGCCGGAGGTTCCAACGCGCTGAACGCTCGTGACGCGCTTGGCAATGCCGAGATTCTGAAAGCTGCAGTCGAAGACGCTGGACGGACCGGTGCTGATCACCCCCCCGTCGCTACCGCCGTGACCGTCCCACGCGCCGCCCGACGCGCTGTCGCCGCCGGCTCCGCCACCCAGATGGAAAGCCGCGTGACCTTCGTGGGTGTTCGACAGAAACACGATGCCCGCGGAACCGCCGCCGCCGCCACCGTCGCGCGTCTGCTGGGAATCACCGCCCGCGCCCCCGGCGACAGAGACGTCCATGAGCGGCAGATCGGCGCTGTCGGTGTGCAGCAGCACAGCGCCACCGGCACCGCCTCCGCCACCACCTTCGGTAGCCGTCACACCCGCATCATCGCCGGCCACCGAAATCACACCGTTCGTACCCGCAATTCTTGCGGCGCGGATGAACACGAGGCCACCGCCCGCCTGGCCACTGGCCGCGGCCGTATCCGCAGCGTCATCGCCGTTGCTGGCGCCACCACCCGCGCCGAGCACAAGGCGCGATGCGGTCGCATGGAAGTGCTCGGGAAACGGTGCACCACCAATGCTGTTCGAATGGCTGCTCAGGCCCCTGCCGCCCGCGCCACCACGACCGAAGTGACCACCACCGCCGCCACCGGCGTCTTCGAGGCCGCCGCCCCCTGAACCGGCAGTGCCGGGCGCACCACGACCCGTGTCCCGCGTCCACGCGGTGTCCGGGTGGTGGTCATCGTCGTCTTCTTCGTCGTGCCAGAAATGTGCCGGTCCAGGCCCTGTATCGTCGGCGCCGGGATACCCGACCGGGCCCTCGACAAAACCTGCCAGCCGGCTGTAGAGGCTGCGCGGCGCGCCCGCGATGCCCTCACCTTTGAACCCGAAATTGCCGTCGTCCACGCTGGACCGGTCCGGGAAAAACTGCCCGCCCCGGAAGCCATGGCCATCGAGGCGGATGCTGCCGCCGTCGAGTGTCAACGTCTGCTTCACGTCCAGCGCCGCAATTCCACCCCAGCGACCGTTCCACGGGTCGGCCGAGAGTTCGCCCGCGAGCGTCAGGTTGCGGTATTGAGCAACTTTCACCACCTGATAACGTTGCAGGCCCGCTGCGTCCGCGCTGGCGTCATCAGACACCTCGTCGCTGTTGAGGTAGCTGTGCACCAGCCCGCCTGAAGCACCGCGCCCGGCAATGGGTACCACACCCGCATCGCTCATGGGCCCGGTGGCCAGCACGTATTCATAGCGCCCGGCCACGTAGCCGCGGGACAGGGTGCCCGCCTGCTCGAGCCCACCGGGGCCATCCCCGTAACGTCCCGTGCGCTCGTGATTGTCTCTGCTGTCGATCCTCGCACCCATCATCTGCACCACCAGCAGCACGTCGCCGGCCTGGATAGCGGTGTCCAGCCCCGTCACCGGGCTGGCTGCACGGCCACCGGCAGCATCCAGCAGCAGGGCCGTCGCACCTTCCGCCAGCGTGGTTGGTCCCTGTGCAGGATCCGGCGCGGGGTAGTAGACATTGACCGTCTCCCCCGCTGTGCCGATGGTGACAGGCGCAGCCTGGTTCACAGCGCAGAACTCCTGCGCGCGTACGGCAGTCGGTTCCGCGTTGATTGCGTAAGCAGGGCCCGCGGCGATGACAGCCACGAGCGTGAGCCACAGGCTCAGCACGCTCCTTTGCATGATGGTCCCCAACGATGTATGTGTGGCGGCGCGCGTATTTTTCTACGCCGCCCCGGGATCTTAGACGGATTCGCTCAGGCGACGGTGAGAGCTTGTATGAACGCTCTACGCTTTTGTAAAGATATCATTACAAGCCCACAACCCGCCCGTGGTCACCAGGTATCCACATTGGGCCGTTTTTTGCCGTGGCGCGGCGCCCGCGGCGGCACCGCGTCCAGCCCGGCAACAATCCACTTGCGGCTGTCAGCCGGATCGATCACCTCATCCAGCTCGAAATGGGACGCCATGTTCACCGCTTTGCCGCGTTTGTACATGTCGTCCACCATGCGGCCGTAGGTTTCCGCCCGTTCCTGCGGGTCTTCGATGGCCTGCAGTTCCTTGCGATAGCCGAGCTTCACGGCCCCTTCCAGCCCCATGCCGCCGAACTCACCGGTGGGCCATGTCACCGTGAACAGCGTGGCCTTGAAGCTGCCGCCAGCCATGGCCTGTGCGCCGAGGCCATAGCCCTTGCGGGTAACGATGGTCATCAGCGGCACGTCGATATTGGCACTGGTGACGAACATGCGGGCGGCATGCCGCACCACGGCGGTTTTCTCCACCTCCGGCCCCACCATGATCCCGGGGCAGTCGCAGAGCGACAGAATGGGTATGTCGAACGCGTCGCACAGCTGCATGAAGCGCGTCCCCTTGTCGCCCCCCGGGGCATCGATAGCGCCCGACAGGTGTGCAGGATTGTTGGCGATGACGCCCATGGGGCGCCCTTCCACGCGAATGAAGGCGGTGATGATGCCGATACCCCAATCGGGCCGCAGCTCCAGCACCGAATCGATGTCGGCTATGCCGTGGATGACCTCCCGCATGTCGTAGTAACGCAGCCGGTTCTCCGGCACCACGAAGCGCAGTTTGCGCGGATCCGGCGCTTCCCAGGTATCCACCGGCCCCTGGAAGTAGGACAGATACTGCTTGGCCTTCGCGACCGCTTCCGCCTCGTCGGCCACGCGGATGTCCACCACGCCGTTGGGTACCTGCACGTCCATGGGCCCCACCTCTTCCGGCCGGAACACGCCGAGGCCACCGCCTTCGATCATGGCCGGGCCCCCAATGCCTATGTTCGAGCCCTCCGTGGCGATGATCACATCGCAGCAGCCCAGCAGCACCGCGTTCCCTGCAAAACAGCGACCCGTGGTGATACCCACCAGCGGCACAAGCCCGGACAGGCGCGCAAAATAGGTGAAGGCCCAGCAATCCAGTCCCGCCACGCCGGAGCCGTCCGTATCGCCGGGCCGGCCCCCACCGCCTTCGGCAAACAACACCGTTGGCAGCCGGTAATTTTCGGCGATCTCAAACAGCCGGTCTTTCTTGTCGTGATTTTTCATGCCCTGCGTGCCGGCCAGCACCATGTAGTCGTAAGACATGATCATGGTGCGGGCTTTGTCGGGACCGACGAGATCGCCATTAATCTGCCCCAGGCCACACACCATGCCGTCACCGGTGGTGTTGGCGATGAGATCGTCGATGTCCCGTCGGCGCCGCTGACCGGCCAGCACAACCCCCCCGTACTCCACGAAGGTACCCGGATCACACAGATCCGCGACGTTTTCCCGGGCCGTGCGATGGCCTGTCTTGCGCCGCTTGGCCACGGCTGCGGGACGGTTTTCATCGTACCCGGCAGCTTTGCGATCGAAGACTTCCTGCAGATCCGGACGGATGTAGTCGAGGTCCAGCTCTCCGCCGCCGCCTTCTTCCCGTGCGGCAATCTCCGCCTCGTCGAGAATGATGAGCGGATGACCCTCGAAAATGGCATCACCCGCGGCCACACCGAGGCGCTGCACCACGCCGCTCACTTCCGCCCGCACCTCGTGCTCCATCTTCATGGCTTCCATGATCAGCACGAGCTGCCCCACGTACACATCGTCGCCCGGCGCCACCTCGTAACTCACTACGGTGCCCTGCATGGGAGCCCGCACCGCCACGGTGCCGGGAGGCAGCGCGCTGTCATCCAGGGCGAGCACCTGTGGCGCACCGCCTGCAGCGCCGCCGGCGCCTTTACCGTGATCCAGCACCGCAAGGGGATCAATCGGATCGATACGGGCCCCGGCCATTGCCGAAGCTTCTGCCGGCGCCTCCGGAGGGGCTACCAGCGCGTCTCCATGTGTGTCCACGAAGCGCGTGGTGATGGTCTGCGCAGCAAAATCCGGATGCGCCAGCAGCGCCGCCAGAAACGCCTGATTCGTGGCGATACCTTCGATGCGGAAATCGGCCAGGGCCCGGCGTGCACGGCGCAGCACTGCTTCGAAATCGTCAGCGGGGCTGCTGACGATGAGCTTGGCCAGCAGCGAATCGTAGCTGGGGCTGGATGTGTAACCGGCGTAACCGTAGCCGTCGACCCGTACCCCGGGACCGGTCGGCACCTCGAACGCGGAAAGATGGCCGCCCGCCGGTTTCACCGTGCCATCGGCGTGCATGGTTTCCATGTTCACGCGCAACTGAACCGCATAGCCGCGCGGCGCGGGCACCGCAGCCTGATCCATGCCCAGCGCATCGAGAGTGACACCGTCCGCCAGCCGCAGCTGCAGCTGCACGAGATCGATACCGGTGACTTCTTCAGTGACCGTGTGCTCCACCTGCAGTCGCGCGTTGGCTTCCATGAAAAACGCCGCCTGCGTGTCCGTGTCGAGGATGAACTCGATGGTGCCGAGACCGCGATAGGCAACCGCGGCGCCCATGCGCACCGCCTGTTCGCAGAGGCGTTCGCGCAGCGCTGCGTCGAGCGTGGGACTGGGAGCAATCTCCACGAGCTTCTGATGGCGCCGCTGCGCGCTGCAGTCGCGTTCCCAGACGTGGAGCACGGTGCCCGTGCCATCACCGACAATCTGCACCTCCACGTGCCGGGCGTTCTCGACAAACTGCTCCACGTAGAGCTCGTCACTGCCGAAGGCTGCCTTTGCCTCCGAGGCACAGCGCGCGTAGGCATCCGCAAGCTCGCCCACATCGCGCACCACGCGCATGCCCCGGCCGCCCCCGCCGGCGACCGCTTTCAGCACTATGCCCCCAGCGCCGTGGGCGTCGAAGAAGGCCTGCGCTTCAGCCAGCGTCACGGTACCAGCGCTGCCGGCAAGCACCGGTATATCCAGCGAGGCGGCCAGCTCCCGCGCCGCGGCTTTGTCTCCGAAGCGTCGCAGCGGTGCTTCCCCGGGTCCGACAAACACCAGGCCCGCCTCCGTCACTGCTGCGGCAAAGGCCGGGTTTTCGCTGAGAAAGCCGTAGCCTGGATGTACCGCATCACAACCATTGTCCACGGCCGCAGCAACGAGCCCCGCCATGTCGAGATACGCGGCAACACCCTTACCTGCCAGTGCGACACTGTGATCTGCGCAACGTACGTGCAGAGACGCGGCGTCGTCGTCGGCAAACACCGCGACGGTTTCGATCCCCAGATCCTGTGCGGCGCGGGCAATACGAATCGCGATCTCGCCGCGATTGGCGATCAAGAGTTTCTGCATGAGGTCTCCTCTAGCCGGACAGTTGCTCGCGCACGAGCGCAAGCCGTTCAATCGTTGCGAGCGCCTGGCCCTGGTCGCTCGAGAGATTACGTACGACAACGTCGGTGTAGCCCAGCAATGCAAGCTGGTGGAAGTAAGCAGCCACCTCATCGACGGAGCCCGCCACCAGGGCGTCTTCCGCAAAGCCCCGGTAGCCTCTCGACACGTAATGGTCTTTCACGGCACGCGCTTCCGCGGACGTCGCCCCGACAAAAATATCGCGACGAATGGCCACGGCGCCGGGGGACGTGCCGTGCTCAGCGCAAGCCTGACGATACTGGTTCAACTGGTCGCGGGCACCCTCCAGACCCATGCCCGGCGACGCAAGCCAGCCATCGGCTAGCCGCGCCGTGCGATTGATGGCCGCCGGCGCCTGCGCACCCACCCACACCTCCACGGGTTCGCTGGGCACGAGAGAGATATGCGCCTCGCGAATGTCCCAGAAGGGCTCGTGAGAAACGGTTTCCCCGGCCCAGAGCGCACGCATGATGGCCAGGCTCTGCTCAAACATCGCCACGCGGTCCGATAGCTTCGTTCCCAGCGCCGCGCTCTGCCGAGCGTCTCCCCCCAACCCGCACTGCATGATGAAGCGTCCGCTCATGATCGCCGCGAGCGTGCCGATCTGCTCTGCAAGGAGCACGGGATTCCACAGCGGCAGCAGATACAGGGCCCCTGCAGGTTTGTTGTGCCACTCCGCGAGCATGCGGCCGAGCATGGGTGAGTTCTGATAATAGTGCGTGGGCGTATTGTGGTGATCGCCCACAAACAACGTATCGAGATCCGCTTCGCGGGCCACGCGGGCGCGCTCGACCATGTAGCGGGCGCCTTCGCGTGGATCTTCGACACGGTAATTCGAGCAGACCGAGATACCGATGCGCATGCTTTCCCTCCCCTGCCAGCATGGTAGCGCAGTGACCCGACCGCCGGTAGCAAGGCTGGCCTGCCCGCCCCCGTGCAACCTTCAGGCGAGTTTCAAGCCGGTGGTATCAGGGGCCGAAGACGCGACGCAGCAACTCCGTGGACCGCTTCAGCGGGTCGTCCCGTATGGCCGCCTCTTCGCGCGCAAGCTGGGTGAACACCGCTTCACTGGCATAGTTACTGACATGCCCGGCAAGGTCAGCGTCGACCGGGTCGACGAGAGGCAGCGCGTTGTACGCATTCAACAGCCGCTCCAGCGTGCGTGTGGCACCCACCTGATCGAGTTCCTCATCGATGAGGGGACGCATGCGCGCTTCCAGGGTTTTCTCGGTGGATGCCCGGAGATAACGCGTGGCTGCATCGGGAGGGCCGTTGTAGACGGCCATGGCATCTTCGAAGGTCATCGACGTGATAGCGCCGAGAAAAATGGCCCGGGCTTCGGGCACCGCAGCCTCAGCGGCCTCGTTCATTTTCGCCTCCAGCTCATCGAAGATGCCGCCGAGACCGAAACGCGCCGCAATGCCACGCGCAGCCTGTAACTCATCGGGCAGGGGTATGTGAAACGGGGAACCGGTAAACCCGCCTGCGGTGCCCAGCGCGTCGACAACCCGCCCGGAACCTACCGACAGCGCCTCGCGCAGCCCACTGGCGATCGTCTCGGCGCCCGGGCTTGACGATTCGTAGCCGTCCAGGAGTCCGCTGGTTTCGCAACCGTTGAGCAGCGCCAGCGCGCCAACCAGCAGAATCGTTCGCACGCACCGCATGCGCAACCTCCCATCGCCTGTGTCAAAGGGGCATCTTAGGCCACACGCCGACGCAAAACTGTAAAAACGCGGCGCGCAGGACTACTCCTGCGCCCCCTCCAGCAGCAGGATTTTCAGCGTCGCGCTCCCGGAAGATACCGCTTCGCAAACACCCTCGACGCAATCGCTCGGATCCAGAGGGTCGAAGCCACCAGCGACTTCGAAGCTGTCTGTTGCACCATCCCCGTCCGTGTCCGCCAGGTTCGGATTGGTGCGATTCCGCGCTTCCTCGCGATTGTTCAGGCCGTCACCGTCCGGATCCTCCAACGCGTCGGCAGCCAGCAGCGGGTTCAAGCCGAATTGCAGCTCAAAGAGATCGGTCATGCCATCGTTGTCGTCATCCACATCACAGACATCACCCGCCCCGTCGAGCTCGTTGTCGTGCTGGTTGAAGTTCGCGACGCCGACACAGTTGTCCAGGGCATCGTCTATGCCGTCCGAGTCAGCGTCGCTGCCTTCGGTGGCATTCGCAGTCGTCGTGGAAGACAGGGCGACCGCGCCCGAGCTGTCAGTGGCAAACGCCATCATGTTAACCGGTACACCCAGCGCCAGCCCGCTGACGGGCGCAATCTCGAACTCGAGGGTCTCCCCAGGCGCGATGTTGCCGACAATCCAGGCAAGTTGCAGGCTCGTCAGGAAACAGGTGCCGAAAGAACAGTTTATGCCCGAGACAGTGCCAACGCTGCCATTGTCTTCGAACGCGGTCAGCAGACCCGGCGGGTAGTGCATTTCGATCTCCACCCCGAAGAGCGGCTGCTCACCCGCGTTTGTCACCGCCAGCTTGAGCTGCGTTGGATCGGGAAGCACCACAGGAACCGACGGGAACGACAAGTCGAGGCGGAGCGGACTCACGCTCTGCACGACAGCCGCCCGTTGGGCATTCTCCGCGCGGGCACCGTTGCCGGTTATGTCCACCCGGGCATCGATGAGCGTTCCGCTCGGGGCCGTGTCGGGAACGCGCAGACGGACCGCCTGCCGGGCAATTTCCTGAGCCGGCACCGTGCCCGCATTCCAGACAACCCGACCATCAGAGAGCGTGCCGCCACCCGTCGCGTACTCGAACACCAGCCCCGCAGGCACCGGCATCGTCAACGTGACGTCATCGATGTCAGCCTCGGAGTAGTTGCCGTACGTAATCCCGAACGTGACGCTGTCTCCGGGCTTCAGCCCATCACGATTCCCGTTGCTATCCGCCGCATCCACCAGGTCCAGCTCGACATCGAGGCTGCCCTGGCCCGCGGTGAAGGGAAACTCGAGTGTCGCGGCCTTGGTCTGTTCGACGATTTCCCCAGCCGAACGCAGGTGCGCCCTGAATTCCAGGCGCGCAAGCGAATCGAACAGTAGCGTGACAAACTCGAACGGAACCTGCGTGACGAACACCTGCCCGGGCGCCATGGTGCCGAAGTTCCAACGAAGGCGCTCGCCCTCCTCGCACTCGCTGCCGTTCGAATCGAGTCCGAAGCAGGAGTTCGCAGCGTCCAACGGGCCCAGCACATCGCTCTCATCGAGGTCTCCGGAGAAATGCGGCCAGCGCATTTCAAGCACAGCCTCGCGGGGCTGACTGCCGGGATTGCTCACTACAATTTCCAGCAGCCGTCGCCCCGGGATGGTGGCGAACGGCGAAATTTCGTCTCGGTTGTGGATGGTTACCGCAAGGCCCATGGGCGGCGCCGTTTGCACCCGCGTGACACTTTCGGCCCGTTCGGCAACCACGCTGAATATACCGCTGGAACCGGTCATTTCCGCCTCACCACGCAGCAGCGTGCCATCGCTGACGCTCTCGTCTACCCGCGTCCTGACCTCGAAGCGACCGATTTCCAGGGGGTTTAAGGTGTTCAGCGTCCAGACCACGGTACCGTTGCCGTGAACGCCACCGCCCGTGGCGGACACAAATTCCACCTCTTCCGGGAGCTTGAAGGTCAGCGTGGTACCGTCGAGTGAGGCATCCCCCTCCACAGCCCAGTCGAGCGTATAGTTCAACGGGCCTCCCGGCATCGCCGGGTCCTGCTCTTCGAGGAGGCTGAGGGCATACTCATCCCCGGCATCCACCAGCACCGTCGATGTTTCGACAATGTCCTCACCAACGAATGCGCGCAGCTTGAACTGCGTCATGAAGCCTTCGGGAAGCTGAACCCGGGTTTCGATCGGCAACGTGCTGATGAGCGTCTGGCCGGGTTCGACATCGCCAAGACTCCACCGAAGCACGTCACCGAAAGAGCATTCACCGAAGCCGAGCAGCGTACAGGACTCCGCATTGTTGATCAGACCGGTGGCGGCAGGTTTGGGCATATCCTGGATCCCCGCCGGCCAGCGCATCTCCATGGTGACGTTGCTCCGGGTAGACGAGCCCGGATTAGCTATCTCGAGCTGCAGCACGTTGACCCCGCCCGACTGCCGCGGATTAGCGTCGAACACTGCCGCAAGTTGCAACGGCGCCTCGGCCTGCACCGTGGCAACCGTGGATGCCCGTTCGAATTCGCGCTGCAGGAACGTGACGTTGGCGGCAATCTCCGCCTCCGCTTCGAGCAGGGTGCCGTCATCCAACGAAGCCCCTGCGCGCGTACGTACCGTGAAGCGGTCCGTGCGACCCGCGCCGATGGTGTTCAGAGTCCACGACACAACTCCGTTGGTGTGCACACCACCGTCGGAGGCGGAAAGAAACGTCACCGCGTCGGGCAGCGTCAACGTCAGCGTGGTCTGATCCAGATTGGCAGCGGTCGGGTTCCCCCAGTCCACGCGATACACGAGTTCCCCGCCGGGAGCTACTGGATCCTGGTCTTCGCTGACGATCAGGTTCAGCGTGTCGGCCTTGGTGATACCCACGACCGCCTCTTCGATGGTGTAGTCATCCGTAAAAAGCTGCGCGGTATAGCGGCGCTGCCAACCCTGGGAGGTATTGAAAAACGCGCTTACCAGCATGGTTGTGAGCACGGTTTCGCCAGGCGCCACATCGCCGAAGTTCCACACCAGGATGTCACTGTCCTCGCACGTCGACGCGCTGGCGCCCGTGAACCGGCAGGACTCTGTCAGATCCAGCGCGCCCGTCACCAGCTGCTCGCTGAAGCTCGGGTTTCCGCGGGGCAGGCGCATACGCATGGTCACACCGCTTTGCGTGGTTGCGCCCGGATTGGACACCGCAATATCGAGGAAGCTGGACGTGCCACCTGAAAGTTCCGTATTCAAGGTCATGGCCATCTGCAGGGGCGCACCATCGCGCACGTGCGCGAGACTGGAAACCTCTTCGAAAACGCTTTCTGTCGGACTGACGTCCGCATCGAAACGCGCGCTGGTTTCCAGCAGCGTACCGGCCGCCACACCGGCGCCCACAGCCGCACGAACCTCCAGAATGCCGACCTCGTTGGCCACCAGCGTGCCCAGGTTCCAGCTCACCACGCCGCCGGCTTCAACGCCACCGTTGTCGGCGGAGAGAAAGCTCGTGCCCGCAGGCAGCGTCAACGCCACGGCTGCATTGGATAGCGCCGACGTGGTCAAGCTGGCCCAGCTCACACGGAACGTCTGCACCGCGCCGCGGGCCACCGGATCTTGCGCTTCGACGATGTTGAGGGAGAGCGGGCTGGAGCTGACTACGGTGACATCTGCCGTGGCGCTGGCTTCCTGCGAGCCGTCCTCGAGAAGATCGACCGTGAGCGACGTGGTTGAAAAAACCTCCGTCTGGAAAGACAGGTGGCGCACCTCACCCGGCGCGAGATCGCCGATGTCCCAGATGACCGTATCGCCTGGATCGCAGACAGACACGCTTGCCCCGAAGTCGTCGCAGGAAGCGTCGGCGTCCAGCGGTCCCAGCACAATGAGCTCGTTGAAGTCGTCTACGGCAGCCGGCACCACCATCTCTACTGTCAGATCAGATTGCGTGCTGCCGGTGTTGTTGCTCGCAAGCACGTCAAACACAACCGGCTGGTTGCTGACGACGGTGCTCTCGCTCGCGGTGATTTCGATGGTCGCCGCGCTGACCAGCGCGGGGCTGCAGACTCCGGAGACCAGGGTGATAACCGTTGCCAGAAAACGCGACCCACTCCAATCCATTGTGTCCCCCAGTCCCTGCAGATTTTTTATATGCGAGATATCGTGCCGGCGAACGCCGATTGCTGTCAATCACCTTGCCGTGACGCGGAAGGAGGTGACCGCGCAATCCGCGCGGCCACCGAGCTTTCGGGCGTGATGACTACCGACCGCGCCGGAGCGCGTCGAGGATCTTGATGACGATGTTGCCCGAGCACACCTCGGGCGGGCAGTCGCTGGGGACGAGCGGATTCAGACCCAACCCTGCCTCTTCCCCGTCCCGGAAGCCATCACCGTCGGTGTCGCGCGAATCCACGACCTGACTGTCCAGGCTCCCGCCTCCAGCCAGGCCCGGGTCTGTGTCGCTACCCCGACGGTATGTGGTCGCGTCTCCATCCCCACCCAGTTCCTCGCCGTCCGACAGGCCGTCACCATCGGTATCCGCGTTGTCGGGATCGGTGCCGAGAAGGTCTTCGGCCCAGTCGGGCACACCGTCGCCGTCCCGATCGGGCGAGAGAGGGTTGGGCAGGTGGTAGGCCTGCTGAGACGTGATGAATCCGGCACCGAAGGTGGCATACAACCCGTCCGCGCTGATGCCCGTGGCGGTAAAACTCTCGGTGGCGGGCCCGGCGCCCGGGCTGAGGCGCGCTATCGCACCGTCCGCGAGGCGCTTGACGAACGCGTCAGTCAGGCCGTCAATGTCGCCGGTCACCAGCTCATCGGCATTGGAGTTGAACACCACGAAGGTCCCATCCCGGTTAAGGTCGGGTACCCCGACAATGGCAAAACCCGGAAAGTCGTTCGACGGATTGCCCTGCGCGTCGGACGTGGCCAGCAGGGTCTGTCCGCTGACGAGATCGCGCACGAAGATCTGATCATCGACCGGCGCAACACCGTCAATCAGGTTCGTTGCCCGCGACACGAACGCAACACGGCTGCCGTCACCGGAAAGGGTCGGGAAAGCACTGGGGCGATCCGCTGGCACACCGGTGCCGTTCTGGCTCGCGCGCACAATCGCACCCGTGAGCCGGTTCTTCACGTAGATGTCCGACGCCGCGGACCGATTGTCAGGTACCAGATTGCCGGCGCGGCTCTGAAAAGCGACGAGCAGGCCGTCGTCGGAAATCGACGGGTAGCTGCTAGGATTGTTGCCCTGTTCTCCGTCACCGGCCTCCGAGAGACGCGAAACGACAGCTGTCTCCATGTCGACGACAAAGATGTCCTCGTCACGCAGATTTTCGTCCGTGGCTGACACGAGGTTCAGCGCCGTGGACTGGAAAGCCACATAGCGTCCGTTCGCGTTGATCGACGGTCGGGTATTGAGTCCGTCCGCGGGTTCGTCCTGCGCATTGCGACTCACGAGAAGCAGTTCCCCGGAAGCGAGGTCTTTGCGGTAGATCTTGTCCGCCTGCGGCCCCGCTTCCGCTTCACCCAGAAGGTTGCCCGCCTGCGACTGGAACACCACATAGCGGCCGTCCGCACTGATATCCGGCTCGGCGCTGAAGCCATCGGCCTGCTGCCCACTGCTGCCGGTGCTGACCCGCCGGATGCTGCCTGTGATCGTGTCGCGCACGAAAATGTCTGCCACCCCGTTGGTATCATCGGGCACAAGATTGCCGGCGCTCGATTGGAACACCACCAGCCTGCCGTCCCCGCTCAGCTGTGCAGCGCGCGATACGTCGTCGTCCCCCACCACGCCCAGGCGGTTGCTGCTGAGCAGTTTGACATCGGCTCGGCTGGCCGACGACAACGGATCGCTGGCAAAGGCCACCTCACCCCCATCCGGCTGTCCGTCGCGGTCGCTATCGGCCACGAGCGGATTGGTATCTCCCGTCGCGTCGTAGGCAAAGGGGTCGGCGTCGTAGTTCAGTTCTTCGAAATCTGTCAGCCCATCGCCGTCTGTGTCCGGCACGGTCTCGTCCGTTCCAACCGATGCTTCGACGTCGTTGCGCACCCCGTCGCCGTCGGTGTCGGGCACGAACAACGGGTTCTGGGAACGCAGAATCTTCTCCACCGATACGCGCGTGTCGACCGAAAGATTGCTGGCCCGGGACTGATAGATTACAAACTGTCCGCCGGCACTCAGCGCCGGCTTGATGCTGGGGGCATTGCCCTGAACGCCACCCTCCGTAACATTCGCCCGCACGGTCGAGCCTAAGGCCCGGTCATGCACGTAGATGTCCGCTACGCCGTTGGTGTCGTCCAGCGTTAATGCAGAAGACGATTCGAAGGCGACATAGCGCGCATCGCCGCTCATGGCATAGGTTCCATTTGCGTCCGGCACCTGCTCGACTGCACCTGATCGCATATTCCGCAGAAACACACCCGGCGTAGCGCTTGTGGTGAGGTTGGTTGCCGAGGAGCGAAACGCGACGAACTGCCCGTCATCGCTCACGAACACCGGCGCACGACTGGGGCCATTGCCCTGCTCACCGCCCGGCAGCTCGCTGACCAGCCGGGTGGTCTCTGCCGCGGCGTCGTACAGCATCACATCGGCTTCGCCGTTGCTGTCATTGGCAACCAGGTCGTCTGCGGCCGCCACGTAAGCGACCCACCGGCCATCGGCGCTGACATCTGGAGAATCTGCATCGCCCACGGATTCTCCGCCCGCAGGGGTTTCGCTGACCCGCCGGGTGCCGTCTCCACGCCGCAGATACACGTCACGGCGACCGTTGCTGTCCCCGGCAATCAGCGCCGCGGGTGAATCGAACACCACCGTGTCGCCGCTGCGATCCAGCGCCACTGCCAGGCTCACTTCTCTGAGTGGATCAAAACTTCCACCCGGCAGCAGGCTGGCGACGGCGAGGGCACCGGTGACACGGTCGGCCACCAGCACATTGCCCGGGGTAAACGCCGCTTCGTTGGGTGTGAGATCGGTGAGAAACGCAACGGCCGCGCCATCATCACTCAAGGCTGCGCTTCTGCTTCCCTGTAACGCGCCAAGCTCATCAGTGCTGATCAGCTGCGCAGCGCCCGTCCCCGCGTCTTTCAGGAATATCTCCGCGTTGCCGGTGGCAACCCCATCGACGAGATTGCCGGACGCGGAGATATATGCGATGAAGCGACCCGATGCATCCGTGGCCGGTGCGAAGGCATTGGTGGCGGCCGGAAAGCCCTCGCTGCCAGAGCTGATGAGCACGGTCGTTGCGGGCACGCTTGTCGCGTCGAGGGGGTCGCTGCCGAATTGCACCTCGCCGCCATCCTGCACCCCGTCGCCGTCGCTGTCCGGGTTGAGAGGATCGGTGCCCCGCCCTATCTCGTCAGCGTCCGTGAGATTGTCACCATCGTCATCCAGATCGACGTCGTCCCCGATACCGTCCAGATCCGTGTCCGGGCTCCAGAAGAGATTGAATATGCCTTGCTCATCGTCTTTGCCGGTGACCACCACGTAATACGCCTCACCGGCATTCGGCTGCAGCGCCACGGTGCTGGTGACCTCGCCGTTCCTGTCGTCGTTGGCGACGACGAGCTGCAGCGTGTCCAACGATGCGCCCGCGTATACTGCGAGGCCGGTATCGAAGGGACTCTCCCGGGTGGAAAAGACCACCGCCTCGCCGCTGTCGGCGGTCCAGCGGAACCAGACCGTTGAATTCCCGGCTGCCGAGTGCGCGGGTTCGTCGAGCTGGCGGTTGGCGTTGACATTGTGCCCGGTCACCTGTCCGTTGAGACCATCGATAGCGAAGGCGCGATCGAAGAGGTTGTTCTGGGGTTCCGGGGCCGGGGGTTGCCGCAGGGCACCGTCTTCGATCCATTGCTCGATCAACGCGTAGCCCGGATGTTCTTCCACCTCGGGCGGGTAAAGGATACCGGGACGCGGCAGAATCACACGGCTCGTTATGCTCGACGCAGTGGGATTGTGCGGAATGCTGTTGCTCGCCTTCAGCAACAAAAGACTGTTGTTCGGATCCAGCACGTTGGTACGTGACATCAGGTTGTGATAGAGAACCTCGGATCCACCGCTGGTCCCCGGCAGCGACACGAACGACGGTCCAGGTCCGCTGCCGCCATGGCAATTCATGCATTTGCTTACAAACACATCCGAGACGGCGCTGAACGACGCTGCAAACGAGGCACCAGCCGGGCCGCCGGTCGTCGCACGAACAGTTACATCATCAATGCTTCGAAAACCCTGCACCGCCGTGCCGTTGTAAGCCGACACGCGGAAGCTATAGTCACCTTCGGTCTCCAGCGTAATGACGGGTTCCGCGTCGCCGGGGTTCTGTGGTGTGGACGTTCCAGACCTTGCTTCCCAGTTGAGCTCACTGGGGTGGCGGAACGGAATTGGATTGGTGTAGAGGCTCTCTCGCGCGCTCAGCCGGTAGGGCACGCCGACCAGAGCCGTACCCGTGGTGCCCGCAAAGGCGCGCCCGGCACGCTCATCGGGTCCATAAAACGGGTTGCCAAAGGTGCGGTGCTGCGCGGGCGGCGGTCCGGCCCCATCCCTGGTTGTCCAGAATTTGTCGTAGGTACGCAGCGCGAGCGGCATGACACCCCGCCGATACACCAGGTCGCGGGTGCGATCGAAGAGGTCCAGCCAGCCCTGATACCGGTCGAAGGCCAGCGCTGGGCTCCGTGTGATATGGCAGGCGCGGCAGTTACCGGCCACCACGTTGTGGTAAGTATCCGGGTCTGCGGCCCACGCGGAAGGTGTGAACTCACCCAGAAACGTCGCCGAGTTGCCGGCATACCAGCCGTTCACCAGTTCCCGCACCGCCGTTGGCGGTTCTGTCGCGAGAATGCGTTGATTCAGCGCCTTCAACGACGCCTCCTGCGCCGCACGGGAATAGCGCACGACGCCGTCGATCTCCTCGTCGCTGAACTCCAGCGCGTCCAGATCCCAGGGCAGAAAACTAGACCCCAGATTGCCGTTGAGAGTGTATTCACCCACCGAATCAGGCGCCCCTGTATTAGCCAGGGGCCGGGTGTTGCCGCCGTGACACACGACACATGCTCCCGGGATGTACTTCGCGCCACGGCCGTCGAGGTCAATCTTGTTCAGCCGCTCACCGTCGGGGCCAAACGCGTAGAACATCGTAAACTTCTGCGGGCAAATTGCGCCCGTCGGACAGTTGTACTCCATGGCCACAGTGGCGAGCAGATTGCGCTGGGCATGCGCGTTGGCAATTTTTTCCTCGGCGGACCCATCGGTCGGGTCCGGCGCCGGGCTATCGTCCGCGAAGTTCTCCACGTAGGCGGCCACACGTCCGTTCGCGCGGTTGCGCACAAACATACGCCTTGCAAAGCCGAGATCGACGTCGTTGACGTAGATGGCGTCCGGCGTGCCATCGGCGGCGAAGCCATTGGCCGTCTTCCAGGCGCTGAGACTGGTCCTGGTACCGGTGGGATCAATGGCCTTGTAGTAAGCCCGCGCCGACGCTTCCGACTCCAGATGCTGCGGCGCAGCCGTATTGAACATTCTGAGAAAGCGGTTGGAATCCACCGGCCTGACCGGCGCGTTCCAGCCAGCCAAACGCGCCACAGAATCTGCCCCGTTTAGAATCACCCCCCAACGGGCTGAACGGTTGCCTTCAGGCTCGGAGAAGCCGACCACGCCAGTACCCGTGAAGCCGGCTTCCAGGGACAGACCCGCGGGTACGTTGCCTGTCTGCGACAGCACCAGCGCGTACACACCTGCAGAAAGGTCCCTCCGGAAAGCTGCATCACGCTGCAGCCCGCCAGGACGCGGTTGAGTGAGCTCGCCGCCGGTGAGGTCGTCGTCAGTCGTCAGAAGCAGTGCGCCGGAGCTCATGTCGAACAGCGACAGGACCGGGTCGAAAGAGCCACCAGCATACGATGACGTAGCCGCTTCGAGCGTGCCTGGCTGGTCCATCGTGATCGTGAAGGACTGCGTTGCATCGTCCATCGCAAACACGCCACCGAACTCGACGCCATGGGCTGCAGGCGCAAATGTCGTTAAGAGACAGGCAAGCACCCACGCCCGTAACACTCCGGTTGTGAGTCCCATGGCGGTTTCCCCACCATCCATGAAGCCTGCCGCCACCGCGTTCTTGCCCTTACCCCAACGCAATCTTATTTACTATACGCGCCGCCACCGCGCCACGTCCGGCTTGTAAGTCTTTTTGTTCTACCAGGCCGTTCTACCAGGCCGCGAAGACCGACGCTTCAGCGACCGCTTCGTGGGCTACCAGCTCGCCCCGCCGGAACAGGAAATTGCCCACTCGAGGCGCATCGAGCGTGTGTCCGTCCGCCAGGAGCGACGGCAGCCAGATTTCGTCGTCAGGCCACATGCGCGTCAGCGGCAGCGCATTCACCTTGCACCAGAACGGTTGTGCCTCCCGCGTCTCCACCGCCTCGCCTTCGTGCTCCCGCGCAACGAAGGCAAAGCCGAGCCATTGCGGCCCGTCCTGTTCCACGAAACGCATCTCCATGCCGCACACCGCCGCTGCAGGGGCCACAATCACCCCTGTCTCCTCGCAGGTCTCGCGCACCGCACACTCGGCGGTGGACTCGCCTGCATTGAGCTTGCCGCCCGGACCGTTGATGCGCCCGGCCCCGTGGCCGGTTTTCTTGTGGATGAGCAGCACTTCGTCGTCCCGCACAACGAACAGCAGCGTGCCGATGAACTCCGGCACCCACGGGTCGGCCCAGGGGGTGACGAAGCGGGGAACGGGATCGAGGCCGGCGACCGACATCCGTCAGGCGAGGCGATGGGTGAGCACGTTGTCCCAGTCCACGGGCACCACGTTGTCTTTCAGACGCTGGGCCACCACGGGCCAGGTGTTGTCTTCCGCATGGGCGCGGCAGGTGCCGCGATCGAGCGTCAAGGCACGCGAGACTGCTTTGCCCAGATCCTCGTCCAGCGATCCGTTCACGCCCTCGCGCACCACGTCGATGGGCCCTGTCACCGGAAAGCCCGCCACAGGTGTGCCACACGCGTTGGCTTCCAGCATCACCAGCCCGAAGGTATCGGTGAGCGACGGAAACACGAACACGTCAGCCTGGGCGTACTCGTCCACCAGCGGCTGACCATGGCGGTAGCCAAGCCAGTGAGCGTCGGGATAGCGACCTTCCAGTTGCGTCCGCTGCGGCCCGTCGCCCACGATCACTTTGTCCGCGTCGATATCGAGCGCAAGAAACGCTTCGATGTTCTTTTCCACCGCCACACGGCCTACATACAGGCAGCGCGGACGGCTGCGGGGCGCATGGGCCTGCGGCTGGAAACGTTCGATGTCCACCCCCCGGCTCCATACCACCAGCTCCGTCAGGCCCCAGCGTTCGAGCTCTTTGCGATGACTTTCCGTGGTCACGAGCGTGCGCACGGCGGGGCGATGGAACCAGCGCATGAAGCGGTAGCCGATCGACAACGGCAGACGCACACGTTCCTGCACGTACTCCGGAAACTTGGTGTGCAGCGACGTGGTGAAGGGAATACCCGCTTTTACCAGCAGGTTGCGAGCGTATACGCCGAGCGGGCCTTCCGTCGCAACATGCACGAAATCTGCACCGCTCTCGGCAATGATGCGTTTCATGAGCCAGGGATTGCGCGCAATGCGGATCTCCGGGTAGCTCGGCAAAGGCCAGGTTTCAAAGAGACCCGCGTGAATCACCTCGACGGCAAATTCTTCTTCCAGATGCTCCAGCACCGTGCGCCAGGTAGTGACAACACCGTTGGTCTGCGGCGCCCAGGCGTCGGTGATGAGCAGGAAACGTGGCCGGAGCCCGGCATCCGCCGGGATGGGCGCCTCGGAGGTGGCTTGCAATGGGGTCTCGGCTCAGCTCGCGAAGCGCCGTAGTATAACCTCATGAAGTTACAGGCATATGTCGCAGACATCACCACGCTGCAGGTTGATGCCATCGTGAACGCCGCCAACGAGAGTCTCTTGGGCGGGGGCGGCGTGGACGGTGCCATTCACCGGGCAGCGGGACCGGAGCTGCTGGCGCATTGCCGCACCCTTGGCGGCTGTGCGACGGGGGACGCGAAGCTCACCCCCGGCTTCGCGCTGCCGGCCGGGTATGTCATTCACACCGTAGGACCCATCTGGCAGGGCGGAACCCACGACGAAGCCGCCCTGCTGGCAAGCTGCTATCAGCGCTGTCTGCAGCTCGCCCGGGAGCACGGTGTTCGCTCCCTCGCCTTTCCGGCCATCAGCACCGGGGTATACGGTTATCCGAAGGAAGATGCCTGTCGCATCGCCGTCAGCGCCGTCGAAGCCTGGCGCGCCGCACACACCGCGGGGCACGCGGCGGATGCCAGCTGGTCAGTGGTGGTGGAAGCTGTGGTCTTCTGCTGCTTCGACACCGCTACGGAGGCGTTGTACCAGGCAGCGCTTGCGCAACTGCCTCAAGCCGCTTCGTAGCGGCGCGCCAGCTCCGCATACAACTGCTCCGGTACGTCCTGCGGCGCACACTCGAGGGCTGCAAGCGCTTCCACCAGATGCTCGTTGTCCTCACGGCCCTGCCACAGCTTGCGATAGCTGCCGTCTTTGTAGCCGTGGTCCTGGCGGAAGCCGTTGAGCACATTCTTGCCGATATACAGCTCAAAGAGCTCGTCATAACCCATAGGCAGCGTTTCCATGGCGGCAAGAAACGGCGCCAGCGTAAACGAGCGCGTGGCAAGCGCATCACCGGCCATGGCTTCGATCGCCAGCCTGAACGCATCAGCGTCGCCAGCCTCCGGCCCGGACAGCCCCGCAAGCGCTTCAGCCACCCCCGCGTCCAGCGTGTCGGCGCGCAACATATCGCTCAACGCGAAGTGCCAGATATCCACCAGCTCCAGTTTCACCTGCGCCAGATCGGGGCTCTGCTGCTTCCACCACTTCCAGCCGAAGTGGTCCAGCATCTCAGCGCACTCCACCCAGATGGCCCGGTAGTACTCGTAGCCATTGACCCGCCAGTCGGGGTGCACCTGGGCATTGTGGGCTTCCTGCATGGCGGCCATGGTGTCGAGCATGGCGGCAGCGTCGTTGTAGTCTGGTGCGGGGGTGTCCAGCAGATGTCTCCAGGGGTGGGTAATAGCTCCAGGAAAATTATGCTGTATTCTCTGGCCATGGCCAAACCGCCCACCACCGCGCTGCTCATGCACCCGGTCGTGCGCGACGAGCTGTTCCGCCAGGATCACCTGGACACGCTCGCACGCGTTTGCCGGCTTGTCTCCACGGAGCCCTTCCGCAGCGTGGAAGAGCTTGAGCCACACCTCGCCAGCCTGGATGTGCTGATCACCAGCTGGGGGTGCCCGCGCATCGACGCCGACCTGGTGCACGCCACGCCGCGCCTGAAGCTCATTGCACACCTTGCGGGCAGCGTGAAGGGTTTCATCGACGACGCGGTATGGCGCCGGGGCGTGAAGGTGATCAACGCGGTGGCGGCCAACGCGGTGCCCGTGGCCGAGTACACGTTGGCGGCCATCCTCTTTGCCAACAAACGCGTCTTCCAGCTGCAGCGCTTCTATGCGCAACAGCGCGAAAACCGCGCACCGTGGACCCGGGAGGCCCCCAACGCAGGCAACTACAAGAAAGTCATCGGCATCATCGGAGCCTCCAGCGTCGGCCGCCTCGTGATCGGTTACCTGGCACACTTCGACTTTCGCGTGCTGCTGTACGACCCGTACACCACCCCGCTCGAAGCCCGCGAGCTGGGTGCCTTCAAGGTAGGGCTCACGGAGCTTCTGAGCCAGGCCGACGTGGTCTCCGTGCACGCACCGCTGCTGGACAACACCCGCGGCATGCTGGGCGCGCGTGAATTGAAGCTCATCAAGAACGGCGCGACGCTCATCAACACCGCGCGCGGCGCGCTCATAGATCCAGCGGCGCTGGAGGCTGAGCTCACCCGCGGACGGCTGTTTGCGGTGCTGGACACCACGGAACCGGAGGTGCCGCCGTCCTCGAGCCCGCTCTACACCCTGCCCAACGTCTTTCTCACGCCCCATATCGCCGGCTCCCTCGGCGAGGAAACCCAGCGCCTTACCGACTACATCGTGGGTGAGCTGGTGCGCTTCGCCAAAGGTGAAACCCTGCGCCATCTCGTGCGCCGCGAACATCTCGCGCGACTGGCCTGACAGGCGGGCGCATACCGGTCTGCGGTATACTGTCGCGTTCTGACCGCTAGGCCCGGGATCCGGTCAGGCACATGCTCTAGAACGCTCAGAACCGCTCGAGGATACGCCTATGGACCTCTCCTTCGGCCCGCAGTACGAAGCATTTCGCGACGAAGTGCAGGGCTTTCTCGCCGACCACGCGGCCGACTCACCCCGCAGCACCACGCTGCGCGGATCGGAAACCCTCGCCTGGCAGAAACTGCTGATCGAGCACGGCTACGCAGCGAGAACCATTCCCAAGGAGTACGGCGGCTTCGGCGCCGAACCGGACATCATCAAGTCGCGCATCATCGCGGAAGAGTTCGCCCGGGCACGCGCCAATCCCGGCCTCGGCGGTCAGGGCATCTCCATGCTGGTACCGACACTTCTGCAGCTCGGCACCGAAGCACAGAAGCAGGAATTCATCCGTCCCACCATTCAGGGTGAGATGGTCTGGCTCCGACCTTGCGAGCCTCAAAACCGCCGCCGTGCTCGACGGCGACGAGTACGTGATCAACGGCCAGAAAATCTGGACCAGCACGGCCCACCTGGCCGACTGGATTTTCTGCCTGGTGCGCACCGAACCCGATGCGCCCAAGCACAAAGGCATCTCGTTTCTGCTGTTCCGTATGGACACGCCCGGCATCGAGGTGCGTCCGCTCGTGGACATGACGGGGGTGGCCAACTTCAACGAGACGTTTTTCACCGACGTGCGCGTGCCCAAGCACCAGATCGTCGGCGAGCGCGGCGAAGGCTGGATGGTGGCCAACGCCATTCTGGGTCACGAGCGCGATTCGCTGGGCAATCCCGACATCACGCTGTCGCGGCTGAACGCGCTCACGGAGCTGATGAAAACCGAAACCGTCAGCGGTGAGCGGCTCATCGACAATCCCGTCTATCGAGACCGTCTCATGCAGCTCCAGGGGCGGGTCATGGCCATGCGTTTCAACGACATGCGGGTGCTGTCCTCACGCCTCAACCCGGGTCAGGACGCGGGGCTCGCGCGCATGATTGTGAAGTTGCAGGGCACAGAACTGCGCCACGAGCTCGAGGCGCTGGCAATCGACATCATGGGCGAAGTAGGCCTCGCCTACGGCGACAATCCCTATCTGCGGGACGGCGGATCCTGGCAGAGCCAGTACATGTTTTATCTGGGCCTCATCATCGGCGGCGGCACCTCCCAGATACAGAAGAACATCATCAGCGAGCGCGGCCTCGACATGCCGCGCGAGCCCAAGGTCGCCAAGGCCTGAGGCTGGAAGGAAAACAGACATGCAATTCGGACTCTCGGAAGAACAAACGCTCCTGCAGGACAACGTCCTGCGCTTTCTCTCGGACAACGTACCCCTGGACACGGTGCGTGCCTACGCTGACGGCGGTGAAGACGGCGAGATCTGGGCAGGTCTTGCCGCTCTCGGCATTCCGGCTCTGCTCGTCAGCGAAACCCACGGCGGCGTGGGTCTGGCACCTCTGGACGCTATCATCGTCGCCGAGGCCCTCGGCTATCACGTCGCGCCCGGGCCCTTTCTCGGCTCAGCCGTCATGGCACCCACGGCGCTCGAAGCTGCGGGCGGCCAGGGTGAGCTGCTGGGAGCGCTGGCAGCAGGCGAGACCCGTATCGGCATCGCGTTCGGCGAAGCCATCGGCCGGCGGCTCGATGGCGCCGTCCAGGCGGACGGGGGGCGTCTGACGGGCAAGTCGCTCTTTGCATTCGATGCTGCGGCAGATCACTACCTGGTGGCCGATGCCCGCAAGCATCTCTACCTCGTCGCTGGCGACAGCGATGGGCTGGACGCCAGACCGCTCACCACCATCGACCGCACCCGGCGTACGGTAGAGCTGACCTATGACAACGTGGCCGCCACCCTGATCACGGACGACCCGGCGGTGTTCGACGCAACGCTGGATCTCGGTCGCGTCGCGCTTGCTGCCGACACGCTGGGCGCCGCCCAGTGCATGCTCGATCAGGCTGTGGCCTACGCCAAACAGCGTGAACAGTTCAACCGACCCATCGCGAGCTTCCAGGCCGTGAAGCACATGTGTGCCGAGATGGCGGCAGATCTCGAACCCTGCCGCTCCATGGTGTGGTTTGCGGCTCACGCTTTGAACGAGCTGCCCGACGAAGCTCGTGTTACGGCATGCCATACCAAGGCGCATCTCGCCGAGGTGGGACGCTTCGTGGCAAAAACGGCGACCGAGGTGCACGGCGGCATGGGCTTCACCGACCTGCTAGGCCTGCACTACTGGTTCAAACGCTGCGGCAGCAACCGCCAGTGGCTGGGAGCACCGGAGCTGGTGCGCGAGGAAGCAGCCGTGCTGCAGGGGCTGGCCTAGTGCCTACGCTGCCGCTACTGCCCCTCAAAGATACGGTTGTATTCCCCCAGATCGTGGTGCCGCTGGCCGTGGGCCGACCGCGGTCGCTGGCCGCCGTGGAAGCGGCCATGGCCGAGTCACGCGAGTTCATTGCGGTCGCCCAGCGCGATCCCGAAACCGGCGAGCCCTCCATGGAGGACCTGTACGCCGTTGGCACCATCGTCACCATCTCCCGGGTGGAGAAACAGGAACGGGGCGCGCAGGTCATTGTCCAGGGTAAGCGTCGCGTGCGTCTCCTCGCCGGCGACGTTCGAGCCACGGAAGACAACGAAGCTTACCTGGCGGGGGAGTACGAGCATCTCGTCGAGCTGGAGCTGTCCGAGAGCGGCTCGCAGGACACCGAGATCCAGGCGCTGCTGCGGGTCAACCGCGAGCTGGCGCAGCGCATCGCCGCGCTGTACGACAGCGAGAACGGTCAGCAGATCTACCAGCAGCTGGTGGGACACATCACCGACCCGGTGATCCAGATGTACCGCATCGCATCGCTGGCCAACATCGACCTCGACCTGCAGCAGACGGCGCTGGCCTGCGAGAGCACGCTGGAGCTGATGCAGCACGTCAACGGCGTGCTCACCCACGAGATGCGCGTCACCGAGTTGCGCCGCGAGATCGCCGAGCAGGCCCGGGACGATATCGAGAAGCAGCAGCGCGAGCATGTGCTGCGCCAGCAGAAGCAGGCCATCGAAGAGGCCCTGGGCGAAGGCGCCGAGGACGAGGACGTGGCCGAGCTGCGCCAGCAGCTCAAAGACGCCGAGTTGCCGGACGCGGTGCTGAAAGAGGTAGACCGCGAGCTGAAGCGTCTGAGTCGCATGTCACCGAACGCGGCCGACTATCAGGTAGCCCGTGGCTATCTCGAACTGGTCGCCGAGCTGCCCTGGCACGCCAGCTCGGAGGACAACCTGGACCTCAGCAATGCCCAGACAATTCTGGACGAGGACCACTACGGCCTCGAGGACGTGAAAGAGCGCATTCTCGAATCGCTTGCCGTCATGCAGCTCAATCCTGCCTCGAAGGCCCCCATCCTGTGCTTCGTGGGACCGCCGGGGGTTGGCAAAACATCGCTGGGGCAGTCCATCGCCCGGGCCATGGGGCGCCAGTTCGAGCGTTTGAGCCTCGGGGGGCTGCACGACGAAGCAGAGCTGCGCGGCCACCGGCGCACGTATATCGGCGCAATGCCTGGACGCATTCTGCAGGCCATGCGTCGCGCCGAGGTGATCAATCCGGTGATCATGCTGGATGAGCTGGACAAGCTGGGCCGTGACTTCCGTGGCGACCCCTCCGCGGCCCTGATGGAAATCCTCGACCCGGCCCAGAACAAGGAGTTTCGCGACAACTTCCTGAACCTGCCTTACGACCTGTCGAAGGTGATGTTCATCACCACCGCCAACACCCTGGAGGGTATTCCCCGACCGTTGCTGGATCGTATGGAAGTGCTCGACGTCAGTGGCTACAGCGACATGGAGAAGCGCGCCATCGCGCGCAACTATCTCATTCCGCGCCAGCAACAGGACGCAGGGCTCACCCCGGCGCAGCTGGCGCTCACCGACGACGCCCTCGGGCACATCATCCGCCGCTACACCCGCGAAGCCGGTGTTCGCGAACTGGAGCGCGTGATCGGGCGGCTGTCACGCAAGCGCGCCCGCCAGGTTGTGGAGGGCCAGGCGCTGGGCGAGCAGGTAGACGTGACAGGTCTCACCGATCTGCTCGGTCCCGAGAAGTTCAAGCAGGACGCAACCCGCGAGCACATGCTGCCCGGCGTGGCTGCAGGGCTCGCGTGGACCGAAGCGGGCGGCGACGTGCTGTACATCGAGGCAACGCTGCTGCCTGCGGACGACAAAGTAACGCTCACGGGTCATCTCGGGCAGGTCATGCAGGAATCAGCCAGAACCGCGCGCAGCTTCGTCATTGCCCATGCCACGCGCTTCGGCCTCGAGCCACAGCAGTTCAAGGATCAGGGAATTCACATTCATGTGCCGGCGGGTGCTGTGCCCAAAGACGGCCCTTCAGCCGGGGTGACCATGGCCACGGCAATGGTCTCCGCGTACACGGACAGGCCCATCGCCGAAGGCGTGGCTATGACAGGTGAACTCACGTTGACGGGACTGGTGCTGCCGGTGGGAGGCATCAAGGAGAAGCTGCTGGCAGCCCATCGCTCGGGTTTCAAGCACGTGATCGTTCCCGCGGACAACGAGGCCGATCTCACCAAGCTGCCCGAGGTGGTGCGTGACGAGCTCGAGGTGACCCTGGCGTCCAGCCTCGACGACGTGCTGCACGTCGTGCTGCCCGGCCTTTACGACCATGCTGGATAACGTCCTCACCTACCTCATGGGCGTGGGCCTCGAGGGTATGCTCGTGGGGGGCTTGTTCTGGGTCATCACCTATATCGTGCTGGAAAGCACCAGCCTGTCCGGGGCGCTGCGCGCCGGCCTCGTGTCTGAAGCCGTGGGCAACATTCCCTATCTGTTCGGCATCCCTGCCATCAGCCCGCCCAGCCTCGCCATGACCCTCCTCGGCATAGTGGTGTTCGTGCGCATGATCCAGAAGGTGGGTGAGCTCACGTTGATGCGGGCCAGTGTCGGCACCACCATGACTTACTTCGCCCTCATTGCGATCGTGTCCTGCGGCACCGGCGTGGTCGCCTGAGCTAAGGCAGGCGCACCTGCGCGCGAAGGCCGTAGAAACCGGGGCGCACGTCGGCAGACAGCCGTACCCCGCGATATTCCCGTGTGAAGAACTGGGCCGACAGCAACCCGAGGGCCGCACCCACCAGCACGTCGTCCTCGTGGTGACGGTCGTCGTACACCCGCGAGTACCCCACGTAGGAAGCGGCGACGAAAGCCGGTATCCCCCATTTCAGCCCGTAGCGCCGGCGCAGGTGCGACGCCGCATGCATGGCAACCGCCGTATGGCCTGACGGGAAAGAATTGTCCGAGCGCCCGTCCGGGCGTTCTTTCTCCACCGCATCTTTCAGGGCGTAGGTAACCGCGAGTACGCCCGCAGCGCCCATGGCGTACTGCCGGGCCCCCTCCCAGTCACGGTGCGCCACGGCGGCTACGGCAGCCGTGGCCGGCAGCGCGAACTCCAGCACGTCCCCCGCATGGCCGGTGCTGGTGCGTCCGAGCGGATTTTCCCCCGCCCAGAGCGGCGCTGCAGTCAGCAACGCGCAGAGCGCGAGGCTAGGTCGCACTCTCGATATCGTCCAGCAGCCGTTCGAAGGTATCCACACGCGGCTCCAGCGCGGCCAGCGTCTCCTGCCAGAACGCGCCGTCCTGCAGCCGCGCACGCAGATGCTTGTCCGCCAGCTCCTCGGCCGTCATGCGCCCCGTATCCCGCAGCAGCGCTACGTAGCGTGGGTAGAAATCGTTGCCGAACTGCTCGCGGCGCGCATACACCCCGAGGCTGAAGAGATAGCCGAAAAGATACGGGAAGTTATAGAAGCTGAGGCCCGAGATGTAGAAGTGCAGCTTGCTCGCCCAGAACATCGGATCAGGCTCCGCAAGCGCGTCGCCATACCACTCGGTCCAGGCGGCGCTCATGAGGTCTTTCAGCTCCTGCGGGCGCAGGGGTCGCTCTGCACGGGCGTCGTAGAAATTGCGCTCGAAGCTGTAACGCGCCGGGATATTCAGCAGGAAAGCCGTGAAGGCGCTCATTTCCTCCCACACGATATCGAGCTGCGCCTGCGGCGAATCGGCACGGGCCAGCAACGCGTCCCGCACGAGGGTTTCGCCGAACGTGCTGGCCGTTTCTGCCAGCGACATGCCATAGCTGAGCTGGCTTTCCGGCAGATCGCGCATCACCCACGAATGCAGGGCATGGCCAAGCTCATGGGCCAGCGTGATCACATCGCTCTGCCCGCCGGTGTAGGTCATGTACACGCGCGGCGTTTTCGATTTAGCAAAGCTGGTGCAGTACGCGCCGGGACTTTTCCGCGGACCCACGGTGCCTTCGATCCATCGCCGTTCTGCCATCATGTGCACAAACTCGCCCATGGACGGATCGGCCTCGCTGTAGGCGCTGGCGATGATTTCCAGCGCCTCCTCGAACGGGATGACACTGCCTGCGTCACCGCCCACCACCGGCGCAGGCGCGCGGATGTCCCAGGGCCCGAAACCCTCTTTGCCATAAGCCCGCGCCTGCAACTGCGCGGCGCGCTGGGCGAGCGGCCTTACGCGCGCAGCCGCGTCCAGCAGCGTATCCAGAGTTTCCCGGCTGATGCGGTTCATGTGCACCGGCGCATCGAGGTAGTGCACGTTGTCCGTACGACTGCGTTGCCGGGCCAGCTCCAGTCGCCAGCCGGCAATGGCGTTAATACTGGCCGCGCAGCTCTCCTCGTGGGCTTCCCAGGCGGTGTTGATCGCCTGCCAGGCAGCCTGGCGTTCGTGATCGTGCGCACTGGAGAGACGGCCGCTCGCTTCTGCCAGCCCCATCGTCCGGGTTTCGTTCCCCACCTGCACCTCACAGGTGAGGGTACCCGCCAGCTGGTCGTAAAGGTTGCCCCAGGCGTGGATGCCATCCTGGGAAAGGCCGTTGACCAGACTTTCTTCTGCCAGCGTGAGATTCTCGTGGCGGCGTTCCCGTCCGTGATGCACCAGAAACGCTGACGGCGCCACGTCGGCGTCTGCCAGGTAGGCTTCCACCACATCGTCGCTGGCATCGTCGATCCACTGCGACAACGGTTGAAACACGTCGCCGAACGTCTTGCGGTAGCGCTGCAGACGACCGTTCAACTGCTGCGCGCCTTCGTGCTGGCTGTCTACGGACAGCAGACAGTGCGCAAAGGTGGAGACATTGGAGAGCAGCGTCGACGCAGCTTCGGAAAGGCGGTGCAGCGCCTGGGCGGCAGCCACCGCATCATCGCCTGTGAGCTGGCCGTTCAGCGTCGCCGCCTGCTCGAAGTGCGCATCGAGGGCGGCAAGATCCGCGGCCAGTGCCGCATCGTCCACGCTCTCGTATTCGCTGGTCAGGTCCCAGGCCGGACCGTTCACTGCTGCCGCTTCCATCAACTGCACGCTCCGGCGCTTGGATCGCGGCGTATTAGAACCGATCCGCCGGGAACGTCCAATAGGCGTCCCCGCATCGTCAGACGCCTTCGCCAGTGGACAGTCTGCACAAAGTCCGTAAGGTAGCGCGCTTGAGCAAAGGGAGACGGTCATGGGTAAACGCTGGCCTTGCGCCACCCTGGTAGTGATGACAACCCTCACGAATAGCGCCCAGGCCGACGACGGGAACGGCTGGCGCGCCGCCCTGAAAGTATCCCTGGGCGAGGTTGTGATCGACAAGATGTCGCACGGCGGCACCATCGGCACGGGCACACCGATCGGCCCTTTCATCGACGGGCAGCTCGAAGACACACGCATCGACGACTACACCGCCGGCATTGGTGCCAGCCTGTCCAGGCCGTTCGGCGCGTGGACGCTGGAAGGTGAGCTCGTGTGGCGCTATCGCACCGACTGGGACATGGTGGCGCCGACGCCGTCGCTGGACACGGTCGTGAACATGTTCGGCAACGTGCAGACCACCTCGCTGCTGGTGAACCTGACGCGCACGGGCAGGCTGACCGAGCGCTGGGACTGGGAGCTGGGCGCAGGCGTGGGTCTTGTGCACAACGACATCGAAGCCGACTACGTCGAACGGGAGGTACCGGGCGTGCGTGCCGAGTTTCGGGTGACAGACAACCCCTCCAAAACCGACACGAGCTTCAACGTGCTTGCCGGCGTGCGCCGCCAGCTCAATAACGGCTGGCAGCTCAACGTGCGCCTGCGGTACGTGGATCTGGGTGATCTGGAGGCGGGGCCGTTCCCGGACCGCGCCGTACGGGTCAGCGCAGAGCACACCTCAACGGAGCTGCAGATATCTTTCGAGCGGGGCCTGTGACCGAGCCGCAGCCGCAGCAACCCGTGCGCTCACCCTGCGTGCTGGTTTGCACGCTGGACGAGAACGACGTGTGCCTGGGCTGCCATCGCACGCTCGCCGAGATCGATCTGTGGAGCCGAGCCACCGAAACCCAGCGTCGCGAAATCGTCGCCGCCTGCGCGCGGCGCAGCGGTGGCGGCGAGCAGTAACGGCAACTGCTACGCCGCAGCGATAGCCGCCACGAACGCTGCAAGCTTCACGGGATCCAGCGCATCGTCTGTGCGCACCCCCGAGCAGACGTCGATACCGAACGGCCGCACCTGGCGGATCGCTTCCGCGACATTGTCCGGCCGCAGGCCGCCGGCCAGAAACACCGGTTTGGCGGTGGCGCGCACGATCCGACCGCTCACGCTCCAGTCGTGCACCCGTCCGGTGCCACCCAGCTCTGCCACGGGCGCGTTGGGCCGGCCGCTGTCCAGCAGAAAGGCGTGCACAAACGGGTCGTACTCGCGCACCAGCGCCAGGGCTTCGCCGCCCTCCACGTGCACAACCTGTACCCGGCGTAACGCCGGCGCTGCTTTCTCCAGAGCCTCGTGCACGGCGACGGGCACGTGGGAAACGATCTGCACGGTGCCAACCGCTACGTCCCGGGCATGTTCGGCAATGCCCGCCGCGGTAGTACGCGACGTGAGGAGAAAGGGACTCACCGGTGGCACCGTAGCCAGCGCAATCTCCCGCGCCAGCGGGTCGTCGATGCAGCCGGGACCCGAAGGCATTTCCCCAACCAGCCCCACCGCGTCAGCGCCATGGGCGGCAGCCAGGGCCGCTTCGGCGGGAGAGGCCATGCAACAGATTTTCAGACGGGTTCGACTCAAGGACTGGCACCGCTTCAGGGAGGCCCATTGTGGGCCGAGGGCCGACTGTCTGGCCAGCGCCAAGGCGTGTTGCCAGCCTAGGTGCCCGCTGTCACCCGGTACAGCAACGCATTGCCGTCTTTACCGCACACTTGCGCAACACCGCCGTGGCGCAGGCAATAGGCAAGCTTCTGCGCCACGGCCACCGGCTGGTCGAGGGCCTGCGCAAGATCGCGGGTGCGGAACGGCTCGGGCAGATCGTCCTGCAGAAACTCGAGGAGATCGCCAGGCGCCGCAATGCGTCGCGTGTCCACGACATCGAGCAGCCGCCGCTCGTGCACCCGCCAGCCCCCCCGCCCCCGGCGTTTGTCCGGGTCGAAGAAGCGCACCTCCTCTTCGTGCGTGAGCACAACGTCCACAGAAAGGTTCGGGTGCGCAAGCTGGTACGGTATGTAAACAAGCTCGTTCACGATATGCACCAGCGCGCCCCGCTTGGGCGATTTGCGCCGCGTGATCGTGCCGTCCTCTTCCGCAACCTTCAGGTGATGCGACTGCTCGGCGATAGGGTGCACCAGCACCACAGGCCCCAGCGCCAGAAGACGATCCAGCTTGCGGCCCATGCCACTGAAGCTGCCCGTCTGGATTTCGTACATGGTGCCGTTGCGCACCGCGTCCGCAACAAAGCCGTCGACGGACACTTCCTCCTCGCCGCCGTTTGCCGCGTACATGGCTTTCAGAGCTGCATGCAACGGGCCTTCGTTCAGGGTGCCGATTGCCATGTCGGAAGGCTACCACAGGCCCGGGACGCGCCATTCTTTTGTGCAAATCGCTGTGCCATACTCGCCGGCTCAACAACCATCAGCGGAGAGCGACATGAGCGCAGACGGCACTTGGAACACCACCATCAACACCCCCATGGGCGCCCAGCAGGGACAGCTCACCCTCTCCACCGAGGGCGGCAACCTCACCGGCAAAATGAGCGGCGCGCAGGGTGAAATGGACATCAAAGACGGCGGCATCGGCGACGACGGCACGCTGACCTGGAAAGCAGACATCACCTCGCCCATGGCCATGACGCTCGAGTTCAGCGCCACTGTGAGCGGCGACGATATCACCGGCTCCGTGAAGCTGGGCGCTTTCGGCGACGCCAGTTTTTCAGGCACGCGCGCCTGATACATGAGCTGGGAGGGGGAAATCGAGGAGCTGCGCGCCCGTGAAGCGTTGGCCTTCGAGATGGGCGGCCCGGACAAGGTCGCCCGCCAGCACGAGTTCAACAAGCTCACCATTCGTGAACGCATCGACGCCATCAGTGATGCCGACACCTTTCACGAGATCGGCACCCTCGCCGGCGTAGGCGACTACGACGACGACGGGGAGCTGAAGAGCTTCACCCCCTCCAATTTCGTTTTCGGCACGGCCGACATCGATGGCCGCCCGGTTGTGCTGTCCGGGGACGATTTCACAGTGCGCGGCGGCTCGGCCGACGCGTCGATTGCAGGCAAGCGCCTGCGCGCCGAAGGCCTTGCCGTGGAGCTGCGCCTGCCGCATATCCGTCTCGTGGACGGCATGGGCGGCGGCGGATCGGTGAAAACCATCGAGACGGCCGGGCGCACCTACATTCCCGAGGTGCGCGGCTGGGAGACCGTCGTCACCCAGCTCGGCGTCGCGCCGTCAGTTTCCCTGGCGCTGGGCTCCGTTGCCGGCATAGGCGCGGCAAGAGTGGCCACGGCTCACTACTCGGTCATCGTGAAAGACAGTGCGCAGATGATGATTGCCGGTCCGGCCCTCGTGGACTGGGCCAGCCTCGGCGATGTCACCAAGGAAGAGCTTGGCGCATCGAAGATCCATACCCGCAACGGCGCCATCGACGATGAAGCCGCGAGCGAAACGGAAGCCTTCGAGATGGCCAGGCGCTTCCTCTCCTACCTGCCGTCCAGCGTCGACGAGCTGCCCCCGGTCACCGAATGCACGGACAGCCCAGACAGATCTGATGAGGCGCTTCTGAACATCGTGCCGAAAGACCCCCGGCAGGTATACAAGATGCACACCATCATCGACTCGGTGGTCGACGAGGGTTCGTTCTTCGAAGTGGGGCGCAAATGGGGGCGGTCGATGATCACCGGCCTGGCGCGCCTCAACGGCATTCCGGTAGCGCTCTTTGCGGAGAACCCGCGCGTCTACGGCGGCGCCTGGACGGCTGATGCCTCGCGCAAGCTCATCCGCCTGTGCGATCTGGCGTCCACCTTTCATCTGCCGCTGGTGCACCTGGCGGACTGTCCGGGATTTCTCATCGGCAAACAGTCCGAGGAAACAGCGACCATCCGCTTCGGTTCGGCAGCCCTGGCTGCCCTGGGCCAGGCGAACGTGCCGTTCTGCTGCGTGGTAATCCGCAAAGCCTTCGGCGTGGCCGGCGCTGCCAACCACAAACCCGGCGCCCACCATTTCCGCGCCGCCTGGCCGTCCGGCGACTGGGGCTCGCTGCCCATCGAGGGCGGTATCGAGGTGGCTTACAAAGCTGAGCTCGCCGAAGCGGAGAATCCGGACGAGCATCTGGCAAAAATCAAAGAGCGCCTCAATCGCCTGCGCTCGCCATTCCGGTCAGCGGAATTCTTCGAAATCGAGGAGATCCTCGATCCCCGGCACACCCGCAGCTATCTCTGCCGCTGGGCCAAGCTCGCCCGTCAGGCGTCGCGCACCGACGCACCCAGGTTCTGGTACCGCCCCTAACCGGTAGCGCGGAAGATTTCCGTTGGCGGGGGTTACCCCGTTTCGCGCAGCAGCGCCTCGAGCACGTCCGCCAGCTCTGCGCCGGGCTGATCCTTGAAAGACGCGAGGCGCTCGTACACCTGCGCCGCCGCCTCGTGAAAACCCGCCGGCAGCCCCGCCGCATCGAACGTTGCTGCAATCTCCTGCATCTCGCCCACGAAGCGCCAGGCTTTGGGGGAGGTACCGGCGGCCGCCCCTTCGCTGCGCGCAGCCAGCCCGGGCTGGCTGAGCTGCCACTCCGCCACCAGCGCATCCCGCACATCGTTGCGCGCTGCCAGCGCATTCACGTTGAGCAACAGCGCAGCCAGGCCCTTCGTGTAGGCGGCGTAAGCCATCTTCAACGCAGAGGCCCGGGTGCTGCCGGCGCCCAGATCCACCGCCTGGAGCGCACCGTCCGTGAACCACCCCGTCACCTCGGCACTGCGTGCGCCGGACAGGTACAGGCGCGTGGTGCCCGGCGTGAGCGCCGGCGGGCCGATGATGCCACCGTCGACAAAGCGTTCGCCGAAGAAGTCCGCAACCTCCGCAGCCGTGGCCGGCGCCACGGCGTTGGCATCAACGTAGAGGCCGTCGAAGCCCGTGGCCGCTACGGCGCGCGCCTGAGGCAGTGCCTCCCCCGGCGGACAGACCGAAATGCAAGCTTCGCAGGCGTCTGACAATGCGGCCAACGTATCCACCGCCGCGAAAGCCGCGGCCCGCGACGCCGTCGCCGAACTGCGATCTTCGCGACACCACAGCACTTCGTGACCCGACGCCTGCAGCGCCGCCGCGACCGAAACACCCATCTGTCCTGGATGGAGAATGGCGATGCGCATGTCAGTTACGGTAGTCGAGGGGCGGGTCGCGATCGCCCAGCAACGCGGCATAGACAAAATCTTCGCCGCGGGACGCCTCCAGCTCGCGCCGGGCCCGCTCGATCACGTCCGGCTGCGTGATCAGATCAACCGCCGTCTTGCCCAGCACCTGCGCAGCAAGCACCATGCCTTTGTGGCCGATGGACATGCCGCCGGCAGCGACGGCCTGCCAGCTGTGCGCCGGCGTGCCGGGCACCCATGTTGCCGTGGTGAATCCAACCGTCGGCACGAGCCAGCTCACGTCACCTACGTCCGTGGAGCCCATGCTCTGCCGGAATCGGAACGGCTGTATGTTGCCCTGGGTGCCGAGAGGCAGGCTCGGGTTGATGAGAGTCTTGTGCAGGCGCTCCGCGAATGCCTGTTCCTCGGCCGTGTAAGTGATACCACCCAGCGCACGCATGTTGTCATCCACCAGCTCCGCGAGGCTGTGACTGGGCATGACGGGATAGTTGCCATGCATCACCTCCACAGCAACCTCGGTTTCCGTGCCCTGGGCCGCCGCTTCCGCAGCGTTGACCACCCGCTCGAACAGAGCCTTGACCATGTCCGGCTCTGGATGACGCACGTAGTAGTACACCTGCGCTTCCTCGGGCACGATGTTCGGCGCATCGCCGCCATCGGTGATCACATAGTGGATGCGGCTGGTCTGTGGCACATGCTCGCGCATCAGATTGACCATGAAGTTCATGGCTTCCACGCCGTCCAGGGCAGAACGACCGCGGTCCGGCGCCGACGCGGCATGGGCCGCCTTGCCCCGAAAGGTGAAGCGACCTGACTTGTTGGCGGTGGTGGTGGAAGGAGATGCTGAATTGGCACTGCCTGGATGCCAGTGCAGCACAACATCGACGTCTTCGAAAAGCCCCGCTCGCGCCATGTAGACCTTGCCGGAGCCGCCCTCCTCCGCGGGGGTGCCGAAGAGTTTCACCTGCCCCGGCGTGCCGGTGGCGTCGAGCCACGCTGCCACCGCCAGCGCCGCCGTGACTGACGCCGCCCCGAAGAGATGATGTCCGCACGCATGGCCAGCCGCGCCGACAACCCGTGGCGCCCGTTCCGGCAGGGCCTGCTGGCTGAGGCCGGGCAGCGCATCGAACTCTGCCAGGATGCCGATGACCGGTCCGCCGCGGACACCGCGACGGCGCGCAGACGTGGCCACGAACGCCGTCGGAATGCCGGCCACCCCGGTCTCGATGCTGAAGCCCCCGTCGCTCAGCGCCTGCTGCAACGCAGCACTGCTGCGCGCCTCCTGGTAACCGACCTCGGCGAAGCGCCAGATGTCGTCCGCCAGGCTGATGCCAATGTCGCTGCGGGCATCCACCAGCTCGCTGATGCTGGCAGCCTGTGCCGCCACGCCAACAATCGCCAGAGCCCCCGCAAGGAGTCGCTGCAGATAGGCAACCATGCCTTCACCCGTTGTCCGAAAGCTGACGATGGTAGCACGCGCATTCAGTTTCCATTCAGGCACCAACCGGCAGCATTAAAAAGGCGTAATGACTAGGAGCGGGAGATGGCGAATATCCAACGACGCCTTCTACTGGCCGCCTTCGGCCTTTTTGTCGCAGCGCTGGCGCTGCAGGCTGACGGCATGCCTACCGAGCCGGGCTTTCCGGTGAAAAAAATTCCCTTTGCCGATCGCATCAGCGACTGGCGCGCCGTCGACAAGCGGCACCTGGTGGTGTCCACCAGCCCCAGAACGAGCTACCTGCTGACCCTGCGCCGCGATTGTCACACGTTGAACTTCGCGTCGCGTCTGGGCGTGAGCTCTTCCAACAACACCGTCTACGCAGGTTTCGATTACGTCACATCCGACGGCCAGCGTTGCGCGATCCAACGCATCAACGAGCTGACCAAGGCGGAGAAGAAAGCGCTCACGGGCGCCTGAGGATCCGGCCCTCAGCCCGGCCGAACCCCGCGCCGCCCGCCCCGCGCGTTGCAAAATACTGACAACGCACACCACGGCATTCGTTACAATCGCGCGTCATTTCCCGGGCGCGCATGTGTGAAAATTCTTTACCACCATCGGCTGGCATCCAAAGACGGACAGCTCGTTCACGTTGAAGAAATCCAACGCTCCCTTCGCGATCTCGGCCACGAGCTGATCGAAGTCAGCCCCAACATCGGGGCAACGCAAGACTTCGGCTTCGACGGCGGCATCGTTACCCGCCTTAAAGCCATGCTGCCGGGTGCTGTCTACGAAATCATGGAGTTCCTTTACGGCGTCGTCATCGTTCCCAAGCTGTTGCTCGCGGTGCTGAAACACAAACCCGTATTCATCTACGAGCGCTACAACTTGTACCAGCCCTACGGCGTGTGGCTCGCAAAGCTGCTGCGAAAGCCGATTGTGCTGGAAGTCAACGCGCCCCTGGCGCTGGAGCGATCCACCTACGGAAACCTGTCGCTCGTGCGTTTCGCGAAAGCGGTAGAGCGCTATACCTGGTCGCGGGCAGACACGGTGATCTGTGTCACCGAAGAGCTGCGCAAGATCGTCAGCGCGGAGCTGGACGGCAAGGACAGCCATACGGTTGTCATGCACAACGGCGCAAGCACGTCGCTGATGGCTGACATGGAACGGGCCATCGCCGAGCGTGAGGCGTCCCGCGCCAGCGACGGGCTCGTGGTGGGCTTCGTCGGCTTTTTCCACGAGTGGCACAATCTCGACGGTACCCTGCGCGCCATTGCCAACTGCGATCGACAGGACGTGCGCTTCCGACTGGTGGGAGACGGCCCTGCCGCACAGCAGCTGAGACAGCTCGCCGGCGAGCTCGGCATCGAGCACCGGGTGGAGTTCCTCGGCCAGCTCGGCAGGGAAGAGACGCTGGCGCAGGTAGGTACCTTCGACATTGCGCTGCAACCGGCGGTCACCGGTTATGCGTCACCGTTGAAGCTCTTCGAGTACATGGCAGCAGGCAGCGTCATCATTGCACCCGATTCGCCGAACATTCTCGAAATTGTGGATGAGTCCACGGCGCTGATTTTCGAGAACGGCAACCACGAGGCTTTTGCCGCGTGCCTCGAGCGGGCCATCAACGACTACGGCGAGCTCGAGGTGCTGGGCGCCAACGCGCGCAGGAGGATCGACGAGGCTGAGTTTCTCTGGCTGGAGAACGCCAGGAAGTCCGTCGCGCTGGGGAGCGGGTCGACCGCGCCGGGCGCCTGAGGGCGCCCGGTCACGAAGCTTACGTCGGCAGGAAGTGCACGGGGTAGCGGATGGTCGTGCGATTCACATCCCGCTTGCCGAAGTTGAACAGGCGCACCCGGTTCACGATCTTGTCGATCATGGTCTGATCGGCAATCTCCGACGCAATCACCTTACACTCCAGCACCTGACCGTTCGGGTCTATCACCAGCTCCAGCACAACTTCACCCTGCAGGGACGGGTTGCTGCGCAGCGTGCGGTTGTAGATTGCAAAGATAGCGCCTTTGTTCGTGTCGAAGACGCGGCGGATCTCTTCAATGCTGCGATCGCGTACGTCCACGTCACGCTGCTGCTTCACACCCTTGGTGCCGGCGACGTCTTCCGGGGCTTCCACTTTCGTCGTTGTGCGACCGGACAGCGCCACACCACCGGTTTCCCGGGAGAGAGCCGCCACGTTCACCCCCGCGCTGCGCGTGCCGTGCTTGGAGGTGAGCAGCGCTCTGTCCACAGTGGCCGCTTCGCCGGCACCCCGCTGTATGGCTGCCGTGTCCTGCAGCTTGCTGACGTCTACCGCCTCGCGCATGTCGGCGAAAGCGTCGGCGAACTGCAGCAGCCCCGACACGGACGCCTTCTCTTTGGCATCCGCAACGGTCGGCTCAGGCTTCACCACCTCTTCCTTGGGCGGCTCGGGTTTTTCTTCCTTGGGCGGTTCGGGTTCCTCCGGTTTCACCTCCTCCTCTTTCGGGGGCGGTGGCGGCGGAATCTTGATCTCCGGCTTTTCCATGACGATGCGCGCAAGCTGTGGTGGCAGCTCTTCGAGCTCGGAACGTTCCACCTCGGGCAGTACCAGCCACGGCATAGGCAGTCCCAGCACCAGGAACAGGGCAAAACAGACAACCAGCCACTTGTTGAACGCGCGGCTGTCGGCCCGCTTCACTTCCCACGGCAGAGAGAAGTCGCGCGCCGGCATGACCGGTGGTTTGTTCAGGGCACCGACGCGAGCGTTCACGATGCCGCTCCTGCGGGCGCGGCGTCAGTGAGCGCTTCCGGATCCGCCGGACCGCTCAACTTGTTTACCGCCAGGCTCACGCGCGCGAACTCGGTCGTCTGGCAGGTGTGCAGAATGCGCTTCAACAGCCAGTACGGCAGTTCCTTGTCACCCAGTACGGTGATCTCGTAACCACCTTCCGGTACCTCTCCACGGCGTTCGGCCTGGTAGGCAAGCTCAGCTTCCAGGCCCGCGATAACGGGGCTTTCCAGCCCTTCGAGGTCGGCAATTTTTGCCACCGGGCGGCCCTGGACAATGAGGTCTTCGTTGCTGACCGAGATCACGAGCTGGTTCTTCGGCTGCTTCTCGGCCGTGGAATCGGGCAGCTTGATCTTGGAGCTGGTCTGCAGCACCTCCACCTCTGAGGAGTTCACCATGAGGAAGAACACGAGGATCGTGAAGATATCCATCAGCGAAACGAGATTCAGCGCGGCCGACTTCGGCTTCTTCTGCCGGGCACGGCGTCGATCGATGGGAGAGCTCATGAGTTGCCTCCCGCAGCCGCGCCGGCAGCCGCAACTTCCTTGCGTTGCGGCGTATCACCCAGCGAGATCACTGGAAACAGCTCCGCCTGCACCACGTCCATGGCCACCACGGTCGGATACGAGCGTACCCGGTCCATGACCGACACCAGCGTCTGATAGTCGGTTTCGTGCTCCAGCAGCACAGTGATGTCTTCCTTCTCAGGCATCCGCTTCTTCAGCTCCTGCATCACGAGCGTGAGCTGGGCGAAGTCGTGGCCTTCAGGGGTTATCGGCAGGGTCTTGATCACACCGCCGCGGCCGTCGGCCACGACCAGCTTGTCGTCGTACACGGCCACTTCCAGATGCACCTGGTTCGGGTCCACCTCACCCCCGGCGCTCTCGCCGGAGGGAAAGTTCAGCTCGATCACGGTGGTGTGCGTGAACACCATCGACAGCAGCAGTACCGGCACCAGCACGATCATGAGGTTCATGAACGGGGTGACGTCGAGGTCTGCTGCCTCATGGTGCTTTTTGATGCGTTTGCGCACGCGGTCCATGCTAGGCCTCGCTCAGTTGTCCGTCTTGTTTACGTCTTGTGCGACAGAGGTTCCTGAGACCCTTATGAGGCGCTGGGTGCGGGCTTGCGCGGCGCCGCAGAGGGTGCAGCTTTCATCACCGCGTCCGCATTGCCTTCCAGCAGGTTCACGAATTTCACCACAGCAATCTCGAGGCTCTCGATGATGGCGCTGGTCTTCGATTGCAGCATGGAATGAATGAGCAGCAGCGGAATGGCCGCCATCAGACCGAACGCTGTCGTGTTCATGGCTATCGAAATCGATTGCGACAGCAGGGTCGCCTTCTCAGCCGGATCCGCATTGGCAACGGCCGTGAACGCGGCGATGAGACCAATGATGGTGCCCAGCAGGCCCAGCAGCGTAGCAATGTTGGCGAAGGTGGCCAGATATGGCGTGCGGCGCTCGATGCTCGGCAGCGCTTCGAGCAACCCTTCTTCCATGGCTGCCTCGATGTCCATGCGGCGGCGCGCGACATCAGCGTGGTTCTGCTTGTTCACGCCGTCGGCGACGATGCGTGCCACGGCAGACTTGGAGCGTTTGGTCAGCTCACCGATCTCACGTACTTTGCGCGCTTTGAGCAGCGGCAGCAGCATGTTGTAGTCCTTGCGATTCACGCGCATCTCGCGCGCGAGGAACAGATAGCGTTCCAGTGCGATGGCAACGCCGATCGCCAGCACAACGGCAATGGGATACATGAAGGGGCCGCCTTCCTGAAAGAACCCGACAACGGTCGTGTACATGTCCATTTATTCCTCCTGAGGACCCGGGTTGTCTAAAGTTTCCAGCGTCTCGAAGTAGCCGAGCTCACGTCGATAGGCCGGGGGATACAAACGTCGAAACACCTCGGCGGATACCGTTTCCGCCTCGACTTCGATTTCTGGCAAGCCCTGTGGCTCCCGCCAGGGCAAGATATACAAAACTTTTGGCAGTTCTTGGTTGCCGGAGATCACGGTTTCATCAAGCTGCAGGAAACCTGTCGGCAATTCTGCCGCGCTATTCACGTCGCCGGCTTCTTCCGCCACCGCAGGCCCCGCGAGGACAGCCGCCACGGCCAGCGCGGCAAACGTTGTGCATGCCTTTGTCATCACTGCCAACCTCATCGCTGGGCCAGGGCCGCTACGCGCCGCTCCAGGTCCACGAGCCAGCCGTTCACCTTCGGATCGGGCTCGGCCAGCGCCAGCTGATAATCCTGATAGGCAGCCAGCGCTTCGCTGTAGCGACCGAGGTACAGCTCATAGAGAATGCCCAGATTCAGCTGCGCAGGCGCAAAGCCGGGCCTCTCGGCGAGACAGGCCAGGTAGTGGCTTTCCGCCGCCGCAAAATCACCCGCTTCCCGCGCCTGCACGCCAAGCATGGTGCGCGCCGGACAGTGACCGCTCTTCGCCGCAACCGCCCGTTCGAATGCTTCCTGAGCGGCGTCTGCCGCGTTCCGCGCGCTGTACAGCAGACCGAGGTTGAACCACGGCCCGGCGAGCTCCGGCTGATCGGCGGTGATTTCCTGCAGCAGCACTTCGGCTGCAGCCACGTTGCCGTCTTCGATGAGCAGCAGCGAGCGGTCGAACAGCCGTTGATTGGCGCTGTCCACCTCGGGACCAACCACGGCCAGCGGTGCGTCGGCCGCTGCGACAGCCGTGTCTTCTTCCCCTTCCTTGCCGTCTTTCTTCCAGGGCATACGGAAGCGACGCTCGCGCTTCTCGTCGGCCGCTTCCACCGGCTGTTCTTCCGCTTCCAGCTTCTGCGGCTGCATATCGGCATCGGCCACCGGCGCCGGGGGCTTGGGCAGCGGTGTGCTGCGCTCGCCCAGCGTGCCGCACCCGCTCAGCAGCACCACCGTGAAGGCGGCTGCCACACACCTCGTTACCGGCTCAGTGAATGGCTGTCGCATAGCTCACCTCGTTTTCCGGTTTGTCGAAACGGCCCGGCATCAGCTTGCGCAACGCCGCAAAGGACCGCTTTACCCATTCGTCGTAGGTGCCCGCCCAGGCGCGCTCCACGTTGATCTGGTGCAGGGAGATGGCCTGCTCCTCGAAGGGAAAGGCCTGCTCCTCGAGCAGAATCTCGTACTGTTCCAGCTCCAGCTCCGACAGGCCTTTGGGCCGGTCGGAATCCATGATTGCCTGCGACAGCCCGCTGTACAGCGCCCCGATCTCAAAGGTAGACGCTGCGGAATACTCGCTGACGTTGTAAGACGCCACCTTCTCGTAGGCTTTCAGCGTTTTCTTCAGCGCCGACTGCTTGCGCTTGAGACTCTTCTTCAACGGGTGCGTGAGACGGATGGCGGCGAACTTCAACTTCTCATCCTCGGCAAACACGTACTCGGCGCTGGCAGCGAGATAGGTCGCCCGTTCGGTCGCCTGCCGGCCCATTTCGCGATGCAGGGCAACGATCTTGCGCAGCCAGAAGCGGCGTTTGTCTTCCTCCCCGGTGCGCTGATAAAGCTGGTCCATCTGATCCATCGCTTCCAGGCGGAGATCCCAGGGTTTTTTGTACGTGTGCGCGTAGTCGCGGAAATAGGCGATCGCGTTGGGCACGTCGTTGGTCTCGAGATAGATCTCGGCCGCGCGATACAGCGACTGGCGCCGCACTTCCTCGTCGTCAGCCTGCTTCGACAGCGCCACATACTCGGCGGCCGCGGCCTGCCAGTTCTGCGATTTTTCGTACATGCCGGCCAGGCGCAGGTCGATGCCGGCCGTCAGCTCGTGTTGCGGGTAGCGCGTGCGGAACTGCGCAAGCAGCGCAGCAGCTTCAGCGGTGCGCTCGGCGCCTTCCAGCACCGCCACTGCGTCAAAATGACCCTGTGCAGCCAGCGGCGAAGCCATGCCCACGGGCGAGGCGGCATCGAGCGTGGCAACGCGCAGGTAGTGGTGCACGGCAAGATCCACCTCGCCTGCCGCCTCGGCAGCCTCCGCCTGCTTGTACACCGCCGCGAGGAGCCGTTCGAAGACCTTGCTCGTCTCATCTTCCGTCAACGCCATGGTCAGCAGCGTGTGATACGCGCTTTCGGCGGCCACAAACTCGTCTGCTTCGAAGCGGCCGTGACCGATGATGAGCAGCGCGGTTTTCTTCAGCGCCGGGTCGACGTCGGGCCATTCGGCCAGCAGGTTCTCGGCAAGCTGAATCGCCTCACCAGCTTCACCAAGGCGGAACAGCGTATCCGCGGCGTCGGTCTGCACCGCCGGGGCCCGGGCGTCGCCCGGGAACAGCAGAGCAAATTCGATCTGCGCATCGATCTTGAGGCGCTGCCACAGCTCCAGCTCATCCGGAGACGCCGACGCTACCAGCTTACTGAGGCCCAGAATGGCGGCGTAGCCCGCCTCGTGCGCCAGATGGTAGTCGGGAAACTCGTGCACCACCCGCTGCAGCGCGGCCACCGCACGGCCGTGCTCTTCCGCCTCGGTGTAGGTCTCGCCCAGCAGGAACAGAAACTCTGCCGTGCGCGGGTCTTCGGGGAAGGTAACGACCAGTTCCTCGTACCATTGCGCGGCGGCGAGATAGAGCTCGATGCGTTCGGCGTCGGAGACCTTTGGCTTCTCGCGGGCGTCCGCTTCCTGCGCCTCAGCGTGCGCCAGCTTGGACAGCTCTGACAGGTACTTGTGCAGCGTGTCCATGTAGTGCGCCCGCGCGTTTTCGTCGTGCACGCCCCAGAACTCGGAATACACGCCGTAACGCAGCACGAACTCCTTCTTTTTCGGAATCACATCGCTCGGAAAACCGGCATCCATGAGTGTCTGGATCATGCCGATGTGCGCTGCCGGGGCACGGGCGTCGAGGGTGTTGTGCTCGATGAACGTCTGCCAGGTTGCCACCGTATCCAGGAAGCGCTCTTTGTCGAAGTAGTCGTCGGCAAGCTTCTCGTATGCCAGGTACTGCCAGTGCGGCTTGTCCCGGCGGCGCATTTCGTCTGCCAGCGTCAGCGGGCCGTCCAGATAGGCGAGCGCCAGGGTGACGACCCGGAACGTGTCACTGAGCAGCTCCGCCTCGCTGCCTTTCAGATCCGGCTCTGTCTCGGGAGCTTCGGTGGTTGCGCCCAGCAGGTTGTCCACCACGTTGAAGAACTGCGCCAACCCCTCGTCGAAGCGCGAGCGTTTGAACTCGGCCCAGCCGAGCATGTACGTGGCGTTGCGGAAATAGGGAGTCTCCTCGCCCAGGGCAACCACGTAGCTGTAGTCGGCCGCGGCGTCGCGGAACTGCTCGGCCGAGAAGCGCATCTCGGCCCGGCGGAAGTGCGCCTCAGGCGCATATACGCTGGACGGGTATTCGGCAATCAGGCGGTCCAGGTAGTGCAGCGTGCGTTCACCGTCAGCCGCCAGATCGGCCGCCCTGGCAAGCTGATAGAGAATCTCGTCGATCTGACTTTCTTTCTGCGGCGCGCTCGCCCCGTTCTCGACCACGTCCTGGCTGACAATGGCAGCCTCACGCGCTTCATGCTCGGCCAGCAGCTTCTCGTAGAGATCCACCGCTGCCTGGTAGGGCGCCACGGCGCCGTCGATATCCAGGTCCTGCCCCTGGTCCATGTGCAGGTCGGCCAGGCGCTTGCCCACCGCATGGTTGTCGGACGCGGTGGGCATCATGCCGTAGACGCGGTTGTAAGCGGCCATTACCTCGTCGCGCGTGGGTTTGACGTCGGCGGCGGCCACCAGCTCCAGCTCGGGAAGACGTGAAACCACCTTACCGATGGACGGTCCTTTCACCTTGATTTCACCGTCGTCGTCGCCAAGCAGGCCGAAGGTCAACCAGCTGCAGCCTGACACGGAAACCGCCAGGACCAGGCAACAGAGCGTTCGCATAAGGCGCTCCATCAGCCCGGCCCCCCGGCATCCGCGTCGTCAACCTGCACGTCGTCCACCTGCGCAAGCTGGTCGGTGGCGCGTGCGATGGCGATCCGCGTGACCAGCAGGAAACCCTGGAGCTGGCGAACTTCGTCGAACATGCGCTGACGGATTTCGTTGGCGAGCAGCGCTTCGCGGCTGCGTTGCGCTTCATTCACGGCCGCAACGATATCGGCCGCGCGGTAGGCGAAGCG
>CAZYYJ010000038.1:45719-46194 GCA_964651595.1 uncultured Pseudomonadales bacterium | reverse complement strand
GGTGCAGGTGCCGGGTGCTTCCCAGGCACCGGTAACCGATCAGCAGCTTGCTGCAATCATCAACTGGATACTGACGGAGTTCAGCTCCGATACGCTGGCGCCGGGCTTCAAGCCCCTCACGGCGCATGAGGTGGGCCTGGTCCGCAGCCAGACGCTTGCCGATCCGCTCAAACGCCGCGAGGAGATCTGGCGGAAATACGCAGAGTAGCCGCCGGTTGCGCCGGGGGTGGTGTCAGACAGCCTCGATAGCGCCCGGCATCAGCGCATCTCCCGGAGGCTTGTGACCCCAGAGGCTCAGCGCGTCAAACTGACCCACCGGCCAGGGTTTGTCCATGGGAATTTCCAGACCACCCGTGCCGTACTCGATCTCGAAACCTGAAGGCGTACGAACGTAGAACGAGGTCATCTGATCGTTGGGATGCTTGCCGATACCCATGGCAATGGGGGCGCCGGCCGCGATTGCCCTGTCGTAGGC
>CAZYYJ010000038.1:0-45709 GCA_964651595.1 uncultured Pseudomonadales bacterium | reverse complement strand
AAGACCGACATCGTCAATGTTCTGAACCTGCAGCATGAGGTGGTGCACCCCCCGATGGCCGGGAATCTCGGAGATGGCCAGCGTGTGATGACGCGGATTGCAGTGAAAAAAGCGCACCTTCAAGCCGGCGTCGATGTCGTCCGAGTGGCGGAAGCCGAGCACGTCCATGTAGAACGCTGTGGCCGCCTCGAGGTCCGGGACCATCAGCACAAGGTGCCCGAGACCCTGGTTGCCCGTGACAAAGCCAGACACGTTCTGTCCCGGCGTGAACGGCTGGTCACCCGCCAGCTGTCCGTACGCCAGCTCGTGACGAAACCCCGCCTGATCGTTGAACCACGCGATTCGGGTTACGCCACGCGCCCGGGCGAGGGTTTCGTCGCCGGGGTGGGTGTCTATACCGGCGGCGGCAAGGCGTGCCACACCAGTCTCCAGGAGGGCTTCGTCGCCCACGTCCCAGCCGATGAAGTCGAGCTGGTTGCTTTCTCCCGGCTGCACGGCGATACGCCAGGCAGCATCGTCGATTCTGAGCCGTACACCTTCATCGCCAGCTCCGGTGACGAGTTGGGCCCCGAGAATCTGTTCAGCAAACTCGGACCATGCGCTGGCATGGGGCGACGAGAAGCCGATGTAGCTGAGGGATTTGATCATGTCGTTCTCCTGTGTGGGTCAGTCCGTTATCTAGAACATGACGGCCGGGCGCGCTTCGACGTTGAAGGCGTGGTTGGCCCAGGCGCCGTAAATGGTGTCTGCCGCGTCGCAGATGTGCGTACCGCCTGTGCGCAGATCGCGCCAGAACCGTTCGAGCGGGCGGGTTGACCAGACCGCGGCCGAGCCTGCGCGGGAAAACAGTTTGTCCACGCCGAAGAGCACTCGTTGCACGGCGCGCACCTGGTTGCGACGAAACTCAAGCCGTTGTCCTGGAGTGATGGGGTTACCCCGGGCGAGCTGGCGCAGCCAGTTGTCCATCATGGCGTCCACGTGCGTGATACCGGCGGCCAGATCCGCTTCTACCTCTGCCAGGGCTTCCTGCTGGTAGGGATCTGTCTTGCCGACCACACCGGCGGCGGATACGCGGGTCTGCAGATATTCGCGGTATTGTTCGATGGCGCCTGCGGCGATGCCAAAGGTTGCAGAGGCAATGGCGCCGGAGAAGATGCAGCCGAAGGGCACGTGATAGAGGAGCTTGTCCGGTTGCCGGAAGCTGTATTCCCCGTCAGCCAGCGCGCCGTGCAGCACGGTGCGATACTCGGGAACAAAGGCACCGTCCACGCGGATGTCCTTGCTGCCCGTGCCGCTCAAACCCATCACGTGCCAGGAATCTTCGACGATCTCGTAGTCGCCCCGGGGCAGGAAAAAGTGTCTGACCTCAGGCGGCCTGTCGGGATTGCCGTCTGCGTCCACGACGATACCGCCCAGCACGATCCAGTTGCAGTGGTCGGTGCCTGTGGAGTATTGCCAATGACCTGAAAGGCGAAAGCCATCCGCTTCTCGTGTGGCGCGGCCCTGGGGGGCGTACGGCGATGCAACCCACGTGTCCGGGTTTTCACCGTAGATTTCGTCCTGCACCTTGGGGTCGAGCAGCGCTACTTCCCAGGGGTGCACGCCGACCACGCCGGCGATCCAGCCTGCTGACGGGTTGTAGCGTCCCACGGCGCGGGCCCATTCAAAAAAATCGTGAGGCGCTGCTTCGAAACCGCCGTGACCGGCAGCCTGCAGCAGCCGGATGCCGCCGGATTTTTCCAGGATATCGCGCGCTGTGGCGGTCAGGCGGCCGTTTTCGTCGCTGGGTGCGTGCTCGTCGCGAAGCGCCTGCGCGTGGTCGTGAATGTACTCGACGGCTTGGTGCATGGGTTGCTCTCCCTCTTCGATGGCTGCGTTTCGTTGCTTGGGTAGTTTCTGGAGTGATCGTTACAGTATTTGTTTGCGCGGAGCCTTGTCAATAGTTAATGTAGTGATCGTTCCAGAAATAGCGGGATTCCGATGCCGTCGAACAGTAGTGAGGGTAAAGCTGCACCAAGAAAGCGATCGAAAGGCATTGCAGCGCGGGAGAAGATCCTTGATGCAGCGGCGCAGATAGCGAGCGAGCGAGGCTACGAAGGGACCAGCATCTCGCTGGTGAGTGACCGTTCCGGCTTTCCGGCGAGTTCGATCTACTGGCACTTCAAGAACAAGGACGATCTCATCGCTGCGGTGATCGAGCGCTCTTTCGAGGCGTGGTTGCAGGCGCTGACGAGCCTTGAACCGCCGGACGAAAACGCCCCGATCGAAGCCATCGTCACTCAGCAGGCGAAGAATTTTTCCAGTGCCATCGAGGTGTCACCCGACTTTCTCCGTCTTGGCCTCATGCTGGGGCTGGAGCACCGACCGCAGGATCCCACGGCACGCAGAAGTTTCCTGAAGATCCGTTCTCAGACCTTTCGCAACGTGGCGAAGAACTACGCCAGGTGGCTGCCTGATCTCGATGAGCATGCGCGGGAAGAGCTTGCCAGCTTCACCATTGCCCTTGCGGACGGCTTTTTCATGTCACAGCAGGTGGCGGACGATACGCACGACCTTTTGCGTCGTTACGACCTGCAGGCAGCTGCGATGCTCGGCGTCATCGAGCTGCTGCGTGGCTCTGCTGGAGGTGGGAAGCAGACAACCTCGTAACGGGCGTTCGTCCGCAATCAGCTATGGCCGCTGATCGATGATTCCGAGTTGCCGGTAGAGAGACAGGTAATCGGTGACGCCGCGCTGATAGGTGATTCGACCATGCTCCACGGTCAGCATGGTCACGTCTCTGAAGCTGACCGCATCGCCGGTCTTCGGATTGGTTCCCGTGATCGTCAAACGCACCACGACCTCGTTGTCGGCTTCGATGAGCTCATCGATGTGCTCGGTGTAACCGGGCAGGTCCACGCGCACCTGGGCGGCCAGCGCGGCGACGCCGGCAAGACCTTCCCCCCCAGTCAGTCATGGGATAGTCAGCTTTGAACGTTTCTGCGTAAAACTCCGCGACTCTCGCCGTATCGCCATCGCTCCAGATCACCTGGCAGGCCTGTCGTACGGTATCAGCTGCTTTTCCCATTGCTCTTCTCCGCTCCCGTTGGATACCTGCCGGCTATTGTCCTGACACGCTGACTGGAATGCTATGGCACGGAAGCTGCCCGCCGTGCCCTGCGCTTCGCGGCGTTACGAGCTGGTCGAACCTGCTGTCAGAACCTCAGCAGCACGTACTGCTTGTCGGCGCGCTCAATGAGCTCTTCTTCCGTCAGGCCAGACTCCCGGAACGCTGCCAGGCCATCCATCATGTCTGACTTGTGGAAGAGGAGCAGGTGGCCGCCCAGGATCTGGAAGTTGGTGGGATCCAGAGGCTTTTTTTCCCCGAGCGTCAGGCTGAAGGGACACACCTCGTAGCGGGGGCGATACTTGTCGGGGTTCTGAGCAAACAGCTCCACCTGTTCCGCACTTGTCAGAAAATAGGTGTTGCCGTCGTGCTCGACAGCGAAGTCGGAGGAACCCTCTTCGGGCTGGCCGACGGTGAAGTAGGACACCGGGCTGTAGCCTCCGATCGCCGGGGCGTTGTCAGCCTGGGTGACGCCCGACCAGAGCAACAGAGCGGTGAGCCAGATCCGTGGTGACATTTCTTAGGTCCTGTTGTTAACGGCAGAACGCTTTGACTCCGTCGGGACCAATCGGTTCTATCTCGCGCTTCCTCATGGTGCTGTTTGCGCAATCGGCAGCGCGGTGAGCTGCTGTCGAAACCAGCGGTGGGCCGGATCGTTGTGCTTGATCTCACTCCAGAACAACGACATCGGGATGGGTGCGCGCTGAAACGGCAGCTTACGGATGACAATAGCGGCACTGCTCTGCATGCGTTCGGCCACGCGCCTGGAAATCATGGCGATGCAATCGGTGGCTTCCACGAAAAACGGCAGCAGGGTGAATTGAGGCACGCGCACGACATCGACGGCGTTCTGCCCTTCCCGATGCATAAGCTGGTCTTCGAGCGTGCCGCTCATGCTGTTGTCCGGCCGGAAGGTTGCGTGAACTGCCGCCCAGTACGCCTTCGAGGTGAGCCTCCTGTGCTCCAGCGGATGCCCGCGTCGCATGATGCAGACAAACTCGTCGTCGTACAGCGGCTGCGATTGAAAGCCGGGCAGTGTTTCGTTCAGCACGTTGTTTGGACCGACGAAGAGATCGATCTCCCCGGTCTTGCCCTGCGGCAGGGTGTCTTTGCCGATGCCGACGAACTGAATGCTCACAGCGGGCGCAGCCTGCATGATCCGGGCGAGCAGCGGTGGGCCGACAGTCATTTCAACGGAATCCGCGGTAGCAATCGTGAACCGCCGCGTCAGCTGCTGTGGATTGAAATCCTGCGTATCCAGCAGCTTCTGAATGCTCGCAACCGTCTCTTCGGTCTGGGGAATGAGGGACTTGGCAAGGTCGGTGAGCTGCATCTGGCGCCCGCTTTTCAGCAGCAGAGGATCGTCGAAGACATGTCTCAAGCTCGCAAGCGCATCGCTCACGGCCGACTGACTCATGTTGAGTGCTTCCCCCGCACGCGTGACGCTTCGATGGTGCAGCAGAGCGTGCAGCACGGGCACCAGGTTCAGGTTTACGTTTCTGAGCGTCGACATGACCGCCTTCGTATCCGGTGGAAACGATAATAAGTATACAAATATCCGGTTTCACATATGAAACAGGCGAGGGCATGCTCCTGGGACAGTCAAAGGGAGAGGTGCAATGGAGAAGGGGGTAATCGTTGCGGGCGCCGGGCCGGTCGGACTCGTGGCGGCGATGGATCTCGCCTGGCGGGGCATTCCGGTCACCGTTCTCGAACAGCGCAACGACGAAGCGCCCGCGCATCCGCGTTGTAACACAACCAGCGCGCGCACCATGGAGCTTCTGCGGCGCCTGGGTTGCCACGAAGCCTACCGTGCGTGCGGATTGCGTGCCGACTACCCCAACGATGTCACCTACAGCACCGGCCTCACGGGCGTGGAATTTGCGCGCTATCACCTGCCCGCCGCGGGGGCCGGGGCACTGGCGGAACGGGTTGCTCACGATGGTGGCTGGCATTCCGCGGAGCGGCCCCATCGCGCCACGCAGTTCTATCTCGAGCGTGTGCTGCGCGCCCATGCGCAATCCTTCGAGCTGATCGATCTGCGATTCTGTCATGAGGTTGTGGGCGTTCAGCAGACGGGCGGTGAGGTTCGGGTGGAGACGCGGCACAGCGAAACCGGGGTAACCGAGACGCTGTCGGCCGCGTACGTGATGGCGTGTGACGGGGGCCGTTCAGCGGTACGCAAAGCCGTTGGTATAGAGATGCTCGGTGGTTATACGGGCCTGGGACGCATGCAGTCGGTGGTGTTCCGGTCGAAGGCAGTGAAAGCCATCATGGAGCGTCACAACGGACTCGGCTGGATGAACTGGGTCATGAACGAGTCGGGGCGCGGCGCCACAATTGCCATAGACGGAGACGAGCTCTGGCTGACGCATCTCACGCTGATGCCCGATCAGAACGAAGTTACCTCTGAGACCATTGATCGTCATATCACGGCCGTGGTGGGGGAGAAAATCGACTATGAGGTGGAACATACGGAGATCTGGCAGTTGAACCGGCTGGTGGCCGAGCGCTATCGCGAAGGGAACGTGTTTCTGGCCGGGGACGCGGCCCACATCTGGCCGCCTTATGCAGGCCACGGCATGAACACGGGCATTGAAGATGGCGTAGCGCTCACCTGGATGCTTGCGGCAGTGCTGAAGGGTTGGGCACCGCCGGCACTGCTGGACGCCTACGAAGCGGAGCGGCACAACGTAGGGGAAAAAGTGTCCCGGGCCGCGGAGGGCCTTGCTGCCGCGCAGATCGAGATTTTCAGCAAGCTCGGAGACATGTCATTGTTGAGCCAGCCGGGCGATGCGGGTGATCGGGCCCGCAAAGAAGTACGCAATCAACTGGTGATGCGCGACAGCGTGCAGTTCTGCCCGGAAGGCATGAATTTCGGTCTGCATTACGATCAGTCTCCGGTCATTGCTTACGACGGGGGCGAAGCCCCGTGTTACGAGATCCGCAGTTACACGCCGTCCACCGTTCCCGGCTGCCGTGCGCCGTATTTTGCTTTCATCGAAGACGGCGTGCCCGTCTACGATCGGCTTGGCCAGGGCTATTCGCTGCTTAGATCCAACGAGAGCATCGACGTGAGTGGCTTTGTCACGGCGGCGGAAGCCTGCGGCATGCCGCTGACGGTTGTTGATATAGAGTTCGAGCCGGGCGCAAGACGTTTCTACGACCACGGGCTGGTGCTGGTACGTCCCGATGATCGCGTCGCGTGGCGGGGCAATGCCATGCCGGACGATCCGGTCGCGGTGATCGACAAGTTGAGGGGCGCAGCATGAAGCTGGGGCTGGAAGGCAGAAATGCCATTGTTTGCGGCGCAAGCAAAGGGTTGGGCTATGGCTGTGCAGCCGCGCTGGCGGCAGCAGACGCGGACGTGACAATTGTCGCGAGAACTCGAGCCACCCTCGACGAAGCGGTTGGGGCCCTGCAGAACGCGGGCAAGGGCAGGGTGCAGGCGGTTGCGGCAGATGTGACCACTCCTCAAGGCCGCGCTGCAGTGCTCGAAGCCTGTCCGCAACCGGCGGTGCTCGTCACCAACGCAGGCGGGCCGTCCCCCGGAGATTTCCGGGAATGGGGCAGAGAGGAGTGGCTGGCGGCGCTGGACGCCAACATGCTGGCGCCCATAGAGCTCATCAAAGCCACCATCGATCCCATGGCGGAGGCGGGCTTCGGGCGGATCGTCAACATCACCAGTCACATGGTAAAAGAGCCGGTCGGGCTGCTTGGCCTGTCCAATGGTGCCCGCTCGGGATTGACGGGGTTTGTCGCCGGTCTTGCGCGGGACGTCGCGGCATCCGGGGTCACGATCAACAACCTGCTACCGGGGCAGTTCGACACCGGGAGGCTGCGCTCCAACCATGAGAAATTCGGCGCGCGTATGGGGATCGATGCCGAGGTTGTGCGTGAGCGGGCCATGGGCCAGATTCCCGCGCGCCGCTTCGGCAGGCCCGAGGAGTTCGGCGCGGCTTGTGCTTTTCTGTGCAGCGAGTCTGGTGGCTTCATCACCGGTCAGAACATTCTCATGGATGGTGGCCAGTATCGTGGGCTGCTTTAGGGCAACCACCGGGGTGTGCCCCCTGCGCCAGTTGATGTTTGCGGCGCTCCTGGTGTCGGTTGTTCCGGCGTTTGGTGGGTCGCCCGGCGCGGTCGCGTATCGCGGAGCGACTCTGATCGACGGCACCGGCCGTCCCGCGGTGGAGAACGCGACCCTGCTCGTGCAGGGCGCACGCTTCGTCGCCGTGGGGGCAGACCTGGCGCTGCCCGACGATGTGGAGATTGTCGATGCCGCTGGCAAGTGGATCGTGCCGGGGCTGATAGACGCCCACCTTCACTTCATGGTGTCCGGGAGAATCTACACACGTCCCAGCTTTATCGATCTCCAGCACCTCGTTCCGTACGACGAAGAGGTGGCGTGGATCAAGCGGCGCATACCGGTAACGCTGCGCAGCCTATTGTGCTCCGGCGTAACCAGCGCATTGTCCATGGGTGGGCCGAGCGTCGAATACGACGCGCGTGCGCTTGCCCGCACAATGCCCGATGCGCCCACCGTGTTTGTTGGCCACGGCCCCATCACGCAGCTGCCGGAGTTTCTTGCAGGCATGGTGTTCCCGCCTTTCGACGGGGAGCTCAGCATCAAATCCGCGCGGGACGAGGCAGCGGGAAGAGCGCTGGTTCAGGAAGCGGCGGCGATGGAAGCCGAGTTCATCAAGACCGTTTACGATGCCAGCGGCAGCCTCATGCGCAGGCTCGTGCAGTGGGGCTACGAAGACGTTACCGGCGCCATCGTGGCGGAAGCATCCCGGCACAAGCTCAAGGTCACCAGCCACAGTCACGAGCTGGAACCCGCCAGGACCCTGCTGCAAGCGGGGATCGACAGCCTGCAGCACCTGCCTGTGGATGCGGAGGTGGACGAAGCCTTCATCGCGCTGGCGAGAGAACGCGATGCCATTGTGGTGCCGACGCTCATTCTCCGTAAGCGCACCTTTGTGGACACGTTTACACAGCAGTTCGACTTCCTTCCCGTGGAAGAAACCTGCGGGGATCCGGACGTCATCAAATCGTGGTTCGAGGTGGCAGAGCTTCCCGTGCTTGGGAGCGATCGCATCCGCACGGTGATCGAGCAGACACCGATGGCCTACCGCAACACGAAAGCGCTGTACGAAGGGGGGGTCGCGCTCGCAGTGGGCACCGATGCCGGGAACTCGGGCATGCTGCATGGGCCGTCCATGCACCTGGAGCTGATCGAGATGCGTAAGGCGGGCATACCGGAAGGCGATCTCATTGTCATGGCCACGTTGAATGCTGCCCGGGTCGCCGGCATGGAGGCGCTCTACGGCTCGGTTGAGGCCGGCAAGTTTGCGGATTTCCTCATTCTGTCTGCGAACCCGCTGACGGACATCGCAAATCTCCAGCGCATAGATGTCGTGGTCAAGCACGGCCGCGCTTTTGCGCAACATGAGCTGGTGCCGGCGCTCACCGTCCGCTAGCACCTGTTCCTTTGTTCCTTATGCTGGCGCGTTACCCGACTCGCCTTCTTCGATGAACTGATCCAGCATCTGGTGATGGCGGCGCAGGCGCGCTTCCATGTACACGGCAAAAGCCACGCCGCCGGACAGAGCTCGCAGTCCTTTCTGCACCCACGGCAGGTTGTCCACGTCCTGGTCGTACACCTCTGCTAGGGCTGCGCCGATCTCCTCCGCAGCCAGCATGACCGGCTCGTCGAAGTCGAGGTAGCGAATTGGCACCGGCTCGGGTTTCGGCCCGTCTTTGGGGTAGGGGCGCAGGATCAGGATGTCCATGAGGGCGGAGTCCGGATCCATGCCATTGGGACGGAAGCGATACACGATGTTCTGCGTCATGCCGGCCCAGAAGGCGATGTTGGGAAACACGTGGTACAGCAGGGAATCGATCATCTCCGCGTCACCGGCCTCGCTGTAGTCGCGGCCGTACATCTGGCTCAACATCTCGCGCGTGGCCTGGGCGGAGAAAGCGCGGGCCGAAACGCCCTCCGGCAGGTCGGGATCAGCCTCATGCTCGGCGTTCGGCTGATTGAAAGCGGTAATGCCGAGGATCTCCTCGCGCGTAAGTTCCCGCTCAATGTTCGGGCTCTGCACCCCCTGGGCGGTGAACTGCCGGCCGACATAGTCGCTCAAGATGTCGTATTGCGAGTTCAGATCTCCGGTCATGGGTAACGCCTGCGGATGCGTACCTACCACGTGGTGACTTTCCATGAAGGCTTCGCACGTGGCTTTCCAGTTGGCGCGGATCTTCTTGATCACGTGGGCTGCCTTGTGTTTGCCAGCCAGGTCGTAGCGTTCGAAGTGCTCCGGGATTGGCGCCAGCACCTCTTCGAGCGGAGGCGCATCCGGATCCATGTTGATGAAGACGAAACCGCCCCAGAGCGCCACCTTCGCTTCCCTGAGCTGGCCGCCGTTTTCGCCCCATTGAGGCATGTCCCAGCCGAAGGGATTGTGTTTCACGCTGCCGTTCAGATTCCACTGTATGCCGTGGTAGGGGCAGCGGAAGCGTTGCGCGTTACCGTCGGCTTCGACAATCTGCCGCCCGCGGTGCGGGCATACGTTCGCAAGCGCCTTGAACTCGCGCTCGGCGGAACGCACGATAATCCAGGTATGGGCGCCCAGGTCGAACACCGTGTGATCGCCCACGTTGGGAATGTCCTCCTCGCGGCAGGCCCACTGCCACACGCGAGAAAACACATGATCAATTTCCTTCTGCAGGAACTCCGCGTCGAAGTAACGTGATGCTGCGACCGGATCGCTGCCGATGTCCGGCGTTGGTCCGTGCTGGTAGAAATCCGGTGCGGGTACGGCATCTCCCGCGAGGATTTCTTCGTAGCTGTCCCCCGGAGCGCGCCTCGCTTTGTCGATGGTGTTGTTCACGACATTCTCCCCTTGCATGCTCGACCACTTATACCCCGTTGCGTCACCGCCGTATACTCCGCGTCTTTTCCTGGAAGATGAACATGCCTGAACACGACACCCATGCGCTCGATACGCTGGAAGATCTGGTCAAAGGAAGAAACTCCGTGCGTGGTTTTCGGCCCGACCGTGTGCCGCAGGCGGTGATAGACCGGATCTTTGAAATTGCCCGCTGGTCGCCGTCTGGTACCAACGTGCAGCCATGGCATGTGTGTGTTGCCTCCGGCGAGGTGTGCAGGACGCTGCGCGACGGTTTCCTGGCGCGCTTTGATGCAGGGGAGAAGATCAAAACCGATCATGCCCCCGATGGCCGCACCGGCGCACCCTGGCAGGACCGCAAGCGAGCCTGTGCGCGCGCGCTCTATGGCGCCATGGGCATCGAGTGGGAGGATCGGGAAGGGCGCGCCTTTGCCGCACGGCGCAACTACGAGTTCTTCGACGCTCCGCATGCCGTGTTTCTCGGCATGCACGAAGTGTTCGGCACGCAGACCGCATCCGACGTGGGGATGTACGCGCAGACGTTGATGCTGGCCATGCACGCGCACGGCGTGGCTTCCTGTCCCCAGGGGACGTTGCGTAACTACCCGGACTTTGTGCGTGAGGTGTTTGGCCTGGCCCCCGAGATCAAGATTCTGTTCGGCATCAGCTTTGGCTATGCGGACGACGGCATGGCGGTAAACACGGCGCGAACCGAGCGGGCGCCCGTTGAGGAGACGGTTCAGTTCATGGGTTAGCCGCCGTTGCGCTGGCGCTTCGCCGGTGCAGCTCCAAACCAATGGCCTGCCGGCGTTTGAAGCCAGGCCAGTAGCCTTCCGAGCCGTCTGTGCCGCTGGCGTAGGTGTCGCTGAAGTCCTCGGTCATCGACTGCTCCCAGGTTGCGTCGTTCGACTGGACGGTCGGCACGTCGAAGAAGCGCCTGGCATCGCTGTGGCCTTTGAGGTGCCAGTCGAGAAACGCCGTGGCGAAGTGCACGCCTGTGTTCAACAAGCGCTCGCGGCGCCACGTGGCATCTTCGAAGGTCATCCACGAGCGGACATCGAGGTGCGCTGCCGGCGGGGCTTTCACCTGCACCAGATTGTGCTGTGCGTTCTGGAACACGAGCATGAAGCGTTCCGCACCGTTGGCTTGTTCGAAGATGCGCCGGATGCCGTGTTCGTAGTCTGACACGTCGTCCTCACTCCCGGCGAAGACGAGCAGCGGCGCGGTCACGCCGGTCAGCGCCTCGTCGGTCCAAACCTCGCCAGCTTTCCCGCCCCACGGCGCAAAGGCGATGACAGCGTCGATGTGGCTACGGTCTTCGTTCCGGTACACGGGCGAGGACGCCGTCTGATCGGCAATTGTATGGGCCGGCACGATGGTAAACGCGCTGCCGTCGGGGTCGAAGCCTGCGCCTGCGTGGGCCAGCACGCCGTAGCCGCCCATGGAGAATCCGATCAGTGCGACACGTTCCGCGTCGATCGCGTCTCTCACGCCGCCTGCGTCCCCGGGGGCCAGCGTGAGCAGTTCGCCCAGCACGCGTTTCTGATCCAGCGCGCGATTGAGCAGCACACGGGCAAACAGGTGCACCGGTGTGGCGGGATCATCTTCCGCATCACGGTGATCGATGGCTGCAACGACATAACCTTTGCTCGCCAGGTTTTCGGTGAGCCCGCTCAAGACGCCGGGCGTGTTGAATAGCCCATGCGATACCAGAACGAGCGGAAAGCTCGTGTTGGCGAGCACCGGTGCGTCCCGCACCGCGTAACCGCGGATCTCGAACCGGTCGGGGAGTCCGTCTATCTCGGCGAAGCCGGTCTGGTAGTTACCTTCGTACACCGCATCAGCCGGCGTATCGGGCGCGACGTCAGCGGGATACAGCACGTCCACGCTCAGCTCGCGGCGCCAGCGCGTGTCAGCGCTGGCGAGGTGGCCGGCAATGCTCACGTCCGGCGCGTCGTCGAAGACAAAGCGCAGCGTGCGCACGCCGACACGGTACGCGCCGGGGTGAGCAAGCTCGGGCGCATCGTCCCCGGCCACCGCCGCGTAGGTCATGCTGCTGAGCGTGGTCTCCGTGGAGGTTTCAACCTGCTCTGTACAGCCTGCAGCGGCCCAGCTGGTAACCGCGCTTACGGCGAGCAGGCGGAAAAAACGCCGGTAGCGTTCATGCATGCCCTTCGAGACCCAGGAAGTCCTCGTAGTTTTTCGTGTAGAAATGTGTCAGCTCATCCTCCGTGGCGGCCACGGCGTCGAGGCTGCGTTCGAAATCGCCGAACGGGTCACGGCCGCCTTCCGGATGGGGATAGTCGGTGTTGAACATGAGAATGTCCTTGCCGACGTTGCGCAGTATCCAGCCGGTGTCTTCCGTGTGCAGGGGAGCTAGGCGCACCTGGCGCTGCACGTACTCCGATGGCTTCAGGCTCAGAGCCTTGAGCTTGGCATCGAACTTGCCGAGCAGTGACACTCCCATGTCCAGATTCATGAGCGAGGCCGGCAGCCAGTTAGCCCCGAGCTCCACGAAGCCGATTTTCAGGGTCGGGAAACGCTCCAGGACGCCATCGTAGATCATGCAGGTGAGCCAGCGCTCGATCGAATGATGAACCACCGGCAGATCCTTGGGCCGTGTCGTCTCGAGATTCGACGCGTTCGGGTCGTTGTTGATCTCAGCGCCGGTGTTCATGTAGGCGCGGGGCATGTTCTGTCCACTCCCGATGTGCAGCGTGATCGGCACGCCTGCTTCCTGGCACAGGGCCCAGATCGGATCGTAGCTTGCGTGCGAGGGTGCACGATCCTCCACGGCGTCTGAGCCGATCCACACGGCTTTGATGCCCAGCTGCAGGGCAGTTTCCAGCGATGCCACGGCCCGCTCCGGGTCTTTGTGGGAAAGATAGCCGACGGGCAGCAGGCGGGCATCTTCACTGCAGAAGTCGGCCATGGCGCGGTTCAGCGCATCGCAGCCGCCGTAGACAACGTCCAGATCCCGGTGCTTGGCGAAACGTGATGCGGCCAGCGTGGGAAACACGAGCTGCGTTGCCAGCCCCATGAGGTCAACGCATTCACTGCGCTCTGTCCTGTCAGTTGCACCGTAGGCAAGCCATTGGTTGAGCTTGGCGCGATGGCCAAAAAGGTCGCTGCGCAGAGCCTGGGTCAATTCCGGGTCTTCGCCGGCGAGGCGTTTGCTGGCTTGTTCGATGAGCGGATCGAGCATGGGCAGATCCAGGGCAATGACACCTGGCAGAAACTGGCTGGCGACACTCTCCGTCGCGTAGCTTTCCAGCCAGCCGCGCGTTTCGATGAGGTGGCTGTCGGCGTCATGAACGATACGACCGGCGACGTGAGACATGATGAGACCCTCCGCTTTCGTTATTTAAGACTGTATTAAATAAGTATCAAGCAAAGAGTTGCTTACGTCAACGCCCCTGAGGTCTGCTGTGCTGGTGATTGCGCGCGTTGCTCGAGTTCGCTGGCGATCTCTGCGTGACGGGCTGCAGTGAGGCGGTAGCGGGAATAGAACAGTACCGATATCACGCCGGCGACCGCCATGATCGGCCCGGCTGCAAGCCCGAGCCTGAAGACAACGCCTGTGTCGAGCTCGCCGGGTACTGCATCCACGGGCATCACAACGAACCAGTCCAGCATGATGCCCGCAACGAGATGACCGGCAGAATTGGCAAGCTTGCCGAAGAACGCGCGCGCCGAGTAAAACAACCCCTCTTCGCGTTGGCCCGTGGACAGCTCGTTTTCGTCGATGACGTCGCCGATCATTGACAGCACGGCAACGCCCGCCATGCCGAGCGTGGTGGCGAAGCCGAACGCGTTTGCGATGAGAGCTGGCAGCAGCCAGCTGGAGCCGTTGGGGGGCATCAAGCCAAGCAGTCGCAGATCGATGACCAGCTGAGCGAAGATCACCAGCCCGATGATGGCGCCGGTCAGCACGGGTTTGCGGTCGAAACGCCGCATCAAGCGCGGGGCCACAGCGGCACCTGCGAGAACGCCGGGCAGGCCGGCCAGGCCGATCCAGCGAATCTGATCGGCTCGCAGTTCCCAGAAATACGTGTTGACGAAAACGTTGAAGGTTTCGTACAGGCTGCTGGATATCATGAAAAACAGGAATCCGAACAGCAGCATGGCGTAGTTGCGGTTCCGCAGTGTTCCGAGCACTTTGCTGACGAAGAGCTTGAGGCTGAAGGGCTCGCGTTCCGCGGGTGGGGCGCTCAGCGATCGGCCCCGGGCGAGGGTGCCATAGGCACACAGCAGCACACAGAAGAAGATTGTCAGGCACGTGATCAGTGACAGGGATACGTAAGAATCTCTCACCAGGTGGCTGGCTACTTCCACGCCCCGGGCGTTGGGCGCGGTGCCGCTGAGGAGCGTCCAGGCGCCGAAACCAAAGAGCGCCCCGGACGCATAGCTGAACATGGCATTGACGCTGAAAAGCTGCGAGCGCTCGTACTGGCTGCGCACCATCTCGCCGCCCAGGGCGAGGTGGGGAATGGTGTACAAGGTGACACAGAAACGGCTTAGCGTGGTCCACAGGGCAAGCCATGCAAACAACGGCCAGGGACCGAGCTCAAACGTTTCACCGCTACGGGCGATGAGGGAATCCGGCGGGTTGAACACCAGCCATAACGACAGGGCCAGCGGCAGCGGGGCGGCGAACATGAAGGGGTGTCGGCGGCCCCAGCGGGATCGCCACCGGTCGGAAACGATCCCTACCGTTGGGTCCGAGATGGCATCGCCAACGAGCGCAAGCAGCACCGCCGCGCCGATCAGAGCGTTCGGCAGCCCCAGGGCCTGGTTATAGAAGATCCCGATGAATGTGTTGAACATGCCGAGATACACCCATTCACCCACGGCGCCTACGCCGAAAGCGAGCTTCGTGCGCACGGGGAGCGCCTCGGGTTGCGTCGCCATCAGTTGCGGTTGGATGCCTGTTCCAGGCCGGCGAGGATATACGCCAGCGCCGATTCCACCGCAGCCTTGCGGTTGGTGCGGCTGGTGGCGGCGTGCTGAGCCGCGGCAACGGACGCGCCGGACGACATCTGCACCAGCAGACCGGCCTGGCGGGGCGTGAGGTTGTAGGTATCTGCGGTCACCCGTACGAGATATCGCGCGACGTTGCGCCCGTGATCTTCGCCTTCCGCCCGGATGGCGGAGGCGAGTTCCGGCTGGCTCTCCAGGATGGGGATGATGTTGCCCGGAGCGTAGTGGTCGAAGTTGCTGTTGATGAAGATCCGCACCACGTCCTCGAAGTCCCCGGCGCCGGCTACTTCTTCGGTCAAGCGTGCGGCGTAGGCTGCGAATTCGCGGGCCAGAAGCGCCTGCAGGGTGGCGACCCGGCTCTCGAAGTAGTTGTAGACGAGCGGGCTCGAAACGCCCGCCGTCCGTGCCAGGGCTTCCATGCTGAAACCCTGGAGCCCGTCTTTGAGAATCATCTCCTTGGAAACATCCAGCAGCTGTTGTTTGCGTGCTTCCGGTGACAGGCGTGTGCGGGTCTTGGTGTTTTTGGCCATGGTCGTGACTATAACTCTATTATTGACAGTATTAAATAGTGTGACTATTTTAGACCCTCCTTAGTAAGGCTGGAGGCCGGGAGAGCTGTCCATGAGCGTATCTAAATTTGTCCGATCGGCGTGTTGCGCGTTGATTTGGTGCGTTGCCCTGCCGCTGCACGCGGACATCGAAGAAATTGTGGTCACGGCGCGCAAGACCGAGGAGCCGATCTCCGAAACCCCGGTGGCCGTGTCGGTGCTGGAGAGTCAGTTTTTCGAAGACGGGGCCATCAACACGATCGAAGAAGTGGTGCGCTTCGTGCCGGGCCTGGAGCTCACGCCAATCAATACCACCCGCGCCACGGGACCGAAAATGCGCGGCATCTCCACCTTCAGTTTCAGCGACGGTTTCGAATCCAGCGTGGCCACGGTCGTTGACGGGGTGGTGATGGGGCGCGAAGCCCAGGGTTTCTTCGACCTTTACGGCATCGAGGCGGTGGAAATCCTCAAAGGCCCGCAGGGCACGCTGTTCGGCAAAAACGCGTCGGCGGGCGTGATCAACGTGCGCACGCTGGCGCCGGATTTCGAGACCGGCGGCGGCCTCGACCTGATGTACGGCTCGTACGATGAAATTCTCACGCGCGGCACCATCACCGGTCCTTTGCTCGAAGATCGCCTGGCGTATCGATTGTCAGGCAGCGTCAACCAGCACGATGGCAAGATCGAGAACGTCCTGCCCGGGGAAGACGACATCAACGACAAAGATACGTGGTCGCTGCGAGGCAAGCTGCTGTTTACGCCGACGGACCGGGTGTCGGCAACGTTCATTGCCGACTACGTGGAGGAGGACAACCGTTGCTGTCTGCCGACGTACCGGGTCATCGGTCCGCCAACGCCGGCAGTGCTCTTTGCCTTGAATTCACCCGTCCTGCAGTTGAGCGATGCTCTGTCCGCCCTGGGTATCGAAGGGGGTGAAGACAACCGTGAGGTGGCCGTGCTGGATTCCCGCATTCTGCAGGAGTCTGAGGCCTACGGCGCATCGCTGCAGGTGGACATCGCCTCTGATTGGGGCGACTGGACGAGCATCACAGCCTGGCGTGAGTGGGAGATCGACGAGTTCAACGAAGCGGACGGCCTGTCCAACTCCGACCTCAACAACCGCAACGGTACCCGCTCCGATTCCTCCCAGTTCAGTCAGGAGCTGCGGTTGAGTGGCCAGCTCGGCGACGATGTCGACTTCGTTGCGGGACTGTTCTACTTCCACCAGGAACTCGACGCCTTCGGCCGCGTGGATATCGAGTTTGCGCTGCCGTTCCCGCCGTTTTTCAACGTCAGCACGGCCGTGGACCGCTCCGTGGAGAACGAGAGTGCCGCGCTGTTCGGGGAATTCACCTTCCACCTGACAGACGCGTTCTCGCTCATCGTGGGTGGGCGCTACACGCGGGAAGACGTCGAAGCAGACTACAGCCGCATCGCCTCGCCGCTGCTACCGCTGTTTCCGTTTGCTTCCAATTTCGGCCCGGACCTCAGCGGGGAGCAGCAGGTCGACGACACCGATCTGTCCGGCAGGGTCATTGCCCGCTATTTCTGGAACGAGGACGTCATGACGTACCTGACCTGGTCGCGGGGTTATAAAGGTCCGGGCATCGACGTAGCCGAGTCAGCGAATGCAGGCTTTCTTGCCGAGCCCGGAGGTTTGCCGGTGCTCGATCCCGAGGTGCCCACGCTGTATGAGCTGGGTGCGAAGTTCCGGCTGGCCGACGATCAGCTTGTGCTCAACACCGCGGCGTTCCATCAGAGCGTCGAAGATCTGCAGGCCATTGCCACCGACCAGTTCGGCGTAGGGCGCAATCTCTCCATCGATGAAATTCTCTCTACGGGTGTCGAGACAGACCTCGTCTGGGCGCCGGGCGAGAGCGGGATCACGGTTACCGCGAGCCTGAGCTATCTCGATACGAACATAGAAGCGTTCAGCGACCGTCCCGACCTGGAAGACAACCGGTTCCGTGACGTGCCGCGGTGGACCTACTCGCTGGCAGGCGACTATGTGTTTGCCTTCAACGACCGATGGAACGGCCACTTCCGCGCGGAGATGTTCGGCCAGACAGATAAGAACACGAATCTCGACGATGACCCCACCGCAGATGTCGATGGCTATGAAGTAGTGAATCTGCGACTCAGCGCCGTGAGCGCGAATGAGCGGTACCGGGTATCGTTGCTCGCCAACAACGTGCTGGACGAAGACTATCCACACTTCGTCTTCGGCTCGTCTTATGCGGCGCTGGATGGAACGACACGCGCGCAGTTTCTGGGTGATCCGGCTACCTATGCCATACAGTTCGGGGTGAACTTCTAAGCCACCGCGTAAGCCGCGGCGGCGGCCGGAAGCCTACCAGGCGTAGGCTTCCGGAGCTTCGCCGCAGGGCGGAAAGATCTCGTCCAGGCGCGTCAGCACGTCCGCGCTCAGCGCAATCTCCGGCACGTGCAGCACCGACTGCAGCTGCGCTGCGCTGCCGGGTCCGATGATCGTGGCCGTCACGCCTTCCTGGTGCAGCAGCCAGGCCAAGGCGACCGCGCTGGGCGGCTCGTCCAGTTCTGCGCAGAGCGCGGCGAAGGCCGCCAGAGTCTCTTTGTTACGGCTGACGGCCTCGCTAAGGCCACCGCGCCTTCCGCTGGATCCATCCATTGAAGCGCCTGCGAGCAGTCCGCCTGCGAGGGGGCTCCACGGGATCATGCCCAGACCATAGGCACGGCACGCGGGCAGCACTTCCAGCTCTGCCCGCCGTTCCATGAGGTTGTACAGACCCTGCTCGGCGACGAGGCCCAGGCGATGCAGGACGCTGGCCCGTTCATTGGTTCTGGCAATCATCCAGCCGGGAAAGTTGCTCGACCCGATGTAGGTCACTTTGCCCTGGCTGATCAGCCGGTCCATGGCCTGCAGAATTTCTTCCACCGGTGCGGCCCGATCGATGTGGTGCATCTGGTAGAGGTCGATATGCTCCACGCCGAGACGCTTCAGGCTTGCCTCGCAGGCCATCTGTATGTGACGGGCAGACAGGCCGCGATCGTTGATGTCGTCCGACATCGGTTCGTGCACCTTGGTGGCGAGCACCATGCGCTCCCGCAGCGCGGGATTCTGCTTGAACCAGCGGCCGAGAATTGTCTCGGTGGTGCCCACGCCCAGATCGCCGCCGTACTGGTTGGCGGTGTCGATGAAGTTGATGCCCGCTTCCGCGGCGTTGCTGAGAATCGTGAACGAGTCAGCCTCACTGGTGCGAGGGCCAAAATTCATGGTGCCCAGGCAAAGCTCGCTGACCTGAAGGGCGCTGCGGCCCAGGCGTCGATAACGCATCGCGTGTTCCTCTTGTGGCGGTGCCCCGCGGTTACGGTGCGCGCAGCGTAGTGCGCGTGTCCAGCGTTTCGCTGGAATCGGCGACGCTGTGCGCCACCAGGCGCTGGGCGCGTTCGGAAAGCTGTTTGAAGTCGGCGTACGTGATCGCAGGTTTCATCGGTTCGCGGAACCACGGGGCGTAGAATTCCAGATTTGGAATCGAACGCACCTCATCGGAAACGTTTGGCGTGCCGCCGTGCCATGCGCGGGTATCGCGCACCATGATGCTCCCCGCGGGGACGGGGCAGACCGTGCTCAGACGCATCCACTCGGGCTCACGCTTGAGGCCCGGAATGCTGGCCCGCGAGTTCTGTGTGCCGGGAATCTGCCGCGTCGGGCCGTTGAGGCGGGTGACGTCCTGGGGCAGAAAATTCACACAGACATAGGGGCAGGGCAGGTCGCGGATGCTCACCTGTCCCGACGGATCGTGAAACGAGCTGAACGGCGATTCGCTGCTGCTCACCCAGTCCCGCACATCCGCGTGCAGGCGCTGGTAATCCACCGCGCCGGGCAGGCAGAAATCGCCGCTCGCGGCGCGCAGGATGTAGTCGCTGGAGCCGAAAATGGCGGAGACGATGTCCTGGACCTGCTCCAGTTCGAGCAGCATCTGCCATGCCGGACGGTGAAGCTGACTGCGCGTCATGCTGGAGCCACCGAACGAGTACCGGCTGGCGCCGCGGTTACCGGCACCCTGCTCGTCCAGGGCGACCACCTCATCGATGACCTCCCGGCAACCGCGGGCGAGCATGGCGATCTGTTCCTCGTTGAGAACGTTGCCGACAACCGCGAAGCCATCTCTGCGGAACGTGGCCATAATGTTCTCGATGTCCTCCGGTTCGTGGAGGGAAAAATCCAGTTGACCGTTGTTGGCCGCCAGGTAGGCGCGCTGATCTTCCAGAGTATTCATCCGTAGCGGCTGCCGTAGGTTACGAGCCGCTATTTAAGACTATATATAATAATAATTCAATGGCACGCGCCATCAATCAGGCAGGTGCCCGGCCCAGTCGGGGCTGCGGGTCAGCGGTTGCGCAGGTCTTTCCGCAGGATCTTGCCCGACGCGCTTTTCGGGATGGCGTCCAGCAGCTCGAGCTCCCGTATCTGCTTGTAGCTGACGAGATGCTCGCTGACAAGCGCCTGCACGTCCTCCAGGGTGACGGTTGCGCCCGGAGCGGTGGTGACGAACGCTTTCGGCAGCTCACCGGCTTCGTCATCGGGAATGCCGATCACGGCAACGTCCACAATGCCGGGGTGCGTAATCAACAGCGCTTCCAGCTCGGCCGGCGCCACCTGGAAGCCTTTGTATTTGATCAGCTCTTTCAAACGGTCGACGATGGACATGTGCCCGTTCTCGTCGATGATGGCTATGTCACCCGTATGCAGCCAGCCATCTGCGTCGATGGTTTCGGCAGTGGCCGCGGGATTGTTGAGATAGCCGGTCATGACCTGCGGTCCCCGCACCCACAGCTCACCACGTTCGCCGACGGGCTGGTCCTCGCCACTCTCCGGGTCGACGATGCGGCACTCGGTGTTCGAGACGGTAACCCCGCTGGTGCCCGGCCGGAAATCGCCTTCCGGTGTTGAGTGGCTCACCGGACTCAGCTCGGTCATGCCGTAGCCCTGCACAACCTCACAGCCAAGGCGCTCGGACGCCTGTGCGGCAAGCTCTGCCCCGAGCGGCGCGGCCCCGGAAAACACCTGGCGCACTGACGAAAGATCGAAATCCGCCACGGCAGGCGCGTTAGCCAGCCCGAGGATGATGGGCGGTACTGCAAAGAATCGGGTGATCTTGAGATCCTGTACCGCCTGCAGCGCTTCGCCCATGTCGAAGCGGGGCATGGTTACCGCGGTGACCCCGTTGGCTAGCAGGCCGTTCATCAGCACCTGCATGCCGTAGATGTGAAAGAACGGTAACGCGGCCAGCGCCACCTCGTTGTCCTGGTAGCGGATGGCGTGCTGGCACTGCTCGATGTTGGCGACCAGGTTGTGGTGCGAGAGCATCACGCCTTTGGGCAGCCCCGTGGTGCCTGACGAGTAAGGCAGCACAACCGTGTGTGAGGCATCTACCGGCACCTGCTCGATGGGCTCGCCGTACAGCTCCGCCAGGGCCGTCGTACCCGCCGCAGCGTCGCCGATGACAACCACCTCGCTCACGTCCGTCCCGTCGCTCGCCGCGAGCGCCGTCTCGGCAAACATGGGCACCGTGACCAGAATTGTGGCACCGGCATCCGCAAGCTGATGACGCACCTCTTCCGGTCCGTAGGTAGGGTTGATGGTTGTCACAGCGGCGCCGGCCACCGCCACGCCGTGAAACACCACCGCGTATTCCGGGAGGTTCGGCGCCATGAGGCCGACCACGTTGCCCGGTCCTATGCCCCGCGCCGCCAGGCCGCCAGCAAGCGCGTGAATCTTTTCGCTCAGCTCAGCGTAGGTGTAAGAGCTGGCACCACTCGTGTCGCGGATTGCGACCCGGTCCGCCAGCGTGCCGGCCCTGCGTAACACGTGGGCGGTGATGGTGACATCGGGAATATCGACGGCGGGAAGCGGGCTGGAGTGGATGATCATTGACGTCGTGGTCCTCGTGGTAGGCAATCGGGCGATTCGTGCGGTGCGTATGTTAGCAGGAGCGTTCAGGCGTCGGGATACAGCCCCAGGGCAACCTGGCCGACGTAGCGGCGGATGTCGACGGCTGCGTGGGGCTGCATGAAGGGACCGGCGCGCACGTCCCGGTAAAGTCGCGACAGCGGATGACCGCTCATGAAGCCAGCGCCACCGGCAAGGTCCAGTGCCTGGTCGACGATGGCAATGGCGCCGCGATTCACCGTCCACTTGGCAGCCTGGTAGGTCTGCATGAGCTCATGGGCATCACCCAGGATGGGCGGGTGTCTGGCTGCGTCGGCCAGCCAGTTGTCTACGCCCAGGCCCGTGTGGGCCAGCACGGCCCGACAACGCAGCAGCTCTATCTCCAGCTCGCCCACGGCCTGCTGAACGCCGGGGTTTGTATTCATCAGCTCGCCGACACGTTTCTGGCTCTCGAGCGCGGTCAAGGCAAGCTCCCTGGCGTGCTCGGCGATGCCCAGGAACGCACCCACGAGCGCAAGATTACCCAGCGTGCGATTGATCAGGACCTGGGTGCTCCACTGTCCCCAGGGCCCTATGGTCCGCACGGCACGCTTGTGCAGGCGGACATTGTCGAAAACGACAGACTGGCTGCCGGAGCCGCGCATGCCCAGCGCATCCCAGTCGTCCTGCGGGACGAGCCCGGGCGTGTCGATGGGCATCATCGTGGTTGCCAGGTGGTCGCCGCTCTCGTCGCGCATGCGCAGGTTCATGGCGAGATGCGTGGCCACGGGTGACATGGTGACAAACATCTTGGCACCGTTGATCACCCATTCGTCGCCGTCACGGGTGGCCTCCGTGAAGGGGTGCAGATTGTCGGTGCCTCGCTCTGTGGCGGTTGCACATATCAGCATCTTGCCGTCTGCGATGGCGCGCAAGGGCGCGGCGGCGGGAGAATCGGTGTTTGCGCCGGCCTGGGCAAAGGCCTGGGCCATGCCGCGGGACACGCCGAAGTGCATGCTGATGGCGATGGCCGTGGAGCCGTCGCCCTGGCCAAGGGCACGAACCCCCAGCATCCAGTCGTGAACGGAGGTCAGGCCCCAGCCCCCCAGGGCCTCCGGCACGAAGGCGCCCGCGATGCCGGTCTGCTGCAGCATGCTGAAGTTGTCGGGGTTGAGGACGCTGCTGCGATCGGCCGCAGCTGCGTTGCGCCGCAAGTCCCCCTGCAGGGCCTCGGCAGCTTCGATCAAGCGGGCGCCGGCTTCGGTTCTGGGTTGCAGATCGATGGTCATGGCGCCGGCGTCAGGCTGCGGAAGCGGTCGCGGCTGCGCGGTGCCGGTGCAGGAACGCGGCGATGTGATCTATGGCCTGCTGTCCTTCCGGAATGAGGGAGGACAACAGCGGGAATACGTGGGGCATGTCCGGCCACAGCTCGAGCTCGACCTCGCCACCTGCTTCGCGCAAGGCATCCGCCAGGCGCTGTGAGTCGTCACGCAGCACCTCGGTGCTTCCCACCGCGATGTAAACGGGTGGCAGCGCTGACAAATCGGCGAACAGAGGGGAGGCGAGTGGTGATGCCGGGTCTGCGTCGCCGAGATAGAGGTCGCGAAACTTGCGCAGCGATTCGGGCGACAGCATGGCATCGGCATGGGCGTAGGTCTGCACGGAGGCCCCGGACAGGGTGAGATCGGTCCAGGGTGACAGCAACGCGGCTGCGGCAGGTAAGGGTACCCCTTCCTCCTTGAGTTTCACCATGAGCGCTACCGCCAGGCCCCCGCCGGCCGAGTCACCGGCAACAATGATGTGTTGCGGGTCGTTGCCTTGGGCCAGCAGCCACTGATAGGCGGCGAAGGCATCGTCCACTGCGGCTGGAAAGGGGTGTTCCGGGGCGAGGCGATAGTCGGCCATCAGCACGTCGCAGCCGCAGGTTCTCGCCAGACGCCACGCCAGGCCCCGGTGGCTGTCGGGGCTGCCGAATACGTAGCCACCACCGTGCAGGTACAGCATGACGCGATCGCCGCCCGCACCGGCCCATCGCACCCGCTCCGCCGGCACGCCACCAGCGTCGAGGGTTTCGATGGCCACTTCGCGTGGCGTTCTGCCCATGGACGCCCCCGCGCGGCTGCGCATCGCTCGATGATCGTCGAATGACGCCATCTGCCTTTTCAACGTGCGGCGCAGCACGGACGAAACCAGGCGCGCGCGCAGGCTCATGGTGTGAGCTCCAGACCTTCGAGCCGGCCGTCTTCCCGCCAGCTTCTCAACACCCTTTTGTAAGCGCCCAGCCCTTTGCCGTACGACTCCAGGCGGACGTCGCGGTAGCGCTCGTGGGTGCCCTCCTGGTTGTAGTAACCCGGTGTGCAGCTTTCCGGTGACCCTCCCAGCACCAGTTGCGCCCCGGCAGACTCGCTGCTGAGCTGATCGTCGATCCAGAGCTGCTCTGCCTCCGCGGAGACCTGGGCGACTTTGATCCGGCGCTTGCCCAGCTCGCTGACGGTATAAGCCACATGTTCCGCCTGCACGTCGACGCCATAGCAGTAGTTGGCGCCCAGCTGGAACACAAACAAACCGCCGCACAGAAACAGGTTGGGAAAACCGTGTGCCATCAGACCATGCATGGTGCGCATGCCCGTGTCCCAGTGCTCGAAGATCGACTCCCCTCCCACCCCGTAGATGGGGATGCCGATGCGCCGCTCGTAGCTCGAGGTGATCTCGAAGCCGCTGGCGTAGATGATGCAGTCGACCTCGTACTCCTGGCCGTTTGCCACGATGCCTCGCTCGGTGATGCGCTCCACGCCTCTGGCGTCGCTCACGTCCACCAGCTCGACGTTGGCTCGATTGAAAGTGCCGAGGTAGTCGTCGTTGAAAGTGGGTCGTTTACAGAACTGGTTGTAGTAGGCCTTCAACGTCTCCGCGATTGCCGGATCATCCACCGTTTCGTCGACGCGGCTGCGGATCTGCTCCATGGTTTTGAAGTCCGCCAACTGGGGGAGGTTGCGCATGGCTTCGGGGGACGCATCGCCCGCTTCCGCCGCGAGGGAACGCAGGTTGCGCACCATGCGGGTCCAGCCTTCGTCCTCGAATTCGGGGTAGAGCGTTCCGCCCAGCAGCGTTTCCCCAAAGCGTTTCTGCCGCTCTGCCTGCCAGCCGGGCTGGAGACCGGCCGCCCACTCGGGATCGGTCTCGGAGTTGTTGCGCGCATCCACCGATGAGGGCGTGCGCTGAAACACGTAGAGCTGCTTGGCGGAAGCCCCCAGCGCAGGCACGCACTGCACCGCCGTTGCTCCGGTGCCGATGATGGCTACCTTCTTGTCGGCCAGCTTGTCGAGATTGCCGTCCGGGCCGCCGCCGGTGTAGTCGTAGTCCCAGCGGCAGGTGTGGAAAGAATGTCCGCCGAACGATTCCACGCCCGGTATTCCCGGCAGCCGCGGGCGATTGGCGGGCCCGGTACCGAGGCATACGAAACGTGCTTTCATCTCATCGCCCCGGTTGGTGGCAACGATCCAGCGCGCCGCGTCTTCGTCCCAGCGCAGCTCAGTTACCCAGGTCTGAAACACGGCGTCTTCGTACAGGTTGAAGTGCCTGCCGATGCGCTGAGCGTGTTCGTAGATCTCCGGCGCAAACGAGTAGCGCAGGCGCGGCATGTAGCCCGTTTCTTCCAGTAGAGGCAGATAGCTGTAGGACTCGATGTCGCACTGCGCGCCAGGATAACGGTTCCAGTACCACGTGCCGCCGAAATCTGCGGCGCTTTCGATGATCCGCACATCGGTGACACCGGCCTGAACGAGGCGTGCGGCGGTCATCATGCCGACCCAGCCGCCGCCGATGATGATCACCTCGCGTTCGTCGCAGATGGGATCGCGTTCGACCGTCTCGCTGTACGGGTCGTCTTCCAGGTATTTGTTCGCGAACGGCGAGTCGTGGCCTACCGCCATAAACTGAGCCTCTGCATCGTCGCGTACACGCTTGTCGCGCTCGTGGCGATAGCGTTCGGCAAGTTCCTGCGGGTCGAACCCGAGGTTCTCGGAAGTCAGCGCGTCGTTCGCGTTACTCATGGACAATCGTCTCCTGGTTCAGAAGGTAAGGGTGACTTTCAGCGCGTCTTCATCGCGCTCGTGTGCGAGCAGCATGGCCCGATCGATCGCTTCCAGGCCCAGACGGTGGCTGACCATCCGGGTCACGTCTATCTCGCGGCGCGCTATCCAGTCCAGCGCCGCGTGGAACGAAGAAAGATCTTCCTCGGCCTGCGCGCCCACCACACCGTACATGTTGAGCTGCTTCATGAAAAAACGGGCGTAGCTGAACGGCACGGCTTCGGCCGTGTCCGGCAGACCGAAAAACACGACGGTACCCATGGGGCGAGCGATCTCGATGGCATGCTGGATGGTTTCGCGCCGGCCTACCGCCTCGATGACGATGTGAGCGCCGCGGCCGGCAGTGGCGTCCATGACCGCTTCGCGGATGGCGTTGCCTTCGAGGTCCCCCTGCACGGCGATATCTGCGCCGAACACGCTCGACTGCGCGAGCCTCGCCGGGGACAGGTCGGCGACGATCACCTGGGCTGCGCCCATGTGCTTGGCCTGCCAGGCGAAGAACTGGCCGGCCGAGCCCTGTCCGAGCACGGCAACGGTTTTACCGACGAAGTCCATGTTGCCGCGGCGCAGGGCATACACGGTGGTGCCGAACTGCTGCGCCATGAGGAGATCTTCCACCGGTCCATCGTACCGGGGCAGCTTCAGGCACCAGTGCCCGGGCAGTGTCTGGAAGTCGGCAAAGCAGCGCTGAAAACCATAGCCCGGTACCGTCAGCACCTTGTCGCCGACCTTCAGCCGCTCGTCCCGGCTTTCCACCACCTCGCCCACACCCTCGTGACCGGGCCAGCCCGGCTCGGCCGGCAGGTTGGCGGGCCCAAAGCTGTCGAAAAACACCTGATGCAGGTCTGAGCCGCAGATGGCGGCCATGTCGTTTCTCACCACCACCTGGCCGGCTTCCGGTTCGAAGAGCGGTACCTGCTCGCACACGATTCTGCCTGGCTCCACGAGTCGAGCCGCACGCATCTTGTCCATTCGCTTCCCCCTATCCCGTAGTGTCGATCGTACCTTTTTCGAACACGCACACGAAGCGGATGTCTATGCTCTCGCGGGGCCTTGCGTCCGGCGGCGCGGTGGGATCCACGAAGGACGTGTGAGGACAGACGAGGGCGTGGGTGGGACGGGAGTCGAGCTGCTTGAAAATCAGAACCTCGTCTGTGCGCATGTCGGGCACGTAGAAGAAGCGCTGGCGTTTGTTGTACAGCGGCACAGCCGCCTTGCCTTTGTCGCCGTGTTCAACCGCGAGATAGTCGATGATGTCGCTCCGGTCGACGGTGCTGGCGTCGATCAGCACCAGCGGGTCGCGCTCCACGGTGCCGCCGACGGGGCGCCACAGATTGTAGGCGGCGTAGTCCCACTCATCGGGGGCATAACTTCGATCCACACCGCTTTCTCGGATCACGTGCTGGGCAAAACGCGTCCATGTGCCTGGGCTGAAATCGCAGTGCATGTACAGCGAGTAAGCATCGAAGAAGTGCTCGGGGTCGCGCGATCGCACCTGGTAGAAAGTGATAGGAAAGGCATCGGCCGCGCCCGTGAGGTCCAGCAGCAGGCGTTTCATTTCCGGAAAATAGGCTTCCAGAACGGTTGGCTTGTGGCGGAAGTCGGTGACGTCGCTCCGGTGATTCACAAGCACGAAGCCACTGCGATCTAGGTGGAGATCATCCCGCAGTCGGGCGTTGCGAATAGTGACTTCCCGCGGTGCGGTGCTGGTTTCCCGCGATGCGCGTGAGAAGATGCGCGGAGGCTCCGGGCTGTGGCGCCACGTCTCCGTGACGAAGGCAATCTCGGCTTTGACATGATCGGTGCTCACGCCTGCCGCAGCCGGTCAACGCAGATCCGGATGGAATCGTTCTTCCAGCGCCCGCTTCATGTCGGGTGGAATTTCCACCGCGGCGCGACGGTCGAGATCGAGGGCTACCGAGACGAGCGACGCCGTGCTGATGAGTGCCCCGCTGGGAATGTCGAACGCCCAGTGATTGCGCTGCACTGTCTTGCGGGCGATGGCAACCTCCGCCCGGAACGTCTGGATCTGATCGCCGCTGCGTGGCAGGTGATGCAGCGTGTTACGACTTTCCAGGTCGGCCATGCCCAACCGTTGCCCATCGGCGGTCTCATACACCCATTGCGTTGCCAGCGTCTCCACGCGCTCACCGCTGTAAGGCAGATGCGAGAACTGCTCTCGCAGCAGTACGCCGGTCTCGTCACACTCCGTTGCCTCGATGGCGCGCGGATGCGCAAGCTCGAGCTGTCGTGAGCGCGCTTCGGCGAGCGCCAGCGGGGGGATGGGGCTGGCGAGATCTATGCTGCGTGGCTGGCCATGCTCGGGCCATGGGGTGACCAGTCGGTCAGCCAGGGCAACCTGTTCCTCATCGAAAGGCACCGCCTCACGAGTGCGCTGATTCTGCAGCGCAAAGTCGTGCACGAAGGTGGCCGAGATCTCGCCCTGGTCGGTGTTGACGATTTCCTGGTAGCAACGCAGACGCTGGGAGGTTGCCTGCAGCACGCCGCCTCGTACCAGCAGGGGCGCGCCCAGAAACTGTTCGCGAAGATTGCGCATGTAGGCGTCCACCAGCGTGAATTCCACGCCTCGCGTCGCCATCTCAACCAGATTCAAGCCGGCCTCGGCGGCGAGCTTTCGGCTCGCGGAGAGCGCCCGCGCTTCATAGAAAGGCACGCTGAGGTGTCCGAGCTCGTCAATCTCGTCTTCGGAAACGCGATTCTCCAGCAGCTTGTGGAGTGCCTGGGCCATGTCATCCCGGAACAGTGACAGCAGAAGCGAAGCACTATAGTTCATGTGGCGGCTGCCACAAGCGACTTTCTGGGATGCAGAGCAGGCGATGCCGGGCAGGGGGCAGCACCGGAACTAAGCTCCGCAGGCGGCTAAGCGTCAACTACCCGGCAGCTTTGAGTGCCCAGATCCAGCGTGTGGTCGCGACTGCTCAGGCTGAGCTCCAGCCGGTCACCGGGCTGAAGATAGCGAGTGGCTTTCTGCGTCTTTACCAGCTTCGCCCGGCGTCGCGCGTCCCGCGTGAAGTGCAAAAGAATGGCCAGGCCCACCCGGGGCGTGGCGTTCAGAATCACGCCGCCCGGAGTGCCAGTGAGAAGCATGTCGCCGCGGTGTACGTCGACGAACGAGGCAAGCTCGTTCAGGGTTTCGGAAGGTTTGAAAATGAGCTGGTCGGTGGTTGCGTCCTGACGGACGTCGCCGTTCAGCGTCAGCTTGATGTGCAGATTGTCGATGAGACTGCGATCTTCTGCGTCCAGAAGGTAGAGCACGGGGCCCGTAGGACAGAACGTGCGGTGCCCTTTGCCTTTGAACCACTGCAGCATCGGCGCGCCGAACATGAGATCACGCGCGGAAACGTCGTTGGCCAGGGTGACGGCGCCCACGTAGTCGAGCAGCGATTCCGAAGTGACGGCTGCGTGAGCGGGCAGATCACTTTTCATCACCAGGGCGACCTCGATTTCGTAGTCCAGCAGCTCGCAGCCCGCTGGTCGGACGATGTCGTCGGTGGGGCCGCAGATCGAGGAAGCGGGCTTGGCGAAGAGCAGGTTTTCGCCTTTAACCTCGCTCACGCCGCCTTCTTCCCGGTGCGACGCATAGTTGAGACCCTGACAGAAGATCTGGATGTCACGGGTGACCGGCGCCAGGAGCATTGCCTTTGCCACCGACAAGCGCGGTAATCCTGCGGGTTCGAACGGTCGGGGGTTGCTGAAGTAGGCATCCATCAGCTCGCGGTGAGACGGGTAGTCTGCCTCGAGCACGGCAATTTCCCGAGCTTGGAGCACGCCCCAGCGCGGGCCGGTGTCAGAGGTGCTGAAGCGGACGATCGATATTCCCATGGCCTTTACGCCGCAGATCTTGCGCGCAGCAGGCGGGCAACGTTGCGGAGTACTTTCCAGTTCCAGCGGGAGACGATGAAAGCGGGCGTGGGACCCGGCCCCCAGTAGTCGTTCACGTCCGCCACACCACAGTCCTGCGCCTCGTGCTCCGCATTGACGAGGTCCGTATCGGTCCAGTGCTCGTGGATGACGCCGAAAGGACTTCTCCAGTAGTCGAAGATCTGCCCACCCAGAAGGTGCCGGCCAATGCCCCAGACATGCTTGCGGCGCTTGCGCTTCAGGTGCTCGTGCCCTGCCATGAGATCGTCGAGGTTGCCAACCTCGAAGGCGATGTGTTGTACGCGTGCGCCTTCGTCCAGCGCAAACTGGAAGCCGACAACGTGATGGTCGACGTATTCGTCACCGCGGTCGAGGCGGGAGAAAATCATCTGCGGCGAGCCGTCGGGCGTGCGGACCGCATCGGAGGTCTGCAGGCCGAGATGCTCGTTGTACCAGGCGTACACCCGTCCCGGGTCTGCGCTTTCCAGCACGAGGTGTCCGAGCCGTTTTACGTGCGAGGGTCCTCTGGTGACGGCAGGCAGCACCCCTTCGCGCTGACGTTGACCGTTCATGTTGAAGCCATGCGATGGCGCCGGATCCAGCCGTTCCAGCGCCTGGCGGCCGTGAACGATCTCCACGCACATGCCCTGCGGGTCGGTGAGTCGCACCACGTGTCCCCCGGCCGGCTCGTTCAGCGCTTCGACCGCGGACGCCCCGTCCACGCGGGCCACACGCTCGAGGTCTTCTGCGCTGTCCGCCTCGAAGGCGATGGCCTTCACCGCGGCGTCGCCCCGGGTCAGCACGTAGCAGGGCGGTTCTGGATCTGTGCCGCGGAAATGCACGGCCCCTTCGGTACGGGCAGCCACCTGCAGGCCGAATTCCGCGAGAAATGTCTCTGCGCGCCCCAGGTCGGGTGCGCTGACCCGGACGTACGCCAGGCGTTTCACTTTGATGGTGGGCTCGGTCATGGGAGGTCTCCGTTTCTGATTCTGTCTGCCCGGGGCACTCGATCCTCTTCGCCGCCGAAGAAGTCGGGGTTCGAGAACACCTTGTAGAGGGGTATGTGCAGGCTTCCAGGGCGCAGCGCGTCAGATGAGGCCCGCATAGGACCCGCCATCCAGCTGAAGATTCTGCCCGGAAATGAAGCCCGCCTGTGCGCTGCAGAGGTACGCGCACGCATCGCCGAACTCTTCAGGCTGCCCGAAACGTTTCGCGTTGATTGTGCTCGCGATGGCTTCGCGCGCCTCGTCGAATGTTAGCCCCTGCCTCTCCATCATCATCTTCGCCATGAATTTCTGACGGTCGGTATCGAAGCGTTCGGGTAACAGGTTGTTGATGGTGACGTTGAAGGCAACGGCCTCGTTGGAGAGACCTTTGCACAGCGCCGTAAGCCCGCTGCGTGCTGCGGTAGACAGGCCCATTGCGGCGTGCGGCGACTTCACCATGGCCGAGGTGATGTTCACGATGCGGCCGAAACGACGGGCTTTCATGCCTTCGATGACCCCCTGAATCATGAAGGCCGGTGCCAGCAGATTGGCATCCAGCGCCGCTTGAAACTCCTGCTGACCCCAGTGAGCGAACGTACCGGGTGGTGGTCCGGCGTTGTTGTTCACCAGGATGTCGGGCTCGGTACACGCAGCGAGCAGCTCGGCGCGGCCGTCCGACGTGTTCAGATCTGCGGCGACAGCCGTCACGTTGTCGCCATGCGCGGTGCGCAGCGCGTCGGCCGCGGCACTCAAGGTGGCTGCATCGCGGCCGTTGATGACCACCCGGCATCCTTCGCGCAGCAATGCAGCGGCGCATGCCAGGCCCAGGCCGCGCGACGAAGCGCAGACGATAGCTTGTCGTTCTGTGAGTCCCAGATCCATGTCAGTGCTCCGTCGAGGCACCGGGGAGCGTCCCGGCCAGTACGTTTGTGAGGGTGTTCCGGACGGCTGCCTCCGGATCCGTGGGGGCAGCTTCCCAGCGCGCGCAGATGTGCCCGTCCGGCCGCAACAGCAACGCGCCACTTGCCGTGAGGCGCGCCTGCTCGTGAAAGGGCTGCAAGGGCGCGAAATCCACACCTTCCACCAGCACGGGTAAGTCGCCGCAGCGCCAGCTTCCGCCGTCAGGTCCGGTTACGAGGGCAAACGCGTGATGGGGCAGACGTCCAAGAAGCCATGGACCGTCAGTGAGCTTCACCAGCGGCAGATGGTTGCCGGGCTGGAAGCTTGGTTCATAGAGGCTGATATCCAGGGTGTCCGGGTCTACATGCGCGCCATAGCAATAGCCCATCTGCAGGTTGAAGCTGTCGAAGTGCGGCCGTTGCATCTCCACTGCGTCCGCCAGGGCTCGGTGAGCACCCGGGTCTGCCCGTACGCACGCGTAGTGCTCGGCGGTTCGTGCCGCATCGGTGCCATACACGGCGCCGAAGAGGTGCATCATCCTGGCGGAGTTCGTCAGACTTTGATGACTGTTGATCTGCGCCACCGGTTGCCGCTCGGCTTCGTAGGTATCGAGCAGCTCCGGCACTGCCTCGCCGGCGAGGACCTTGCCGAGTTTCCATGCCAGGTTCTGCGCGTCGGCAACGCCGGTGTTCAGACCGAGGCCGCCGGTGGGCGGGAAGCGGTGTGCGGCGTCGCCGGCCAGAAAAACGCGGCCCTGGCGATAGCGGTCGGCTACCTGGGCACACATGGTCCAGGGGCTGACGTTGCGGATGCCGAGACTTTCGACGTGCGTGCCTGCCGCAGCGTCGATCAGTTTCCGGCACGTGTCGTCGTCGTAGTCTTCCCGGGTCTGGGAGCTCGGATCGTAAGGCTGCATGAACACCCAGGTGCGGTTGCGCTCGTAGCCAATGAAAGTGCCGCGGGCGTGCGGTGACAGACAGAAGTAGAGGAGACCGGGCCGGTCGCTGGTGAGATCGCGCAGGTCCGCTTCGAAGTGAATCATCATGTAATGCGCGAGGCCTTCTGGACCGTTCAGGCCGATCCCGAGCGCATCACGCGTAGGCGAGCCCGCGCCGTCAGCGGCAATGACATAGTCGGCGCGTAACTCGACAGGCTCGCTCAGACCATCCCCGCGCAGGGTAGCCGTCACTCCGGTGGCATCTTCGCGGACCTCGCCCGCGCTCATGCCGCGCAACAGCGATACGCCGCGCTCCCTGGCGAGGCGTGCGTTCAGAAATTCTTCGAATCTGGGCTGCGAGATGTTTACCAGCGGCCAGGGTGTGAAGCTCAGCGTGCCGTCATCCTGGCGTTCGTAGGGCAGGCTGCCGAAGTGCGTTGTGGTCAATGTATCTACAAAGTGAACCAGACCCCCGTCGTCGGCGCTCGCCCCCGCTGCTCTGATGTCATCGGCAGCGATGCCGAGGCGTTCGCAGATTTCGAGCGTGCGGGCATTCACCGCATGGGCTTTGGGTGCAGCCATTCGCTCCAGACGCTTGTCGACCAGCACGCATCGAATTCCGGCCTGTGCCAGGCAGAGCGCGCTGACCATGCCGACGGGTCCCGCCCCGATGATGAGAACTTGAGTGGTGATCATAGTTAATTGAGAATGTGTTCGAAAATGAGAGTAAATACAAAAATAATTGACCTGTCAATTATCGAGTTTTATGCTTTCAATCATGCAGAACTACTTTCGCACCCAGGCCATTGGTTCCGGCAAGCGGAACCGCACCCGCAGTTCCTTGATCGACAGCGCCATCGACGTGTTCGCGGAGAAAGGTATCGAAGACGCCAGCATCCAAGAGATCACCGCCATTGCCGGCTTGGCGAACGGCACCTTCTACAATCACTTCAAAGACAAAGACGAGCTGGCGTCAGCGTCCTGCGCCGCCATAGCGCTGGAAATTGCAAAGCAGTTCGATCAGCGCATGCACGACCTGAACCGGGGCGTGTCCCGCGTAGTGGTTGGCTCCTGGGCGTTTCTGCGGCTGGCGCTCGGGGCCGGCGCCTGGGCTGCCGTGCTGGTAGAGCAGTACCAGCGGCGCCCGTTGGCGGCCGAGTTTCCAGCCCTAGCCTATGTCCGGGCTGATATCGAGCGTGCGCTGGCGCAGGGGGACGTGGATGTTCTTGTGGACGAGCTTCTGCTCGAACAGATTGCCGCGCTGATGATGGCTGCGCTGCGGAGATTGCTGCACGCCGGTTATGCGCCGGAAATTCCCGTTCGGACCTGCGAGAACATTCTGCGTATCCTTGGCCTGACGCCGCTTCAGGCAAGACGCGAGGTAGCCCGAGTATCCAAGCACCCATTGCTGGCTGTGTCCCTGTCGCCTTGAGGCAAAGCCGTGCCTGACACCCTGCTGCTGGCTGCTGAGTATGCCGGTGTGTTTGCTTTCGCCATTTCCGGCGCCCTTGTCGCGCGTGAAAAGGGCATGGATGTGTTCGGGTTCGTGGTGCTCGCACTGATGCCGGCAATTGCCGGTGGCACCATTCGCGATCTGGTGCTCGGTGTCCCGGTCTTCTGGGTTGTGCAGGAAGCTTCGCTCTACATCGCACTGGCGGCGGCGCTCCTGGTGTTTTTTGCCGACCGTTTCGTGTTCCGCACGCAGTTTTTCCTCAACTGGCTGGACGCTCTGGGCCTGTCGGTCTTCTGCGTCCTGGGCGCTGCGAAGGCCCTTGCAGTGACCGGATCGCCAACCATCGCCGTTGTGCTGGGCGTGGTGACGGCTGTGGCCGGCGGTATTCTGCGGGACGTCATAGCCAACAAGCTGCCGCTGGTGCTGCACAGGGAGATCTACGCAACCGCCGCTTTCCTCGGCGCGTTGAGCTACATCCTGCTCGATGCCCTGGGGGTGCCGTTCTCCGTGTGGCTGGCTATTCTGGTAGCGTTCGTTGCCCGGGCCGTCGGTCTGCTCACCGGTTTCGAGCTGCCGCGGGCGCAGGGCGGGAAGGACGAACCTTAGGCAAACAGATCGGGAACAGACTGCGATGGGCGGGAAAAAAACCGGGAGGGCGCTCAGAAAACGGCCCCCCACACAGGATGATCTCTTCGATATTTGCTACGTCACCGACGCGGTGCTGTCACCGGACGGCGCCTGGGCCGCTTATGTGCTGGCGGAAACCAGCGGCGCTGGCAGCAGGGAGAAACAGACGTTCTCACTCTGGCTCGTAGCCACGGATGGTGCAGGCAAAGCGCGGCGGCTGACGCGCGGCAAGGGCAGCAGCTATCACCCGCGTTTCAGTCCCGATGGCACGGAGCTGTATTTCGTGTCCACCCGCCACAAGGTGCCGCAGATTTTTGTGCTCGCGCTTGCCGGTGGCGAAGCGGAGCAGGTCACCGATCTGCCGCAGGGGGCCGGCCCCTTCGAACTGGCCCCGGATGGTCGCTCGCTGGTGTTTGCGGCCTTGTGCGCGCCGCTGCCGGAAGCGGATGTGGACAGACACGCGCGCATCGACCGTTTCTGGTACCGCTTTGATCCGCTTGGCGGGTACTTGAGCGATGCCGCGCAGGCGGTCTTTCTGTTGAAGCGCGGCGGCACACCTAAACCGTTGACCGCGCCTGGCGGCCTCATTCTCGCCGCCAGCTTCTCGCCGGATTCGAAACGCCTAGCGGTGCTGCGCACGGGGCGCCCCGAGCACAGAATTTTCGAGGCCGACCTCAGCGTGGTGAATCTGCGCGGCAAGCCACGGGAAACCCGGCTGGTGGACAGGGCGTGTCTGATGACGGCCACCTGGAGCAAGGACGGCGAGCAGGTGTTGTGCACGGGCCCCGGCACGGATCTGGCGCGCCAGACTTCTTTGTTTGCCGTTGATGCGACAACCGGGCGCCTGACCGATCGTACGCGTGCCCTGGATCTGATGGTGGGAACGGCCGGTCTTCAGAACCACATACCCGTGCGCATAGCGAGTCGCACCCTGCCGTGCGACGACGGTCGCAGCGTCTACGCGACGGTCACCCGCGGCGGGGAGGCGCATGTCAACCGCATCAGCTTGACGGGTCGTAAGCGCGCGGTTCCCATTGGGGAGGGACAGAGCGTCTCGCATCTCATGGGGTGCTGCGCCGGTCGGCTGCTGGTGATCCGCCAGTCCTTCAATCTACCGCCGGCACTGTTCGTCATGCAGGAAGAAACCGGCGCAAGCACGCAGCTCACCCATCACAACGAGGCCTGGGAAAGCCGTTTCCAGCAGCCGCATGTGGCGCGGGTCGTCGTCAGAAGCGAACGTAACGTCGAAGTGGAAGGATGGGTACTGAAACCCCGCCATGTCCGTGCGCCTTACAAGACGATTCTCACCATTCACGGGGGGCCGCACGCAGGCTATGGCTGCGGTTTCGGTTCGGACCTGCAGGAACTGGTAGCCGCCGGTTACGCCGTTGCGTACATGAACCCCCGTGGCTCTACAGGCTATGGAGAGGCGTTCTGCCGCTCGATTCTGGGGCGCTGGGGTGACCTGGAGCTGCGGGATTTCAACGCCTTTCTCGACAGGCTGGTGGCGGATGGCGTTGCGCATCCGGACAAGCTGGGTGTTACGGGCATTTCAGGCGGTGGGCACCTCAGCGCATGGCTAATAGGTCACACGCACCGCTTCAAGGCGGCGGTGCCTGAGCAGGGTGTCTATTCGATGATCTCCATGTGGGGCACGTCTGACGCAGGCCGCGATCTGATTGAACTGGAGATGGGCGGCGAACTGCACAAGCGGCCGATGACGTTTTGGGAGCGCTCACCGGTCGCGCATGCCCACAAGTGCCGGACGCCCACACTGTTGCTGCAGGGCGAAGACGACATCAGATGTCCCATGGAACAGGCTGAGCAGATGTTCGCCAAGCTGCACCATCACGGCTGTGAGGTGGAACTGGTGCCGATGAAGCGATGCAGTCACGGCGAGCAGGTAACCGGCAGGCCGGCGCTGCGTCGTTTTCGCATGAACGTGCTGAAGGAGTGGTTTGATCGGCACATCGGGTGAGCTAAGGGTCTGAGAAAGCCCAGAGCAAAGCCTCGCTCAGCACGGTGGCCGGAACCGTTGCGTGGTTCTTGTCGCGGTAGAGACGTACCTCCACCTCCAGCGACGCGTACTCCCGCAGAACCAGGTTTTCGCCGAATCTCACAGTATTGCTGACCAGACGCTGAGACGCGCGTGCCGCCGTTTCCGCCTCGCTGTCACCCGCGGCAATGAAAATGCGCGCAGCGAGATCCGCATGCCCGTCCGCGTACCGTGCTTCGGCCTGCAGCGCATCGTAGCTTAAGCCGCTGCTCATGATGTAGCGATCGAAGGCTTCCGGGCGCGCAAACATTGCGCGGCCCAGAAACATGCTGCCGCCGGAATGCCCAAAAATTGTGTGATCGTCCGCGAAACGGTACTTGCGGGCGAGCGCCGGTCGCAGTTCATCGACGAGAAAATCCAGAAATGCGCCGCCGTGAAAGGCGAAGGAGCGCCGCTGCGCGTCCAGATCCGCGTCCGGATTCTGTTCCAGAAAGCTGCGCAGCACCGGATCGTCGGCATTGCGCGTATCGAAAGGCTGGTAGTCCTCAAACAGGAAATCGGCCACGCGTTTCTGCTGGAAGTTGGCCCGCGTCTCAGAGCGGTTCTGCCCGACACTGACCACGATGACGTGCGGCATGTGATCGAGGGTTGCATAGAGAGATGCCATTTCGCTGGCAGTGCCGAAATAAGTCGCCCCGTCAGTCAACCAGATTACGGGAAAGGTCGTGTCGGGCTCCAGGAAGTAGGTGGGTGGCAGCGACACACGGATCTCGTGTGGCCATGGCAGGGTTTTACCCTGCATGGTGAAGGGGTTTTGCCACTGCGGCGCGTAGGTTTGCTGCTGCGCCAGGGGGAGAGTTGTGTTCGCTTGCTGCGCGCAGGCGATGTGCGCGTAGCCGACAATGGAGGCGATCATGGTCAGGACAGTCGTTCGAATGAGGGTCATGGTTCTAGCGCAAAGCTCTCCCGCGTGTTGCAATTGCGGAGTGAACCGCACCGACGGGGTAAGGACAATGGCACTCGCACGGATATCGGCAACGAGCCCTTTGGACGACATCCTCGCCATCATCGATGCCGATGGGGGTGTCATCATCGAGGGTCTGTTCCCAACGGACGTGATCCATCGCATGCGCGAGGACGTGCTCGCCGCTGCCGGTGATTTTGCGCCGGGCGCGGCAACGCAGGGGCTGGGTGAAGATGGAAAGCTGTTTGTAGGGCACAACACGATCCGCTTTTCGAGCCTGGGTAAGGTGAGTGACGCGTATTTCGACATGCTCGACAACGAGCTGTATGGCGCCCTGGCGGACGCGATTCTGTTACCGAGTTGCGGCTCGTACTGGGTGAATACGGGTCAGGCCATGCTGATCGGGCCCGACTCGCCCGCTCAAGTGCTGCATCGTGATTGTGAAAACTGGCCGGCGATGTCGATGGTGAACTGGCCGAACGGACCGGAGCTCACGCTCAGTGCCATGATTGCGCTGGACGAGGTGACGGAAGAACTGGGGGCAACGCGCGTCATTCCCGGCAGTCACCGCTGGACTGATTTCGTGCAACGTGGCGAGCCCGAAGCGACCGTCCCCGCTGAAATGGACGTGGGTGATGCCCTCGTCTATACCGGCAAAGTCATTCATGGGGGCGGCGCCAATCAGACCGGCGACCGCTGGCGCCTGGCGATGCATCTCAGTTTTGTGCTTGGCTGGCTGGTGCCGGAGGAGTCCTCTGCGATCGATTACTCCGACGAGGACCTGGCTGGCCGCTCCGTGCGCGTTCAACGACTGCTGGGTCACCGCAGCTACGACCCGCGGCCGCATTTCGGTGGCGGGCTGTGGCTGCGCAATGTGGACCAGATCTAGCCGTCGGTCGAAGGCGCGAAGAGCCGGCGCAGCACGATCCAGCCCCAGCGCCACTTACCGGCTCTCATCGTCAGCGCCGCTGTCTTCCCGGGACGACTTGTACGCCTCGTACGCACCGCGACCTTCTCTCTCCCAGTAGTCGCGGAAGGCCTGTTCCTTCAGCAGATTGTCTTCGTCTGCGTTTTTGTCTTTTTTCTTCCTGGATCGCTTCGAGCTGCTGCCGGTGCTGCCGAAACCGAAAAACAATTTGGCGAGAATCAGCACGCCAATCGCCTGCCAGAAGGAGATTTCGCCGGCACCGAGCAGCCCGACCAGCGTGGCATTCCACAGAAACTGCACGAGCAGGCCGAAGAGTGAGCCGAACACGATGATTGCGGCGGCGCCCATCAGCCCGAAGACCGCAAACTTTTCGCCTTTGCTGAGATTGTGGGGGAAAGAGTCAGATTTCATGACGTTCTCCGAGACAGGTGGTTGCGTAGCTTTTTCATGGCACGGGACTTGTGGGAAAGCAGCGTGTTGAGCGGGATGTCCCAGGCTTCCGCCAGCGCGCGGAAGGTCTGACCTTCCAGCTCGTTGGCAATGACCACACGCCGCTCGGTGTCCGAGAGCGTGTCCAGAGCATCGAAGAGGGCCTGCTGTCCCTGTTCCGAGGTGATCTCCTCGAACGCGCTCGGTCCCTTGCTCTGGAGGATGTCCAGCAGCGAGCCGCTGTCGTCGCTTTCGATAGAAACGTTTGGCCGCCGGGTTCTTCCCAGATCCGTGACACGGTTTTTCAGAGAACGATACGTGTAGGCTGCCAGGTACTCGGGCGCGGGGCTGTCACCCCTTTCCAGTATTTTCAGCAGCACATCGTGCACGACGTCCTCGGCGTCGATGCTCGCGTCCGAGAGCAGCGAGCGCACGTAGCCGATGAGGCGGGTGCGCTCGTTGCTCAAGAACAACCTGATCTGACCTTTGGACATCACGTTCTCCATTACCAGTAAAACGAAGAACGCGCGAATTTATTGCAGCGGAATTCATCTTCCGCGAGGGGATCTATTTGCCGAGGATATCCTCGGTCATGGCCTGGCGGAGCTCTTCGCCGCCAAAACTTCCCGTGACGACATCGGGGTTCACCGCGTATTCGGGTGACACTGCCTCAATACCGGCTCCCGGTGCCAGCGGCGGTGAATAGTAGCCGAGCGTGTAAGTCGCCATGGCATAGCCGAGGAGCCGTCGCAACGCCGGGTCGAAGGCCTGTGCCAGCTCCGGCGGGCAACACAGGTACTGGTTTTCCTCCTGCCGCAGCCAACCGAGCGTGTAGTCGATGAGCAGTCCTACGCGGTCGTCACTGGAGACGTTTGCTCCGCCACCGTGCAGCACAGAGCCCGTGAAGATCATGACCGAGCCCCGGGTCATCTCAGCCTGCGTGATTTCGTGCGGTTCAGGGCGGCGGTCGTTGGGCCACGTGTCTGAACCCGGTACGACCGTGGTGGCACCGTTTTCGCTGGTGAAATCGGTGATTGCCCACATGGTGCTCACCTGGGGTTCGATATCAGCGAGCACCGAGTTCCAGGCCCACTTGTCCTTGTGGATCGTCTGGGACGTTTCTCCCGGCTTGATGCGGATCGCCTGGGTGACGTGAATCTGGTAGCGCTCACAGTTGGGCAGAAGCTTGTGATCGCAGACGCTCAGCACCTTGTCGTTCAAAGCCATTTCGCGACATCGGGCGGACCGGGCGAGCAGCGCCCCGGTACGTTCCGTCCGGTGCCCGTAAAAGTCGTCGGTGCCCGCGGGGGTGGCGTCCCAGTACGGTTGCAGTTGCGCTTCGATCTGCGCTACCTCGGCTTCGCAGAGCACGTCCCGCAGAATCACGGCACCGTCCCGATCGATGCAGGCGTTGATTTCTCCCGGCGACGCGTCAGGGGCAAGGGTGGTCAGGCTGGGCATGCTGGTGTTCCTCACTGGTTTGAGGAGCAGTCTATTTGACCCGGCTTTTCCGCATAGGTTAACGTCGGTCAGAACCAGATCATTTTCGGACACGCGCGCGTGTCGAGGAGCACATCGGCCATCGCCACCCGGAGCGATCCAGCCCGGCATCTCACGACACCGCCGCAGCTTGCGCGGCTCGTCATGCAGGTGCTCGAAGGGGAGGGCATCAATCCCGACCAGCTTCTGCATGGCACCGGCCTGCAACCGGCATCGCTCGAGCAGGCCCGCGACAACATCCCCATCCGCCAGCTGCTTACGCTCATTCACCGCGCGCTCGATCTGTCGCCGGTACCGGGCCTGGGTCTGCGTGTCGGCGCGCGAGAGAGTCTCAGCACCTGGGGCATGCTCGGCTATGCCCTGATGAGTTGCGCCACCGAACGCGACGCCATTCATCTCGGCTTTCAGTTTCAGAAAGCGTCTTCGAGCGTGTTGTCGTTCTCTCTGGTGGAAGAGGCCGACAGGCTTCGCATCGAATTCGAAAGTCCCGTGCCGTTGGGCGCGGCCCTGCCGTTCTGCGTGGAGGAAATGATCACCGGCATGCAGGCGGTGATCCCGATCATCCTCGGGCGCCCCATGCAGCTGTCCGGTCTGGCCCTTGCCTATGGTGAGCCGGCCTATGCGCACCGCTATCGGCAGCACTTCGAATGCCCGGTCGCCTTCGATCAACCTGTCAGCGCGTTCTGGACCGCGTTGCCGACAGACCGGCCGCTGGCAAGTGCAGACCCGGCGAGTGCCGCCATGTGTCTGAGCCTGGTGCAACAGCTTGTGCAGCGTCACGACAATGAAGCGCGTCTCGCCCACGAGGTACGGCAGATCATGCTGCGTGCACCCACCAGGCTGGCCGACATGGAAGCGGTCGCGGCAGACCTCTGCATGAGCTCACGAACGCTGCGCCGACGCCTCGGCGAGGCAGGCACGTCGTTTCGAGCAATCGTCGACGGGGTGAGAAAAGACCTTGCGCTGGATTATCTGGCAAACACGCGGCTCACCATCGATCAGATTGCCGGATTCCTGGGCTATACAGAAACAACCAATTTCCGGCGCGCATTCAAACGCTGGACGGGTCGACCGCCCAAAGCGTTCCGCACTTAGCGCTGACGGGGGTCAGGGGAGCAGCGCCTCCTTGTCCATGAGCAGCAACCGGTCGGAGGTCTGGATCACGAGAAAATCGGGTAGCACGATCAGCCGCGTAGGCACGGGACAGGCGGCGTAGTCCGGCAACTGGAGATCAGCCAGTTCGGAACCCGAAGCGTCATCGTAGATCCACAGGCGGTTGTTCCAGTCGCATACGTACAGATGGTCTTCGTCTTCATCGAACGCCATTGTCACGCCATTCGGCCCCGTCTCGAAGGTAAAGGCCTGTTCTCGGCTGCGGGAGACAGGCTCCAGCCGCTCTCCGGAGCTGAGGTAGAAATGCCCGTTGGCGCGGATGAAATTGCCCAGTCTCGCCAGCGGCGTGGGGGTGCTGGTAAGCGCACCACCAATGAACTCGTACTCGGTGCCGGATTCGGCGAACGCCCGGTCGTCGCGATCCGGCGCAAACAGCGTAAGCCCTTCAGCGAGGATGGACGGAACGGCTATGGTTCCGTTGCTCAGCACGTCCAGGCGCTGGCTGTTCCCGATATCTGTGCGCAGCAGTGCACGCGCGGCGCCCGCGGGGGCAACGTCCATGGCCTGCACGAACGCGAACGGTGAGCCCGGTCCCGTGAGGGAGTTCGTGTAGGCCACAGAGCCCGTCGCCACGTTCATGGTGGCAAGCTGGTTCTGTGAGCCCAGGCCCACGTACAGGCTGGTACCGGTGCGATTCAACGCCAGGCCCAGGGGCGTGGAACCCACAGCGACGTACTGCTCGATTGACGCGGTGAGCGGATTGATCACGGCGATGCTGTTGCCGTCGCTGCCCGAGGAGGCATCAACGCTTGCATAGAGCCGGTTGCGCGGTGCGTCGTAGACCACGTCATTGAAGCTGCAGTCGATGGCGCGGTCGGTGGAAGCCGGGCTTACCTGGGTCAGATCCACGGGTACGCACGGGAAACGGTCCACCTCGACGAGATCTGTTTTATCGATTTTTGCAACCTCGAAACGTGTTGCCACGTACAGGAAGTCACCCACGCTCAAGATCTCGACGACGTCGTCGCTGTCTAGGTTTGCCGGACCCCAGGCCCCGACGGGCACGAAACGATTACTGTCGTACGCCACGAGCCCCCCGGAGCTCGCCTGGTAGGCGCGATTGCGTGTTGCGTCATACGTCAGCACGCTGGCGGCTTCGATGAACGCTGAACCAAGGGCGTACTGACCTTCCACGGCGTTCGTGTCGATGTTCACCAGATAGCCGGCGTTGTTGCTCACGCTGCCGTTGATCGCGGTCAGCGAGCCTTCGAGGCCGGCGGCTCCGCTCCATTCACGATCGAGGGCAACGCCTGCGGCGGTTACGTTGAGCCGCGCAAACTGCGGTGTGTTGTTGCTGCTCAGCACAACCTTGCCACCGGGCATGGCCAGCAGGTCGTGATTGCCGGCCGCGAAAGCGTCGAACACCAGCGCACGTCGCGTTGCGCCGTCGTACACGGCCACGTGGCTGTAGAAAGGGTTCGTGAAAGTTGAGGTGACCACCGCAAACGAATTGGCCGGTGCCGGCAGGGGGGCAAGATCCATGGCGTAGACCACTGCGTCAGACGCTGGATCGCGCAGGAGATCGAAAACGGCTCCCTGGGTAAGGGCGGCGGCGTTTACCATCTGCACTTCCGCCCGGTCGCGGTAGCCGACCAGCAGGCTGTTGCCATCTGGATGCATGCGCATGGTGCTCAGCGTCCCCGGCAGAGTGAGCGTGTCCAGTACAGTCAGATCCGTCGGATGCAACGCGCGGATCGTGTTGCCGTAGCCAACAAACAGCTTCTGCTGGCTTGCGCTGTACGCCATCCAGTTGACGTCGGTGTTTGTTCTGGCAGCGGCAGCAACGCGGGGATACGCCTCGGCGCTGCGGCGAAAATCCCCTTCCAGGCGCCGGCCGAACTCGCCGACGTGCAGAGCGGAAGCCCAGTCCAGAGGGCCCACGGTGGACTGGCTGTTGCGTTCCGTGAGCAGCACCGTGTCGAAGCCGGCGCCGCCGATCTCCAGCGAGTCGTTGCCGGCTTCGCAACGGAACGTCTCTGACGAGGGCGCAATGTACAGACCGCCGGTGAGAGATAGCGTGCAGGCCACGACGCCGCCGAAGACGCCGATGCGGACATCGCCGGCAAAGTCCTGGCGGTAGGTGAGATTGCTGTCGTTTCGGTAGTCGATGAAGCGGTCCCACTCGTAGCGGGTGAGGCCATCGATGGCTCCCGTGCTGCCGGTCGCCGTTGTCCAGCCCTCGCTGCGAATCGCCATCGTCTCGGTCTTGCCGGTAGCCGCATAGGTGAGATCGAAGGCGCCGTTCAGCGTTGCGGTTCCGGTGGTCAGGTCGGCAAAGGTCACAGTGGCACGAAGATAGCTCTCGCCGCGACGGGCCGGCGTAAACGCTGTGATGGCCGCGACCACGGTGCCCGTGGTCGATGCCCGCAGGCCTTCGTCGTAGCAGGTTGAGAATTCGGTCAGCAGACGGTCACCGGATGACAGATCGCTGCTGCCATCGTTGTCCTCCAGCGAAACCTCTCTTAAGCCGCTGCCGGAACCGCAACTGGCCGCAGGTTCGAAGGTATGCGTTTCCCGCGCGCTGACTACCACCGAAAGAGCTACCTGCTGCAGCAGGTCGTGAAGGCGCAGCATCGTTTCGGCCACGCCCACGGCGTTGCCGGTGGCGAGATCGAGCGGGGGCAGAATCGGCAGATTCGCCCTCGTGGGATCGAGCGGGTACTGATCGCGGTTATCGCCCACGCCGTCGCCGTCTGCGTCCTGGCCGGGTCTTGGATCGTTCGGGTATTGGTCGGTGTTGTCGCCCACACCGTCGCCGTCGGAGTCGACGGTGTCGTTCGGATCGTTGGGCACCTGATCGGCGTTGTCGCCAACCCCGTCGCCGTCACTGTCACGGTGCTCGGTCGGGTCGTTGGGGAAGTCGTCTTCGAAGAGGTCTTTGTAGCCGTCCCGATCCGCATCCAGACCAAGCACCTTCAGCACCACCGAGCCCGCTGGCTCGGGCTCTTCCTGCATGCTCCAGCCGCTTGTCGCCACGCAGCACGCCAGCAGTGTCGCGATGGTGCGTATGGTGGCGGGGTGACTCATCCTGGTCTGGCCGCAGCGTTACCGGGTCTCTGTTGCAGCACCGGCGAGCGCGGGAATTTCGCAGAATTGTTCTGCTTCGACCTTGACGCTCACCGCCCTGTTTTTGTGTTTCCCGGCGCACCAGCTCGGCATCACCATGGAGTAAAGTCCGCTGCCGCCTGCCATCAGAATGAGGATGTGCTCCGGGCCGGGAAAAGCCGCATAGGTGTCAGCGTCTTTGCCGTCCCGGAACCCGGCAAAGGCCGACGCGTATTTCTCCCGGTCGGCCACTGGTAGATGCGTGAGTTCCCAGAGGCGCTTGGCCACCGCTTCGCGACTGAGATTGCCTCTGGCGAGAATTTCTGCGTGTTCCGGGTTCAGAATCACGGTGGCTGAACCGCCGGTGAGAACCGCGTTGTTGGTTGCCATGTTGGCGAGGCCGATGGCCAGCACCTGCATGAGCTTCTCCGCGTCCTCCGGATCGTCGGCGTTGCCGCTGTACAGCACCGAGTGTGGTGCCTCGGCGCCAACCACTGTCACGACGCTGTCTTCGGGCTGGTAGCCGCGTGCCACATGCAGCGGTGGAAAAGGGGAGTGCTCTTCGTCCTCGGCGAGGCAGTACGTGAACTTGCCCGGATGGCCCAGCAACGCCATATCGGAAGAACCGGGGCGCGCGCCGCCGATGTTGATCATGCAGAGGCGCAGGGCGCGGCCGATGCTCGCGTTGGCGCGGTGTCCGGGACCCAGGGCGCCAAAACCGGACGCGACACCCCCGCAGCTCTGCCGCGCCGGGCCGTTTACGATGACGAGAGGGGCGGTGCAGTGGGTGGTGGCCTGCATTTCCGTGAGATCAAAGGCCGGGTCGATCACGGCCCTCACCGCGGCAATCACGAGAGGCATGTAGTCGGGGAGGCAGCCGGCCATGACGGCGGCTACGGCGACCTTCTCGACCGTTGCGGTGCCCAGGCCCGGTCCCATCTCTCCGAGGATCAGATCGGCGTCCATGCCGGAGGCCAGCACCATGCGCGCAACCCGGTCAGGCGTGGGCACCACCACGGGCAGGCCGTCGGTACAGCCGAGCTCATGCAGGTGCTCGACCGCAGCGGTTTCGTTGGCCGCCTGCAACAGCTCGCTCATGCGGCCGGTCTCTCGGTGAACGCGGTGACGATGTCGTCCACGATGGTGTCGGCCACCGCCCGCAGATTGGCGCTGCCGGTGCCTGCCACCGGATGCGGAAGCTTCACACGGGGCGCCGTGGGCATGCCCAGGGATTGCGCCACGAAATCGCCCTGGGGCCAGAAATCTTCTGTCACGAGAGCCACTGCAGGGATACCGAGTCTTGCGATGCTGATGCCGTCACGCACGGTGCCGGTAGTGCAGC
>CAZYYJ010000037.1:0-49637 GCA_964651595.1 uncultured Pseudomonadales bacterium | reverse complement strand
CACTGCATCGACTGCGCGCTGTTTGCCGACTCGGCGTCGTGGGGGCCGAACATCATCAGCGACGGCCACCACCAGCGATTCAAGGCATCCTGTGCCATGGCCTGCTGGGCGTCGCTGCCGCGGCTCAGCTCAACCATGATTTCGTAGCCCTGGCGCTGGTGAAAGCTCTCTTCCTTGCAGATGCGCACCATCGCGCGGGCGTAGGGGCCGTAGGACGTGCGTTGCAGCGAAATCTGATTGACGATGGCGGCGCCGTCCACCAGCCAGCCGATTGCGCCGATATCGGCCCAGGTGAGCGACGGGTAGTTGAAGATGGAGGCGTATTTGGCGCGGCCCTCGTGCAGCGCCTCGATCATCTCGTCCCGGGTGGTGCCCAGAGTTTCTGCGGCGCTGTACAGATACAGCCCGTGACCGCCTTCATCCTGAATCTTGGCGAGGAGAATAACCTTGCGTTTCAGCGTCGGGGCGCGCGTGAGCCAGTTCCCCTCGGGTTGCATGCCGATGATCTCTGAATGGGCATGCTGCGACATCTGGCGGATCACGTTCTTGCGGTACGCATCCGGCATCCAGTCCTTCGGCTCGATCTTCTCCTCTGCCGCAATCTTCGCCTCGAACCCCGCCTGCAGGTCTTCAGTGGCTTCACTCATGGGAATTTCCCGGGCCAGCGTTGCTCGATATTATGACACTGTATTTTTCGTATCAAGACTATTTGCGTGTCATTTTGACGCGCCGCCATGCTACGATGCCGCATGCCCGGAACACTCGCGCAACGCATGGCCCGGTTGAAGCGCGCCTTCAAGAACCGCAAACCCATTCGCACGGGTTCGCTGATCGTCACCATGTTCGGCGACAGCGTTGCGCCCCGCGGCGGCAGCATCTGGCTGGGCAGCCTCATCGATGCGTGCGGCCTGCTGGATATACAGCATCGGCTGGTGCGCACGGCGGTGTACCGGCTGGTGCAGGACGGTGTGCTGAACAACCAGTCGCAGGGCCGGCGCAGCTTCTATGCGCTCACACCGGCGGGGAAACGGGAGTTTGACGAGGCCACGCAGCGCATCTACTACGAAAGTCCGGATCGATGGGATGGCGCCTGGTGTCTGGTGCTGACAACCAACCTCAGCACCGGGCAGCGCGCGGCCGTGCGTAAGCGCCTTGCCTGGCAGGGTTTCGGCTCGTTCGGCGTCGACCTGCTGGCCCACCCGTGCGCTGATCGCGACAGTGTCACGGCGGCGCTGAACGCCGCGCAGGCCGGCGATCGGGCGGTGGTGATGACGGCGGCTACGCCCCCGGGCCAGAGCGACGAGGGACTCGAAGGGTTGCTTGCCAGTGCCTGGGATCTGGCGGCCCTCGATGAAGCCTATACCGGCTACGTGGCGGTCTTCGCGCCGTTCCTCGGTGCCCTGCAGGCCGGTGAGGCAGTGTCTGACGAGGACGCTTTTCTGCTGCGGACATTCATGATCCACGAGTATCGCAAGGTACTGCTGCGTGATCCCGCTCTCCCCGCCGAGCTGTTGCCGCCGGCGTGGCCGGGCATTGCGGCTTATCAGCTCAGCCAGGCGCTCTACCGGCTTGTTACCGTGCAGGCGGAGCGCTACATCGATCGCCACTTCGAAAACCAGCACGGTCCGCTGCCGCGGGCGGGGGCGATCTTCCACGAACGCTTCGGCGGCCTGCAGGTCTGACGGCTGCCTGCCAGCCGCGTTTCACGCTTCGTGAACGATGGTGCCGTCCACCAGGGTCATGGCAACCTGCACCCCGGCAAAATCTTCGGTGGGCAGCTCGCTCAACCGTTCCTCCAGCACGCACAGATCCGCCACCTTGCCAGGCTCCAGCGAGCCTTTGACCGTTTCTGCGTGATCCTGCCAGGCGCCCGCTGCAGTGTAGGTGCGGATGGCCTCGTCGAGGCTGATGCGCTGCTCCGGGCCGGAGACGTTGCCGGTCTGCTTTCCGCGGCGGTCGACGCAGGTGGCCAGCCCCTGCAGCCAGTTGCCTTCGGTTACGGGTGCGTCCGAGCTGCTTGCCACCACCACGCCCGCGTCAAGGGCCGAACGGTACGGCCATTCGTAGGCCGCGCGCTCGCGGCCGAGACTGTAGACCTGCGAATCGGCGATGAGATGTTTGATCTCCGGATTGAAGTTGGCCCCAATGCCCGCAGTGGCCATGGTGGCCAGCGCGGTCGGCGAGACGAGATCGGCATGGATGATGTAGTGGCGCGGGTCCTCGCGCGGCTTGGCCTGTTGCGCTGCCAGATAGGCGGCCACCGCCGTATCGATGCTGCGGTCCCCGGTCATGTGCGTGCCGATCTGCTGGCCCGCTTCGTGGATGATGCGAATCATGCGGTTGAGCTCGGCCACGCGCTCGTCGTGACTCGTGCCGTCGATCAGCAGGCTGCCGTTGCCGCCGCCGTTATACGGCTCGTTCAGCCAGGCGGTTCGATTGGCTGTAGGGATGCCGTCGCCCATGATCTTGACTCCGGGCAGGCTGAGAAACGCTGGATTGGCGCTCTCCATGCCCGCCATGCCCGCCATGGCTTCCTGGAGGCTCTCTGTCGAGCTGCCCGCTGCCACCAGGCCGGTAATGCGCATCTTCGCGGCAAAGGCCTCACCAGCCAGCTCGTTGTAGATGGCCAGATTTTCTGGCGACTGGCCGGGTTCCGTGGCGCTGGTGATCCCCCGTCGCAGCATGGCGGCCATGGCGTTTTTGAGGGCTGCTTTGCGCTGTCCGGTGCCTGGCGGCGGTATCTGGTCGCGCAGCATCCATGCCGCACCTTCGAACAGCAGGCCTGTAGGCTGGCCCGTTCCGTCTTTCACGATCACGCCGCCGGGCGGCGGCTCGGTGTCGGCCGTGATGCCCGCCAACGCCAGCGCTCTGCTGTTGGCCCAGATCGCGTGACCGGAAAATTCCGTCAGCGCCACAGGATGATCGGGCGCCACCGCATCCAGGTCGGCGGCAGTGGGCGGGCGGCCTTCCGACAGGTAAGGCTGGTCCCAGCCGCGGCCGGTGATCCACTCACCCGCGGGGCGGGTGGCGGCCGCCTGACGAACGACGTCGACACAATCGGCGATGGAGGTCACGTTGGGATAAGTCACATCCACGGCAAACGGCGGCTGCGCAAGGCCCCAGCCCAGCAGATGCAGATGCGAGTCGTTGATGCCGGGCAGCACGGTGCGGCCGCCGAGATCGATCACCCGCGTTGCCGGGCCTGCCAGAGTTTTCAGCTCTGCAACGGAGCCTGCGGCCAGTACCCGATTACCCCGCACCGCCAGCGCCTCCACGCGGCGGTTGGCCGCATCGACGGTATGGATTTCACCGTTCAGCAGCAGCAGATCCGCCGTGTCCCTGCGCGCGCAGCCGGCCAGCCACCATGGGGTGGCCAGCGCCGCGCTGCCGATGAGGAACCGGCGGCGGGTCGAACGAACGTCTGCTGTACCTGTCTTGCGCATCTGTGACCTCCACCTGCCCCGGTCATCTTGTACTGCGTTCGGTGCTCAGACACAAACCTGCTACGCTTGCGGCATGTTCGACCTGCGCCATCTTTCGCCGGCGTTCTACGCAGACCCCTATCCCACCTACCGGCGCCTGCAGACCGGCGACCCGGTGCTCGAGCTCCCCGATGGTGGCGTTCTGCTCACGCGCTACGACGACGTGCGGACGGTATACCGCGATGCTGCGCGGTTCAGCTCTGACAAGCGCATACAATTCGAGCCCATGTTCGGGGCAGGCTCGCCGCTCTTTGAGCATCACACCACGTCGCTCGTGTTCAACGATCCACCGCTGCACACGCACGTGCGCAAAGCGATCGGCAACGCCCTGTCCGCCCGCGTGGTCAGTGCCCTGCGGGGGGATCTGGAAACGCTGGTCGAGGGCCTTCTCGACGAGTTGGAACGGCGTGGCGAGATTGACGCCATCGCGGGTTTTGCGAGTGCCATCCCCGTCGAGATCATCGGCAATCTGCTCGGTGTGCCCAGGGCGGAACGAGATCCTCTCCGGGCCTGGTCGCTGGCCATTCTCGGCAGCCTAGAGGTGGCCCTCACGGCAGCGCAGAAAGCCCATGGCGAACGCTGTGTCGACGAGTTTCTCGCCTACCTCGATGAGCTGGTGGCGCGCCGCCGGAAGGCGCCCGCGACAGACGATGACATTCTGGCGCGCTTGATGAGCTGGGAGGAAGACGGCCGCGCCCTGAGTGCGAAGGAGCTCTATCACCAGTGCGTGTTTCTGCTGAACGCCGGGCACGAGACCACCACCAATCTCATTGGCAACGGCATCGAGCTGTTGCTGCGCTATCCAACGGCGCTGGAGCAGCTGCGCGACAACCCGACGTTGATCGGTCCGGCGGTGGAAGAAATGCTGCGCTACGAATCCCCCAATCAGCTCGGGAACCGCACCACCACGCAAGCCACCGAGATCGGCGGACGGCTCATTCCTCCTGATACGGTGCTGACGCTGTGCATCGGGGCTGCCAACCGTGACCCGGAGGTGTTCAGTCATCCCGATACCTTCGACCTCACGCGGGCGTCGAACCCGCACCTGGCCTTCGGTGCCGGCATCCATACCTGCGCGGGTCTCAACGTCGCCCGCCTGGAGGCACAGGTTGCCATCACCCGGTTTTTCTCCCGCTTCAGCGATGTTACGTTGCGCGACACACCCGCACGCGCGCCGCGGGCGCGTTTCCGGGGCTGGGAGACGCTACCCCTTACCGTGAGGCGCTGAGGACCATTCATGGGTATCAACCGTATTCACCACGCTGCTTATCGGTGCCGCGACGCCCGGGAGACGGTGAACTTTTACCGCGACGTGCTTGGTATGGCTTTCGAGCTGGCCATCGCCGAGAACCAGGTGCCATCCACGGGCGAACCAGATCCCTACATGCACGTGTTCATGGACGCCGGCGGAGGCAACGTGCTGGCATTCTTCGAGTTACCCAACTCCCCGGCCATGAGCAGGGATCCCAACACGCCCGAGTGGGTGCAGCACATCGCGTTCGAGGTAGACAGCTTCGAGGAGCTGCTCGACTACAAAACCCGCCTGGAGGCCGCCGGCCTCGACGTGCTGGGTCCGGTCAACCACGGTATTTTCGACTCCATCTACTTTTTTGACCCGAACGGCCACCGTCTGGAGCTGGCGGCTGACAAAGCTACGGACGAGCAGCGCGCTGAGCTGAAAGCTGTTGCTGACGCCATGCTCGCAGAATGGAGCGAGACGAAGCGGGCGCCGCGGCACGCGGACTGGCTGCACGACCTGGATTGACCGCTCAGGGCGCGTCGTCGGCGACGTGGCACGAGATGCAACGCCGGGTGGGTCCATGGGTCGCATGCCCCGCCAGCGCCTCGTCGAGATGGCACCCCCGGCACAGATCGTGAAATTGCGTTTCGATGAGCTCGGCCACTGCCGGATCGGTTTTGTGGCAGTCGAAGCAAAGCCCCTGGCCCGTGTCGTCCACGTAGTTGTGGTGGCAGCTGATGCACGTCTGATCCACATGATCGGCGTGGGCAAACTTCACCGCCAGCATGCGCCCGGAAGCGTAGCGGGTGTGATCGGGCGCGGCGGTGTCATTGCTTCTGCCCTCTGCGAAGAGCAGGAACGCGCCCAGCGCGATGCTCAAGACAGTGAGCAACAGCACCGGTTTCACGCGCCCAGCGCCTTCAGACTCACGAACAGCGCGGCAATCAGGGGCAGACCCCAGAGCTGGCGCAGGGTGCTGCCGGGGGGCGGTACCATGCTGCGATGGTGCAGCCCTGCCACCGTGACAATCATGGCCAGCAGCAGCCACGCTTCGAGCCTGGATACGTAAAAGCCGCTGCCCGCGATGTGCCAGAACGCCGCGCCGATGGCGCTGAGCGACAACCAGTAGTGCCAGCGCTTGAAATTCTGGTGGCCCGTATGCCAGAAACGCCGCAGGGCTGGCAGCGCGAGCAGGATCATGGCTATCACGAGAACGAGGGCAGCAAAACCCGCCAGCATGTAGGGCGGTGCGTCCGGGGCCGCGTACTGCCACAGGGTGACGTCCGGCACCCACAACCACAGCACGTGCGCGCCGATGAGCGCGACTGTGCCGTAACTGATCAGTTTGTGAGCACGCTGGCGCCCGCCGAAGCCGGTGTCCAGAAACAGGTACAACAGCCCGGCGAAGGCGAGAAAGCCGAACGCGTTGCCAATGTCCCACCACAGCTCACCGGATGCGAGCGGCGCCTGCACCAACGCGGCGGCGAACACCAGCAGTGCAAGGACATAGGCCAAGCTCAGTTAACGGGCCGCGACGTGGTCCCAGCGGCACGGGAGCGCCAGCGGACCACGAAATGCCCAGCCGCCGAACGGCACATCCCCGTCGATCTGCGGGTTTGCCACGCGGGCAAAGAACTCCGGCAGCGCCGCATCCGCGATGAGGGCCCGGGACGCCCAGGCGCCGGCGCAGTAGTGGGGCCCTGCGCCGAAGCTGAGCGAGCCGGAGGTGTCGCGGGTGACGTCGAAGCGGTCCGGCTCGGGAAACGCGGCCTCGTCCCGGTTGCCGGAACCGAACATGAGAAAGATGCGGTCGCCGGGCTCGAAGTGCACGCCTTCGTAGTTGAACGGGGCCGCGATGCGGCGCGGGGACATGCCGATGGGCGATATCCAGCGCGAATACTCTTCGAAAGCCTGCAACCAGCTCACTTCGCCCCGCAGCACCAGGGCGAGTTGCTCGGGGTGGGTCAGCAGCGCCCAGATGGCACCGGCGATGGCGTCACGCGGTTCGTTCTGGCCCCCGGATATGGACAGCTTGATGTTGGCGCGAAGCTGCGCCTCAGACAGTCCGGCCTGTAGCTGCACGGACAACAGGGAATGATCGGGCCGGGCCTGGGCGTCGTTCAGGCGTTCGTCGATGTGCCGGTCGATGCTGGCGGTGCAGTCGTGACAGCGCGCTTCCACGGCCGCGTCGCCCGCGTAGTTCGCGCAACCGTCGATCATGCCCTGGCTGACGCGGTTCATCTCGTCGGGTGACATGTTGGTCAGGCCGGTCATGGCGCGCAGCGCGTCTGCCGACAGAGGCATGGCGTAGGCCCAGAAAAGATCTGCACCCGTCGTGTCCGCGAGCGTGTCCACATACCGTGCAGCGTCCGCGGCAAACCGCTCACGCCACACCGCGGCGACGGTTTTCGGCGACATCGCAGGATAGATGGCGCGGCGCTCCTGCATGTGTGCCTGACCGTCCTTGCGCATGAGGTTCTCGCCCATCAGCACGGTCATGAGACCATCGGGCTGGAACGAGGAGAACACGGCGGTATTCTTTTCGCTCACCGCAATGTGTTCGCGGCGCGTGATCAGCGTTGCGCCGAGTTCGGGAACGAAGGCAATGGGGCAGGTCGCGCGCATCTTCGCGAGGCTGGGATAGGGGTCGGCCCAGAATTGCTCTGCATCGATATGGAAGTGTGGAGCGGTGGACATCCCGGTTTATCCCGTCTGGTGAAACACCGGCCAGCGGTCGTTGAGCTCACCGTCTTTCACCACCAGCAGATCGCCGAACTGCAGCATGACAAACTCGCTCTGCGTGGGCCGCAGGAACACGTAGTCGTCGACGGCGAGATTCACGTCTGCGGGCGTGGTGATCGGGCTCTGATTAGTGCTTTCGTAGATCGGTTCTCCCACCTCCTTCGGGGACGCCATCCGGGCTTTCCAGTAGCCGCCGTAGATGTAGTACAGCCGTTCCATGTCCCGCGGCGGTTCCGGCAGATAGGGGTTGCCCGCGTAGCGCTTCAGCACCGGGGTGGCGATGAACATCGCGGGCACGTGATCGTTCAGATGGAAGGTGTCGAAGTCGGTGGGCTTGACCACGCCGGAGCCTGCCGACAGGTCGTTCATGGTGTGATCTTTCTCGTAGATTTTCAGCGTATGGCTGCCGGCGCCGTTCAGCGTCAGCGTCTGTGGCTGCAGCCCGGCGCTTTGCAGACGCTCGATGAAGCCGTTGTAGATGCCCAGCACGGCACGCACCTCCGGATGGGAGAGGTCGGCCTGCTTGCCCGTGAGGTGCGGCTCGTACCCCATGAGCCCCGTTGTCGTCAGGTGCTCCGGATCTGCGGCCACGATGGCCAAGGCCTCGGTCAACGCTTCGGGATCCGCCAGCCCGCCGCGGCGCAGGCCGACGTCGATTTCGAAGTTGACCCCCATCTTCACGCCGAGCTGGCGCGCCAGCGCCTGGTACTGCAGCAGCCGTTCGCGGGAGTCGATCAGCCACTGCACCTGCCGGGAGGCATCGAACGCCGTGGTGGCGAGCTTGCTGTAGAAGGTGCGCGCTGCCTGCACGGGCATGGGCTTGCCGAGAAGCACGTTGGCGCGCGGAAAGGTTTCGGCCACAGTGTTGAGGAAGGGTTGATGGAACACCATCAGCGCCTCGGTACGGGCGCGTTGCATGACATGTTGCAGCAGCGGTACCGACGGCAGCGACTTCACCACGACCCGGTACTGTTTCTCTTTGCCGACCGAGGCGGTAAGCGCGTCGATGTTGTGGTTCATGCGCGCCGTGTCGAGCAGCATGACAGGCCGCCCCGGCCCGTCGCGTTTCAACAGCGCATTCAGGCGGGCGAAATACGCATCATGCGGTCCGGTCTGCCGGGCGCGCGCCGCAGGAGACCACAGCACGCTGCCACCTAGTGCCGCCAGACCGGCCCCGGTCAGCAGATCCCGTCTTCTCATGGCTGTCCTCCCGGGCGGGTCACCCGACAAAAATCCGGCGTAGATGGGCGTTCAGCATGCGCCCGGCGGGATCGAGCTCGGCGCGCACCCGCTGAAAATCATCGAAGCGCGGGTACAGCTCGCGTAGCTGTGCCGCACCGAGGGAGTGCACTTTGCCCCAGTGCGGGCGGCCGCCGTACTTCCAGAAGATCGGCTCGATGAGATCGAAGTAGGGGCGATAGTCGGCCGCGGCGGTGCGGTGGATGGAAATGGCTGCGTGGTCTTCCTGCCCCGAGCTCATGGACAGCCAGGTGTCGTCCCGTTTCACGTACCGGTACTCCAGTGGAAACACGACGTCCACTTCCCTGTCGATGACGGTGGCGAGAATCTCCCGCAGGCAGGCTGCGCCGTTGTGCAACGGTACCGAGTACTCCATCTCGTTGAAGCGTCCGTTACGGATGTTGCTGAGAATCCGGTACGAGGTATCCACCGCCTCGCTGGGCTCTATCTGCTGGGCGAGACCATCGATGAGCGGTTTGCGTTCCCGGGGCGGCAGGGTTGCCCAGTACGCCATGGCTTCGCCGAAGGCGGCGTCCTCTTCCGGCGATGGCGGCGGGTTGTTGACGGGCTCGTCCGTCTCGTCGATGGCCAGCGTCAGCGCGTAGTCCGAGTGGGTCAGCGGGAACATCTCGAAATGGCGGTGCCGGGCCGCGTTCTCATCGAACGTCTCCAGCACCTCTTCGATGGGCTGCACCCAGTTGCGCGCCTTCAGACGATAGGTTGCGCGGTTCTCGAGCGTCATGCGCGTGATGATGCCCAGGGCGCCGAGGCTCACCCGCGCGGCGTCAAAAAGCTCATCGCCAGCAGCCAGATCCAGCACATCGCCTTGCGGAGTCACCAGCCTCAGGCTCGTGACGAAACCCGACAGGCAGGGGAAATCGATGCCGGTGCCGTGCGTGGCGGTGGCAGTCGCTCCGGCGAGCGTCTGCCGGTCGATGTCCGGCAGGTTCAGCATGGCCTGGCCCACCGCCTCCAGCGGTGCGCCCATGTCGCCAAGGCGTGTGCCGGCGGCAAAACTGGCCGTGAGCGCCTGCGGGTCGTGCGCCAGCAGGCCCGTAAGCTGGTCGAGCACGACCAGATGGCCGTCGGTCGGCACCAGGGGTGCAAACGAGTGCCCCGCGCCCACGGGCCGCACCTCGCCGGAGGTGGCCGCCAGATACTCGCTCAGCTCGTTTTCCGTGGCCGGTGAAAAACGTCCTTCCGGCTGACAAGTCAGTCCACCCGACCAGTTGCGCCAGGGAAGCGATGGGCCGGCGCCGCCGGCAGCACGCACAGACCCGGCAAACAACCCCGTCAACGCGGCACTGGCGAGAAAGCGCCGCCGCGACCACGCCCGGCTCACGGAGACGCTCCCGGGGATGGCGCGGCTGCGCCCGCGGTCATGAAGTCGATCATTGCCAGCAGGTCCTCCCGTTCGCACGCCATGCAGTAGCCGAGCGGCGGCATGGCGTTCAAGCCTTCCACGGTATGTTTCAGCAGCATTTCGCGTCCCTGCGCCAGCCGCGGCCGCCATTCATCGGCATGCCCGATACGCGGGGCGCCGGCGTTGCCGTCGACGTGGCACAGGGCACAGCTACGGGCCCAGAGGCGCATCACGCGCGCGTCGGGCTGGGCAGGGGCGACAGCTTCGGGCTCCGGGACGGGTGCTGCAGGATACGGTGCATCGCAGCCAGCCACGCACAGCGCCAGCAGCAGGCTTTGCAGCGCCAGCCTCATGGGCTTTCCTCCCGGCGCCACAACTCGTGCGAGAGCACCCCCAGCCGCGCCTCGATGGCTTCCATGGCCGTCACGATGAGATCTTCACGAAAGCGCTGGCCAATCAGTTGCGCGCCGGTTGGCAGGCCAGCCGCAAAGCCTGTGGGAAACACACCGGCAGGCAGGCTGAGGAAATTCACTCCGGTGCTGTAGATGGCAGAGGTGAAGAGATCCTGCACGCAGGCGTAGCTGCGGCTGTCATAGTCCCAGGGAAACGTGGGCCGCATCAGGTAGGGAGAGAGAATCAGGGGAAACTCGGCGAGGCGCTGATTCCAGGCGCGAGTGTAGCTGGTACGGTTCGCCAGGCCCGCCAGGTAACCATCGGCATCGGCGATGGGTCCCATCTCGTAGTACCAGTCGAAAATCTGCTTCAGGGTCTCGCTACCGTGTGCGGCCACCACTTCGCTCAGGGTTTCGCGTAACTCGTATACGGCGATCTGCAGCCAGCCCGTCGCCGGCAGACTCATGTCCGGAGTGTCGATCTCCGTCACGGCATAACCGGCGTCGGTCAAAGCCTCGGCCGCCCGGTCCAGACCCGCAAGCACGTCGTCGTGAATGGGGTAGCCGTAGCTCGCGCGCGTAAGACCCACGGGCGGTTTGTCGTCGTCTTCCCAGCCGCCGAACGGAAGCGGCGTCCACCACGGGTCGGCCGGGCTGCCCTTGAACAGCTCCGGCAGCGTCAGGCGCAGATCTGCGGCGTGGCGGCAGATGACACCCTGCACGGACATGAGCTGCGCGAGCAGGCCGCGCTCGGTGGTGGCGCTGGGGTTGTAAGCCGGTACCCGTCCGAGCGTTGGTTTCACCGTGCTCACACCGCAGCAGAAAGACGGGAAGCGCAGGGAACCGCCGATGTCGTTGCCGTGATGAATGGGACCGAAGCCCGCCGCCGCGGCGCTGCCGGCGCCGCCCGAAGAGCCGCCCGGGCTCGCTTCATCGTCCCATGGATTGGCGGTTCTGCCGTGCAGCGGGTTGTCTGTGCAGGCGCGCATGGAGAGCTCGGGCGCGTTGCTGCGGCCGAAAATCACCGCGCCGGCCTGCCGCAGGTTCGTTACCACCGGTGCGTCTGCATCGACGATGGTATCGGCAAGGGCGGGCAGACCGTTGCTGGTGGCGCTGCCCGCCTGGTCGACATTGATCTTCACTGTCGCTGGCAGGCCGTGCAGCGCGCCGGCCCATTCGTCCCGGGCTGCAAGCTCGTCCAATGCCCGGGCCCGGGCCAGACCCTGCTCGCGCTGGTCTTCCACGATGGCATTCAATGCCGGGTTCAGGGCATCGACACGGGCCAGCACGCTTTCGAGCAGCTCCAGCGCGGAAAACTCGCGGTTGCGCAGCCCCTGCGCAGCCGCGGCACCGCCAAGCTGCCACAGTTCGGTAGATTCGCGCATGCTTCTCGTCCCTCTCCTCTTGAGCTGGATTGTGCCCTGACTGGCGCCTCGGGGCACCGTTTGATTGAGCGGAGCAGCCATGAAAACGCCCCGCGTTCGCGGTACGCTGTGGACGACGATCACAGGGAGGGGGACCCATGTACGATCTGAAAATCACCAACGCGACCATTGTCGACGGTTCGGGCAGTGAGCCTGTGGCCGGCGATCTGGGCGTGACGGACGGGCGCATCGCGGCCGTGGGCAGCGCCCCGGACCAGGCGCGGCAGACGCTGGACGCTGAAGGGCTGGTGCTCAGTCCGGGTTTCGTGGACGTGCACACCCACTACGACGCCCAGGTGTTCTGGGACCAGGCGGTGAGCCCGTCCTGCTATCACGGTGTGACCACCATTTTCGGCGGGCACTGCGGTTTCAGCATTGCACCGTTGACGCCCGATGCGGCGCCCTACCTGCTCAACATGCTGGCCCGGGTCGAGGGTATGCCTGTGGCAAGCCTCGAAGCCGGTGTGCCCTGGGACTGGCAGTCGTTTGCCGAATATCTCGGCCGGCTCGACGGCAAGCTGGGGGTGAACGCCGGCTTCATGGCGGGCCACAGCGCCCTGCGACGCGTGGTGATGGGCGAGCGCGCTGTGGGGAACGAAGCCTCCGCGGACGAGCTGAGGGAGATGAAAACGCTGCTCGGTCAGTGCCTGGCGGAAGGCGCGATGGGTTTTTCCTCCACGGTGGCCATCACGCACAACGATGCGGACGGCAACCCGGTGCCGTCGCGGCACGCGAGCCGCGAGGAGCTCGTCGAGCTGGCCCGCGTCTGCCGCGACTACGAAGGCACGTCGCTGGAGTTTCTGCCGGCCGTAGGCGAGTTTTCCGAGGACATCATCAGCCTGATGGTGGATCTCACCACCGCCGCGCAGCGGCCGCTCAACTGGAACGCGTTGACCGCCGGAAATCCTGCCGTCATGGCCAACCAGCTCTCGGCATCCGACCGTGCCCTGGCTGCCGGTGGGGACATCCGCGCGCTCACCATCCCGCAACCCATCACCATCCGCATCAATCTGTACGCGGGTTTCGTGTTCGATGCGCTCGAAGGCTGGGCGGAGATTTTCAAGCTCAGCGTGGACGAGCGGATCGAGCTTCTCAAAGATCCCGCCCGACGCCGGGAGCTCGACGCGTCAGCCAATTCCGGCGGCCCGTTCCGGTACCTCGCGCGCTGGCAGGAGATGACCGTGCAGGCGGCGTTTCTCGACAAAAACCGGCATCTCGAAGGGCAGACGATCGGTGAGATAGCCGCCGCGCAGCACAAGACCCCCTTTGACGCCATGCTGGATCTTGCCATCGAGGAAGGGCTGCGCACGTCGTTCATGCCGCCAGCGGCAGGGCGGGATGCGTCTTTGTGGCAGGTGCGCGGCGATCTGTGGCGCGATGAGCGCACGGTCATTGGCGCCTCGGATGCGGGCGCGCATCTCGACATGATCGATACGTTCGCCTTCTCGTCCCAGGTGCTGGGGAAAGGGGTGCGCGAGCACGACGTGATTTCGCTCCCGCAGGCGGTGCATCAGCTCACGCAGGTACCGGCCGAGCTCTTTGGCCTGCGCGAACGGGGCCTGCTCAAACCGGGCTGGCATGCTGATCTCGTGCTGTTCGACCCGGCGACGGTGGGTGCCGGAGAGGTATACATGCGCCGCGATCTGCCGGCAGACGAGCCGCGGATCTACGCCGATGCTCATGGCGTGCGGCACGTGTTCGTGAACGGACAGCAGACCATTCACAACGGCGAGCACACGGGCTGCTTACCGGGCGTGGCGATGCGCTCGGGGCGCGACACGCACACTCCGCGCATGCGCGGCGGGGAGGGGGCGGCATGAGGCTCAGCGATCAGGACGCGTCGTTTCTCTATACGGAAACCGCCAGCGGTCCCATGCAGACTGCGGGCATCATGATCATCGACGGTGAAGTGCCGTTCGATGAGATCTACGCGCACTACGCGGCGAGAGTGCACCTGGTGCCGCGACTGCGCCAGCGCCTCGTCTTCGTGCCGATGAATCTCGCGCATCCTAAATGGGTGGATGACCCGGACTTCAACGTGGCCAACCACGTGGTGCACCATCCCATTCCAGAAGGCACCTCCCTCGAGGACGCGATGGATCTGATCTGCGACCTCAACGAAGGCCTGATGGACCGGAGCATCCCGCTGTGGAAGTTTCATGTGGTCACCGGTGTACCGGGCACCACCCTGGTGCTGCAGCAGGCTCACCACGCCATGGTGGACGGCGCTTCGGCCGTGCAGATGTCGACGGTACTGTTCGACTACGACGCCGAGGCAGACCCGCCCGAGCCGCCCGGCGAATGGCGCCCGCCGCCCGTGCCGGGTGCCATGGAGCTGATGACCGAGGCGATGCAGGAGAACGCCGAGGCGGCGATGTCGGCGAATCCCCTGGCCATGACGGGGGACAACATGGCTCAGCACATGCAGAAAGCCATGGATGCCATGGGGCGGTTCGTCACCGAGCCTGCTGTCACCGCGCCGTGGAACGCGTCGGTGCTTGGCCCCAAGCGGCGGCTGCAGGTGTCGTCCCACGCGTTCACGGAGTTTCGCGAGATACGCCGGGCGCTGGGCGGCACCATCAACGACGTGGTGCTGACCGCCGTGACCGAAGGCGCGGCCAGGTATCTCGAAGCGCACGAGGAATACACCGACAATCAGCGGTTCCGCGTGATGTGTCCTGTCAACGTCAGGACAGAAGGTGAAGGCGGTGACATGGGCAACCGCGTTTCCGCGATCTTCCCCATGTTTCCGGCGTTTTCCATGAGCCTGCCGGAACGCCACGAGCGTGTGTGCGAGGAGACAGAAAGCGTCAAGAACAGCGGCGCCGCTCAGGCCATGACCGCGCTGCAGGAGAACTCTGTTTCTATCCCGCCCATGACGCTGGCGCCGCTGCTGCTGGTGGGCACGCCGTTCGATCCAACCCGCTTCGCCGCCGCCAATCCGCCCCCGGTGCCGCCGAAGCTGGGCGCGCGGCCGCCGAGCTTCGGGATCAACTTCGTTCTCACGAACGTGCCCGGCGTGCAGGTGCCGCAGTACATTGCCGGGCGGCCCATCCGTAGTCAGGCAGCGATCATGATGATGGGCGGTAATCTCGGTCTTGGCATCGCCGTGGGCAGCTTCAATCAGCAGATGATTTTCAATCTCACCGCCGACCCGCGCCTGCTGCCCGATCTCGACGTCCTGAATCAGCACATCTGCGATGCGTTCCACGAGTTGCTGGAAATTGCGCGCGAAAAAAACGGCGCTGTCGCCGCCTAGAACAAGGAACACCAGCATGAGCATTTCAGACCAGTATCCCCAGACGATCACCCTCGACGGCACCAGCGTGGAAGTCAGAATCATGACCGGCGACGACCGCGACGCGGTGCTCGAGTTCGCGAAGGCTCTGCCCGAGGAAGATCTGCTGTTTCTGCGCATAGATCTCACGGACCCGGCCGTTGTGGATGAATGGGTAGCCAACATCGAATCGGGTCACTCAACGTCCCTGGTCGCCTATGACGATGGCGGCCTCGTGGGCTATGCGTCGGTGCACAAAACCAAGGCTCGCTGGACCCGTCGTGTGGGCGAGATCCGGGTGAATGTGGGCGGCAGGTACCGCAGCAAAGGTCTCGGTAAGTTCCTCACCAATCGCATCTTCGACCTGGCCCGCGCAGAAGGTCTGAAGAAACTCATGGGGAACATGACCACCGATCAGCGCAGCGCCCAGGCGGCTTTCCGCCGTCTCGGGTTTGTGCCCGAAGCCGTGTTGGCCGACTACATCGAAGACCGCTCCGGCACGCCCCGGGATCTGTTGATCATGTCCTACGACATCGACGGGCATAGTGATCAGCTTGCAGAACCCGCCGTGCTTGGCTGACGCGCGGCAACTTCTGCTGCCGCAGCCGTTTGTCTGCGGCCTGCGGCGCAGACAAGCGTCTTGCAGCACCCTAAACTTGCTGCATGCCTGAACCGCAAACCCCAGACGCCGGCGTACACGCCACGGGCGCCCACGGCCTGACGCCCCGACAGCTGGAAATTCTCACGCTGCTGTCGAAAGGCCTGTCGAACCGCGACATCTGTGAGCTGCTGCACATCTCCAATAACACCGTGAAGGTGCATGTGGCGACGATTCTGCGCGCGCTCGGGGTGGCCAACCGCACGGAAGCCGCCTCCGCTTACCAGCGGCTTCTGGGAGAGCAGGACGATGTCGGCGTGCGGGTGCGCACCGCCCACGAGCTGGGTCGGCCCATGATTGCGGTGCTGCCGTTCGACAACCTTGCGTCCGCAGAAGATGCAGACCACCTGGCCGCAGGTTTCGTGGACGACCTCATCACGCGATTGTCCGGCTGGCGCTGGTTTCCGGTGATCGCCTCGGTGACCACCAACCGCTTTGCGCAAACCGATACCGATCTGCAGCAGCTCCGCGAAGAGCTGGGTGCCGGGTATGTCATCAAGGGCTCGGTGCGGCTCAGCGGAGAACGGGTCCGCGTGAGCGCACATCTGCTGGAAACAGAGCGCGGCACCGGGGTGTGGTCCGATGCGTTCGACGCCAGCGTGCATGACGTGCTGTCTACCCAGGACGAAATTGCCCGCCGTATCGTCGCGTGCCTGGCGCCCGAGCTGATGGAAATGGAAGGCAAGACACACGAGGACGAACCGCACACGGATTTCGATGCGTGGCGCCTCACCATGATGGGCATGTGGTCGCTCGCGCACCGAACGCGCGAGGACGTGGTTCGCGCCGCGGAGCTTTTCGAGCGGGCCCTTGCGCTCGATCCCCGCTTCAGCCTGGCCTGGTACGGCCGCACCTGGTGCCATCACCACAATGTCATCGAGCAGTGGGCAGAGGACCGGGCCGAGGAGGTGGCACGGCTCGAGCACGCCGCAGCGGAGTGCGTGCGTACCGATCCCAATGGTGCGCCCGCGCAGACGGTGGCGGGGCTGGTGGAAATGATCCGCGGCAACAACGGCAAAGCCATCAGCCATCTGGAGCGGGCTGCAAGCCTCAATCCCAGCAGCACGCAGGCACTGTCGCTGCTGGGACAGTGTTACGGGCTCACAGGACGCGCGGACGAGTGCATTGCGGTGCTGGAAGATGCGCTGATGCTCAATCCCTACAGCCCCACGGTGTGGCTCATGCAGGCCGTGATGGCGCTGGCGCACTTCGTCGCGCAGCGGCACGAGGAGGCCATCGAGTGGTCCCGCACGGCCTTGAACGGCCGACCGCAGATGATCACCCCGCACCTCACGCTCTGTGCGTCGCTGGTGGAGAAAGGCGAGGTGGCCGCGGGTCGCCAGGTCATTGCCGACATGCGTCGCCTGCGGCCCGAGTACGCGCTGAACGATTTCGTCGACCTCATCGGCCGCTCGGCAGACCCTGACATCGTGGCGCGTATCAGCGCCGCGCTCGAGGCCGCGGAAGCCGGGACCTAGCCCACCCTGATGCGGGCTAGCCCACCCGGGCTATAGGCCCGCCGCGCCGTCGTTTCTATGGTGTTCCTCCACGCTATGGAGGGAACAACATGCAACGTACCAGGCTGTCGGGCATTGCCTTGCTGGTGCTGATCACCATTGCCGCACAGGCGGTGCCCAGCGTACGCCACGCTGAGTCTACGCTTGAGAGCTCCGCGCAGAGCGCGCCGCCATCCATGCCGCGAGCGTATTCCGCGCCGACTTACACACCCTGAACCAACGGCGGCGGCCCGCAGCCGCTGCCAGACAATCGGACGGGCTTTACTCCAGGCTCGCTCCTTCGCGAAAATGACCGGATCGTGCGTTGGGGACGTCACGATACGCCCGTGCCCGTGTTGCCATGAAGCCGCGCTTCATGGCGCCGTCGTGCACCGGAACGATCTACGCAATTCTGGAGAGACCATGCAATTCAATAGTCACCTCGCGCGTCTGCTTGCTGCAGCCGTTGCGGTCACCGGCGCGTCGGCAACTGCGCCGGTGTTGGCCGAGGAACTGGCGCTGGAGGAGGTGGTTGTCACCGCCACCCGGCGCGGCACCAGCGATATTCTGACCACACCGCTGTCGATCACGGCCCTCGACGGCGAAGAGGTGGAGAAGTACGCCATCCGCGACCTGAACGACATCGCCAAATCGGTTCCCGGGCTGTCGGCCGGTACCGTATCGGCGTTCAAATCGGCCCAGTTCGCCATGCGCGGCGTGTCGGAAACCACCATCATCCTGTACAAGGAATCGCCGGTGGGCGTGACCATGGACGACTTCGTCGTGCCGCACATACAAACCTCCAACCTGGAAGTGTTCGACATCGATTCGGTGGAGGTTCTGCGGGGACCGCAGGGCACCCTGTTCGGCAAGAACACCACCGGCGGAGTCATCACGGTACGTACCAAGCGACCGGTGCTGGGAGAAAACTCGCTGGACGTGCGGGCGCACGTGGGTGAATTTGGTACGCGCAAAGGCAATCTGGCGCTCAACCTGGCTGCGGGGGAAACCGTGGCGTTCCGTTTCGCCGGTATGCAGCTCGACTCTGACGGCTTCTACGAAAACAACGCCGCCTACGGGCCCCTCGGCGCCGTGGCGCCCGTCGATCCTGCCTATGCCGGCCTAAGCGGCCGCGGCAATGGTCAGGATCTGGGCGGCGACGATGTGTTCTCCGGACGTGCGAAGGTGCTGTGGCAGCCGAATGAGCGTTTCAACCTGCTGGCGCAGTACGAGATTGTGAGAGACGACGGCGACACGCCGCCCATCGTCAACGAATCCCGGGCCGGCTACCTGTTCCCGTTGTGGGGTTATCCGGGGGTGGCGTCCGGCGATCCGCTCGAGCAGTCGGGCAACACCCTGCGGGACGACCTCGGTCTGCGCATGACGGACGGGCACCGCATCGACATCGATGGTTTTTACGTGAACGCCGAGTGGGACATGAACGAGTCGTACACGCTGTACGTCAACGCCGGGCAGCGGGAGCAGGAGTCGAGGCTGCCCAGCTCCTACACAGGGACCACGGGCCCGCAGTCGCTGTTCGACGCCACCCGCGATGACGATCGTGAGACGAGCCAGTTCGAAGCGCGTATCGGTTCAAATCTCGACGGACCGTTCAACTTCACCACCGGCGTGTTCTTCCAGGAAGACGACACGGAGTTCTGCGTGCTGCAGGTGGTGGGCTTTCTCGACAACTTCTTCCTCGGCGCGCCGTCGGAATTCTTCAACACCAACCCGCTCATTCTCTGCAACAGTCAGGATGCGCAGGCTCAGGCCCTGTATTTCGACGGTACCTACGACGTGAGCGATGCGCTGCACATCACCGCGGGGCTGCGTTACACGGACGAAGAGAAAGACTGGGCCGGCCGCCCGCGGGTCAACGTGTTCGCTCTGGATGGCGCGCCCACGCTGGCGCAGCTTGGAGAGCCGATCAACGGCGCCGACTTCGACCGTTTCCCCACCGGCGTCGTGGAAGACAGCGAGTCGTGGGATGAGCTCACGTACCGTCTGATTGTCGGTTACGACTTCAACGAAGACGTGTTCGGCTTCATCGGTTACTCCCGGGGCTTCAAGAGCGGCGGCTACAACGACCAGCTCGGTACGCAGCTCAATCCCATTACGCCGCTGGCGGCGCGACCCACCGACCCGGAGATTGCCGACTCTTACGAGGCCGGCGTGAAGTTCTCCTTTGCCGATGGCGCTGCCAGCCTGGCGCTGAATGCCTACTACGTGGAGTACAGCGACGCGCAACGCACCTTCAATGTCTCCTTCCCCGGTGGAGGACAGGAAACGCTGTTCTTCAACGCGGCGGAGATGACTGTCACAGGCATCGAAGCGGAAGGTTCCTGGATCATCTCGGAAGGGTTGACCCTGAACTACAGCGCGTCGTGGATGGACGCGGAGTTCGACTCTTTCGAGGCGGACACCAACTTCGACGGCATGATCGATATTGATCTCAGTGGTCAGCCGGTAACCCGCGCGCCGGATCTCATGGCCAACGCTGACATCACCTACGAGCACGCCATCCGTGGCGGCCATCGCCTCGAGTGGAAGCTGCGCGGCTCTTACGAGGACGAGTCCGTGGCGAGCTACTCCGACGTGGCGCCGCAGTTCAACACCACGCTGGACAGCAAGACCCTGGTGGATGCGAGCGTCACCTTCTATGACGCCGAAGACCGCTTCTACGTGCGGGCGCTGGGCAGCAACCTCACCGACGAACGTTACCGGACGGGGTCGCTGTCGGTTGCCACGCTGTGGATCATGTCCGCGTACGGTGCCCCGCGTTACTACGGCCTGGAAGCGGGCTTTCAGTTCGGCTTCTGAGACGCCGACACTGTTGCAGAGCCAAAGCTGACCTCCGTGTCGGCTTTGGGCTGTGCGGCCCGGTAAAGCGCGTCAGATCCCGCCTGGCAACTGGCGCTGGCGCAGCGACAGCAGCGCCAGCAGCCCTAGCCCCAGCAGGGCCGGCAGCGTGGGTTCGGCCACCCGGGTGAGCGTGAGCGGGGTGCCGGTTGCATCGTGCAGCCGGAACGCCGCACTTACGGCCGAATAGGATGAGAACAGAAATTCTGCGCCGTACGCCGCGGCGCCTGCCCCGACAGCGGGTGGCTCCGGCTGGGGATTGAAGGCGACGATGTCGATCGGATTGCCACCGCTTTCCGTCGTGAGGTCGATCTCCACATCGAAGAGGGCGGCTCCGCCCGCCGGCGTGGCGATGCCTCCCAGCGAGCCGAAGGTGAGCACCAGCGTGCTTGGGGTGCTAAACGCTGCGGAAGTGAGGGACAGCGGCGTATCGGCCGTGCCCAGGCCGACGAGAAGCTGAAACGGGGTATCTGTCGCCACTTCGTTGTGGGTAATGACCGGGTCCGGCGGATAGCCTGTGACGGGCGGATCCTGGAAGCTGAGCACCCCGGCCGCGGGTGGTTCCGGTTGTGGATTGAACGCCACCCGCAGCAGAGGATTCTCCAGCCCGCCGCCACTGAAAAGAAAACTGGAATCCCAGCTCACCGGCTTGGCCACGGCTGCTGGTGTCAGCAGCACCAGGGCTGTCAGCGTGATGAGTGGTGTGTGGAAAAGAGTACTTCGCATTCGTTGTCTCCCTGATCTGCGTAGACACAGGCGCCGACCGCCGAAGTCCTTTCGGCGCTGGCTACCCCCATTTATTAACAACGCTCCAGCGCCGCGAAGCGCACACACTTTTTGGTTTCGGCCCCCGTTCAATTTACGGTTACATCCATAGGACATTGTCGGCCTTGAAGGTAGGTGGTGTGCACGGGCTAAATAGGCGCCCACGGTCCCGTTTCGAAAGCCGCAAGGAAGGTAATGTCCAGTCTGAAAAGCACGATGGCTGTCGGTGCCGGCTGGATGCTGTTCCTGCGTCTCATCGACCGGGGCCTGGGGGTCGCCAGCACCCTGGTGCTTGCGCGGTTGCTGGTACCGGAAGACTTCGGGGTGGTGGCCATGGCAACCTCCATCTCCGGTGCGCTGGCGCTGCTGACGACCTTCGGCTTCGACTTCTACCTCATCCAGCACGAAAAGCCCGAAAAAGCCCACATGGACACGGCCTGGACCGCGAGGCTGCTGCTGGCCGTCGTGGTGGGTGTGCTGGTGCTGGCGCTCACGTACCCGGCCGCGGCGTTTTATCAGGAGCCGCGTTTGCTGGAAATTCTGCCGATCATTGCGCTGGCCAACGTCATCCTCGGCTTCGAGAACATCGCGGTGGTGCGGCTGCTGAAAGATCTGCTGTTCTCGAGAGAATTCGCGTTTCGCTTCACGCAACGGCTGCTGCGCTTTCTCACGGTGGTGGGGCTCGCGTTCTACTTCGAAAGCTACTGGGCGCTGGTGTACGGCACGCTGATTGGTGCCATCGTCGCGGTTGCCTTGAGTTTCATCGTCATGCCCTACGCCCCCCGCTTCTCGCTGGCCAAGCTCGGTGAGATGTTTCATTTCACTAAATGGCTGCTGGCGAACAACATCCTCGACTACCTGCGCATGCGCGGTTCGGACTTTGTCATCGGCCGGGTGGAAGGTCCTGCCATGCTGGGTACCTTCAATGTGGGCTACGAGGTGGCGACGCTGCCCACCACGGAGCTGGCGTCCGGTGTTAACCGCGCGGTGTATCCCACCCTGGTCAAAATGCGCGACGAGGACACCGGGGAGGACGAGGGCGCTGAAAAGTCCGCCGGCTTCGATCACGCCATGCTGCGGGACGGCTTCCTCAGCATTCTCAATGCCATGGCCCTGTTGTCGCTGCCCGCTGGTGTGGGCGTGGCCCTGCTCGCTGAGCAGCTGATCCCCGTGCTGCTGGGAGAAAACTGGTACGACGCCATTCCCATTGTGCAGTTGCTTGCGTTACAGGGTGCGCTGGCAGCCATCTCGGGATCCTGCAGCTACGTGTTCCTGACGCTGGGGCGGCCGCGCACCATGGCGATCATCGGTGGTATCCAGGTACCCATCCTGCTCGCGTTGATCATTGTCCTCACGCTGGAGATGGGGGTGATCGGGGCTGCGTACGCGCACGTCATCGTCGCCCTGGTGGCCCTGCCGGTGCCGCTGGTGATTCTCGGCCGGGCGCTGAACGTCGGGTTTTTCGACTACGCCACCTGCCTGTGGCGCAGCGTGGTGGCTTGTCTGGCCATGGCCGCCTGCGTGCACCTCACGCTGCAGACTGTGCTGGCTGAGGGCTTCGGGCAGATTGTCGCCATCCTCAGCGCCGTCAGCGCCGGGGTCGTGTCCTACGGTGTGCTGGTGTTGGTGCTGTGGTGGCTGAGCGGCCGCCCCGCAGGTCTGGAGCAGGCAGCGCTCGACAAGGCGGCGGCCCTCCTCTTTCGTCGTGAAGTAACGTGACGGTCATGTCCACGAGGCAGAAGCTGGTGCGGGTGCTGGATGGATTTCATGCCACCTTCGCGCGGGCTGGCCCGCGTCATCTCACCGCCGGCGGTGCCGTTCTCGTGGTTGCGCCGCACGCGGATGACGAGACCCTCGGCTGTGGCGGCACCGTCGCGCAGCTTTGTGAAGCGGGTCACACCGTGAAGGTGCTGATCCTGTCGGATGGCACCTCGAGCCACGCTGTTCAGAACCCGGAAGCGCTTGCACGCATGCGCAGGGACGAAGCCCGTGCTGCCTGCGCGGTGCTGGGGATCGCAGAAGCCGATGTGCACTTCTGCAACCTGCCGGATGGCAGACTGGCGGAATGCGTCACGGACGCGGCTGAAGAAGTCGTTACAGTGGTGCGACGGGATGCTGTGGGCATCGTGTTTGCGCCGCATACCCATGACGTGCACGACGATCACGAAGCCACCAACCGCATCGTGGTGCGCGCTCTGCGTGATGCGGGCCGCGCCGTGACGCTCTTTGAGTATCCGGTGTGGTTGTACGACCATTGGCCCTGGGTACCGAAAGCGCCAGAGCACTCGTGGCGCAGCTGCTTGGCGGCAATGGTTCGGCTGATGGGTTGCACGATCCGTTCGGATGTCAGCGCAACGCTGCCGAAGAAACAGCGTGCGCTGAACTGTTATTCGTCGCAGATGACGAGACCCGAGCACGATGCTGATGCGGCCGTGCTTGCCGATGTGGGCGGGGGCGATTTTCTCAAGCGTTTCGAGCGCGCTGAGGAGCGTTTCCGGATGCGCAGCTTCAAAGGTGCGCGGGCGGCCGACGGTTGAGCCGCAGTAACGAGCCGGTGCAGACCGGTGCTGAAAAAGGACCAGACAGTGACTTCAATTCTAGTGACAGGCGGATGCGGCAACATAGGCAGTGCGCTGGTTGCCGCCCTCCTGAAAGACGCCAACAACCATGTTGTCGTGGCAGACAATCTGCTTACCGGCGACAGAAAGAAGATCGACGAAAGCGATGCGTCGCTGACGCTGATCAAGTGTGATGTCAACGACTACGACGACCTGGCGGCGCTGTTCTACCGCTATCAGTTCGACCTGGCCTTCCACCTTTCGGCTGTCGTCGGCGTGCAGAGAACCCTGGATCACCCGTTGTGGGTGCTGCGCGACATCCGCGGTATCGAGAATCTTCTGAAGCTGGCGAAAAGCACCGGCGTGCAACGGGTGTTCTATGCCTCGTCGTCGGAAGTCTACGGCGAACCGTTCGAATTTCCGCAGAACGAGCAGACCACGCCGCTCAATTCCCGGCTGCCTTATGCCGTGGTGAAGAATCTGGGTGAGGTGTACTTCAGAACCTACCAGCGGGAGTACGATCTGGACTACACGATCTTCCGCTACTTCAATACCTACGGCCCCAACCAGAGCGAAGACTTCGTGCTGCCCCGCTTCGTGCGCTCGGCGCTGGCCGGCAGACCCATAACGATCTACGGGGACGGCTCGCAGACGCGCACCTTCTGCTACGTGGACGACAACATCGACACCTGCATCGCGGCCAGCAGGTCGACTGAGCATGTGAACACGGTCATCAACGTCGGCAGCGATCACGAGCTTTCCATTCTGCAGCTGGCAGAGCTCGTCATCAGTCTCACCGGCAGCAGCTCGGAGATCGAGTTTCTGCCGGCGCTGGAAGAAGGCGACATGAGCCGCCGCTGCCCGGACAACTCGGTCATGAAAGCGCTGCTGAACCGGCCGCTTGTCACTCTGGAACAGGGTATCGAGCGTCTCGTGCAGCACTACCAGTCGGAACAAGGATAGGCACGCAGCCGAACGCAGCCATGAGAGTCGCTATCGTTACGCAACCCTACGACGGGGTTTTTCCACCGGCACAGAATTCGATTGGCCTCATTCTCTATCACACCGCCATGCACATGGCGAAGCAGTTCGACGTCACGGTCATCGTCAAACGCCGCCCCGAACAGCCGGTGCCTCGGGATCTGCCGTTCGACGTGGTGGAGCTGGACACGCCGTTCGACGACAAACTGCACGAGCTTGTCGGCAACTACCCGAACTGGGCAGAACGGCTGGGCCTGTCAGGGCTTCTCAATCAGTTTCCGTCGTACGCCCGCAAGGCCGCAGCGGTGCTGCGCCGCCTCGAGCCGGACATCGTTCACATTGCCAACTACTGGGAATGGTGCGCCCGCTTTGCAGCGGCAGCGCCCGGCGGGCACGTCGTGCTGGAGATGCAGGCCGAGTGGCTCTCGCAGCTGCCTTACGAAAAGGTGTTGAAGCAGCTATCGGCCACGCACGCGATTGCCGGCGTGAGCAGCCATGTCACTGATCTGGTACGCGCACGGTTTCCGGATTACGCCGGCACCTATGCCACTGTTTTCAACGGCGTGGATGCGGAGGCTTTTGTTGCCGGCCAGGGGGAGCCGGACGATGGCACTGTCCTGTTTGTCGGTCGCGCGTCGCCCGAGAAAGGCGTGCACACGCTGATCGAAGCCTTTGCGACAGTGGCGCAGGGGAATCCGCAGGCTCGGCTGAAAATTGCCGGCCCCCTCACGACGTTGCCGGAAGATCTGCTGGTGGCCTTGTCGGATGACCCCAAGGTGTCCGCACTTTCACGGTTCTATCGCATCGACTACCACGAGCATCTGCGCAAGCTCGTCAGCGACAACGGGCTGGAAGATCGCGTGGAGTTTCTCGGCAGTCTGCCCCACGCCGATCTCATCAAGCACTACGAACAGGCCACCATCGTGGTGAACCCGTCGCTGAGCGAAACGTTCGGCATTGCCTGCGTGGAAGCGATGGCCATGGGCAAGCCCATCATCGCCACACGGGTTGGCGGTATGAAAGAGATTGTGGAAGACGGTCACACCGGGTATCTGGTGGAAGCGGAAGCCCCCGGCGAACTCGCCGACGCCATGAGCAAGGCGCTGGGTCACGGCGTCCAGGAAATGGGTGAAGCGGGACGCCGGCGCGTTGAGGAAGTGTTCTCGTGGCCGGCCCGGGTTGACCGGCTGGCTGAGCTCTACCGATCCATCGTTACCTAGCCGCTACCGCTCGACACGCTGACATGAACGACGAAAAGGATTTCGCCCGCTACGGTTTCGCGGACGCGAGCGCCATCGACGGCCTGGTGCGGGGCGCCGAAGACGTCGTATCTGTCGACAACGATGCCATTCGCATCATGCCGCCTCTGACGCCCGGCTGGGACCGGGCCATTCTGCAGTTCGACAGCGTACCCCGGCAGGCGGGGCAGGCCTTTGCCGTCTGTATGCTGAACGGCCACAACACGTCGCAGGCGGAACGGCTGCCCGAGCCATTTTACGAACGCATGGACCGGTGGCTGCATGGCGACGAAAGCCACAGCAGGCTTTCCCGTTTCAAGCGGTTCAGGCAGTGGCCGTTCAGACAGCGCATGAAACGTCAGTTCAAGTGGTGGTGGCGCCTGCGCAGGAGCGGATCCCTCGAGGAGCTGGAAGAGAATCTGGCCGTGGGTTTTTTCCCGCTGGATCAGGTCGAGCGCGGGTATGGCGATGCTCAGGCTTTTGTCATGCACGCCACCGGGCCCAACAACGGTGAGCTGTGGGTGCAGAGCGCGGGCGTCAGTCAAACCGTTGCCACGGGGGTGCGCAACGTGCCACTGTATCTGCTCGTCGTTCTGCGGCCGCAGGGGGCGGTTTACTATGCCGCGTCTTCCCCCGGCACCAGGCAGTTCCCCGGCTTCGGCACGGTACGTCCACTGCTGATCGATACGCAAGGCAGCGTAGGCACGGCGTCTGCCAGTCCGGCGGTGAACCAGTCGACGCTGGGACAGATCGGCTTCCGCACCGACAGCCGTATCTATGGCTGCAACGCCCGGCAGGTGGATAGCTGGTCCGACTGGTACACCTCAGCGCAGGCGGCCGCCGCGTTTGTGGGTACGGGCACGCTGCCCGGGCAGGATCTTCTCGGCAATCGGTGGCAGGTTGAAAGCGGCGGGTTTCGCCTGTCTGAAGACGGGCTGGAAGCTTCCGCAGCACCCGCCCGGCTGCGCGTTCCGCTCGCGCAGCCCAATGCCATTGTCAGTTGTCGCGTCGATGCGCGCGATTGCGCCGGGCTCGCCATCCTCGAGCTGTGGCAAGGCGACGACGGTCACACACTGTACTTGCAGTGCAGCGGCCAGGGCCGCCTGTCCCTCGTTGCCGTGTCCGCGGAGACGACCGACACCCTGGGCGAAGCCCACGTAGGGGTTGAACCCTTCGATCTGCAGATCGTCGACCGGGACGACGTGCTGGAAATCTACGCGGCCGGGCGCAAGCTGCTGACAACAGACCTTCGCACCCTTGGGCCGGCACGCCCGGTGTTCAGCCTCGAGCTCGAAGAGGCTGCCCCGCGCATAAGCTGGCTAGAAATGCATCCGCTAGCCCTGGTGCTGCCGCCGGAACTGAGCCCGGTGGATCCGGTGCTGGTGCGTCCCCCCGGCCCGCGGACGTTGCATGAAGACTTTGCCGGCAGTGGCGAGCTCAAGGGCAAGACGATCACGACAGGCGGAGACGTCTGGGAGCGCATCATCGGTACCGGCCACATCGACCTCGAAAAGGGCGGTCGCGTGCGCGGTACCGTCGATCAGCCGAATCCCGGGCGCACCGCCCATGCCGTGAACTGGACTGATCCGGCGTACGCGTCGCTGCGCATGCAAATTGCCATCCCCGGCACCCAGATCGGTGACAAGCATCGTTGCCGCTGCGGCTTTGTGTTCTGGCAGGACGACGACAACTACATCACCACCAGCATCTGGAACAGCCCGGTTTACGAGGGCTCGTCCGTGTCCAGCTTCTACACCATTGCCGGCTTCGAGAATCTCTACGACGCGATCTGGACCAACGTGGGCACCAACGCGGCGTACGGTTCCACTGTGGCGCTGACGGCCACGTACGACAACGGGCAGCTGCTGATGACCTTGAACGACGAGCCGGTGCTGTACCGGCGCGTGAGCGACGTCTATGCGGATGTGCAGGGTATTACCCTGCGAAAGGTCGGTATCGTGGTGAACTGGGAGTGGGGTGACGACACCGGCAGTGGTCTGGCTGATTTCGAGGCCTTCGGCCCCGGGGTACCACGTTGAGGCGGGCCTGGTGGGCCGCGCTGCGGCTGCGTCTCGGCCTGGAGAAGCCAACCCTCGTGCGCGGTGGGGCCCTGCAGGGGCGTTCTTTCTATCAGGGCGCTTCGGAAGAAAGCTATATCGAGGGAACCAACGAAGTCCCCGTGCAGGATGCGCTGGCAGAATTGCTTGCGCCCGGGGACGTGTTCTATGACATAGGCGCGAACGTCGGTTACTTCTCTGTGGTTGCCGCGGGTATCGTGGGCAGCACGGGCGGTGTGGTGGCCTTCGAGCCCGTCCCGGTGAATGCGCTTTATGTCCGCCGAAATGCCGCCATCAACGACATGGCCATCGATGTGCGGGAACAGGCTGTGGGTGAGCGCAGTGGTCCGGGGGTGCTGAACGTGGCTGCGTACAGCGGCGGTTCCGCTCTGGAAGGCGTCGATGTCCCGCCGGATCGGGTGGGTACCATGACGGTCGAGGTGGTCAGCATCGACGATCTCGTGGCTGCGCGGTCCGTGCCTCCGCCCACTGTCGTCAAGGTGGATGTGGAAGGTGGGGAGATGCTGGTACTGCGGGGAATGCAGCGCACGCTTGCAGACTGCCGTCCGGCGCTGGTGCTGGAGTTTGACGGTGAGGATGCCGCATCAGTGGCCGACAAGGCCGCAGCCTGCATCGAGCTCCTGCAGACTGCCGGCTATGCCGTGAAAGAGCTGCCGGAGTGTTATCCCGACATCATGTGGTGCGTGCGCCACTTTGTCGCCCTGCCCGAAGGGCAGGGCGCCTGAACGGTCAGGGTGCGATCGACAGACCGTACTTCGCGGCCAGGTAGGCTTCGACGTCCTGCTCTTCCGTGGCCGTAAGGTCACGGTTGTAGATCAGAATCTCTGCGATGTCGCCTTCGAAGAGACCTTCGGGCCAGTAGCTCTGACCGATCAGGTTGTTCGACCGTTGCGTCACCGGCGGCACGTAAACGAACTCCCCCGTCAGGGTGATACCGTTCTTCTCCACTGCCGCGTACACGGAAGCATCGACGCCACCGCCACCCTGGTGCACGGCCAGCAGAGACGTTTCGCCGGTCTGCACGCCGTCGGGGGTGTTGAACCAGGCGACGTTACCGCCGCTGTCGTCGGTGAAGTACTGGTAGCCCGAGCTGCTGCCGGCGCGGCCGAACACGATGTTCTGCTGCGCGGCGCCATTGCCCAGCGCGATCATTTTGTAACCGCTCTGCGGGTTGGTGTTGCGGGACACGAAGTACAGCGTGTAGCCGGCGGTGAAGTCGGCAAACCCACTGGCCAGATTGTAGAAGTCGTCGTTGCCGTCGAAGCGCAGCACCGCTGCGCCGTTCCAGCCGTTGGTGACGAGCACCGGTGCCCGACCGCTGTCCGGCGCTGTGGCGTGATTGCCATTGCCCGACTGATCCAGCCATTGCACCACAGCCTGCCCGTCGCTGTGGGTCTGTGCTGCCGCGCTGCCGCTCAGAGACAGGATCAGGTCGGTGGTGGGAAAGTCGGGGATCACAACCGCTTCCGGCGTGGCGGAAGCTTCCGCCGATGCAGCAGATTCCTGCGCAGCATCGTAAGCGGTCACGATGTAGAAGTATGTCGTGCCGTTGCTGAGGCCACCGTCCACATACTGTGTTGCCGTCTGCTCGGCAATCTGCGTGTACGGACCGCCGCTGACGGTGGCGCGATGCACGCGGTAACCGTCGGCCAGGGCAACTGCAGCCCAGCTTATGGTCACCTCGCCATCACCCGCGCTGGCGGTGACGTTGCCCGGGGCCGCCAGCGGATCGGGCGTGGACGACAGCGGCGTGGCCGAAACCTCTGCCGACTGGGCCGATTCCGTAGCCGCGTCGTACGCGGTGATCACGTAAAAATACTCGGTGCCGGCCACGACGCCGGTGTCGACGTACGCGTTCGATGTCGTGTCCACAACCTGGCTGTAAGGCCCGCCGCTGCTTTCACTGCGGTAGACGCGGTAGCCGATGGCCTGCGCCACGCTGTTCCAGGCCAGCGCCACCTGCTCTTCCTCGGCCGTCGCCGAGACGTTCTGTGGTTCGCTCACCGGATCGGGCGCGGGTGCCTCCGGGGTGGCCTGCGCTTCGTTGGAATCTGCTGACTCCTGCACGGCATCGAAGGCGCGCACGACGTAGAAGTACGTTGTGCCGTTTGCCACGTTGCTGTCGATGAAACTGGTTGTTGTGACCTCGGCCAGGAACGTATGACCGCCACTGGTCAGCGAGCGGTAGATACGATAGCCGTCAGCATCGACCACGCCGGACCATGACAGATCCACCTGCGCATCGCTGCCGGTAGCGGCCAGCGCGGCGGGCGCAGCCAGCGGATCCGGCTGCGGTGCCGTTGGCGTTGCGCTGGTTTCAGCGGAGGCACCTGACTCCTGCACGGCGTCGTAGGCAGTCACTTCGTAGAAGTAGGTGGTGCCGTTGACCAGCCCGCTGTCCGCAAAAGTGGTTGCCGTGACTTCTGCGATCTGCACGAAGCCGGAACCGCTGACCGTCGAGCGATAGACCCGGTAGCCGGCTGCGCCGTTGACGGCGTTCCAGCTGAGGTCTGCGGTGCTGTCACCAGCCACTGCAGCGAGACCGTCCGGGATATCCAGCGGCGGCGGTGTCGGTGCCTCGGGCTGCGCCTGCGCCTCGCTGGAATAACCCGACTCCAGCGCCGCATCGTAGGCGGTGATCACATAGAAGTAGGTGGTGCCGTTCGCCGCAGTGCTGTCGATGTGCGTGGTGCCGGCCGTGTCCGTGATGAGCTGATACGGCCCCCCGGAGGTGGTTGCCCGGTGCACGCGATAGCCGATGGCGCCCGAGACGGCGTTCCAGGAGAGGCTGACCTGCGCATCGCCGTCGACGGCGGCCAGACCCGCGGGGGCTGCCGGCGGTACCGGGGCGCCCGTACCTTCGATGAAAATCCCGTAGGTGTTGGAGAGATAGGTTTCCACCTGGTTCTCTTCCGCGGCCGAGAGATCACGGTTGTAGATGAGGATCTCGGCAATCTCGCCTTCGAAAACACCTTCGGGCCAGTAGCTTTCGCCGATGAGGTTGTTGCTGCGCGTGGTTACCGGTGGCACGAAGACGCTGTCGCTGTCCAGCTCGACGCCGTTCTTCTCGATGGCCGCGGTTACGGTGCTGTTGGCAGCGCCGCCGCCCTGGTGCACGGCCAGCACGGAAGCTTCGCCGCTCTGCACGCCGTCGAAGGTGTTGAACCAGGTGACACCACCGGCGCCGTCGGTGAAGTACTGATAGCCCGTCGATGATCCGTTGCGTCCCAGGACGATGTTGTCCTGACCGCCACCGTTACCCAGCGCCACCATCTTGTAGCCGCTCTGGGGGTTGGTGTTGCGGGCCACGAAGTACAGCGTGTAACCAGCGGTAAAGTCTTCGAAGCCGGCAGCCAGATCGTAGTGGTCGTCTGCCCCGTCGAACACGAGGGAAGGTTGGCCCCCGATGCCGTTCATGGTCAGCACCGGTGCGGTGCCGGTGCTGGCGGTGGCATTGTGTCCCGCGCCGGACTGGTCGGCCCAGAGAGTGACCGCTTCGCCGTCGGCGTGAGACAGCGCCGCGTGGCTGCCGGACAGCGACAGGATCAGTCCCTGCGTGGGGATCGTCGGTGTTGGCGGCTGCACCGGGGTGACCGATGCTTCGGCGGAGTACGCGGTTTCCTCCACGGCGTTGTAGGCGGTCACGACGTAATAGTAGGTCGTATCGTTGGTCAGCCCGGAGTCTGTCATGCCGGTCGTGCTGATTTGCGCGATCTGCGTGTAAGGGCCGCCCTGGGTGGTGTCGCGGTACACACGGTAGCCGTCAGCGCCGTTGACCGGGCTCCAGCTCAGAACGGCTTCGCCATTGCCCGGGGTGCCGTTCAGACTGGCGGGCACGTCCAGCGGCGGCGGGGTGGGATCTACCGGGGTGGCGCTGGCCTGGGTGCTGTTGGCTGATTCCAGATTCGCGTCGTAGGCAGTCACCACGTAGTAGTAGGTGATGCCGTTGGCCGCGCTGTTGTCGGTGTAGCTCGAACCAGTGGTGTCCGTGAGCTGGGTGTACGGTCCGCCGGACGTGGTGCTGCGGTAAACGCGGTACCCGATGGCGCCGGACACGGTGCTCCAGCTCAGGTCGACGCTCGCATCCCCAGCGGTTGCATTCAGCGTGGCGGGCGCCTGAGGCGGCGTGGGGCCGCTGGTGCCGTCGATGTCCAGGCCGTATTTGCTGGCGAAATAGCTCTCCACCTGATCCCGCTCGGCGGCTGACAGCGCGCGGTTGTAGATGAGCACTTCGGCGATGTCGCCCTCGAAGAGACCGTCATCCCAGTAGCTTTCGCCAATGAGGTTCTCCGTGCGTGCAACCGGGGGCGGGACGTTGACCGTGCCGCTGCCAATGGTGGCACCGTTTTTCTCGACGGCGGCAGACACGCTGGTGCCGTGGCTGCCGGCATCCTGCTGAATGCTCACCAGGGCCGCTTCGCCGGCGGTAATGGCGGCACTCGTCGTGAACCACTGCACGCCCGCGGCGCCGTCGGTGAAGTACTGGTAGTCATCGCTGAAGCCGCTGCGACCCAGCACGATGTTGTCGCTGCCGGGCCCATTACCCAGGGCGAGGAGCTTGAAGCCGGGCTGTGGGTTGGTGGTGCGTACGACCATGAAGGTGCTCATGCCGGCGCTGAACTCCTGGAAGCCTTCGCTCAGGCTCAGGAAGTCGTTTTCGCCATCGAAGCGCAGCGCCGCCTGGCCGTTCACGGCGTTGTAGATCAGCGTCGGTTGATTGGGTGCGACGGCGAAAGCGCCGCTGAGCGGGCCCGCTGCGCTGGCCCAGTGATGCACCGACGCGCCGTCCGCATGGATGGCGGTGAGCTCTTCCGCGTTCAGCGCAAGCTCGATGCCGCCGCTGGGTAGATCGTTCAGCCAGCTCTTCACGCCAGGCACAGCGGCCGTGGTTGTCGTGGGATTGGTTTCGGTACCGCTGCCGGTGACGGCAGTCACCTCGTAGTAGCGGACCTGGCCGTTCGTGAGGCCCGTTTCGGTGTGCGTGGTTGTCGATACCTCTGCAATCTGGCTCAGGTTGCTGCTGGACGTGCCTGCGTAGACGCGGTAAGCGGTGGCATCGTTGACCGCGTCCCAGCCGAGTTCGACCTGACCGTCCGTGCCGCGCGCGACCAGGCCGGTGGGCGGGTCCAGAACGGTCGCGTACTCCATGTAGTACTCGAACTGGGCGTCGAAACCACTGAAAGCGAACGGCTGGTTACCGGCAAACACGCCGACTTCGTTGATGAGGCCGATGTTCTGGTACGGCGCGTAAGTTTCCAGGCCGCCGTCGTAGATCTCGTTCCAGGTCACGCGGTCGGTGGACCATTCCCAGCGCCACTCGCGGGCCGGAGCAAGGATGTCGTTGCGCAGCGTGACGCGGGCATAGAACGGGCCCGCGGCGGGAATGTCGATGCCCAGGTCTTCACCGAACACGGTGGCTTTGTTGAGCTCGTCCGTGAACGTGAAGCGCTCGATGAAAGCGCTGAGGGTATCTGTGCCGTAGAACATGAACTGAATGAAGTTCTGTTCGTCGTGCTGGAAGACCAGACCGAACTGCTGAGAGCCGGTGACGTCGGTGTCCATCTTGAACTCGTAGACGCCGTCCCCGGAGTGCGCTTTCACCACGCGCGCGTCACGCAGCAGCCACTGGTTGTGCTCCTGGCCGCCGGGGAAGGCGATGGACAGATGGCTGCCGGTGGGCGTGAAGGTGGCATGGTTGCCGGTATCGGCGGGAAACTGCTCGGCGTAGCCGTCCCAGACGCGCCAGGCGCTGTTCAGGGAACCTGTTGAGAAGTTATCTACGAACCCGACATTCAACCCGTCCGTGGGCGCGTCTTCGGCTCGGATCTGTCCGCTGAACATCAGAGCGGTCAACATCACGAGGAAAGTGAAACAGCGCATTTTCTTCCTTATTCGACTTTAGCCTTGCAGTTCCGAGCGTGGGATCGTCCGACCCCCGGCAATGGGCCATGGTAGCGTGATCCACGTCTCGGAACGTTGCCGTTCGTAAACATGCTTGCAAGTGTTATGTAAAACACGTTCCGACAACGCCCCGACGCCTGTCTGCCGGGGAAACCGTTGCGCGGAATGGTAATTTCATGCAAGAAAAGTGCCCTCAGAATTATTTTTATAAAACAAAGGGTTAAGAGCTCCGGCGGCAGATTTTTGTAAAGGACGCCGACACTTTGGGTGCTTTTTCCTGTCGCTTTTCTTTACGCCCCTGCCTTTTGCGTGAAACGGGTGGCCGCCCACGCACCGAGCCCCGCGCCTAGGCTGTTCATGGCGATGTCTGACAGCGCGGGCGAACGCCCGGGGATGAGCACCTGCGCGAGTTCCACGCTGACGGCTGCGAGCAGCCAGAGAGCCACCGAGCCCGCGAGCGGGTACCGGGGCAGCGCCAGCGCCGTGACAAGGCCGAAAGGCACCATGGCAATGAGGTTGATGATGAGGTCGAACACGCTCGAGGAGACCGTGACCAGCTTCTGGCGCAGCAGCTCACGCATGCCGGGCACGGACAGCGAGGGGCTGCTCGCAAGGTCGGTGGCGGCACCGTCGATGGCAACCTGCACGTGATCCAGCCGGCCCAGCCAGGCGCGCCGCCAGGTATGTTCGTTGCCGATGGCGGCCGTGTAACCGCTGTCCCAGAGCGCGAAGGGACTGCCTGCCAGCGGTGCTTCGAGAGAACGTTCGCCGTTCACGTCGACCAGCAGCGCGTCGCGGGCCACCCGTACGCGCAGGCGTTGCGGGGTGGGGGACCCGAACACGCCCGGCACCACGAACCGTGGTTCGCCGAGCAGGTTGCTGCCGTTGCGTCTCAGACGGACGATGAGGTCTTCGCGGGCCTGCCCGATCGTGACGTTCGCCGCATAGTGGCCGTCGGACACTGTGAAGATGCGCGCCGGACCCTCCTGCAGGGGATCGAAGGACGTTGCCACCAGCCGTATGTCCAGGCGCTGCGTCTCCGGGGCCGCCGCCGGTCCCTGCCACGCGACGATGCCGGGCGCCTGGAAAACGAAGGCGCCGTCGTCGATGACGGCGGCGTTCGAGAGCATTTCGTAGGGATAGGTAGTTGCGCAGAGATACGCGAGCAGCAGCAGTAGCACGGTGCCAGCACGCGCGGATCTGCTCATGGCGCCTATGCCCTGGCAGCCAGACGACCCAGCCGCTCGAGGCTGCGCAGCAGGTCGGGCACGTCGTCCAGAACCCCTGCCATGGGATCGGAGCGCAGGCGCCGCATGCGCGCCACGGCGTTGCCGATGTGGTACCGCTCGTTGGCCAGCCTGCCGTTCACCTCGGTCCACTTCAACGGCATCGACACGCCTGCCGCGGGCGTGTCCCGCACGGCGAACGGTGCCACGATCAGCTGTCCGTGCCCGTTCTGCATGAAGTCGACGTACACCTTGTTGCCGCGGGCGCGCACGGAGCGGGCAATGGTGGCGATGCCGGGATGGCGGGCGACGATGATCTGGGCAAGCAGTTCGCCCAGCGTTCGCGCGTGCTCGTGGGTGAGCTGCCCGGCGAGGGGAATCAGCACGTGCAGGCCGCTTTTGCCACTCGTCTTGGCATAGGCCGGCAGCGCGGCTTCATCTGCCAGCTCACCGATGGCCAGCGCCAGCGTGATCACGTCGCTGAAAGGCGCGGCCTTGGGGTCGAGGTCCAGCACGCACCAGTCCGGGTGCTCCATGGCGGCGATGCGGGAGTGCCACATGTGAATGGGCAGGGTACCCATGTTTGCGACGTAGGCGAGATCTTCGGGCTTCTCCAGCACGAAGTAGGCGATCTCCCGGTCGACGCCTTTCTCCCGCGACTCGCTCCAGAGCAGCTCCCGGCGCAGCCAGCCCGGCACGTAGTCTGGCACGTCGCGCTGATAAAATGACTTGCCGTGGATGCCGTCGGGAAAGCGGGTCATGACGATGGGGCGGTCGGCGAGGTACGGGAGCATCCACCGCGCAATCTGCCGGTAGTAGGTGACCACGTCCTGCTTGGTGAAGGCAGCGCCCACCCCGTCCTGCGCGGGGAAGAACACCTTGTCGGGATTGGTGACCACCACGGGAGCTGGCGTGGCCGCGGCCACGTTTTCCAGCGCCTCGGCGCCGCCGTCGAAGCGGCTGAGGCACTCGTCTGCACGCTTGTCATCGCGCAGCCGCAGAATGCTGGGATGGCGCAGATGGCCGGCGGGTGTGTACTCGGTATAGGCCACTTCCAGCACGAGGCGGGGACGCACCCAGTGCGTGGGCTTCTTTGTTGCGGGCGCGGGCGCCATGGGCGGGGTTTTGCGCGCCAGGCGCTTCAGCCCGGCGGCAAGCGTGTCCGTGAGCTGCCGGCTCAACCCCGAGCCGGCGTGGCCCACATAACACAGCGCGTCGCCCCGGTACTCGGCCAGCGCCAGCGACGTGAGGTCCCCGGGGCCGGTGGGTCTGGCGTGTCTGCTGGACCAGCCAACCACCACAAACTCCTGTGTGCGCTGGTTCCGTACCTTCACCCAGTCCTGCGAGCGCCCGTGCCGATAGCGCGAGCCGGCGCGCTTACCCACCACGCCTTCGATGCCCAGCGAGCGGGCGGTAGCGTGCATGGCGCGACCCTGATCGGCGAAATGCTCGGAATAGACCAGCGCCGAGGCTTCCGGCAGTAGCACCCGCAGCAGGGCTTTGCGCGTGACGAGCGATGCCTCCCGCAGATCCCTCCCCGTACCGGCGGGATCCCTGGAAGCGGCGATGTATAGCGCGTCGAAGGCGTAGTAGGTGGCGGGCAGCTCGATGGCGGCTGCCGCCACCGCGTGCGGCGACAGCGATCTTGCGCGGTGCTGCATCCGGGCGAAGCTGGGTCGCCCCTGATCGTCGTTCACGACCAGCTCGCCGTCGATGATGAATTCGTCGACAGGCAGATGCTCCAGCACCTGGCAGATCTCGGGAAAGCGCTGCGCCAGATCGTAGCCGTTGCGGGTGATCAGACGCACGCCGTCGGGCCCTTTGGCTGCGAGAATTCTGTAACCGTCGTACTTCAGCTCCCACAGCCAGCCTTTGCGGTCGTGCGCATCACTGGCACTAGCCAGCATCGGACGGGTGTCGATACGGTTGAAGGTCGTTTTCGCCATGCGTCCCAGGCGCCGGTTCAGCGCCGTTGGCGGTGCGGCATCGGCCAGGGCGGTGACGGTGCGGCCCGACAACACGGACGTGTCGGGTAGGGCGGAGTTTTCGCGGACGTGCTCGTCGTGTTCCTTGATCAGCAGCCATTCGCGCCCGGGGCCGTCGTGGGCGCTCCGAGCTTTCGGCTTCATACGCACCAGCGTCCACGTCCCTTTCAGCTTGTGGCCATGCAGACGGAACAGAAGTTTGCCTTTGGCGAAACCGGCTGCATAAGGTTTCACCATCTCGAAGCGACCCCGGTCCCAGACGATGACGTGGCCGGCCCCATAGTTGCCCGCGGGGATCTGACCTTCGAAGTCAGCGTAGTCCAGCGGGTGGTCTTCGGTTTCCACGGCAAAGCGCTTGTCAGCGGGATCGAGCGACGGTCCCTTGGGTACCGCCCAGCTTTTCAGCACGCCGTCCACCTCCAGCCGCAGGTCGAAGTGCAGATGCGAGGCGGCATGCTGCTGCACCACGAAGAGTTTGCCCGTGGCAGGAATGTGCAGCCGGCCGAACGGCTCGGGCGTACGACCGGGATCTCGCTTGGCGCGGTAGGAATCGAGCCTGGGGTTGTCCAGCTTGGCCATGCGCGACCCGGTGTCTGCTCCGTGAGAAACGGCGCGTAGCGGCGGCCCGCGCCCTGCCAGTATAGCGTCGCGCAATCTGTGACGCAGTTGGCAGCGCGCCCGAGAACCGGTTAGTAAGGTCTGGGTCACGCGATCAGCAAGAGCAAGAGAGCAAGGAAATGACTCACAATACGGCGTTGGCCAATCGCTTCGAAGGAAGACTGTTCGTGGAAGAAGGCCGCCTGTACTTCGTGCTGGAAGTGGACGTGAAGCAGAACATGGCCCGGGTCGGCTTCAGCGCTGGTGGTGAGCGGCACATCAAGGACATGAGTATCAACGACGTGGCCGCACGTCTTGCCAGCACCGGGCAATTGCGCCTGGACGACTTCAGTGGCGAGTCCACCAAAGACCGCATCGAGAAACAGTCGGACGGTTACTATTTCAAGACCCGCGATGGCATGAAAGGTCCCTTCGACAGCCGCGCGAAAGCCGAAGCGGCCCTCAAGCATCACATTCTGTCCGCCCAGCAGGGGGCCGTTGGCCTGTCGAGCTGAGGCTGATCTGCGGCTGGCGTGACACGACGCCAGCCGGTGCGGTGACTGCGCCTTCCCGTCGCGCGAGCCGTCCCGTCCCGCGCGGCTCGTCACGGCGCACTTGCAATCCCGTCCTCCTCCGGCGATAAACGGTCCAAAGAGGAAGGAGGTCGGCCTTGGCAGAGGCTGTTTTCAGCCGTGCGATGCGCCCACGGATAGCGGGTGCGGTACGGTACCGTGACGGCGATGGCACGCTGCGGCTGACACCGGGTCGCATCGGCGCTGCGCTGCTGGTGCTGCTTGCCTCGTCACTTTTCTCTGCCGCCCAGGCGCAACCCGCTGAGCCGGAGGAGGAGGAAGGTTCCTCCGTTCTGCGCATCCTGCTGGCCATACCTTTCGAGGTCACGGGCTTCAGCCCGAGCCAGGGATCCGACTTCGAAACCCTGCCTGCGACACTCACAGTCAACTTCCTCACGCCGCCCCGAGCGAGCAGTGTGAACAACAATTCCGTGCGGCTGCGTGGCAGCGGCGGAGACGGCAACTTCAACAACGGCAACGAAATCACTCTGCAGCCAGCGGCGCTGCGCGTCACCAACCGCACCCTCACGGTGGATCTCGCCGGGGTGGTTGCCGCCGGGGACAGCTACGAGCTGCGCATCATCGGCAGAGGGTCCAACGCGATGAAGGCGCAGATTGCCGACAGGACGCTGGGTAAAGACTTCGTGTTGCGCTTCACGGTGACTCCGCCCGACCCGGACCCCGACCCGGATCCTGACCCCGACCCGGATCCCGACCCCGACCCGATTGCCGAGGCGGCGACGCTGTTCGCCGACCAGGTATCGGGCCCGGTTGTGCAATCGATCTGCATTGCCTGTCATCGCGTCGGCGGTATCGCAGCCGCATCGGCCCTGATTTTCCAGCCTGCTTCGGTCCCCGGCTTCCTCGACAACAACTTCCAGGTGCTGCGGGACTACGTGGACACCACCCCGGACGCGGCGAACCGTATCCGCAACAAGGTGCAGGGCGGCCTCGCCCATGGCGGTGGCCGGCAGCTGGATCCGGGCTCGCAGGAATTTGCTGATCTCAGCGACGTGCTGGATCTGCTCAGCGGCGGGTCGAGTGCCGGTATTTCACCCTCAACCCTGTTCGACACCGTGTCGCTCATCGATCTGACGCAGACCCTGCGCAAGGCCGCGCTGCTGTTTGCCGGTCGCTATCCAACCGCTGCGGAGCTTGCCGCGGTGCAGGGTGGTGGCGAGGCTGCGCTGCGCCAGACGTTGCGCAACCTCATGCAGGGCGACGCCTTCCATGCCTTCCTCATCGAAGGTGCCAACGACCGGCTGCTGACCGACAGGCAGTTCGGGCCGGGGCATCAGGCGGTAGACCCTAATTTCGGTTTTCTGGTCAACGTGGCCAACAAAAACCATGAGCTGCTGGTGGACCGGCAGGAAAACGGCGCTGATCCTAGGATTCAGATTCGCTGGTACAACCGTCTGCAGTACGGCGTGGCGCGGGCGCCGGTGGAACTGATCGCCTGGGTTGTGCAGAACGACCTGCCGTACACGGAAATTCTCACCGCCGACTACGTGCTCGCCAACGGCACGGCAGCGGAGGGTTATGGCGCCTCTACGGCGACGTTCGACGATCCCGACGATCCGCACGAGTTCAAGCCGGTGCAGATTCTCGGTTACTACCGCGACGGACCCTCGAAGGTGTCCGAGTTCGATCTGGACACGGGTTTGTACGTCAGCGATCCGGGGGATCTGATCACCGATTATCCGCACGCCGGGTTGCTCAACAGTCTGGCTTATCTGAAGCGCTATCCATCGACGTCGACGAATCGGAACCGGGCCCGCTCGCGCTGGACGTACTATCACTTTCTGGGTTTCGACATCGAAAAATCTGCGGCTCGCACCAACGACCCGGATGTGCTGGCGGATACCAACAACCCGACATTGAACAATGCTGCCTGTATCCCCTGCCACCAGGTGATGGACCCGGTTGCCGGTGCGTTTCAGAACTACGGCGACGACGGGTTTTACCGCGACAAATGGGAGGGTCTCGATTCTCTCGACCCCAACTACAAGTATCCCCCCGACGGGTCGCCGTCGCCTTACATCTACGGTGATACCTGGTACCGGGACATGCGGTTACCCGGCTTCCAGAGCCTGTTCGTTCCCGACTCGCAAACCAGCCTGCAGTGGCTGGCTGGGGAGATCACTGCAGACCCGCGTTTTGCCCGTGCGACCGTGAGTTTCTGGTGGCCGGCGGTGATGGGCGCCGAGGTGACGGAGATACCGGAGGATGATGGTGACGCCACCTTCGAGGGGCGGCTGCTGGCCGCCAACGCACAGCTTGGCTTCGTGGATGATCTGGGCGATCGCTTCCGCGCCGGCATCGAGGATGGTGCGCCTTACGATCTGAAAGCGCTGCTCATCGAGCTGGTGATGAGCCCGTGGTTCCGTGCAAGCAGCGTGTCCGATGACGATCCGGTGCGGCTCGTGGCCCTGGAAGACGCCGGGTCCGAGCGTCTGCTCACGCCCGAGCAGCTTGCGCGCAAAACACTGTCGGCCACCGGTTTTCAGTGGGGGCGCTACTACGACCCCTACGCCGAACGGGATTTTGCAAACCTGACAGATCGCTTCAGGCTGTACCACGGCGGCATCGACTCCGACGGCATCATCGAGCGGGCCCGTGACGTCACCGCGGTCATGGCCGGGGTGGCTCAGGCCCATGCTGCCAACGTGAGCTGCGCAGTTGTGCACAAAGACCTCTACATGGCAGCGCCGCAAGCGCGTCGCGTGCTGGATCTCGTTTCGCTCACGGATACCCCCGATGGGGAAGCGGGCGCTGAGTTCGACGTTGCCCCGGACGACTTTGCGTCGCGGCAGGCTTATGGCACCACTACGACCCTCGATGGCGGGGACTTTCTGCTGAACGTGGATTTCACCAACGATTACTACGAGCCGGACACGGGGGCAGACCGGAACCTGCGCGTCGACCAGATCCGCATTCGCAACAGCGGTGGTGCCGTAGTGCAGACCATTGAGCTCGGCGCTTTCGATCCCCTGCCCTGCGGTGCCGGTAGCGCTCAGGATACCGACTACGTGCTGTGGAGCAGTGGTTGCCCGCTGCAGGTACCTTTCAGTATCGCCAGCGCAGGCACCTATACCATCGAGAGCGTCGCCTGGGCCGATCAGGCGGGCCCCGATCCCGCGCACATGGCCCTGCGCATCGTCAACGTAGGTAATCCCGACGCGTCGAAAGGGGCGCAGAAGATCCGCAGCCAGCTTGCGGTGCTGTTCGAGCGTCTGCTCGGCCAGCCTGTCGACAGCAACGGTGCCGAGGTGGATCGCGCCTTCGAGTTCCTGGTGTCTGTCTGGCAACGCAAGGTGGCCGCAGACCCCGACGGGCAGAACCGTTACTTCAACAACCGGGGCCAGCCCTGCAACTATGGGTCGGACAACCGGTACTTCGACGACTACGTGCCCGGCGCGCGCACGTTCAACGCCGACGGGTACGAAGAGTGGGACTGGCCCACAATCAGCGCCTACCTCGAAACAATCGACTTCACGGACCCGGCGTACATGGGTGAGACCTGGATAGCGGTGCTGGCCTGGTTCCTCATGGACTACCGGTACCTTTATCTGTAGGTGGGAGAGAGCACGCGGGTATGGCCATGAATCGACGGGATGCGCTGAAGATGCTGCTGGGCACGGCGGGCCTTTCGCTCGGCATGCCCGGCTTCGCGGCTTCCGGAGATTACGCGGGTAAACTGTTCGTGCTGGTGCAGGCTGACGGCGGCTGGGATCCAACGAGCTTCTGCGATCCGAAAGAAAACCGCCCCGGCGAACCGGTGATCAATCACTGGGCGGAGAGCGCGTCCATTCAGCAGGCGGGCAATCTGCCCTTCGCGCCGTTCGGCAACAACGCGAGCTTTTTCCAGAAGTACTTTGATCGCATGCTGGTCATCAACGGCGTCGACGCCCAGACCAACTCGCACACCGTTGGTGTGGTGCACAACTGGAGCGGGCGGGTCAGCGAGGGCTACCCGTCGCTGACGGCGCTGCTGTCAGCGCACTACGCGCCGGCGCTGTCCATGTCGTACCTGAACTTCGGCGGTTATTCACAGACCGGCGGCGTGACGCGGTACACGCGCGTGGACGACCCGCAGCAGCTCGAAGAGATTGCCCGGCCCAACTTCGTGCCCTGGAGTGAGGTGGGTTTTCTGGAGGCGGAAGACTGGGAGCTGCTGAAGGCGTCGCGGGTGGCGCGCATGGGCGACCTGGCGGCAGCGCCTGATCTGCTGCCCCGGGCCGCCCGCAATCGCGGCTACTATCGAACGGCGCTGGAAACGTCGGAGGAGCTTGCGCAGTTTGCCGCCCTCATTCCTCCCGCAGAGGAACTGCAGCAGGTTGAGCAGTCCGGCGCAGCCTACAGCGCGCTGAAGCAGCAGGCGCAGATTGCGCTGCTGGCCTTTCAGGCCGGCGTCTCCATTGCCGCAGATCTCTACATCGGCGGTTTCGATACACATCAGAACCACGACCCGCTGCACGAGCCCTTGCTGGCGTTCCTCGCTGACGGCGTCGACTACCTCTGGGACTATGCCGAAACGCTCGGCCTGGCCGACCGCCTGGTTGTGGTCATCGCCTCTGACTTCGGCCGCACCCCGCACTACAACGCGGACAATGGTAAAGACCACTCGCCCGTTGGCAGCGTTGTGGTGATGGAAAAAAACCAATCCTGGACCAATCGCGTCATCGGCGGATCGAACATCTTCCAGCACCCGGATGACGACAACGCCAATATCGCCCTGCCCGTCAAGGTCGACCCGGCGACGCTGGCCCAGAGCGACAGCGGCACCATCATTTATCCCAAGCACGTTCACAAAGCGCTGCGGGACTATCTCGGCATAGGCGCGTCGCCGGTCACGGCCTCATTCCCGTTCGACAACACGGAGCTGCTGCCCTTCTTTTCGTGAAGCACCGCCCGTGTGCACGTTGCGCCGGCGCGACACTGCAACGTAGGGCAGGGCAAGAGAATCCAGCCAGGTCAGCGCCTCGCTTTCAGCCATCAGCATGGCGATGGAGCTCAAGCTCCCGGCCACAACGGCCGTCTCGGCGGCCACGCTGACAGACACGAGGCCTTCCACGGGCCAGCCGCTGCGCGGATCCAGGAGATGGCTGTAACGCCGCCCCGCCACGTTGAAGCCCCGTTCGTAGTCGCCGCTGGTGGCCACCGCTCCCTGCACGAGCTGGATGTGGGCTAACGCCGCACCGGCGCGCCAGGGATCGGTGATGCCAATGTCCCAGCCGGAGCCGTCCAGGTGGGGGCCGATGATCTTCAGATCGCCGCCAAGATCGACAATGCCGTGACGGATGCCGAGCCGTTGTGCCAGCCCCGCGACGGCATCCGCCGCGTACTCTTTGACAATGCCGCCGAAGTCCAGAGCCATGCCCGCGTGCGGCAGACGCACGGCTCCCGGGCGCCGCTGCACCTTCCGCCAGCCCACGTTCGTGAGAACGCTTGTCAGTGCTGCCTTGTCAGGCAGCGCCTCCATGTCCCGATGCCAGACCGCGCGCAGTGGCCCCGATGTGACGTCGAAGGTGCCGTCACTCGCCTGCCAGCAAGCCTCCGCGTAGTCGAGGAGGCGCTCCATCTCTTCGTCCACGGCGACCCAGTCGCCGGCGGCTGCGTTGATGCGGCCGATGACGCTGTCTTCGCGGAAACGGGTATAGCGGGACTCGAAGCGCTGGGCCTCGGTGACGCAAGCCGCCAGGCAGTGCTCGAGCAGCTCATGCGGGTTTTCTGTCGGTGCGCCCGCCGCCTCGACGTGTATGGCGCACGGACTGCCCATGGCCGTGAAACGCCGTACCCGTGTCGTGTCGCTCACGGGCTCAGAAGCGCAGATCCCAGCCGATCGATGCGCGCGTGAACTGCACTTCGGCGGGGTGGTTCAACTCGGCGTTGCTGAGACCGTAGTCGCCGCTGGAAGTGTAACGTTCCACGCCGAGGCGCATGCCCCAGCGCGGCGCGCGGAAGTGGAAACGCACCCCGTAGCTGAATGCGCCGAATGGCGCCAGGCGGTGATCGCTGGATTTGTGCTGGTCCGGAGGTGCCGTGAAGTCGTCTGTGTAGTCGAAGAAGGCTGCCCCGTCCTGGGTGTAGTAACGCACCCAGGGCACGAGCTGCACGCCGCCTCCCAGATTCTGATACCAGGCTGTTTCCAGCGTATGCGCATCCACGCCCCAGTTGTCCTGGTAGCTGCGGTAGTCCAGGTGCCAGGCGGCGTGAGCCGGTGCGACGAAATGCCGCAGCCGGGCGGAGAGAGACCAGCGTTCGCGCGTTGCGGGACGCACGTCGAGGAGCTTGTAGGGATCAGACAGAAAACCGCTGTGCCGGGTGTAGCTGAGGCCGCCCTGCAGCACGGTGCGGGCGTTGATCACCCGGGTCACGGACAGTGTGCCCGAGCTCGAGAAGCGCGATTCCTGCTCGATCCGTCCGGTGACCAGCGCATCGCTCGGCTCGAGGGTGTCCTCGGCATAGCTGAATCCGGCGCCCAGGGTCGTGAGGCCATCGCCGAGGTCGAGCTCCCCGTTTACGACGCCGCTGTAGGATTCGTAGTCGTCCTCGTTCGAAACCATGATGCTCGTGCTGATGGCGCCGCGGTCGAGGTGTTTCGTGATGGACAGGTCGGTGGCGTTGCGCGCGTCACGGATGCTGGCGCCGCTCATGATGAGGCGGGGTGTTCCGTCAATGCCCTGGACGCCGGCGGCAGGTGAAGCACCGCTCATGATCTCCCGGGAAACGGCCAGCCCTGCCGACCAGCTTTCGCCGACGGGGGCGGTGAGCTGAAACTGGTGCACGTCGATTTCGTAGCGGCGCGCGCTGCCGGTGAGCACGTCCTCGCGATTCACGCCATCTTCCCGATAGCTGGACGTCGCCACGCTGAGCTGCGTCTCTGTGGGTTGTGTGGAAGCCTGGGCCAGGGCGGGCAGGGCTGCAGCCGCCATGTTCAGGAGCGAGACAGCGCGGTTCACGAGCTCAGTTGCACCCGCACCCAGCGCCTGCGGGGTTGGCGTCCCCGGCGGCGGCTTCTTTGCTGTCGTACTGCTGCCGCTTCAACGCGGTGGCCAGCGGGTCTGCGTCCAGCGCCATTTCCGGCCGGGCGAGGGTGCCACGTTCCCAGGGTGCCACCTGCTGGCAGCCTGCAGCGCCCAGCAGCAGGCTCAATAACGCGGCAGCCAACGGTATCTGGTTCCTGGTGATGTTGCGCGACACCTGTTCGTCACTCCTCCCGGCACGCAAAGATGGTAGCCGCCGCTTTGGTGACTGACAACGCGAAACGGGGGCTATACTGGCGTCTCCTGGATCCCGCCTGGAGGCGACGATTGCCAATCACGGGCGCATAGCTCTGGCAGCATCCGCTCAGGCCGGCTGGTTGTGCCGGCCGCCCGGAAGCCTGGTGACGCTGCTGCTGATCGCCTGCGTGGCCGTGGCGGCGATGCTGCCTGCCCCGTCGGCACGGGCCGAGGACGCACCGGGCTTCGAACTGCCGGAGCTCGCGGGATCCACGCCACGGTCCCTCGTGGATCTGCGGGGCCGCTTCGTGTATCTCGATTTCTGGGCATCCTGGTGTGGACCCTGCCGGCATGCGCTGCCGGTGCTGGACAACCTGCAGAAGGAACTGGCGGGAGAGCGTTTCACCGTGCTGGCTGTCAACCTCGACGAGCGTCCCGAGGACGGGCGCGCCTTTCTGGAACGGTTTCCGGTGTCCTATCCCGTGCTGAGCGATCCGCACGGCAGGGTGGCGCGCGCGTTTGCTCTGCCGGGAATGCCGACGTCCTACCTGATCGATCCTGCCGGCCGTATCGTGTGGCGCCATGTCGGCTTCAAACGGCGCGACGGGCCGCGCATCCGCGCACGGATCATCGCTGCGCTTGAGGCGCAGGAAGGCAATCGCGCCGGGCCGTGACCATCGTCGCAAAGCGGGTTTAAGCGCGTGTCTGGCAACGGGGCGCCGGGTTGCCCGCTCCTGACCCCGGGAGTATGCTTCCCGGCCCCTGCCCAAGGAGAATGTCATGGCGGCACGAGCCATTGGTTCCGGCACCATTTCGTTTGGCCTGGTTTCCATTCCGGTCAAGCTCTACTCCACCATCGATTCCACCAAAGCCATTCGCTTCAACTACCTCACCGAGGACGGTTCGCGCGTGAAGCAGCAGTACGTGCGCGCCGATGACGGTGAGGTGGTGGAACGCAGCGATCTCATACAGGGTTACGAATTTGCCAAAGGGCAGTTTGTGACCTTCACGCCCGAAGAAATGAAGGCGATGCAGGTCGAGTCCACCAATGCCATAGACATCGCGGAGTTCGTGCCGCTCGCCAAGGTGGAGCGCATCTATATCGACAAGGTGTACTACCTCGGCCCCGACAAAGGTGCAGCCCGCTCGTACCATCTGCTGAAAGAAGCGCTGGCCAGCACAGAGCGCGCTGCCCTGGCCAGCTACGCCGCACGAGGCAAGTGTTACCTGGTGCTCATCCGTCCGTCGGCAGACGGGTTGTTGATGGAGCAGTTGAAGCACCAGGACGAGTTGCGCGCCTTCGAGGACGTGCCGCTGGACGTTTGCGAAATCAACGCCGACGAGCTGGATCTTGCCGTCAAGATCATCGAGCAGCGGGTCAACGCCGACTTCGAGCCCGACAACTATGAGGACGTGGTGCGCTCCCGCATGATGGAGCTGATCGAACAGAAGGTGGACGGGCAGGAAATCAGCGTGCCGACGGAGGCCCGGGAGGACAACAAGATCGTCGACCTCATGGAAGCGTTGAAAGCTTCCGTGGACAAGAAGGCGGCCTCAGGCACGTCCGGTAAAGCAGCGCCGAAGCGCCGGTCCGGGGCCAAAACCGCCGCCAAAGCCAAATCCGCGGCCCGCGCGTCTAGAAAGGGCGCGGCAACCAAGGCAAAATCTACGGGGTCCGGGAAATCGAGGTGAGCGCACGCTAAATGTCAGGCTACACGACGAAAGAAGTAGCTGAACTCATAGGCATCAACACCGACCAAGTGCGCCACTACGTCAGGCGCAAACTCATCCAACCAGGCCGCGGCGAGCGCGGCGAATTCCGCTTCTCCTTTCAGGACGTGGTGCTGCTGCGTACCGCCAAGGGGTTGCTGGACGCCAAGGTGAGCACACGTAAAGCGTATCGGGCTCTGGTGAAACTGAAGGCTGAAATGGCGCAGGCCAAGTCGTTGAGTGCGGTACGCATCTACGCGGACGGCACCAACGTCGTCGTGCGTGACGCCAACCACACGTGGGAGGTGGAGACGGGCCAGACGACCCTCGATTTTGCCGCTCAGGAGCTCAACCCTGCCAACGTGGAAACGGTGGTGGAAGAGATTGCCGAGCAGCACGTGCTGGAAGCGGCCAAAGCGTCGGATCTGGACACGGACGAGTGGTACAACCTGGGGTTGGATCTGGAAGAGGTCGACCCGGACAAGGCACCGGACGCCTACAAACAGGCGATCCGTCTCGATCCGAAGAACGCCGACGCGCACGTGAACCTCGGCCGCCTCTATCAGCTGAAGGGTGATCTCAAGCACGCCAAGCGCCACTACGAGCTGGCCATTACTGCCAAACCGGGGCACCAGCTTGCGTATTACAACCTCGGCACCATCTTCGACGAGCTGGACGAGACGACGAAGGCCGCGGATTTCTATCAGAAGGCGCCGCGCATCCCCGACGCGCACTACAATCTGGCGCGCATCTGTGAGCTGTCAGGAGACGAAATCTCGGCCGTGCGCCACATGCGCCACTACCGCCAGTTGCTGGACACGGAAGACGAATAACGCCAGCGCGGCTGGCCTGTCACGATCGCGCTATTGCGCGACAATCACCACCCGACGATTCTCCGCCCGGCCCGCGTCGCTGGCATTGCTGGCCGCCGGGGCGAGGGGCCCGACGCCATGGGCCGACAAGCGGGCGGGTGCGATGTCGTAGCCGGCCACCAGCCGCTCGACCACTGAGGCCGCCCGTCGCCTGGACAGATCCACGTTGTATGCCAGCGCACCCTGGCTGTCCGTGTGGCCCACCACATAGATTGCCAGCTGCGGACGTTCGCCCAGCAGGCCGGCAATCTGCGCCAGGGCGGGCGTAGAGCTGTCTTTGAGGTTGGCGCTGTCGGTGTCGAAGAAAATACCTTCCACCACGACGAAACCGCGGCTGTCCAGACCCTTACCCAGCGCTGACGCATCCAGGTGGACTTTGTCGGTCTGCATGTCTCTGACTTCCACGACATGGATGGTTGTACTGGCGGTGCCGACCGCTACCGCGAGGTAGGCTGTCTGCTCAGCCTGCTGCAGCTTGCCGAGGAAATACCGGCCGTCCAGGTTGCTCATGGAGTGGATGTCGGACACCTTCTGAAACGTTGGCCCCGCATAACGTTCGACACACTCCTTCTTTTTCTGGTTGCACGTGTAGATGGTTTCCACCCCTGCGGCAGCGGCTGCCATCTCGTAGTTGCGGAACATCTCCAGGATTGAGCGTTCCTTGGGGTGCGTGTAGAGAATTTTCGTGACCTTGCCTTCCAGCGCGATCGTGGTGGGGGTCTTGCCGGACGCGTCCATGCCGGTGAACGCCTGGTATTCGTCGAACTCGGTAACGGATTTGCGACGGATGGTGGAACCTTCGTAGGCCTCGATCAGAGGATGATCGGTGCGTGGCTCTCGAGCCGCCCCGGCCGGGTTGGCTACGGCCAGCAGCAACAGGACCATGGTGGGACGAAACAGTGTCTTCATAGCGGTGCTCCCTGCGTTCCGGGACGCACGATAGCCAGGGCAACACGGAGATGGAAGTGGGACGCCGAAAGTTGATGCTAAAAAAATAGCAGTATGCTAAAAAAGTAGCACTTTCTCGATGGGAGACGGTGTATGAAGACTGTTTTGGTACGTTGCCTGATCGTCGCCACGCTGACCGCCGACGCGCTGGCGTCGCCGCCGGTTGCCACGCCCGCGCAAGCCAACCTGTCCGACCATGAGGTGCTGGAGCGGCTGCTGGAAAAGGCCCGCATTGCCACGCGCATGGAGCAGATCGACGCCGAACTGTCTGCACGGCTCGATGCCGCCAGCTTCGAGCGGCTGGTGAACGGCGGGGATACGTCCTCCGGGGTGTACGTCGATCGGAATCTGCGAATCAGCTACGTGGCCGCTGGTTCCCCGGGCGAGCAGGCCGGCCTTCGTGAGGGTGACGAGATCGTCGCAACCAACGACACCCACATCGAGGGCGATGGCCATGACTACCTGCGCATGCTGTGGGCATACCGACGCATGCAGGTGGGCGATCAGGCGCTGGTGCAGGTGCGCAGGGACGGTGAGATCGTCACCACCTCCGTGGGCGTCGCCGACTACGATGCCATGGAAGCTCTGGTGGTGGCGCAATGGGAGCGCGAGCGTACACCGGAAGAGCTGGCGCAGGATCGGCAGGCAGAGATCAGCTACCGCCAGGTGTCGTCCGCGCACCGCATGATCGAGGCGGATCTGCTGGCGTTCTGGGATGGACTGACCTTGTGCAATCTGCTGCCGGGACTGGCCCAGCGCCTGCAGCTCACTGCCGGCGTCATGGTGCTGGATGTGGAGGATCGGGATCACC